>JBBAAR010000007.1:0-154454 GCA_041658185.1 Elusimicrobiota bacterium
AAGATATCGACCGATGATAATTATACAAAAATTTTTGAAAAAATTCGCGGTTGTACATGTTAATAACTTATATTTATTTTAAATCTGTTCGTCCCATATACTGGGACTGAACATTATATCAGGGGGATTTATGGAAAATGAAGTTCTGCAGAAGATTTTAGTTGAAATTCAAGGACAAACTCAGAAAAATGAGAAAATCTACAGATGGATAAAAAATTTTAGTATATGGTCCACTATACCGTTGATATTAGTTGTTATCGGTATAATTGTACTTAGCGTTAAAGATATAAAAGATTTAAAAAAAGAAACCGAAACGGAAGAAACTGTAGTAAACTATAACAAGATGATTACTTTCTACCAAGATACTGCTAATTTTGACAAAGCAATTGAAGAATCTAAAAAATTTGTAGAAAAAGCGCCTGACTACTATTATGCGTGGGCGTTATTAGGTTGGAGTTATTTTTACAAGGATGATTTATTGGAAGCGAAAAAATCACTTGAAAAAAGTTTGCAGTTACATCCTAATCATGAAAGCAGTCAAAAAGTTTTAAAATCCATCAATTCAAGATTAGCACAGAAAAATAAAAAATAATTTAGAAAACCTTTTTTATTATCCCGCCGCCTAAAATAATGTCTTTTTTATAAAAGACCGCGGACTGACCCGGTGTGATTGACATCTGTGGTTTTTCAAATACAACTTTTGCAGCATTATTTTTCATCAAATATATTTTTGCTTTTGCTTCCTTGTGTTTGTATCTTATTCTTACATTGGCAATAATTTCCAATTTTTTCGGCAGTGAAAATGTCCATGAAATATCTGCAACTTCAAACTCGCTGTTCAAAAGTTCTTCTTTCTTGCCTACAATAATTTCATTTTTTTTCGTGTTAATTTTTACGACATAAACGGGCGTGCCTACGGATAGACCAAGACCTCGCCTTTGACCAACAGTATAAAATGAAAGCCCTTTGTGAATCCCTAAAATCTTGCCGAAAGTATCAATGATATTTCCGCTTTTTGGGGCATTTGTCCCAGTTCGTGTTTTAATAAATTCGCTATAATTCGCATTTTCAACAAAACATATTTCCTGACTTTCTTTTTTATCGGCAACTTTTAATTTTAACTTTTTTGCAAACTCTCTAATTTCCGTTTTTTTGTAATCACCGACGGGAAACAAAATATGCGGAAGATTTTTCTGATTAAGCCCGTAAAGAAAATACGACTGGTCTTTTGACTCATCAATGCCTTTTTTAAGCAGATATTTTGTTTTTGTTTTTTCTATTTTAGCATAATGCCCCGTTGCTAAAAAATTACATCCAAGTCCTTTGGCAAATTTCAACATTTCATCAAATTTTATTTTTAGATTACAAATTATACAAGGATTGGGGGTTCTGCCTTTTAGATATTCGGAAACAAAATTTTCAATTACATATTTTTCAAAAATATTTTTTTTATCAACAACATAATGTTTTATACCTAATTGCTGTGCTGTCCTGCGTGCTTCATTTATATCATCCGGCGAGCAGCACTGTTTTTCAGATGTTTTTTTTTTGCATAAAAAAAGTCGCATTGTGCAACCGATAACTTCATAGCCGGATTTTTTAAGAATATACGCGGCGAGTGATGAATCAATACCACCCGACATTAAAACAAGCACTCTTTTTTTCATAAATTCACCTAATTATTGTGGAGTGAGGGAGTTCCCCGCATCAAAGTGCGGGGGCAACGGAATTCGGCTTAAAACATTCAGCCGACTGAGTGAGAGTGCCCGCACAGGCGGGACGCGGTTCCGTGAGACAATCTCTCTAACGACTATTTTGGTTTTTGTTCAGGATGTTTTTTATAGTAGTCATCAATAGCGGCCCGGAGAGCTTCTTCGGCGAGAACCGAGCAGTGCATTTTGACAGGTGGCAAACCGCCTAATGCTTCGGCAACCGCCCGGTTGGATATTTTTAATGCCTCGTCAACAGATTTTCCTTTTACCATTTCAGTTACCATTGAAGATGTTGCAATTGCCGCGCCGCAACCGAATGTTTTGAATTTCGCGTCAATAATGATTCCGTCTTTCACTTTAATATAAAGCCGCATTATGTCGCCACAGACAGGATTACCGACATTTCCAACTCCATCTGCATCCGTTATTTCCCCGACATTTCTCGGATTGTTAAAGTGTTCCATTACTTTTGACGAGTATTGCATAGAAACTCCTTAATTTTAACCTTTATCCAAACTGTTAACTTTTTTTATCCTGTCTTCCCACAGAGGTGACATTGACCTCAAACGCTCTACGATTTTCGGCAAAATTTCCAAAAGTTTGTCCATATCTTTTTCAGTTGTATAATGACCGAGTGAAAATCTTACAGAACCTTGCGCCTGTTCCGGCGGCACACCCATTGCGGATAAAACATGAGATGGCTCCAAAGTTCCCGAAGTGCACGCGCTTCCTGTTGAGGCGGCAAAACCATCCAAATCAAGCGACATTAAAATACCTTCACCTTCTATGAAATTGAAAGAAATGTTTGATGTGTTGGAAAGCCGTTTCATTGTGTGACCGTTTATTTGAACATATTCAATTTTTTCCAAAATTCCTTTTTCTAATTTTTGGCGGAGTTTCAATATCCGTTCGTTTTCATCTTTTATATTTATCGCCGCAATTTCACACGCCTTGGCAAGTCCGACGATATACGGAACATTTTCGGTTCCGGCCCGTTTATTTTTTTCATGACTTCCGCCGTGAAGAAGCGGATGGAGTTTCGTGCCTTTTTTTATGTAGAGAACGCCGATACCTTTTGGAGCATAAAGTTTATGTCCGGAAACTGATAGTAAATCAACATCTAATTTCTTTACATCAATGGAAATTTTACCCGCTGCCTGCACAGCATCAGTATGAAAAATTATATTTTTTTCTTTTGCAATTTTTGCAATTTCCTCTATCGGTTGAATCGTTCCCACTTCGTTATTGGCGTACATTATGGAAATTAAAACTGTTTTTTCTGTTATTGATTTTCTAATATCTTCGGGATTTACAATTCCGTATTTATCCACAGGTAGATATGTCACATCAACCCCAAATTTTTTAGAAAGATATTCGCAGGGTTCAAGCACAGCGTGATGCTCAATTGCGGATGTAATTATATGACAGTTTTTATCTTTATTGGCAAATGCAATTCCTTTAATAGCAAAATTGTTTGATTCCGTTCCGCAGGAAGTAAAAACGATTTCAGACGGATTTTCAGCACCCAAAAATTTTGCAATTTTTTCCCGTGCATCCTCAACCGCGTTTCTTGTTTTTTGACCAAAAGAATGAACGCTTGAAGGGTTACCGTAAAAATTCTTAAAATACGGCAACATTGCATCAAGCACTTCCGGGTGAATAGGCGTGGTCGCATTATAGTCAAGATATATTTTTTTTATCATTTTATTACCGAGTGAATATTTATATTATCAAACTGTTGAATAAAAGTCAAGTATTTTGTATAATTAACCCACTAATAGAAGCATCCACATCACAAATAGGGAGCCAAGCAATTATGGAAAAAATTTCAGATGTGAAACTTGTGGAAAAACTTGTTGAGGCAAGAAGAGCGGTTGTTGAACAATTAAGAAATGTCATCGTCGGTCAGCAGGACGTACTTGACCAACTTTTGATTTCGCTTTTTGCCAAAGGGCACTGTCTTATCGTCGGAGTTCCGGGACTTGCCAAAACGCTTATCGTATCAACGATTTCACAAATTCTCAATCTTGAATTTTCAAGAATCCAGTTCACACCTGATCTGATGCCGTCGGATATTACGGGAACGGAAGTTATTCAGGAAAACATTTCAACGGGCGAACGTAGTTTTAAGTTCATAAAAGGTCCAGTTTTCGCCAACATAATACTTGCCGATGAAATCAACAGAACCCCGCCTAAAACTCAATCTGCGCTTCTTCAGGCTATGCAGGAATGCAAAGTAACCGTCGCAGGGCAGACATATCCATTGCCCAATCCGTTTTTTGTTTTAGCGACCCAAAATCCGATTGAACAGGAAGGGACATATCCTTTGCCGGAAGCCCAATTAGACAGGTTTTTCTTTCAGATAAACATAGATTATCCGTCGGTAGATGATGAAAAAGAAATCATCAGAAAAACGACCGGGATGCATTTATCTGAAACAAAAAGCATGTTGAGTTCAAAAGAGATTTTGGCATTACAGGAAATTGTAAGAAAAGTTCCGGTCAGCGATTATGTGGTTGATTATGTCGTTAAGATTGTTTCCGAAACCCGTCCTAAAACATCCTCGCTTGATTTCGTGAAAAAATGGCTTAATTGGGGAGCAAGTCCGCGAGCATCTCAAAATTTTATTCTTGCCGGAAAATCAAAAGCGGTTTTAGATGGAAGGTACACCGTTTCCGTTGAGGACATAAAAGCCGTCGCATATTCCGTTTTAAGACACCGCCTCATTTTGAACTATACCGCAGAGGCGGAAGGGATAACGACAGAAGAAATAATAAAAAAACTTTTAGAAAATTTAAAACCTGAATAAAAATCCGTGTAATCTGCGTTTAAAAAAATGAAATCATATCTTGACCCTTTGACAATAGCAAAAATTTCAACGATGTCTTTGAAAGCAAAATATGTTGTTGAGGGTTTTATATCCGGGCTTCACACCAGCAAATTTAAAGGTCACTCGTTAGAATTCGCACAGCACAGAGAATACTCTTTCGGCGACGAGATGAAACATCTTGATTGGAAGGTTTTCGGGAAATCCGACAGATTTTTTGTTAAACAATACGAAGAAGAAACAAATCTCAAAGCATACATACTGCTTGATGTTTCGGGATCAATGGGCTATAAATCCGACGGCATTTCTAAACTGGAATACGGCTCATATATCGCCGCCGCACTTTCATATCTTATGATAAAACAAGGTGACGCCGTCGGTCTTGCCGTATACGACACGGAAATAAAAAAAAATATACCGCCGAGGGCAAGTTTAAATCACTTATCAATTATTTTTGACGAACTTTCCAAAACATCGTCGGGCGGCGAGACGGATATTTCAAAAATACTTTATGATTTTTCAAAAAAACTTAAAAAAAGAACGCTAATTATTCTAATCTCGGATTTATTTGACGAACAGGAAAAACTCATCAGAGCGGTAAAAAACTACAGGTTTGCCAAGAATGAAATTATTGTGTTTCATATTATGGATAAGACAGAAGAAAATCTTGACATTAACGGTAATGTTTTTTTTAAGAGCCTGGAAAATGAAAAATTTTTAATCACAGAGGCGGATATCATAAAAAAAGAGTATCAAAAAATTATTTCCGAGTTTATAGACAAATATAAATCGGAATTTAGAAGAGCCGATATAGATTACTCCTATTTTAATACTTCTTCGCCGCTTGATTTATCTCTGACTAACTATCTCTCAAAAAGAGAAAAATTGCAGACATGACATTTCTTAATTCCATTTTCCTTTGGGGTTTGACCGCCGTTTCTATACCGATAATAATCCATCTGCTTTCTCAAAAAAAACCAAGAATCATTTATTTCAGTGATTTAAGATTTTTGGAACTTGCAGCCAGTCGTTCCGTAAAAAAATTCAGAATACGGCAGTATTTGCTTCTCCTTATAAGATGTCTTTTGCTAATTATTCTTACATTTATTTTTGCAAGACCGGTAATACATTATATACTGTCGTCTAAAAATACTGAAACGATTTTTCTTATTGACAATTCATACTCTATGGAGTATTACAAAGACGGAAAAATGCGGCTTGAAGATGCAAAAAGTGTCGTAAAACAAACCCTTAACTTAATAAACCCGCAGGAAAAAATTGCAATATTTTCATTTTCGGATATAGTGCTGCCGGTGGTGAAAAATCCTACTACTGATAAAAGGTTAATAATATCCGAGATAGAAAAAATAAATATTGAATATAAAAAAACCGATATTATTAACGCCGTAAACGAAGTTATAAAATATTTTCAAAATGATAAAACAGAAAAAAGGATTATTATTGTTACTGATTTTGCGAAGAACGGATGGTTGCTGAAAAAAAATATTATTGCAATAAATTTACCGGCGGCATACAAAATTATCTGTATTGATGTCGGTGACAATAATTCTAAAAATTTTGCGGTATCAAATGTTGAAACTTTCGGCAATAAAATAACGGCAGTTGTTTCAAATTATTCCGAAGATAAAAGGAGTATTTCTACAGAGTTATATATTGACGGTAAAAAACATAAGTCCGCATTTTTTGAGATATATCCGCATAAAAGTTCCGAATGGTCGTTTGATGTAAAAAATATTAAAAACGGAATACATAAGTGTTTTATTGAAACAGAGCCGGATAAACTTTCAGCCGATAATAAATACTTTTTTGTGTTTAATTACAGGGAAAAACCAAAAGTATTATTGATAGACGGTAATCCTCATTTTTCCGATTTTAAGGGAGAAACATTTTTTTTGAAAACTGCACTTACAAATTATTCCGATGTTAAAGTTATAAATTTTTCGCAGTTTGAAAATGAAGAAACATCCAGTTACTCCGTATTGTTTTTCTGCAATGTTTCTGATTTTAATAAAGATGAAGTTTTATTGTTAAAAAACCTTATTTCCAGCGGCAAATATCTTGTTTTTTTTCCCGGTGATAAAGTTTCAATGGAAAAATATAACACAAAAATATCTTTTTTGTTGCCGTGTGAAATATCATCGTTTTTGAACGACGGTAAGTTGTCAAATTACAACCTGCCTGAAAAACTGGAAATATCAATAGACGGAAACATTAAAAAAAGATTTTTGTTAATTCCCAAACATAATGCCGAAACATTGTTGAAATTCAGCGACGATACGCCGTTTTTGCTCAAAGGAAAAAACAATGTTTTCGTTTTTGCAATATCCTCAAATCTTTCATATTCTGACATACCCATAAGACCCGTTTTTCCAATTATCATAAAACATCTTTTCTCTTATTTTTTGGAAAATGATACTTTGATAAAATCAGCAAACATGGGAGAAACATATCAAAGAACGGCAGGAGAAATAATTCCCGAAATTGTTTCTCCTGACGGTAAAATAACAAACAACCAAAACGAGATTTTGTTTAAACAGGCAGGCGTGTACGAAATTAGGTATAAAAATCATAAAACGGAATATGCAAATGTAAATCCCGATACCTTCGGGTCAGGCGAATCGGATTTGGAAAAAATAGATACGAGAGAAATTAAAAAATTATTTGACAAAAATTTTCTCGGGATAGTACTCGCTGACAGCCATTTTGGAAAAAAAATAAAAAAAATAATGTATGGTAGTGAAATAACAACATACTTTATATTGCTTTTGTTGATATTTGCTATTTTGGAAACACTGCTTGCAAATTACAAAAAATTATGAAAAAATTTAATTTGTGGTTGATTTTATTTTTTACCTTACACTTTACACTTTACACTTTACACTGTCTTTATGCTCAACAGGGCGGTAAATTCGTTTTTGCACAGTTATCATACTCAGGCAATTGGGATCCCCGACCGGGCGTATGGGATAGAATATCAGAATTTTTGACTATGTCAACAAGTGTAAAAAGCATTCAGGAAAGACAAATCGTTACTGTTAAAGATGAAGAACTTTTTTGGTTGCCCTTTTTAGTAATCACCGGTGATTCCGATTTCGGGAAATTTTCCGATAATGAAATAAAAATTATTATAAAATATATTCAGTGCGGCGGAATGATTTTTATTGATGATTCTTCCGGTAAAAAAGGTTCCGGTTTTGATAAAGCAATACGGGACACGGTGAATAGAATATCGCCCGAAAATCCGCTTGAAAGAATTCCGACAACCGATGCTATATTAAAATCATTTTATTTATTGCAAAATGTATCAGGCAGAGTAATAACAAACAGATATTTTGAGGGATGTAAAATAGGCGAGCGTTACAGCATTATTTACTCGCAAAATGATTTATTAGGTGTTTGGGAAAAAGACAATCTCGGAAATTACATTTATCCTTGTGACGATAAACAAAGATGGGAGGCAAAAAAAATGACGATAAATATCATACTGTATGCTCTCACCGGAACTTATAAATCGGATACAATTCACTTACCTTTTATAAAAAGTAAACTGAAATGAAAAAAATATCTTATGTTTTAAGGGCTGTTATATTTATACTGATAATTTTCCTTATAATTCAGCCGAAAAAAAAGATTTATCGGGTGAGAAACATTCCGACCGTTGCGGTTTTGATAGATTATTCTCAAAGCATGCAAAGCACCTCAGATAAAAATAATTTTTTGAAACTTACGAAAAAAATAATATCGGAGATTACCGGATCATTAAAAATAAATCCGGTTTTTTTCAAATTTTCGGATGAGTTAAAAAATATCTCTGCAAGTGAGATAGAAAAACTTACGGCAAAAGGTTTAAGAACGGATATAACCGGAACTCTTGAAAAAATAAATAAGGAATTTTTAGGTAAAGAACTGGACGCAGTAATTTTATTTTCCGACGGCAATCAAAATGTAGAAAAATCCGCCGATGAAGTAATAAAAGAATTTTCCGAATTAGATATACCTATTATTGCAGTTGTTCCTCAAGCCGTCCTATCGCAAAAAAACATATCCATAGGAAAAATAGATGTGCCTGATGTTGTTTTTAGAAATGTCGGTTTGGTACTATCGGCAAAAATTAACACTTATGGTTTTGTCGGTGAAAAAATATCCGTATATCTCAAATCAGAAGATACTGTTTTACAGAGCAAATCGCTTGATATCGTAAATTCAGGCACTACAGGTGTTGATTTTGATATAAAACCGCAAATCGCAGGGCATATAAATTATTCAATAGAAATACCCACATATTCCGGCGAGCAAAATATATATGACAATAAGAAAAAATTCGTGCTTGATGTAGAGCCGGAAAAAATTCGTGTTTTATATCTCTGCGGGCAACCGTCATTTAATTATTCATTTTTACGAAATACGCTTAAGAATGATCCCAATATTGAACTTGTTTCGTTTGTAATTTTAAGAAATCCGGAAAATATAGTTCCCGTTTCCGATAATGAACTTTCACTTATACCTTTTCCTGTGGAAGATATTTTTTCAAAAGAAATTTTTAATTTTGACCTTTTAATTTTAGACAATTTCAATTATTCCAGATTCCCGATAAATTATCAGCATCTTGTAAATATAAAAAATTTTATCACTGTAAACGGCAAATCACTTTTTATAATTTCGGGAGAAATCCCGTTATCCGTCTATCAAAATACGCCTGTTGCCGAATTATTGCCCGTAATTCCGTCGCCGGAAATTATCTCCGAAAAATTTTGTCTTACCGTTTTATATCCTGAACACGGTATTCTGAAACTGGCGGATGATGTGTCGTCTAATAATTATATTTGGAAAGGGATGCCTGAACTGGCCGGTATAAATGTTTCTTCCGTCGGTGAAAAATCTGTCGTACTTGCCAAAAGCGAAAAATCAAATTATCCTGTAATAGCAATTGCCGAAAAAGGCAAAGGACGGGTTATGTGCATTACCACATCGTCATTGTGGCGATTGGCATTAGGCAGCGAAAACCCGTATAGTTATGTCAAACTGATAGGACAGTCGGTTAAATGGCTTACAAATGCCGCTTCAATAAAACAGGTAGTTATTTTTGCAAAAAAAAGTTATAATATAAACGACACTGCCGCTCTGAAAATTCGCGTAAAAGACGAGTACTTTAAACCGGTAAGTAATGCATCCGTTCGCCTTGAAATGACATCGCCCGACGGTATAAAGGAGCGGATTGAAGTTTTTCCGGAAACTGAAAGCGGCGAATACGGGACAAATGTTGAACTAAATGCTTCGGGAGAATATAAAATTTATGTCACTGCATTTGATAAAAAAAGATTTCTGGGAAGTGACAAAAATTCTTTTACGGTTTTTAACATTTCAAGAGAATCGGAAGATACTAATATCAACGACCAGTTTATGAGAGAAATTGCAGACAAAACCGCAGGAAAATTTTTTGCGGTAGATAATTTTAATATAGAAAAATCGGATATAAAACCCAAAACCCAGAAATCAGATGTTTTATATGAAATAAATATATGGGACAAAACACCGATTTATTTGATTTTGATTTTTTTATTTGCTGTTGAATGGTTTTTGAGACGTAAAAGCGGTTTATTATGAGTATAGTTTTTATAATTTCATTTGGATTTTATTTGTTAACATTAAGTCCGACCGTTTATGTCGGTGACAGCGGCGAATTCACAACTGCGGCATATACTTTGGGCATAACCCATCCACCCGGCTATCCGCTGTATGTATTATTGGGAAAAATCTTTACATTGATAATTCCGTTCGGGAACATTGCATATCGCGTAAACTTGATGAGTGCATTTTTTGGTGCATTGAGTTGCGGGATTGTCTATTTGATAATAAAGGGAATAGAGGATAGAGGACAGAGGACAGAGGACAGAAATCTACGCTCTACGCTCTGTGCCCTATGCTCTGCATTAGTTTTGGCTTTCTCCAAAACTTTTTGGTCACAATCAGTAGTTGCCGAAGTGTACACCATTAACGCATTTTTTATCGCCTTATTAATTTATATATCAGTATCAAAATATAAAAATCTTTATCTGTTTTCGTTTATTGCCGGTGTCGGAATTGCGGGACACTACATTACGGCATTGGTATTGCCGGCATTTGTTGTTTTCTATCGAGAAATACTTTTTGAAAAAAGAAATTTTTTGAAACGAATTTTAGCAAGTTTTATCTTTTTATTATTTGGATTATCGGTTCTTTTATTTATGCCGGTTCGCTCCGGTGCACAACCTTTTATGGATTGGGGAAATACCGAGATTTTCAGTAATTTTATCGCACAGATAAGAAGAGTGCAGTATAAAACATTTGAATTCGGTCAGACGGTAACATTGTTCACAAAATTTCAGTTTATAAAATATTTTTTGAAACTTACAGGGGAACAATTTACATATTATCTGATTCCGTTTGTACTTCTGGGTCTGATAAATTTATGGAAATTACTAAAAAAATTCTGTATTTTTACCGTTCTCTTATTCCTGATAAATAGTTTGGGTTTGATTTTTATTTTGAAATTCCAGTTTAATCCGCAGCAATCGTCGGTCGTTGAGGTCTATTATCTCCCTGCATATACAATAATGGCGATTTGGCTGTATTTCGGAATTTTATATTTATCAAAATTTGTTAAACCCGTTATTTTTTTGCCTTTTGTTATTTTACCATTCATAGCAAACTTTAATTACAACAATAAAAGAAATAACTTTATTGCACTTGATTATTCCTCTAATATCCTGAAATCATTACCAAAAAAAGCACATTTTTTTTCGTCGGGCGATAATCAAATGTTCCTTTTGTCATATCAGCAGTGGTGTCTAAAAAACAGGAAGGATTTGTCTTTTTATACAGACACGGGATTGTTGTTTAAGAATGTTTTTGGCAATGATTTTTTTCAACTTACAAAAGAAGAAAAACGAGTGAGACGGGAATATGTCCAGCGAGAATTACTGAAACAATCAAGACCTGTCTATTTTTCACTCGGCAGCAGTTTTTCAAATCTAAAAGATATAAAATCAGAAATCACAGGAATTGTCTTCAGGGCAAAACCGCTGGGCTTGAATTACGATATGTGGCAGATTTATGCTATCCGTGACATAGATAACAAAAATTATCTGACGGAATATCTTTTAAGAGATGTCGCCGCACAATATCATTATTTTCTTGCAGAAAAATATTACATAGATAAAAATATAAACGAAATGCTGAGAGAATTTGACATTGCAGAAAATGCCGGCGGTGATGTTGAGTGGGTTTTTAATAACATAGGAATTTCTCTTCGTGAAAAGGGATTTACCGACTATGCAATCAAAAATTTTCAAAAAGGTATAGGAATAAATCCTTACGATGATAATTCAAAAAACAATCTGGCATTTATGTATTTGGATTTCGGTTATAAAAAATTTCTGCAAAAAAAATATAATGCGGCGGTTGATTTTTACAAAAAAGCAATTGAAATTAGTCCTCAACTGGTTGAGCCGCATGGTTATCTCGGTGTTGTTTATGAGCAGATGAATCAAAATGAACTTGCAATTTCTGAATATCAAAAAGCAATTTCATTGAAATATGATTATGTTGATGCACATTATAATTTGGGTGTTGCCTACTGGAAAATAAAAAACTGGACAGGGGTTATTGAAGAATTTAAGACGGTCTTACAATTAAATCCTGAACATCAACAGGCAAAAAAATATCTTTTGATGCTGAAAAAATGATAATTACATTTTTAACAAGTTTTGGTTTATATTTATTCACTATGTGTCCTACGGTATATTCAGGAGACAGCGGAGAACTTACCACGGCATGCAGTGTTCTCGGCATTGCCCATCCGCCCGGCTATCCGCTTTATGTATTGTTCGGAAAAATCTTTACATTGATAATACCGTTCGGGAACATCGCATACCGTATCAACCTGATGAGCGCGTTTTTTGGTGCGTTAAGTTGTTGGATGGTGTATCTTATAGTGAAAGAAAGTGAACAAAAGTGGACAAAAGTGAACGAAAGTAAATCTTCCTTTCACTTCCTTTCACTTCCTTTCACTGCCCTTATTACTGCCCTATTTCTCGCATTTTCTAATTCACTTTGGTCACAATCAACAATGGCAGAAGTATATTCACTCAACAGTTTTTTTGTTGCTTTAATAATTTATTTTTTACTCGTTAACCATTCTCGGCAGAACTACTCGTTACTCGTTATTTTTCTGTTGGGCATGGGGCTCGGGAATCATCACACGCTTGTTTTGTCAATACCGGGAATTGTGTATTTAATTTTGCAGCGGGAAAAAGTGAAAAGGTCAGAAGATAAAAACACATTTTCTTTCTCACTTTCTTACTTTCTCACTTTCTTACTTTTCTTTATTCTTGGATTTTCCGTATATCTTTTTATGATTGTTCGTTCGCAGCAAAATCCCATCGCCGATTGGGACAATCCTGAAAATATTACAAATTTTTTGAAAGTGGTTTTTAGAACTGGATACGGCGGCGTAATGCATCTCGAAGAAAAAGGAGGATTATTAATAAGGCCGTTAACGTTATTGTTTTCTCAATTGTTTGAATATATAAAAAATGTTGTCTCGGCATTTACGGTTTTCGGATTTTTACTTGGTATTTTCGGATTAGCGGTTCAATATAAAAAGGAAAAAAAATATTTCTGGTTTTTATTTCTTATATTCATTATTGCCGGTCCGTTCTTTATATTTCTTGCAAACAAACCGGTAAATAATTTTACCAACGACCTGCTTGAACCGTTTTATATTCCGTCTGTAATTATATTTGCCGTTTGGATTGGTTATGCGATTAAAATTATATCGGGGAAATCTTCTTTGTTCTATATTCCGGTTTTCGGGATAATACTTTTTCAATTTACGTCAAATTTACCGAAAAACAATCTGCGATATAATTTTCTTGCAGACGATGTTGGAAAAAATATATTAAAAACTGTTCCTGATAATTCCATACTTTTTCTTGACAAATCTGACGAGTCGGTATTTGTTTTGGCATATCAGAAAATCGTAAAAAAAAGAAGACCCTTCATTGATATTGTAGATTGCAATGCAAGCGTTTTTCCGAACATTTACGGAGACAGATATTACTGGATTAAGGGGAATGAAAGACGAACAATGCGGCTTCCGGTTGAGCGAAGAATGATTTTTGAAAACAAAAAAAATATATACTACCTGTCGGAAAATCCCAATTATTTTGATGGTATAAATTTCTATAACACCGGACTTTTATATGTAAAAGATGAAAAGAAATCGCCGGTCGATTTTTCAAATATCTATTATTTAAGACGAAACAATTTGAGATTTCGTGACCATATTATGACATCTTCTTTTTATTTTACAACGGCAAAATACTATATTTCAACAAATCAAAGATACTTAGTAAAAAAAGAATTTGAAAATCTTAAAGCAGTATCGGATAATAATATATCAGGTGAAATCGCATATATATATTATAGCAACAATTTTTTCGACGAGGCAGTGGAAGAATATAAGAACGCAATCGCCAAGCAACCGACGAATGTGGAATTTTACAATAATCTCGGCGTAATTTTTGACAGACAAAAAAAATATACCGATGCAATTTCTATGTATAAAAAAGCTATTGAAATTTCTCCGTCGTACTCCGATGCACATTATAATTTGGCTGTTGTTTATTGGAATACAGGCAACCGGAAAGGTGTAGTTTCCGAACTTGAAAAAGTTCTGCAAATAAATCCGGATAGAACTGATATTAAAATTTTTTTGGAGACGGCAAAAAAAAGATTATGATTTATTTTATATTTCTATTAACTTTCAGTGTGTTTAATTTTACTGCTTTTCCGTCGGTAGCAATTTATCGCGATGCCGGAGAGATGGCATCCGTATGTTATACATTCGGCATCGCCCATCCGCCCGGCTATCCGCTTTATGTATTGTTCGGAAAAATCTTTACATTGATAATACCGTTTGGGAACATCGCATACCGTATCAACCTGATGAGCGCGTTTTTTGGTGCGTTAAGTTGCGGGATTTTGTATTTGATAATAAAGGGAATAGCGGACAGAGGACAGAGGACAAAGGACGGAAATTTACGCTCTACGCTCTGTGCTCTATGCTCTGCATTAGTTTTAGCTTTCTCCAAAACTTTCTGGTCTGTTTCACTCGTTGCGGAAATGTACACACTGAATACAGTTTTTATTGTATTGATAATTTATCTGTTATTTTCCGACGTTAAAGCGTCTGCGGTATTACTTGCCGCCTTTCTTTTCGGTTTAGCAATGGGCAATCGCATAGATATCGTCTTAATCGCACCCGGAGTTTTATACTTGTTAATTAGCAGTAAAGAAATAAAAAAATCCCCTTTTGCCAGAATAACTGGTTATGCATTATTATTCTTTCTCGGCTTTTCCGTCTATCTTTTTCTTCCGATAAGGTCTAAAACACAACCGTATCTTAACTGGAATAAACCGGATAACATTCAGACGCTTGTTGATACAATAACCCGTAAAACGCACGGTAAAACGCTTGATTTGATTTCATCAAGATATACAATCGGCGATGTTTTGTCGTCAGAAATGAAAGTTTATCTTAAACGAACCTGCAAATTATTTACCTATGTCGGCATTCCATTTATGCTTTTGGGATTTTTGTATTTATACGGAAAAAACCGACATTTTTTGGTCTCAATATTTTTGATTTATTTCATATCCGGTCCTGTTTTTATTGCAATTGCAAAAATGCCGCCCAACCCTCACGCACTTGCTATTATGGAGCCACATTATTTGATTTCCGACTTAATCCTTGTTCTTTGGTTCGGTTGCGGAATATATTACATTTCAGAAAAGTTAAAAAGGTTGAAGGTTTTGCTTTTAATAATACCGGTAGGATTATTCGTATTAAATTTTTATTCTCAAAATATGCGATTTAATTTTATCGCTTACGATTTTGCCAAAAATGTTTTCCGTTCAATTCCCAAAAATTCAATAATTATATCGCGGGAAGATATACAGGTTTTCTCGCAATGGTATTTGCAGTATGCGGAAAAAAAACGGGAAGATATTACCGTTATAGCAAAAGGACTTTCGGGAAGCAGATGGTACCAGGAGGGGCTTAAAAAATATAAAAACACCGATGTTGTTTCTTTGAATAATCCCGAAACATTTTCTCAATTTTACGCAATCAACAAGAATAGAAGCATTTATTTTACGGGCGATGTGGAGGATTACGAAATGCTCGGCGGGAAATATTTTGTTTATCCGTACTGGCTGGTTTTTAATGTAAAAGAGCAAAAAACAGCGGGCTACAAGCCGGTCGATTTTGAAAATATCTACATAATAAGAAATCAGTTAAAACCCGAATTATATCCCGACTTTTTCTCTCAAAAAATTGTCTCGCAGTATTCCGATTCGCTTTTTAGATGCGGAATGTTTTTTACGAGAGAAGGAAACATTGAAAACGCAATAGTCAATTTTGAAAAATCAATCTCTATGAAAATAGATACTCCAGCGGCATATTTTAATCTCGGCTGGATTTATTTTCAAAAAAATAATTTTGAAAAGACGGAATATTACTACAAGCAGTCAATAAAGTTTTATGAAAAGATGCATAGCGAGGCAATTGAATATAAATCCTTTCCGGAAGTTGTTGACTCAATAATTTCCGACTGGGCGGGTGTTCATAATAATCTCGGCACTATCTATGAAAAACAAAACAAACTAAATGAAACGATATCCGAATATGAGAAAGCGGTGAAAATCAAACCGGATTATGCAGATGCACACTACAATATGGCGGTTGCATATTGGCGACTTAAAAGCTGGCAGAAAGTTATTGAAAATCTTGAAAAAGTTTTGAGAATAAATCCCAATCACACTGATGCACAAAAATATCTTTTCTTTGCGAGGAAAAATGCAGGGTTATGAAACATAAAATAATTATTTTTTTTCTTTTGGCAATTTTGACGATACAGTCAATATTGTCCTCAAAACAGAAATGCGCCTATTACGACGAGCCGTTTCAGATAGCCGCTGGGCTTTACCATCTGAAATACGGCGATTATAGAATTGAAATTCAAAATCCGCCGCTGTTGAGAATGATTTCCGCATTCCCGCTTCTTTTTACAAATGTGACGGTAAGGAAAGAGGAGAGACATACTTGGACATCGTTTGAAAAATATGCCTTTGGAAAAGAATTCTTATACAAAAATAATTTAGATGCCGATACAATTTTATTATTGGCTCGCATTCAAGTTCTGTTTCTGGCAATTCTATTAGGCATTATTATATTTTTATGGTCAAGCGAAATATTTCATAGCACAAAAGCCGGTATTATTGCCCTTACCTTTTACTGCTTTTCACCGAACATACTTGCCTATTCAGGCATAGCAGGAACGGATTTGGGGGTTGCATTTTTTATAGTTTTGTCTTTGTTTTTATTCCGAAAATACCTTGAAAGACCGTCAATAAAAAATGTTATATTTACGGGAATTGCCGTCGGATTGGCGCTTTCGTCAAAGTTCACGGCAGTTTTGCTGATACCGTTATTTATATTTTTTGCATCCATAAAAAACCCGAGGACAAAAAACATTTTTAACGTAGTTATTATTTTTATTATTTCTTTTATCGTAATACTTGTTGTTTATCGCGGTTCCGCGGGACTTTTTTTCGAAGGTATAAAAAATATTTTGGGAATTGTAGGGCAAAAGGGGGCATTGACATTTCTTAACGGCAGGTATTCTTCCGACGGTTTTGCAACCTATTATCTTATTGCATTTTTGATTAAATCTACGATACCTGTAATAATTTTAACCATAATTTCAGTTCTTGCATTCAAAAAAATTCCGGCATCCGATTTTGACAAAATTTATATTCTTGTGCCGGTGCTTATATTTTTCGGTGCGGCATCTTATTCAAAAACTCAAATCGGATTAAGATATATCTTGCCTATTTATCCGTTACTTTTTATTTATTTTTCAGGTTTAATAAAAACCAAATCAAACTATTTTTTACTTTCTGCTTTTTACTTTTTGATTATTTGGCATATTTTTTCGTCTATAAAAACATATCCTCATTATCTATCATATTTTAATGAAATAATCGGCGGACCCAAAAACGGTTATAAATATCTTGTTGATTCAAATCTTGACTGGGGGCAGGATTTGAAATTTTTGAAAAAATATCTTGCTGGGAAAAATGTTAATCTTGTGGAATGTTATTTCGGACAGGGTGACACAAGATATGAAGGTATCAAAAGCCAACACATTTTGTCACAAGTTTCTTCCGGTGATGTTGATTATACCAAATATGACAGAACCGATTTGATTGCCATAAGTGCCACATATTTTCAGGGACTTTACATAGGTCAGGTTGATGTTTTTAACTGGCTTAAAAACAAAAGTCCGGATGCATTTATAGGTTACAGTATCCTTGTGTTTGATATATCCTTTGACGAAGAATCACACAGGCGGTTAGGCGATATATTTTTATACGGAGTGAAAAATCCCGGTGCAGCAAGAAAAGAATATGACAAAGCTGAATATATCAGAAAACACAAAAACGGATAATATACAGAAATTATTATCGGGTGCAAAAAGGAAAATAGTTTTTTTTCTAGTTAGCACGAATATCACAAAAATATTTATTTTGGTGTTCTTTGTTGTATTTATAAATTATTTTGCCGATGTTTTTGCCGTATCAACTTATTTTTTTAGACTATCAATATGGATATTAGCCGGCGGTTTTTCCATTTATCTGCTAATAGAAACAATCCTAAAAACAAACCGTCTGAAAAACGCCGATGAGCAAATTGCAGTTTTGCTTCAGAAAAAAAATCCCGTCTTGAAAGATGACCTGATAAATGCAGTTCAGCTTAAAGGGGACAGCGGAATTGAAACATCGCAGGAACTTGCCGAGAAATTTATAAAACAAACATCGGAAAAAATCTCGCAAGATTTATCAAAAACAGTCATCAGTTTTAATTCGGTAAAAAGTGTTTTCATAATTTTTTTTGTACTTTTTGTAAATGTTGCCTTATTTTACGACTCATTTCAGTTTAATAGGTATCTCTTGCCATTTAAGAGTGATATGAAAATTTTGGTTGTTCCCGGTGATTTATTTGTTGGCGCCGGGAGCACCGTAAACGTTTATGCAACAATCAAGACGGCAAAGTCAACTCCGTTTCTTGTCTTCAGGGAAAATAACGGCGATTGGCGCAAAAATGTGATGAAAAAAGTCGCTGCAGCGAACTATGCCGGAATAATTGAAAAAATTACGGAGGATACTGATTATTATGTTGAGTTGTTGGATAACCGGTCTCAAAGATATAGAATTAAAATAGTTGCTCCTCTGACAATTGCAGACATACAAATTGAATATTTTTATCCGCAAAATATCGGCTTACAAAATAAGATAGTCAATGAAAGCGATATTGAATCGCCCGTCGGGACTACGGTAAAAATTTCTGCGAGGGTGAATAAAAAAATCAAAGAAGCGTTTTTACTGACCAATACCGCCGAAAAAATTAAAATGGAAGATAAAAAAAACATTCTTACATCTGCGATTGTAATAGAAAATCAGATGGAGTACTGGATTGAAGCGGAATCCGTTGACGGTGACAGTTATACGCCGATAAAACATAAAATTAGCATAATTAAAAATAACCCGCCTACCGTTGAAATAATATCTCCCGCTTTTGATGTTATGATTTCGGAAAACGGAATTTTGAAAATTGTTTATTCGGCAGAAGACGACTTCGGAATTAAAGAAATTGAAATAAACTATCTAACGCTCAAAAATAAAAATTTGATAAAATCGTTCTCAAAACCGGAAACAAAAATAATTGATGATTATGAAATTGCCGTCTCAGAACTGGGACTGAAACCGGGAGATATTGTTCAATATCAATTAATTGTTGCCGATAACAATTTGTCTCCCTTAACAGGAACTTCAAAAATTTACACTATAGAAATTTTGTCATTTGAAATGGAGCACAAAATTATAGAGAATGCCCTGTCCGATTTCAACAACGAAATTAGGGAAATACTGTCAAGACAACTTCAAAGCAATACAATGCTTGACAAACAGGATTTTGAAAATGCTCTGAAAATGCAAAAAAATACAAAGGAATTGACATCCGCGGGAATTGATAATTTTCAAAAGATACTTGAAAAAATGAAGGACGACCCGCTGACAACTTATCAGATTTATAATGAATATAAAAATTTATCCGAGACATTGTCGGCATTGGAAAAACAAAAAATGCATGATGCAATAAATTCGCTGAAAGATTTACAATATAATCAGGCAAAACAAAAACAGGAAGAAATAACCGACGAACTCAAACGACTTTCGGGAATTTCGGATAATATTCTGAAAAATCAAAAGATGGAGAATATGCTTTCAACCGTCAGAGAAATGAGCGGTACTTCGTCAGATATAGAAGAAAATCTTAATAATATGAAGGCAATGCCGGATGCAAAAAAAATGAAAGAACTTCAAAAAGCGATGGATAAACTTTCGGAACTGACGGGCAAACTTGCCGAAAAAATTTCACAAATGCCGAAGGAGACACCTGATGAATTTGCAAACAACGAAAATATAAAAAAAATTGACCTTGCTGAAATGCGGCTCACCGCCGATGAAATGAAGTGGACGCTTGAGGCGGGCAATATAGATAAAGCGATTGAACTTGCCAAAAAATTAAGCCAACAGATTTCGGATATGCTTAATTCAGTTGAAAATGCGGCACAATCCGTTTCCGGCACAAAAAATGCGGAACTTGAGGAAAAATTGAATAAATCACTCTCACAATTAAACGAAATTATTGAGTCGCAAAAAAATATTATAGCAGACACCAAAAAAACCGACGCCCAGCGGCTTGAAAAAATTCTAACATTGCAAAAAGAACTAGTTAAAAAACTGGCGGAATTGCAGAAACAGGCGATTTCGGAATTAAAAAACTCAAAAATGATGCTTGAGAAAAGCACTGCTCCGCCCGTAAATATCTATAATTCATATGTTTCGCCGGAAATAAAAATGAATACCGTTTTGCAGGAATTTATAACGGAAAAAATTGACAAATCAAGGCAATTATTGACGGATATACTAAATGAACTGGATATTATTTATAAGAATATCGGCATAAAAAAATCAGCGGAATCTGTCTTAAAAAGCAGAGCAACGGAGCAGGAAATTCTTTCACAACTTACAAATTTTTCACCGGAAAAAACCGCAATTTTCAACAAAGAGGATTTTGAAGGGCATAAAAAATTATCGGAAACACAAAAATCAAATCAGCAAAAAACGGATGAGTTAAAACAAAAACTCTCCGAATTATCAGATAAAACGGCGTCAATACCGTCTGATGCGGTCGGGAACATTTCATCGTCTGCAAAATCAATGGCAACTGCTTCTTCGGAACTTTCAAACTCTAATATACTGTCGGCAATGGATTCTGAAAAAAAAGCGCTGGACGATTTATTAAACGGTAAAGATGCGATGGATAAAGCATCAAGTCAGATGAAGCAAATGTCGGGGGCTGGCGGGACGATGGGAACATCCGGACAAATCAGAATGAGCGGAAACGGCGGGGGCGGATATACCGGCTTCAGAACCGGTTTTGTCAAGATACCGTCCAAAGACGACTATAAACCGCCGAAAGAATTCAGAGAAGAAATTATTAAATCATTAAGACAAAAATATCCCCAAAAATACGAAACAATAATAAAGGACTATTTCAAACGCCTTATTGAATGAATTATATGGAATCATATATTGGAAAATGGTCCGGCAAAGTAACGATACAAAACATAAATATGTCTGGTGGATGGGGTCCCGAAGGATTTTTAGGTATTCATGAAACCACAAAAGACATTTGGCAGGTTGAACTTGACGTTAAATTCCTGCATCCGCTCGACGACCCGCTTGTAATTGAAGAATACAAAAAAGCCGGCATACCCATTGACAACCTCAAAAACCTTAAAAACATGATGCCAGCAGCTTTAAATATCAATGGTACTGCTGCTATAAGCGGGTTTAGCGAATACATACACGAAACAAAAAAATATTGTGAAGAGTGCAGGGGTAAAAATGTAACCCGAAAGAAAGAATTTCCGAAAATTGTTATTCCCGTATCAGGAGATGTTAACTTAGCAACAAATAAAATAAACTTTCGTTTCGGAGATTTACCGAAAGAATACAATGTCGGTCTATCTTATTGGTTTTCGTCTAATAATGTGAAACTGATAGAACCGAAAAAGATTGTATTTAGTTATAAAAATTTTGAAGAAAATGCAGTTGACCAAAATATGACCGGCGAAATTTATCCGGCAGAAGATAGGTTACGGAAATCTATATCAAAAGAGGGACTTGAGTTTATTGCAAAATTAGAAGGTTTCGTTAAAAATAAACAGGGTTTGCACGTTATATACAATGATCAAGCCGGTCGGCCGACGATTGGTTATGGACATCTTATAAAGGATAATGAAAAATCGCAATTTCAGAACGGCATTACGGAAGAACAAGCGATAAACTTACTGAAGAGTGATATTGCTCGTTTTGAAGATATTGTCAACAATAGTTTAAAAGAAAATGTAACACAAAGCCAGTATGATGCACTTGTTGCTTTTGCTTATAACATAGGTGAATATGGATTTAAAGATTCTACAGCATTAAAAATGATAAATAACAAGAGTGATATTTCCACAATCGAGCGTTGCTGGAAGGATTGGAATAAAGTAACGATTAAAGGACTCAAACAAGTAAGCGATGGTCTTGTTAACAGAAGAAATTTAGAATGGCTTTTATATTTACAAGGACGTTACTAAAACGGAGGCGATATGAAAATCATTATAATTCTATCAGTATTATTGTTCTTGTCTCAGGGATGTACAAAAAATATAGTAAATACAAATGAACACAATTATTCAACAAAACCCGACGAATACAACAATATGTACGGCGAATGGAAACTTTCCAGAATCGAAGAATTTGGTGGACATCTCGTTACCGATGAAAAAGTAAGTTTACTTTTAAGTAATCCCATAATAATCAAAAAAGATTATTTTTCCTTTATGGGCGAGGAGCTCAATCATCCAATTTACCAATATCATAAAATAGAGTTCGAGGAAGGCGTTGTTCCGGAGAAAACAAGCGCTTTTTATGGATATAAAATGGAAAGAAAATATGTTGACGAGTTTCGAGTTCTTAAGAACGAGAAGTTTGTTGATGCTTTTGAAATAATATCGAATGATGAAATACTTTGTTTATTTGACGGACGTTTTCTGATATTCAAGAAAAACTAACTTTTTAAGAAAATACAAAATAACCGGTTTGGTAACGGTTATTTTTTTGTTGATATTTTTTTATTTTTTTGTATAATTTTTAAATGTCATTCTGTCAGAAACAAGAAATCAGGTGTTCTTGCGGGAAAGAGTTTGAGTGGGATTTGTGGGATTCCGTAAATGTGACCACCGACCCCGACTTAAAGGAAATGATTTTAGACGGGCAGATGAATGTAGTCGTCTGCCCTTACTGCGGGATTTTATTTTATTTTGAGAAATTTTTATTATATCACGACGAAAAAAAACGTCACTTGTTTTACATTTATCGTCATGACTGTAAAGACGACCGGACGGACTTAAAGAAAAAAGCAATTTGTGATTACGAAACCGTAAAAAAGCAATCAAGCGACACGGTTTTCACCGACTATAAAATTGAAGTTTTTTTCGGACTGGATGAATTGGTTCAATTTTTAAGGGAGGAGGAACTTTTATGAGAATGGGAGCGTTGAAATTGTTTGCAGTATTCGGCTTTGTGTTTTTTATTTTTATGTGTACCGGATTACAAAGCAAGGAGAAAAAACAGATGAAAGAAATCGCAGTGATTGAAACGGATAAGGGCATAATAAAATTTGAGTTTTTTGACCAGGACGCACCGAATACCGTTAGTAATTTCAAAAAACTCGCCGATAAAAAATTTTACGACGGATTGAAATTTCACAGGGTTGTTCCGAACTTTGTTATTCAGGGCGGATGTCCGAAAGGTGACGGAACAGGCGATGCGGGATACAAAATAAAAGCGGAGTTTAACAAGCGTCAGCATCTTGACGGAACGGTTGCTATGGCGCGGGCGCAAGACCCGGATTCCGCCGGCAGCCAGTTTTACATTTGTTTGGGGCCCCAGTCGTTTTTAGACGGCAAATATACGGTTTTCGGTCAGGTAATTGAAGGGCTTGATGTCGTTCACAAAATTCAAATCGGCGATGTAATGAAAAAAGTTTACATTGAAAAGCAAAAAGTAAAAATCAAGAAATGAAATACATTGACGATGTGAAGTTTCATAATCCGACCAATTTCACGGATAGATACAAGAAATTGAGGGATTCAACTTTTGTAAAAGAAGCGGAAAAACCATACATTGCAACCAGACAGCCGGTCACGGAAAAACTTGTAAAAACAATCTGGTTTGACCAGCAGATTGAAAGAAGGGGATTAAGAACAACTGACGGTAAAAGGATTGAAATAATATCGCCCGGGGAATGGAATTTTGATGAGGGTCCTGATTTCAAAAACGCAAAAATAAATATAGACGGACAAGAAATAACGGGCGAGGTTGAAATTGACCTTTACTCGTCAAACTGGAAAACACATAAGCATAATAAAAATAAAAATTTCAACAATGTCGTTTTGCATGTGTTTCTTTGGAGTAAGGGAAAGGAAGCAAAAACCATAACCCAAGACAAAAAAATAATTCCCTCGCTGGAACTTATTGATTACATAAACGACGATTTAGAAATTATTGACAGCAATTTTGATGTTGAAAATTATCCTTATTCCAGCAAAGTTCGGGCGGGAAAATGCGCAAAATGGACTTTGAAAAAATACTCTCTGCTTGAATATATCGTCGGACTTGCCGGCGACGAAAAGGTAAAACTGAAAAGCGAAGTTTTTGCGAACCGACTGACAAAGGAATCAATAAATGAAATAATTTACAAAGGTATTATAGACGGTCTCGGCTACGGTCCTAACAGGGAAAATTTCAGGAAATTAGCAGAAATACTGCCGCTTGAAAAAATAGCGGAAATAATAAGTCAGGAGAAGTTTGAGGAAAAGTCGGTAAGAATTCAATCGCTTTTTTTCGGCGTTGCCGGTCTTATTCCTGAAATTGAAAAAATTGAAATACTTGACGCCGAAGCAAAAAATTATATCGTCAAAATTAAGAAAATCTGGAAAACACTAAGACAGCAAATCAACCCGGCCGAAACAATAAAAAAAGAAACATGGAAGTTCAGAGGTTTAAGACCGTATAATTTCCCATATAGACGACTTGCCGCTGCAAGTTTAATAATTTCAAGATATATTGATGATAACGGTTTTGAAAAACTTTTGCAAAGTTTCGTGAACGATGTCCTTGACGGTAAATTCAAATTAAAAAAATTTGTTGATAACTTAAAAACGGACACATCGGATTCATCTAATTTCTGGTTTTACAGAACCACGTTCGTTTCAAAAAAATTTTCAAAACCCGTCGCTTTGCTCGGCGAAGAAAGAATTCTTTTAATTTTAATAAACACTTTCTTACCTGCGGCAATTGCAAAAATCAACAAACCGGAAGATGACGCTTCGTTAAAAATTATCTATCAATGGTGGTTGAAACAGCCGGCGATATCAACAAACAGGACAGCACGCATTACATCATGGAGATGCGGCTTCGGGAATATTTCCGGGCAGAGCGAAAGAGTTCAGCAGGGACTTATACAGATATTCAGGGATTTCTGCGATACAAAAAAAGGGGTGTGTTCCGGTTGCAGTTTTCAGTCAATATTCACAATGCCGACGGGAACATTCTTTTAATTTTAGGAGGAACTTATGGAAATTTTTGACATTCTGACAAAGGCAGTGAAAATAGGGGCATCAGATATTCATATTGTTATCAGCAAACCGCCGATGGTAAGACATATCGGCGAAATGAAACCGTTAGACGGATTTACCGAAATAATTACTCCCGAAGAAGCAAAGCGTCTGATTTACTCAATGCTTTACGACGAGCATAAGAAAAAATTTGAGGAAGAACTGGAACTTGACTGTTCTTTCAATCTTCCGAATGTTTCAAGATTCAGGGTGAACGTTTTAATGCACAGAAACGGAATCGGCGCGGTGCTCCGTGTCATATCAACAAAAATACCTTCTCCCGAACAACTGCGGCTTCCGGAGGCAATTACAAAACTCGCATATTTACCGAGGGGACTTGTTCTGGTTACGGGACCCACCGGAAGCGGAAAATCAACAACGCTTGCCTGCATGATTGATATCATCAACTCAACAAGAACAGACCATATTATAACTATGGAAGACCCGATTGAATTTGTTTATGAATCAAAAAAATGCGTCGTGACACAGAGAGAGGTCGGACAGCATACTCTTTCGTTTGGAGCCGCATTAAAACATGCTTTGCGTGAAGACCCAGATATAGTGCTGGTCGGAGAAATGAGAGACCTTGAAACAATCAGCGGCGCTATTACTATTGCGGAAACGGGACACCTTGTTTTTGCCACGCTCCACACGACGGATGCACCGTCAACGGTTGACAGAATTATAGACGTTTTTCCGCCGCACCAGCAGCAACAGGTAAGAATGCAACTTTCAACGTCTTTACAGGCGGTTGTATGCCAGACATTAATTCCGACGGCAGACGGAATGGGAAGAGCAGCCGCTCGGGAAATTATGATAGCGACACCGGCAATTGCAAATCTTATCAGAGAAGGAAAGACACATCAGTTATATCAGACAATAGAAGTCGGTGCGAAAGCGGGAATGATATCTCTGGATAAAGCGCTCGCAAAACTTGTGCAGGACGGACTTATTAAAACTGAAGATGCCTTGGCAAAGGCGCACAATCCTGAGTCGGTAAAAATGGCGATTTACGGAAGGTGAAAAATGAACATTGAAGAACTTCTTAAATTAATGGTTAAAAAAAATGGAACGGATTTGCATCTTAAGGCGGGACTTCCGCCGATGGTAAGAATCAGCGGCGACATTGAACCGCTTACCGACGGCGAAAAACTGACATCGCAAAAAATAAAGGAACTGATTTCAAAATATATCGGTTTCGGAGAAGATAAAAGAATTCAGGAAAATAAAGAGTTTGATTTTGCATTAGAACTTTCAGGAATTGCCCGTTTCAGAGGCGCACTTTTTATGCAAAAAGGAAATTACGGCGCTGTTTTCAGAACAATACCGATGAAAATTCCGACTGTTGATGATTTGAAACTTCCTGCCATTTTAAAAGAAATTTCCTCAAATAAACAGGGATTGGTACTGGTCACAGGTCCCACCGGAAGCGGTAAATCAACGACTATGGCGGCAATGATAAATCATATCAACAACAACTTCAAAAAAAATATTATTACGATTGAAGACCCTATTGAATTCGTTCACACCGATAATAAATCAATAATAAATCAGAGAGAAATCGGAATGGATACAAACACATTTGCAACGGCACTTAAGTCCGCCATGCGTCAGGATCCGGATGTGATTTTAGTCGGTGAAATGAGAGATCCCGAGACAATTACAACGGCAATTACCTCATCGGAAACGGGACATCTTGTTATTTCAACACTTCATACAAACGATACCAAACAAACGATTGACAGAATAATAGATTCTTTTCCGCCGGAGCAACAGGCGCAAATACGGTTTCAACTTTCACTTTTTCTTATAGCCGTCGTTGCACAGCGGCTTGTAAAAAGAAAAGACGGAGGGGGAATGGTTGCTGCGATAGAAATTATGATAAATACACCGTTAATACGGTCGCTTATCGCAGAAGCCAAAACAGGTCAAATTTCCAAAGCGATTGAGGATAGTGCTTCATTTTATAAAACACAGTCGTTCAACCAGTCGCTTTTGTCCTTATACAAAGACGGTGTTATTACTATTGAGGATGCTCTTGCCACAAGCAACAATCCGTCCGACCTGAAAATTCAGATTCAGTCGGCGGATTTCGCTAAAAAATCGGGAGGCACAAATGAATCTAAAATCGGTAGAAATTTTTAAGGGACTTTCCGACGATGTATTGGAAAATTTGTTAAAAATACTTGACGAAAGAAAAGTAAAAAAAGATACTGTGATTTTTGAAGAATCATCTCCGGCGGATGTTTTTTGCATAATAGCGGAAGGTCAGGTTGAGGTCTTCAAACATTTGCAAGATAGCGGCACAAAAACGCTTGCCGTATTATCGGCAGGGGATTATTTCGGCGAAATGTCGCTGCTTGAGGATAAACCGAGAATCGCATCTATTAAGACGGTAAATGATGTTGTTCTGCTTGAAATAAAAAAGAAAAAATTTCTTGATTTGATTTCCGGCAATCTTGATACCGGAATGAAACTTTTATCGGCAATTATGTCAACCACATTAAACCGTCTTTCCGCGACGAACAGTCATCTGACTTTACTTTACGATATAGGAAAAATCATCGCTTCGTCAAAAAATTTAAAACAGATGACTACTGCTGCTTTTACAAACATAGCCAAACATTTTAAATATGCAGAAAGCGGATTGATAACCGTGTATAATGAGTTCACCGACGACCTGGACATCCACTTATCTATAAATAAAACTGAGCAGGGAACCATTCCGCTGACCGATTCGTTTGTTCAAAAAATATCCGCAAAAAAAGAACTGATGGAAAATGATAAAGAATCAATAATTGCTTCGGCTTTTTATTTTGAAGAAAAATTTCTCGGCTATATTTCGTTTTCCGGAAGTTTAGAAAGTGCCTTTACAATGAACGATTTAATTCTTTTATCATCGGCAGCTTCTTTAATATCCGTCTCAATAAAAAATATTTCTTTCATTTCGGAAGAAGAAGCAAGACAACGTTTGAAAGAAACAAAATATACGCAAGGTTTTTAGTTTATGATTGAATTCGGAATAATACTTAATTTTTTACATTATTTTATAAACAGGTTTTTTGTAATACCTCTCGGATTCATCGTAGGGCTTGGATGGTGGGGTGCTTTTGCTATCGCATTAGTCGGCGATATTTTTCAGATGTTCATATATTTTTATATTCTTGAAGGCGCAGGAGTGAACAAGAAGTTCGGCAAATTGATATCAAAGAAATTTCCATCTCAGGAAAAGGTTGAACGAACAAAAATGGTAAGAAAAGTTAGGGGTTTAGGATATATGGGAATAACTATTCTGGCGGCACTGCCGGTTTATTTCGGCGGTATGTATTCGGCAGTTTTGGTAAGCCATCTGATGCATCTCAAAAGAAGAAAATCCTACATATTCCTTACAATCGGTTCAATTATAGGTTCGGCTATTCTTGTGTTTGGTTTGCAAGGTTTTATCGCTTTATGGAATCTAATAAAATAGTTAATTACATAAAAGTTGCACGAACAATTGGACAACATCTCGGCTGTAAAATATACATAGTCGGGGGATATGTTCGCGATAAAATACTCAAATTAAAAAGTGTTGATTTGGATTTTGTCGTTGAAGGTAATGGTTGGGCGGCGGCGGAATCTCTTCACAAAAAATTCGGCGGCAAATTGACGGTTTATAAAAAATTTCTGACGGCTTCATTGAAACTGAAAAACGGTTTTGTAATTGATATAGCGACAACACGAACGGAAAAATATCCCAAACCGGCTTCTATGCCGGTGGTTCAACCTGCCAAACTTGAAGAGGATTTACATCGTAGGGATTTCACCATAAATACTTTAGCAGTATCACTTATCACTTATCACTTACCACTTACCAATATCATTGACGTTAGCGGCGGACTTGATGACCTTAAAAACAAACTTATACGGGTTCTCCATAAAGAAAGTTTTACCGACGACCCGACAAGAATTTTAAGAGCAATAAGATATGCTATTAGATTTACTTTTAAAATAGAGGAAAATACTGAAAAATGGATGAATGCCGCAATCAAAAAAAACCTTTTGTCTTTGGTTTCAAAACCTCGAATCCGGGACGAATTCATAAAAGTACTTTCCGAAAAAAATGCAAAAAAAATACTGATAGAATTCAAAAAAAGAAAAATCCTGAAATATATTGACGTTAAACTTGATATTTCCGCGATTTCTGAAAAGAAAGAATCGGTAAAAATCCGTCTCAAAAAACTTATAGGAAATTTTACGGACGAGCAAAAAAAATCATTCCTCCAAAAACTCTGCTTACCAGCAAAAATTTCTTGACAATTTTTCCGAAAATAGATATAATATCTAAATATGAATATTTCTAATGTTGACTTGATTTTGGGGATTCCGCTTTTATTTTTTGCCGTCGTGGTGCACGAGTGCTGTCACGGATGGGTTGCGTATCTCAACGGAGACGATACCGCAAAAATGTCGGGACGGCTTACATTAAATCCCATACCGCACATTGACATGATGGGAACGATAATTCTTCCCTTGATTTTAATTTTGACCCACTCGCCGGTTTTAATCGGTTGGGCAAAACCTGTTCCTATAAATCCTTACCGTCTCAACAATCCCATAAAAGACATGGCAAAAGTCGGGCTGGCGGGTCCCGGAGCTAACTTCGCACTCGCAATTTTATCCGCTTTAATTATCTGGCTTTTTAAGATAACGGGCGTTGACCCTTCCACTGAAATTAACGCTTTAATCATAAAACTTTTATACATAAATGTTCAGATAAATCTTGTGCTCGGCGTGTTTAATCTGATTCCGATTCCGCCGTTGGACGGTTCCCGCATTGTATCCGCATTTTTACCGGCTCAGATTGCGTATAAATACAATCAACTTGAAAGATACGGAATTTTTATAATATTCTTTTTGCTTTCATTCGGTTTTCTTAATTTTCTGTGGCTGATAGTGAACATTTTACAGAGATTGCTTTTTATGGGAGTATAGGAGCGAAGCGAAATATGAAACAAAGGGTTTTATCGGGAATGAGACCGTCGGGTAGGTTGCATCTCGGACATCTGCACGGTGCACTTTCAAATTGGGTTGAACTGCAGGAAAAATACGAGTGCTTTTATTTCGTTGCCGACTGGCACGCACTGACCACGGAATATGAAAATACAAAAAACATAAAAAATGACTCGGTTGATATGGTGATTGACTGGCTTTCCGTCGGGCTTGACCCGGAAAAGTCAACTATTTTTGTTCAATCGCAACTCCCGGAACACTCCGAACTCCACCTATTTTTGTCAATGATAACGCCGCTGTCTTGGCTTGAAAGATGTCCGACATACAAGGAACAACTCAAAGAGATAAAACTTCGTGATTTACATACTTACGGATTTCTTGGTTATCCGGTCCTGCAAGCGGCAGACATTCTTATTTACAAAGCAGATAAAGTGCCGGTCGGAGAGGACCAACTGCCGCACCTGGAATTAACACGCGAAATAGCCAGAAGATTTAATTCTTTCTACGGAGAAATTTTGACAGAACCGCAGGCACTTCTCACAAAAACACCGAAAATTCCCGGTAATGACGGGCGGAAAATGTCAAAGTCATACAATAATTGCATTTATCTGTCAGACGAACCGTCGGTAATTTCCAAAAAGATTTCTTCATACATAACCGACCCGGCAAGAATTCACCCGACTGATTTAGGTCACCCCGAAATATGTCCTATTTTTGCGCTGCATAAAATATATTCCGATAATCCTAAAGAAACAGAAGAGTTGTGCAAAAAAGGTAAAATCGGTTGCGTGGAATGTAAAAAAAACCTTACGGAAAAGATAATAAAATCGCTTGAACCTATACAAAAAAAGCAGAAAGAATTCAAAAAACATCCGGCGGAAATTCACAAAATACTTAAAACCGGCAGCGAGAAAGCCAGGGCAATTGCCGGAAAAACCATCAATGAAATAAGAGATGCATTGAAATTATGGAATACGGAATAAAGCTGGAAATTTTTGAAGGTCCGATGGACCTGCTGCTGCATCTTATACAAAAAAGCGATTTGGATATTTATGATATTCCTATCTCTAAAATTACATCGGAATATCTTGCATATCTTAATTTGATGAAAGAGATGAATTTAGAAGTTGCCGGAGATTTTCTCATCATGGCCGCAACACTTATGCGAATAAAGTCAAAAATGCTTCTCCCGCAGCATGAAGATGAAGACGAAGAAGAATTTGAAGATCCCCGCGCGGAAATTACAAAACGTCTGTTGGAATATAAAAAATTTAAGGAGGCATCAAAAGTATTAAAAATTAATCTGGAAAAACAAAAAGATGTTTTCTTCCGTAAAACCCAGCCTGAATTTACCGTCGAGGATTTCGGTATTGACGTCTCGCTCTTTGATTTAATGGACGCCTTCCGGAAGGTTCTTGAAAAAGCAAAGAAATCCTCAAAAGAAATAATAAAAGAGGAGTTCACAATTGAGGACAAAATCCGTATTATTCTTTCGTTGCTTGAAGGTAAAAAATTCGTATCTTTCTATTCTATTTTTCTGAAAGATGAAAGCAGGTATTCGGTTATTATTACATTTTTGGCATTACTTGAACTTATAAAGATAAGTCAGATTTACGTCAGGCAGAACGAGGCATTTTCCGAGATAAGAATTTATAGAAAAATTTCATAGAGAGGTAATTTATGGAACTTAAAAAAATAATAGAGGCGCTTTTGTTTGCGTCGCAGGGACCGTTGAAAATTGAAACGATTATTGAAATTACCGAAAAATCCGCCGCCGAGGTAAATCAGGCAATTTCCGAATTAAAAAATGCTTACGAAGAAAAACAATCGCCTATACAGATTATAGAAATTGCCGGTGGGTGGCAATTTTCAACAAAGCGCGATTTTGCACCGTTTATCAGAAAACTTTTCAAAGAAGAAACAACGCTTAAACTGTCATCATCGGCACTTGAAACGCTTGCGATAGTTGCCTACAAACAGCCGATAACCAGAGCGGAAATTGAACAGGTACGCGGTGTTGAGGTAATCGCCGTCCTGAAAACGCTTGTTGAAAAAAATCTGGTAAGGACCTGCGGGAAAAAAGATACCGTCGGGACCCCGTTTTTATACGGAACAACCCAGCAATTTTTAATATATTTCGGACTTAAATCAACCGATGAACTTCCATCGCTGGAAGAAATAAATGTTGAAGGGGAGCAGCAATGAATTACACGAGAGAAAAAATCAGAAATGTGGCAATCGTCGGAAGCGCGGGGAGCGGAAAGACATCACTTATTGAAGCGATTTTATTAAACTCAAAAATTACAAATCGGCAGGGCAGGGTTGAAGACGGCAACACTGTAAGCGATTTTAATCCCGATGAAATTGTACGCGGCTCGTCCATTTACACATCATTAATTTCGTTTGATAAGGACGGCACAAAAATAAATCTGCTTGATACTCCGGGTTATTCCGATTTCATAGGCGATGCGGTTTCCGCTCTTACGACTGTGGACTCCGCGATTTTTGTATTTGATGCTTTGTCTTCTATTGATGCCACTTTTGAATATCTGTGGGAAAATTGCGATAAACCGAAAGCAATTTTCATAAATAAATTGGATAAAGAAGATATTGATTTATCAAAAACGTTAAGCCATCTTAAGGATTTCAACGGTTCGGTAATTACTGTTTCTGTTCCAGACGATACCGGAGCAAAATTCTCAAAAGTTGTCTCGGTTATTACTGAAGCCCCGGAAGATATGAAAAATCACCGCGAAAATTTTATAGAGGCAGTTGCATCAAACGACGATTCTTTAATAGAGAAATATCTTGACGGTAAGGAGATAACAAACATTGAATTGACGGCAAGTTTTAAGAACGGTATTGCATCAAAAAAAATAATTCCTATTTTATGCGGAAGCGCGACGAAAAATATCGGATGCGCCGAGATTGCAGGTTTTATAAACGAATTTATGCCGGCGGCTGATGTTTCGGCGGATACTGATAAAGGTAAAATTGCAATGCTCGTTTTCAAGAGTGTTATTGAACCTCACACGGGCAATCTCTCATTCTTAAAAATATATTCGGGAAAGGTCGTCCAGGGAACGGATTACAAAAATATTACCAGAAGAATCACGGAACGATTAGGGACACTTTGCACATTGCTCGGAAAAAAGAGAACGGAAATAACAGAAGCGACGGCCGGCGATATAATCGTTGCAGTAAAACTTAAAGAAACACAGACAAACGATATTCTCGGCGATGAGACGGCAGCGGGTAAAATCAAACGAATAAATTTTCCGGAACCCTCAATAAGTATGGCTGTTTTTCCAAAATCAAAAGGCGAAGAGGAAAAAGTCGCATCCGCGTTGCAGTCAATGATGAGAGAAGACCCGACGATAAAATCATTCTACAATGCCGAAACAAAGGAACTGATATTATCCGGACTCGGCGCACTTCATATAGAGGTCGCAGTGGCAAGAGTGAAAGAAAGATACGGAATTGATGTAGAATTCAAACCGCCGAGGGTGGCATACAGGGAAACTATAAAAAGCACCGCGGAGGTTCAGGGAAAATATAAAAGACAAACCGGCGGGCGCGGGCAATACGGCGACTGCTGGCTGAAACTTGAGCCGCTTGAAAGAGGAAAAGGTTTTGAATTTATAAATGCAATAAGAGAAGGAAGAATTCCGAGAAATTATATTCCGTCGGTAGAAAAAGGGGTCAGAGAGGCGATGGAGCAGGGCGTTATTGCCGGCTATCCCGTAACCGATATGCGTGCTACTTTATACGACGGCAGTTATCACGAGGTTGATTCATCCGATATGGCTTTTAAGATTGCAGGGAGCATGGCGTTAAAAAAAGGGGTTACGGAGTCAAGACCGTGCATACTGGAACCGATTGTTGAACTTGAAGTTGTAATTCCCGACGATTATATGGGTGCGGTTATGGGGGATTTGAATGCGCGGCGGGGACGAGTTATGGGGGTGGAACGTCTCGGGAAAAAGCAAAAAGTTATAGCAACAGCGCCGCTTTCGGAAATTTCAAAATATGCAACTGATTTGCGTTCAATTACAAAAGGTGCAGGCAGTTTTAAGATGAAATTTTCTCATTACGAGGAATCACCCTCAAATATTTCCCAACCGCTGATAGAAATTTATCAGAAGCAGCAGCAAGAGGGCAGGTAAAAAGGCAGAGAATTAGTTTATACGAAAGAGAATTAGATATTGCCTGACTAATTCTCTAATTCTCTGGTTTATTATGATTGCACTTTCAACAGCATATAATATTTCAAAACATAAAGACCCGGTTTCGCTGGTGGAGGAAATAAAGTCACTGGGATTTTCAGCGGTTGAACTCAATGTTGAGATGCCTGAAAGTTTCATATCCGAAATTGCCAAAAGAATAAAGATTGTTTCCGTGCATAATTATTGTCCGAAACTTGATTCTATCCCGTTAGGTAAAACGATTTATTCGCCTTATAACATTGCCTCAACCGACGAGAACGAAAGAACGACGGCGGTTAAACTTACAAGGAAGACAATTGATGTTGCAAATTCCGTCGGTGCAGAAGCGATTGTGATTCATGCGGGCGAAGTGGATATGGAAATAACAGGGCGGGCTTTGGCAAAAAAATATAATGAGACAAAAGGCGGTTCAGATTACAAAAATTATCTTGAAACTTTTTTAGCGGAAAGAAAAGTAAAATCAAAAATTTTTCTTGAAAACATGTTAAAATCTTTTGATGAACTTATATCATATGCCGACCACGAAGCGAAAAATGTAAAAATAGGAGTTGAAAACAGGTTTTGGGCTAACGAAATACCGTCATTTGCCGACTATAAAATTATTTTTCAGAAATTTTACGGCAGTTCAATAGGTCTTTGGTATGATGTCGGACACTCAATAGTTGCCGAGAAGCAGATGCTTGTAAAAAACCATCTTGATTTTTTGGAAAACTATTCCGACCGCCTGATAGGTGTTCATTTGCACGATGTCATTGATGTTTACGACCACAAAGCACCCGGAACCGGAGATGTGAATTTTACTGAAATTTCTAATTTCCTCAATGATGACGCAATAATCGTCAATGAAACTCACCCGTCATCTACAAAAGAGGATTTAAAAAATTCAATTGAGTATCTGAAAAATCACGGCTTTGCTAAATTTACATCCCAAAAAAATGAATCTGTTCTGCTTAATTAAATTGCAGTGAAGGAGAAAAAAAATGCCGGAATTAAGACGAGACCCGATTATCGGAAGATGGGTGATTATTGCAACAGAAAGAGGAAAAATACAATCGGACTTTTCAAAGTCCGGAGAAGAAGTGCCTCCAATTAGCAGCAGTTGTCCGTTTTGCCCGGGTAACGAGAATAAAACACCGTCGGAAATTCTTTCTTTCAGGGAACCCGGCACAAAAAGAAACGAAAAAGGTTGGTGGGTCCGGGTTATACCTAATAAATATCCCGTCTTGCGGGTTGAAGGAAATCTCAACCGCAGAGGCGAGGGAATGTTTGATTTTATGGACGGTATCGGCGCCCACGAAGTTGTGATAGAAACCGCAAAACATAACGCCGCATTTTCCGATTTGGAAAACAAGAGCGTTGAAGAAATTATTTGGGCGTGGCGCGACCGAATGCTTGATTTAAAAAAAGACGCGCGGTTTGAGTATGTGCTGGTTTTTAAGAATCACGGTATGGCTGCAGGGGCTTCGCTTGTCCATCCGCATTCACAGATTATAGCGATGCCGACGGTGCCGGTCAGGGTAAAACAGGAACTTGAAGGCGGGCGGAATTATTTTGAATACAAGGAAAGATGTGTTTTCTGCGATATTATCAGAGAAGAAATAGAGGCAAATGTACGAATCGTCTCGGAAAATGAGGATTTTATCTGCATAACGCCGTTTGCATCAAGATTTCCTTTTGAAATATGCATACTTCCAAAAACGCATGCTTCCGTTTTTGAAGATTTACAGAAACATGAGGTCGTCAATCTTGCCCTTATTTTAAGGGACATCAACAGAAGAATGAACAGAACTCTTGAAATGCCGCCGTATAATTTTGTCATACACAACTCACCGTGCAAAAGCGGGAAACTTCCCTATTATCACTGGCATATTGAAATGACGCCTCGGCTGACAAATGCTGCGGGATTTGAGTGGGGAACCGGTTTTTACATTAACCCGACTTCGCCGGAAGAGGCGGCAAAATTTTTGAGAGAAACACAGTAACGGCAATTAAAAATTGAAAATTAAAAAGTATAGAAAACTATTTTCAGACGGTAAAATAAAACTACTTGCGTACTTTCGCAACTACGAAAGTAGTTGAATAGGTTTTTTGGAGAACGATTAAAATGAAAATTAAAAATGTGCACCCGGAATTGGAAGGCGGATTGTATTCGGTTAAGACGGAAACCGACAAAGAATTTTTTGTCTCTTGTGAAACAGAAAGCGACGAAAACCCAGTTTTGAAATATAAAAAATCGTCTGAAAAAAAATGGAAAACTGCTTTGATGCTTAAAAACGGTGAAAAATATGTCGGCTCTTTTCTGCCGAAATCACCCGGTCTTTACCAATACAGTATAGACGGTTACAGTAAAATATTAGAGGTTATAGCCGAAAAAAAATATGCAAGATTTGCCGCATGGTATGAAATGTTTCCCCGTTCGCAGGGAACACAACCCGGAAAAAGCGCGACTTTTGCCGATTGTGAAAAACGCCTGCCGGACATCAAAAAAATGGGATTTGACGTAATTTATCTTCCGCCGATTCATCCGATAGGAAAATCTTTCAGAAAGGGACCGAATAATTCTTTAACGGCACAACCGGACGACCCCGGATGTCCCTGGGCGATAGGCAACGAGCAGGGCGGACATAAATCAATAGAGCCGCAACTCGGAACGATTGACGATTTTAGACATTTTGTCAAAGAAGCAAACAAAACCGGAATTGAAATAGCGATTGATATTGCCCTGCAATGCTCACCCGACCATCCGTATGTAAAAGAGCATCCCGAGTGGTTTCACAAAAGAGCCGACGGAACAATCGCTTACGCAGAAAACCCACCGAAAAAATACGAGGACATTTATCCTCTGAATTTTTATCCGCCGAATAAAGATGAAATGTGGCGGGAAATGAAATCAATTTTTACATTCTGGAGAAAACAGGGAGTAACCCATTTCCGGGTTGATAATCCTCACACAAAACCGACGGAGTTTTGGAGATGGGTCATTTGTGAAGTTAAAAAAGAATATCCTGATACTGTTTTTTTCGCGGAAGCATTTACGAATTACGAGAAACTGGAAGAACTGGCAAGGGTCGGTTTTTCGCAGTCATACACATACTTTACATGGCGAAACGGAAAAAATGAACTGATAGAATATGTTTTAAAACTTACCAATTCATATCTGACAAATTTTTTGAGAGCCAACTTTTTCGTCAATACGCCCGATATTGCACCGCCGATAATTCAGACAGGCGGCCGTCCAGCGTTCAAAATGCGGATGGCGATTGCATCAACATTGTCATCGCTCTACGGAATGTACAGCGGATACGAACTATGCGACGGAAACGCATATCCCGGTACGGAGACATATATTGACTCGGAAAAATATCAATACAAGGTTTGGGACTGGAACAAGCCGGGAAATATCAAGGATTATATTGAGAAAATAAATGAAATCAGACGGACAAATCCCGCATTACAGTATTATGACAATTTGAGAATTTATAATTCAACAAACGAAAATGTACTTTTCTACGGAAAAAAATATAAGGATAACATAATTCTTATTGCGGCAAATCTCAATCCGCACGAGGTTCAGGATGCAAGGGTTACCGTTCCGGTTGAAAAATTCGGTATTTCATCAGATGACGATTATATCGTTGAAGAACTCATCACGGGAAAAAAATATGTCTGGCATGGACGGGAAAATTATGTCCGCCTTGAACCACAAAAAGAACCGGTTTATATTTTTAGGATAAAAAAAGATGAAGCCGCAAAGCAAATCTTTGCAATAAATGAAATTGCGTTTCAGCATTCAAAAAAGTTTTTTGAACTGCGGGAAAAAGTTGTAAAGCACAACGATGTTTATGCACGGCGGGAACTGGCGGAATTTTTTAAAAATGAAATTTTGTGGAGGGTCTATACAGGTGAAACCTTTGACGAAAATTACGCCGGCACAATAAACGCAGAAGCCAAAAAACTCGGATTTCTGTCAATAATCCACGCATATTTTTCAGCCCCGGGGCATTAATATGAATAAAATAGTAGAAATTAGACAAAAAGACCTTATTAAAATATTGAGTATGCAATCAAGAGATAAAGTGAAGAATATGTTTAGAACTGAAAGAAATAATTCAAGATGTAATAATCCATATTGTAATAAAAAAGGTAAATTAGAAACTGCTCATAAAAAAAATTGGGATAGACCTAAAATAGTTGAGAATATAATTAGTAAAATGTCTATAAATAATAGTATATTTAATCTAAACCTTTTTTGGAAGAACTTTGAAGAATTTCATAAAAAAAAGAAAATGGTACATTTTTTATGTAATGCATGTCATCTCGAATATGATAATGGTAAAATTTCAGATGATATCTTAAAATAACTGGAGGAATTATGAAAGTCACAATGATGGCAAAAGAGTATCCGCCGTATGTTTACGGAGGGGCGGGGGTTCATTTGAGGTATCTGTCGCAGGAACTTTCTAAAATTATGGACGTTGAAGTGAGATGTTTCGGCGACCAGAAATCAGACGACAAAATAAAAGTCCGCGGGTACAAGGGCTGGGATGCATTAAAAGGCCAAAAATTTTCGCCGACGCTTGAAACACTCTCGGTCAATATGTTGTCGCAGATGGAGGAAATAACTTCCGATGTCGTTCATACTCACACATGGTACGGGCATTTCGGAGGACTCCTCACAAAAATTCTTTATGACATACCGTTCGTCGCAACCTGCCATTCGCTTGAACCGTTAAGACCTTGGAAAGAAGACCAACTCGGGCACGGTTATCAATTAAGTTCATGGATTGAAAAAATTTGCATAGAATCCGCTGACAGAGTAATCGCCGTTTCAAATTTGATGAAACAGGACATTCTGAAATTTTTCAACATTCCGTCTGAGAAAATTGAGGTTATCCATAACGGCGTTGACCTGAACAAATGGAAATACACACCCTTGAACGCGGCACTTAAAAATAAATATAAAATTGCTGATGACTATATTCTGTTCGTCGGCAGACCAACGCCTCAAAAAGGACTTGAATATCTCGTTGCCGCAGCGGATAAAATTCCCGTGCAGATTGTTCTCGGCGCGACCGGCGCAGATACAAAGGATTACGAAGATAGGATGATAAAAGAAGTGGAAAAGAAAAAAAATATCGTCTGGATTCACGAACTTTTGAAAGAGGAAGAGTATGTTCAGTTGTATTCTTCGGCGAAGATTTTTGTGTGCCCGTCCATTTATGAACCGTTCGGAATAATAAATCTTGAAGCGATGGCTTGCAAAACTCCGGTTATCGCGTCCGCCACCGGCGGAATTCTTGAGGTTGTGTTGCCGGAAAAAACCGGACTTTTAGTTGAACCAAAAAATTCAAACCAGATTGCCGATGCCGTTAACCGTCTTTTAAAAGACGAAAAATTGAGAAAAACAATGGGTGAAGAGGGAAGAAAAAGGGTTGAAGAATTTTTTTCATGGACATACATTGCCCAGAAAACCAAAAAACTTTATGAGGAACTTGTAAAATAAAAGTCGCTCGCAAGCATATCGCTCAGGAATTAGGAAGGATAAAAATGGACATTTTAAAAAAGTACAATTACGACGAAAAACTTTTTGGAAATTTAAGAAAAAAGTTTCTTGCAGGAGAATTTTCCGACAGAAACAACATTCTTAAAGCAAAAATTGAGCCGCCGGATGATGTAAAATTTTTTAATCCGAAAAATGATGCTTCTCAAAATGAAAAACTAAGAAATATAGGCTCTGACATAATAAAAAGAGGGAAACTCGGTGTTGTAATTGTCAACGGCGGGATGGCAACCCGTTTCGGCGGGGTCGTAAAAGGCATAGTTGAAGTTTATGACGGTAAAAGTTTTCTGCAAATCAAACTTGAACAGATAAAAAAAGTTAATAAACAATATAACGTACAAATCCCGATTTATTTAATGAACAGTTATGCTACTGAAAAAGCAACACTTGAACATCTCAAAAAAAATAATTGGTTCGGACTTGAAAATAGTATAAAATGTTTCAACCAGTTCATTGCAAAACGGCTTAATACCGACGGTAGTTTTGTAACGCCGGAAAACGAAAGTTATTATGGTCCGGGGCACGGCGATTTTGTTTTTGCAATATCTTTAAGCGGATATTTATCGGATTTCATTAAACGCGGCGGCGAGCATATATGGTATTCCAATGTGGATAATCTCGGTGCGACTATTGACGAACTTATTCTCGGGTATCACATTTACAAAACTTCCGGAATGACGGTAGAACTTGCCCAAAAATATCCCGGTGATAAAGGCGGTGCGCCGGCCGTCGTAGACGGCCATCTGGAAATTGTAGAACAGTTTAAGTTTCCTACTGATTTCAATCAGGATTTGATTTCTGTCTTCAATACGGCAACATATATTTTTAAAGCAGATTCATTAAACAAGAAATTTAATCTTCCGTTTTATTATGTAGAAAAAAAAACAGGTGACAAAAAGATAATTCAATTTGAACGCCTCGCAGGTGACCTTTCTTTGTTTCTAAAAACGAAATACATTGTGGTGAACAGAGAAGAGCGGTTTTTCCCCATAAAAACCCCGCAGGATATGGAAAAGGACAGAGAAAAACTAAAAAAGAAATTCGGATGAAAAAAATTTCAAAAACACTACTAATTTATATCGGTCTTTTGACTATTTTTTTAGGTATTTCAGTTGTACCTCTAAAAAACAGGATTTGCAGTGAAGGCAATAATTCTGTCGCACTTGCCGTTGAATACGACGATGTGGCGGATTTTTTCGGCGTAGAAAAATTGACGGATTTTAAGACCGCCGGAATAAATACCGTTGTGATTACCGACGATAAATCAAAGGATTTTTTGATTGAGACCGAAAATGCCAAATACAAAAACTATCCGTCAGAAAAATATCTCGGCATTTCGTCAAAAAAAATTTCAGTCGTTTCAAAATTGAATCTTGACATGGTTTTTTCGGTTCAGGGCGATATTTCGCTAATTCCCAAAAAAAATCCGAATGTTTTAGCCGTTATTTTATCCGACGATTTTTACGGAGAAATACCTGCCGATTTTAATTATAGGTTCGGGTTGGTTGAATTTGCCAAACAGAAAGAAGTTAAAAAAATACTTAAAAATTCCGACGGCGGCTACAGAGTTTTTAAGTTAAGATGGGATTCCGACTATAAAAAAAATCTTGAAAAAATAAACCGGGCCGCACTTGAAAGAAATGTCAGAATAATAATTTTGGACTTGTCCCAAACAACGCTTGATTATGCGTTAGAATATATTCGTCAGTCAAAAAAATCACTCGGTGAAATCGGATTTAGTGTTGATAAACCTGCGAGCATTAAAACAATAAACTCAAATTTTGCGGCATACGCGGGAATTACAAAAATAATTTCTTTTTTTATTGCCTTGTTGTCGCCGGTAATTTGTCTTTTATTCATATCTTTTAATTATAATTTTGACGGAAAGTTTTCATTAGTAAAATCGGTTCTGATTTTTTTGTTAATCGCTGTTTTTTCTCTTTTGTCCGGCACAACAATAGCGGGTCTTTTGGCAACTAAAGATTTTATGCTGGGGATTGATTTGTTTAGGGGAGTAAAAATAGTATCTCTTGTTCCGATTTTGATTTTAATATATCTGTTGTATAAAGAAAACTTAAAAAAATTTTTGAAAAAACCGCTCTTATACGGCGAAGCAATTTTTATCGGCTTTTTATTGTTTGCAGTCGGATTTTATATTCTCCGGACCGGAAATTACGGTTCAACTACATCATTAGAAGATAATTTTCGCCTGCTTTTAGAAAAAATATTTTTTGTAAGACCGAGATTTAAGGAATTCCTGATAGGTCATCCTTTTATGATTTTGGCAATTTACCTGAAATACAAAGAAAACAATTTTTTATGGAAACCGTTTTTTATCGTCGGTGTTATCGGTCAGATTTCAATAATTAATACATTCTGCCATATACACACTCCTTTTTTTGTTTCAATGCTGAGAAGTTTTAACGGGATTTTTATAGGTTTGATATTGGGAATAATTTTGATTTATTTTTGCAATCTAATGAAAAAATATGTCTGATATACTTATCTCCGGGTATTACGGTTTCAAAAATGCGGGGGATGAACTTATCCTTAAAGCAATGATAACGGATTTGCGGAATTACAAGCCGGATGTTAAGATTACCGTTTTATCCGCTGCGCCCAGCGAAACTTCAAATTCGTATAATGTGTGTGCCGTCAACAGATGGAATATATTTTCCGTGGTCAGGGAAATCGCAAAATGTAAAATGCTGTTATCGGGCAGCGGAGGACTTTTCCAGGACACAACCGGCATATTAAGTTTGTGGTATTATCTTTTGATAATTTCAACCGCAAAAATTTTCAAAAAAACCGTCTTTGTTTATGCCGCCGGAATCGGAGAAATTAAATATGCGTTTAATAGTTTTTTAATAAAAAAATGTTTTGATAAAGTTGATTTTATCACCGTAAGAACCGAGCAGGATAGTAAATTATTAAAAAGTTTCGCAGTAGAAAGAGAAATTACCGTTACATCGGACCCGGTTTTCGGTTTGGAATTACCTAAACCAGAAACAAAAAATACCTTCGGTAAAAAACAAAGAATCGGAATAATCTTAAGAAAAACAAAAAATTGGAAAAAAGATGTAAAAGTGTTTTTAGAACTATCCGATTTAATTGTAAAAAATCTGAAAGCCGAAGTTGTTTTTATACCGTTTCAATTATCAAAAGACATGAAATTGCTGAATTTAATCAAGAATAATGTGAATGTTCCTATTAATATTTTTGCATGGAATGACACCGAAAAACTTTTGGAATTGTTATCACAACTTGACATAATTGTAAGCATGCGATTGCACGGACTGATTCTGTCGGCAAAATATAAAATTCCTTTTGTGGCGATACCACGATATTCAAAAATAAAAAATTTTTTACAGTTGATAGGCGAACCTATCTACGATGATAACGGTGAAATTAAAAATGAGAAAATATATTTACAGATTTTAGATAAAACCAAGGGTAAAAAAAATCCTGAGAAAATATCTGCTGTTGTGAATGATTTACAAAACAAGTCAAAGAAAACTGCGGAATTGTGTATATCCGTGTTGACACGCAGTTAAAATATGGTATAATAAATATATGAAAAAATTATCGCCACTCGTTATATCATTCGTTACTATTGCGGTCGTATTTTACGGCTTTTTTTCGCTCATTACGAAAAATTTATCTTACTATCTTTCTGAACTTTCCGAACGGGTAGAAATAGTCGCATTTATTGACGATAAATTAAACGATAATCAGAAAAATGAACTTATCAAAAAAATTGAAAATATAAAAACAATTGACAGAATAAAATATACTTCAAAAACAGAAGCAATGGATGAATTCCGAAAAAATCCCGAGTTCGCCAAACAAATAAAAATTCTCGGAGAAAATCCGTTGCCCGCAACCGTTGACATCTACTTAAAAAAAAGAGACCCGGAAACTGTAAAAAAAATTGCCGAAGAAATAAAAATACTCAATGGTGTCGAAGATATTTATTACACTTCAATTGAAGCGGAAAATCTACTTACTATAAATAAAACATTTAATACTTTAAAAGGATGGATTAACATAATTTTTATTGTATTTGCCGTTTTTTCAGTTATTTCGTTATCACTTGCCGTGCAAGGTAAAAAAATATTTTTTGGCATGATAGACGCTATTATAGGAGGAGGAATCGGTTTTTATATTTTACATCTGATGCATAAATATATTTTCATGCAAAACTTCAAAACACCTGTTTTTTTTAGTAAATCGGAAATCATAATTAGTTTCATCGTTCTAATAATTATATGCCTTATATTAAGAATTCCGAAAAATGTTAAAGAAAAATAAATTAAAATTTTATACAATAATTTTTAATTTTATATTTTTAATTTTTAATTTTGTTTATGCTTCCGACTATGACAAACAGATAAAAGCATATAAACAGAAAATTAAAAAAAGTCAAAAAGAACTAATCGGCGTTCAGTCGGAAATTTTTCATAAAGAAAATAATATAAAAATCATTAAGAAGACAGAAGCATCTCTTGAAACGCATCTTGAAAATATTATAAGGAAACTTGAAACAACAAAAGCCGAACTGCAAAAAACAAAAATATCTATAAAGAAACAACAAAAATCAATTGATGAATTAAAAATAAAATTAGAAACGGCAAAATCGGAAACTGTCAGATGGAAATATATATTAAAAAAAGAATTGCGATTTGCATATAAACATGGTGTGGGCAGACCCGTTACCGACCAGTATCCTGCAAGGATAATACTTTCTTCAAATTCATCCGCCGATATGGTTAAACGGTATAAATTTCTTCAGCTCTTAGCACGACAAAAATTATTTATTTACACTCAAACAATAAAAAATGTTTGGGAATATGAAACAATCAAAATAAAACTTGAAACCGAGATGAACGGGCTAAAAGAACTTGAAGAAAAGAAAAAAAAATCCGAACAATTATATGCAAAACAAAAAAAAGAAAAGGAAAAATTATTATCAACCGTAGTTAAAAAACGGGTCTTTTACGAGCAGGAAGTCGCAAACCTGCGGGATTCAGAAACAATGCTTTCGGAGTTAATAAAACTTTTAGAAAAAAAAGCAACCGAAACGGCTAAACAAAAAGAGGAAGAGCGTTTGTCCCGTCTAAAAATGTCAAAAAAGAAAGGTATTATATCATGGCCTATTGACGGACTACCGGCGGAATTAAGGAATACTTTAACAGCGACCTTTGGCAAACAGAAACATCCGGAACTTGACACTTGGATTATTAATAACGGTATCAGAATCAAATCAACACTTGGACAAAATATTGTAGCAGTTGACAAAGGAAAAGTTGTGTTTGCCGGCGATTTTAAGTCATACGGAAAAATGGTTGTTATTGACCATTCCGGCGGATTTTACACGGTCTATGGTAATCTTGACAAAATAACCGTTAAAGAGGAACAGGATATTCAGAAAGATGAAATTATCGGTGTCGTCGGTATTTCCGTCTATTCGCAGGATGCATCACTGTATTTTGAATTTCGCAAAGACGGTGTTCCGCAAGACCCTCTTTTGTGGTTGAAGTAAAAGTCGCTTGGATAAAAAAAAATTTCTTGCTTTGCAATTAGAAAGGAAAAAGTTGAAAAAATCTGGAGGATAAAATGTTAAAGAAAAAAAATTGGTTTAGACGGTATGGCAGCATTGTCGCCGCGGTGTTTGTAATTAGCGTGTCGTTATTGAAATTTGACACCATAAGAGCCGCCGGCGACGATATCTACAGTCAGATAAAAATTTTGTCCCAGATATTAGTTTATGTCCGTGAAAGTTATGTGGACGAGCCGGATATGAAAAAACTTATTTACGGGGCAGCAGACGGTATGATAAGAACTCTTGACCCTTATTCGCAGTTTATGGAACCGCAGGAAGCAAAAGAAATGAAGGTCCACACGGAAGGACATTTCGGAGGACTCGGCATAAGAATTACGTCTTCAAAAGACGGGTGGATTACGGTCGTCACGCCTATTCCCGGCACACCCGCGTGGAAACAAGGAATTTTACCTGAGGATAAAATTATAAAAATTGAAGGTGAAAACGCCAAAGATATTTCAACCGATAAAGCAGTAGAGAAACTTCGCGGCAAGCCCGGAACAAAAATTAAAATTACCATAGCGAGAGAAAAAACTGAGCCGTTTGATTTAACGATAACCCGTGAGGACATTCCCATTATTACCGTAACGGGCGTAAAAATTCTTGATGAGTCAATCGGATACTTCAGGATTACCGAGATGACCGCCAAGACAATTGAAGAACTTGACAAGGCGTTAACAGAACTGAAAAGCAAAGGAATGAAGTCCCTAATTGTTGATTTAAGAAACGACCCGGGCGGACTGCTCAATACCGCTGCCGACATCTGCAAAAGATTTGTCGGAGAAAATAAACTTATCGTCTACACTCAGGGCAGAAAATTTCCCAAGTATGAATATCGTGCCGATGCTACGGCTCCGTATTCCGACATTCCGCTCGCCGTTCTTGTCAACAGGGGTTCCGCATCCGGCAGTGAAATAGTTGCCGGCTGTATGCAGGATAACAAAAGGGGAATTATTATCGGGATGCAGTCGTTCGGCAAGGGCTCCGTGCAATCATTACTTCCTCTGGAAGGCGAGGCATCTCTGCGACTTACGACACAAAAGTATTACACACCGTCCGGGAAATGTATCCACCGTGATGAAGAAAAGAAAACCGGCGGCATAACTCCGGATATAGTTGTTGAGGTTTCCCGCGAAAACGAGATAGCACTTCAAAAACAGGAGATTGATGCCGAAATTACGAATGCCAGAGACAGGGATAAAAAATATGATGTAAAAACATCCACGACTGGAGCACAAAAAGATATCGTAAAAGATGAGATTCTTGAAAGGGCGGTGCAGATGTTGAAAGTGCGAGATATACTTATACAAAAATAAAAAAACAAAATGAAACCACAGGTGGACGCAGATGGACACAGATAAAAGTCAGAATTAAGAATTATCTGCGTAAATCTGTGTGTATCTGCGGTTAAAAAAATAATGAAAAAAATCTGGCGGTTTATCGTTCTTGTAATTATTGCGGCAGGCGTGATATTTTACCTGCGGCAACAACCGGAAAATTATTCGTCACTTGCTAATAAAATTGATATACAAATAAATAAAGTGCTTACAAGTTTTGGGATAACAGACGAGAACATAATAAAAAATTTTCGCATACAAAAAAGAACCCAAACAGCAAAATGGATACAATTCATAAAAGAAATCAACACCGACAAAAAAATTACCGATATTATAACGGAAATTAAAATCTCTCTTTCGGAATTCGCCGTTGAAGTTAATTTTGATAAAACATTTTCCGAAAATCTTTTGACGGTGTCAAAAAACGGGAATATATTAAATAAAATATTGTTCCTGCCGGCAAAACCGCTGAAATACAAGGCAGCAATTATTATTGACGATGTCGGTTATAAAAATGATGAACTTGAAAATTTTTTAGCGCTCCCGATTCCTTTAACATTCAGCATTTTGCCGTTTGAGAAATACTCCGTTTATTTAGACGACAAACTTAAAAAACAAAATTGTGAATTTTTACTTCATCAGCCGATGGAACCGGAGGGATATCCGAAAGTCAATCCCGGAAAAGCCGCAGTTCTTTTAAGTATGTCGGATGGCGAAATCGAAAAAAAAGTTAAGAAAAATCTTGCAAATGTTGACGGCGCAACCGGAGTAAATAATCATATGGGGAGCGCTTTTACGCAGGACAAAACCAAAATGGAGGCGTTTTTAAAAATCGTTAAAGAGAAAAATCTTATTTTCGTGGATTCCTTGACTTCGCCGAAATCTGTCGCATATAAAACCGCCAAAGCGATGGGAATTCCCGCATTGCAAAATGAAATATTTCTTGACAATGAGGATAATTTTGAATATATTTTGAAACAACTGTTATTATTCAAAAAAAAGATAAAAAAAGACGGCAGTTGTATTGCTATCGGTCACATTCACAAAAAAAATCTACCAGCGGCGCTGTCAAAAATTATTCCGGAATTTGAGAAGGAAGAAATAACTTTTCTAACTGTTTCCGAATACTTGAAACATTAACAAACAAATGACTATTTTAGGCATTGAAACATCCTGTGACGATACTTCTTGCGCCGTTGTCGCCGTTGATAAAACCGGCGGAACCGTTCTTTCAAATGTCGTCTCGTCGCAAATAAAAACTCACAAAAAATACGGCGGAATTGTTCCTGAATTGGCCGCCCGTCATCATCTTGAAAATATAAATTTTGTGCTAACGGAAGCGCTAAAAGTCGCAAAAAGCAAAAAGCAAGAAATAGACGCTGTGACAGTTACGGAAGGTCCGGGACTTATCGGTTCGCTTCTCGTGGGGACGACGACAGCGCAGGCAATTTCAAGCATAATGAAAATTCCTATTGCAGGTATCAATCACATTGAGGGACATATTTTTGCCAATTTCTTAAGAACATCGGAACATCGGAACCCGAATCTATCACGCTGGGACTTCGGAACAAGTATTACGCCGCCTTTTATGGCGATGATTGTTTCCGGCGGGCATACCGATTTGATACTGGTTAAAAATTGGGGCAATTACAAAATACTCGGACGGACCCGTGATGATGCCGTCGGCGAGGTTTTTGATAAAATCGCAAAATTTTTGGGGTTGGGTTATCCGGGTGGGCCAATTATAGATAAACTTGCAAAAAAGGGAAACTACAAAAAAATAAATTTTCCGAGACCGTATATGCCGGACAGTTGGGACTTTTCATTTTCCGGTTTAAAAACTGCAGTAATAAACTATGTCAGGGAACATCCGGACACCAAAAAATCAGGACGCCTTTATGATTTATGCGCTTCGTTTCAGCAGTCATGTGCTGATGTTCTCGTTAAAAAAACCGTTTTGGCATGCAAAAAGTTCAACATAAAAAAAATTGCCTTGGGAGGCGGGGTATCCGCAAATTCCCTCTTACGAAGTGATTTCATCAAAAAATGTGACGAAGAAAGTATAAAATTATTTATGCCGGCGCCAATTTTCTGTACCGATAATGCGGCTATGATTGCATCGGCAGGATATTTTAAGTTGAAAAAAAGAGGAATTTGCGGGGCAATAAATCCGTCGGCAAATCTTGAACTTTCAAATTGGTAGTCGCTCGCAAGCAAATATTCCCACGGGGACTTCCTGCGGTCGCTTTGGTTGCTCCTTTGTAGTCGCTCAAAGAATTTGCCCCTAAAGGGACTTCCTGCGGTCGCTCCTGCAGGGTATAGGTCGCAAATTCAAAACCTGCAGAAATTTCTTGCGGAGTTTATCCCGCTTCGCGGGGCTCCATGCTTAAAAAGGTGAAATATGAAAAACGATTTTACATTAGATACCGAAAGATTCCACAGACAGGGATTTCCGGAAGCGATTTATTCAACGGGAAAATCTGAAAAACAGATTTTTGATATCGTCTCAAAAATGATTCAACCCGTTAGGAAATCCGGAACTTATGGGGTAGAAAATCGTACGCCGATAATAATAACAAAAATTGAAAAAAAATTTGCAACAAAAATAAAGAAAAAATTTAAGATAGCAAAATATCACGAAAAAGCAAAAATTATAGTAATTAATCCGATAAAAAAAACCGGAAAAAATTATATCGCTGTTATTACCGCAGGGACATCGGACATACCTTATGCAGAAGAGGCGGCAGTTGTTGCGGAAACGCTCGGAAATAATGTTGAAAGAATTTACGATGTTGGCGTTGCGGGAATTCATCGGCTTTTCAAATTTGGTGAAGTGATGAAAAATGCGTCCTGCGTTGTCGTCTGTGCGGGAATGGAAGGCGCTTTATCGTCGGTTGTCGGCGGGCTCGTATCAAAAGTTGTAATCGGAGTTCCGACATCAACCGGTTACGGAACAGGCAAGGGCGGATATTCCGCACTTTTAACAATGCTCAATTCCTGTTCTCCGAATGTCTGTGTCGTCAACATAGATAACGGTTTCGGCGCCGGAATTATTGCGAGTATAATAAACAAAAAATTATGAAAATTGCATATTTTGACTGTTCGTCGGGTATTTCCGGAGATATGATTTTGTCCGCTCTTGTTGATGCCGGACTTTCTGAAAAATATCTTGTAGGCGAGTTGAAAAAACTGTCCATAGGGAAATTTACGATGAGATTTACCGATATACAAAAAAACGGTATGCATGCAAAATTTGCGGAAATTTCCGGCGGAGAACAACTACGGGAATTTTCAAAAGTCAAAAAAATAATAAAAAAATCAAAACTTGGAGAATCAATAAAACAAATAGGCTTAAAAATATACTCAAAAATTGCGGCGGCGGAATCAAAGGCACATTCTATCGCTGCCGGTAAAGTTCATTTTCACGAAATTGCCCAAGTTGATACGATTATTGATATTTTCGGTGCGGCTATCGGACTTGATGCTCTCAAAATTGAAAAAGTTTATTCGTCTTCTTTTAATCTCGGCCGACCGGCGCCGGCAACTATTGAAATTATAAAGGGAATACCTGTTTATTCAACCGACGATAAAAACGAACTTACCACACCCACAGGCGCCGCTATAATTTCAACTCTGGCGGAAAAAATCGGACCGGTTCCGGAAATGAAAATTGAAAAAACTGGTGCAGGTGCTGGAACATCCGATTTTGAAAAACCGAATATCCTTCGGGTCTATATCGGGACATCTGAAAAAAATTATTTTTCAACGGATGAAAAAATTCTTTTGGAGACAAACATAGACGATATGGATGCCCGGATATTTCCGTACATAACGGAAAAACTTTTCGCAAATGAGGCGGTTGATGTCTGGATGACGAACATTCACTCAAAAAAAGGCCGACCGGGAATAATTCTTTCGGTACTTGCGGAAAAAAAAGACGAAAAAAAACTTGCCGATATTATTTTTTACGAAACGACAACGTTAGGCATTAGACGGCTTCCTACAAACCGTTGGACTTTACCAAGAAAAAAAGATAAAATATACAAAGTTGCAAAACTGGGAAATTCCTTAAAAAGAACGACCGAGTATGAAGATGCAGTTAAAATTGCAAAAAGAACCAATGTTCCGTTGCGGGAGGTTTTGTGAAAAAAATAGAAATTATATGTCCGACGATGAAACTTGAGGATTTAAAAAAAATTATTTATACATTTGATATCGGCGGGTTTCTGGTCACAAACATCATAGGCGTAGGATTTATACGCGGCCCGGAAAAAGAAAGAAGCGTCAAATATGTTGAAATGCCGAAAATAAAGGTTGAGTTTGTCATCAAAGATGAAAATGTAGAACCTGCAATAAAAGAAATAACAAAAGTTTTACAAACGGGCAGAATCGGTGACGGGAAAATTTTTGTCTATCCCGCGGATAGCGTTGTGCGAATCAGAACGGGCGAAGATAATGCGACATAAATATCGCTCGGGAGACTATTTAGGCGGAAATCGCTCGTAAGCAAATTTTTTTGAGACGCTCGTGAGAACTCGTCCCTGAAGGGACTTCCTTCGGTCGCTCCTGTTGGGTATAGGTCGCAAATTGAGGCTCTTCAAAAATTTCTTGCTTCGCTTGTGATGAAAAAGAGGTAAAAAATGAAAAAAATTATTGCTGTTTTTCCTACGGAAAGAGAAGAAAAGGTGAAAGGGGAACTCTACAAACTTGATATCGGCGGAATGCTTATAACCCATCTTATGGGCCTTGGTCTGCCTCGTGGCGAGGATAAAAAAGATAAAAAATATTATGAACAGCCGAAAACGAAATTGGAAATTATTATTACCGATCCCGCTTGTGATATCGCAGTTGAAATACTTATGAAATGCCTGCATACCGGCAAAATCGGTGACGGCAAAATTTTTATTTCAACAGTTGATGATGCAATAAGAATAAGAACCGGCGAAAGAGGACCAAAAGCAGTGTAAATGTCGCCCCTAAAGGGACTTCCTTCGGTCGCTCCTGGAAAAAATAGGTCGCAAACCTGCCTGGCGGTAGGCAGGTTGAGGCTCTACAGAAATTTTTCCCTCGCTTACCGATTAAAAAATTAAGTGGTTAAAATATGAAAAAAATAGAATGTCTCTGCGAAAATGTCAAAGCCGAGGATTTGAAAAAATCGCTTTACGAACTGGACATCGGCGGTTTTTATATGGATACCATAAATGCCGTTGCTTTCAAAAGAGATCCGGAAAATCCGCAAGTTAGATTTGTGGAGCGCCCGCGATTAAAAATTGAAATTTTTGTAAAAGACGAGGATGTTGAAAAAACGGTTCAGATACTTCTTGATGTCATTAAAAAAGGAGTTTTTGGCGACGGAAAAATCTTCATAATGCCCGCCGACGATGTCATCCGAGTCCGCTCCGGTGAACGCGGCCCGGAAATGTTGTAATTTTAACCTTTAACCTCCTTATGAGACCCGTACTTGTCGGACTGATGTATATCCTTTCCTTTATTTTCGCGGTTCTTCTTGCCGTTTCAATGAGAAAGTTTCTTTTCAATCTGATAGAGCCGCTGGTCTATTGCGAAAATCCGTCCGCGATATTATTAAATCTTCCGATGAATATCTCATCCTACATCCCGCTTGTAATTTCCGGTTTTTTTTTAAATTTCGTCAACTATCCCGAAGTGCGCCGCTACATCTGGAATGTCATCTGGTCGTCAATCTTCGGCATCACCATTTTCAATTTTCTGAAAATTGCTTTCATATATCTGTCGGCAACTATAACATTTCCGTCGTCAAAATTTTATTATCTCTGGGAAAATATTCTGCTCTACATAATTTCCGGAATTTTAATAACAATCTTTTCAATTTTGATAAAAAAGCGCGAAATGGACAGAAAAATCTCGCTAATACCTTCATTTTTGACGATTATCTGGCTGATTTTGGTGGGAAAACTTAAACTAAACAGCAACTTTGATTACTCAACTGCCATTTTATCCGCAACCCTACCTTCAATTATAATTTTTCTGAAATCGTAAAAAGTACTTGACAAAATGCTGCTTTTATGTTATACTAAATAGTGTAAAAGCCATATTTTTTTTGAACAAAAGTTAAACCATACAGTTAGGGTTAATTTTCTAATAATGGGGACGGAGGTAATTATTTATGCCAAATGTAAAAATTTCTGAAATTTCACAAAAAGCGAAAGTTCTGCCGAGCACCATCAGGCACTACACCGACCTCGGACTTATTGAGGTGACAGACCGCACCGAGGGCGGGCAACGACTTTACGATGAAGAAAAAACTCTCAGCCAATTAGCCAAAATCAAGCATCTTTCGTCGCGCGGCTACACACTTGCCCAAATAAAAGAAGTGCTTACATCAGGCGGAATTAAAAAACGCATCCTCATAATTGACGACGACCCGGATGTTGCGGATTTAATCAAGGCGATTTTGACCGATGAAAATTGGGAGTTCAAGCATGCAACCGACGGTTTTGAGGCGGGGAAAATTCTGCTTGATTACCTGCCGGATTTAATCACTCTGGATTTGGTGATGCCCGGGATGGACGGCTTCAAGGTCTGCCAGAATATCCGCAAAGACCCGCGCATAAAAAACATAAAAATTCTCTCAATAACGGCTTATGATACGCCTGAATACAGACAAAAAATACTTGACGCAGGCGCCGATGATTATCTTCCGAAACCGTTTACGCCTGAGGAATTACGCACGAAAATAAACTCAATGTTTAATAAGCCGGAACTGGCAGTAAAATGACTGAAAGGAATCCCCGTGGGATGAAAAGAGAAAAAACAAGGTTTTTGAAAAAAAATTGCAACGGTATTCAACTACTTCCGTAGTTGCGAAAGTAGTTGAATAGGTTTTTTTTACCGACGAAAAATCGGAAAACGAAACTTATGAAAATTGCGGAAACACACCAAATATTGTACCAACAATTTTTATGAAATTAAAGTGTAAAACCATATTTGATGCCATCAATGTAGTCGCAAAGTCCCGCAAAGAGCGGGATAAACTCCGCTTTGCTTCTGTGAAAAAAGTACCTGTCCCTTTTTTGATGGGTTTTCTTAAAACCAGAACCGTCCCCGTATTCCTCTTGTTCTTGATTTTATCAAATCCGGTTGTTTTGAATGCCGGCAATCTTTTGACCAACGGAACTTTTGAAACAACTGGAAGCCCGCCAGCCCCTTGGGCCGAAGGAGGAGGAGTAAGGCAAAATGGCACAACACAGTCAACAGTTTATGCAAATAGTTATTCTCTTTATATTGCTACAGCAAACATTAACGCTACACAACAACGATGGGTTTACCAAAATGTATCAGTAACTGCTGGGCAGATGTACAATCAAGCGGGATATGTATATAAAGATAGTGCTAATAGTCCATGGGTTGGATTGTCATTATTATCTGGTGGCGGTGGGTGGAGTCAAACTGCTGCTGCTTCTTACACAGATGCCACTTCAACAAGAACTGCTAATACAGGAAGTTGGAAATTTTTAGTAAGGTCAACCGTGCCGGCAGCAGGTGTTTCTACTATGGGAATTAATGTCGGTATGAGGGTTACGGTAGGGTTAGGTGCAACCAGTTATTTTGACAACATATATTTCGGGCAGCCGGATGCACCGACTGGGCTTACTCAACTTGCGGGTTCAGGGAGGTCTGCTATTACATCAATGCAATGGACGACCGAATCAATAATAATTTCATCATTTACGCAATCGGGTTCAGCAAACAATTCCGTAAAGTTTTGCTTGCAAGTGACATCTGTAACGACAGTTGGTGATGCAGCGGACTGGACAACAGCCGCCCAACCACTTTTTGTAAATTACAAATCCACCCCACTTGCAGAAGGAGCAACATGTTATAATTGGCCCACCTTAACTGATACAGCAACATATTGGTGGCAGATGTGGAGCGAGGATAATTATGGCGGGGTTGTCGGCTCAACCACAACCACACTCGGCAACGGTACAACCGCAAAATTCGGATTTACTTCCGCTGCAAACCAGTCGCCTTACGATGTTTCGGGGCTAACTCAACTTGCGGGTGGAACAACAATTTTGCCGTCAATGGCGTGGACGGCTTCGTCTGTAATTATTTCTTCATTTACGCTGAAAGACCCGGATGCCGGAAATACGGTAAAATTTTACCTTCACATAACGTCGGTTACGACAGCGGGGGACGGAGCGGACTGGTCCCAATTATGGCATGCGTCAACATCCGCGTATTTGTCGCAAGGAACAACTCAATATAACTGGCCTGCGTTAACGCAAACAGCGACTTACTGGTGGCGGGTTTGGTGCGAGGACAACAGCGGTGCATCTTCAGTTTCAACTACGACATTTCTTGCTGATGACTCATCAAAAAAAGCGGCGTTACTTTTTGACGGCTCAACGCCGGACATAGTTGCCGTTGATGCGGGACCATCTTTGGCGGACAGAACATCTTTTACATCCGGCACAGCATTCAATTATGTTGCAACCGGAAGCGACGACCAAATTTCATTTTCATGGACAGACCCAAATTCACCATCCGGCGACACTTTTTACTATGAATACAACAACACGGCAGGAAATACGATTAATGGTGCGGAAGCAACAAACACTGCAAATCCGTATATTGACGGCATAACCGTTGACGAGACAAACGAATATTTCCATGTAGCGTCCAGCAACTCAGCCGGCACATTAGGAACGGAACGGACGTTTAATGTTTTCTACGACAAGACCAACCCGACTGTTTCAATCGGCTCTATAAGTGAATCATCAAATTATCTTTATGCTAATGGCTCTATAATTTACACAAATAATGCCGTTGCCGTACCGGGCAGTTTTATCGTGAATGTAACTGCTGCTGATACCGGCGGTTCGGGGGTGGCGAATACATCCGGCGAAACCGCATTCGGCGATACGCCGTCCGATAATTCCGACCCGTATCAACTGACATATTCCGTTGAGCAGAGTGCGACATCAGACGGGACAATTACAATAACCGCTACGGATAATGCAAACAACACCAACACGGCAAACGTTACGCACTACAACGATTTAACCGTTCCGCCGGATGTAGCCGCTTTGAACAGCGCAACGCATACTCCGAATGTTTGGAACCGCAACAACAATGTCACGGTTACATGGACTGATGTCACAGATCTCGCGGCCGGCACGAGCGGCTATTATATCAAATGCGACCACACAAGCAATACAACTCCCACGACATCCGACGATGGTATCGCTCAGGGTACCCAAAGTAAAACCTATTCCGGTTTAGCAGATGGTTCCGACTGGTACTTCCACATTATTGCGGTTGATAACGTCGGAAACCTTTCCGCAACCGCCACCCATTTCGGACCAATAAAAATTGACGCGACTGCGCCGAGTGCCCCCGCCGGTTTGAAACAAATAAACGGCTACGGTACGGAACTTAACTCAATGCAGTGGTCGTCATCTACGGTAGTTATATCATCATTCACATTGGCGGATAACATATCGGATACGAAATTTTATTTATGGGTATCTTCGCAGACAAGCGGCACATGGACGCCTTTGGTTTTTGCTGCGACATCGCAACTTTTGACACCGTCAACAACCGGCTATAAATGGCCGGCATTAACCGACTACGCCACATACTGGTGGTGGGTTTGGGCTGAGGATTCGGCGGGGAACACTTCTTCAACGTCAACGGCACTGGCTATAGACGGCAATCCCGCTAAATTGGGGGTTGACGTTTATCCGCCGGCGGCTATTACCGATTTGGGTGCGGTGCTAAATTCATTTATGACGGGTGAAATGAAGATTTTCTGGACGGCGCCGAGAAATTCCGACGGCGGGGGAGATAAAGTAACAAGTTATGACCTGCGTTATGCAACGTGGAGTTTTACCGGCGGCAACTGGAATCATTCGTCGGTAACGCAATACGCCGGCGAGCCGACTCCGTCTGTTCCGGGAACTTTGGAAACTGTATATCTCAACGGCGGTCTGAACTTAGGCACAACCTATTATTTCCATATAAAATCATCCGATACTTTTGACCCGTCAGCGATAGATAACGGAACGGTTGCACAGGTCTTGGAGCAGCATATTGTTATATCGGAAGTGATGATAGCGACAACTTCTACATCCGGCGAATATGTTGAACTTTACAACCCGACTACGGTGCAGTTTGATTTAAGTAGTTTAGGGTTGAAACTGCATATAATAAACGGTGCCGGCACCGACGGTAATGCGGCAATTTCATATACACCTCCTGCTAATACAACTATACCGGCAAAAGGGTATTTTTTGATTGCAGGAACAAGCACGGCATCCGGCATCTGGCCATCAAATGTTACTCCGGATGCCACATATGCAACCAGCAGCAATAATCTTGTTAACGGCGGAGATGTCTACATAAGCACTTATACTACATTATACTCTACCGGTGCAGTTGACCTTTTGGGATTGGACAATGTCGGCGGCAATTGGGAGGGAACGGCGTTTGGGTCAAATCCTGCCGATGGTCAATCGGCGGAAAGGAAGGCAAACTCTTCATCAACAGCCGGAAGTATGGCAATAGGCGGGGCGGATGAGTTCAACGGAAACGGTTATGATACAAACAATAACAGTAACGACTTTGTATCTAGGACTACCGGTGCACAGCCGCAGAACACTTCATCCGACACCGAGCCGTCTTCTGACACGACACCGCCGGCGGCTATATCCGATTTAACCGCTTTAGCGGGAAGCGGGAACAATTTGAGGCAGGTAAAATTAAGTTGGACATCACCGGGTGATGATGGTGTTACCAATAATTTAACCGGAACATTCAGGATAAATTATTCTTCGGTGGGAATAGTTACGGCAAGTAATTTCATAAATACATCCTCAACATTTGCGACGGTTGTCAATATTTCAACTACTACACTTACACCTTTGACCGCTTGCACAACGACATTATTCAATTTGAACACCGGCACGACTTACTGGTTTGCGATAAAGACGGCGGACGATGTTTCAAACTGGTCGGTGTGGAACTCAACTGCCGACAATGCGGCGGTCAACACGCTTGCGTATTGTTTTATGAACTCATCACCGAGTGCGCCTTCTGAACTTAAACAGATTACAACGCTTGTCGGCGCAACAGAACTTCCATCAATGCAATGGACCAATTCGTCAACGGTAATTTCGTCATTTACGCTTTCGGATACCCAAACAGGCGATACGGTTAAATTTTATTTGCATATAACATCGGTAACCAGCGGAACATCCGCCGATTGGGCACAACACTGGCATGCTTCAACATCAACACTTATGATGCAACAGACAACCAGTTACCAGTGGCCTGCATTATCGGACAACGGCACATACTGGTGGCGGGTTTGGTGTGAGGATTCAAGCGGCGCGACCTCATCAACCTCTACAACACTTGGCGTAGATAGTAAAACTGCAAAACTTGGGTTTGATAATATTGCGCCGGATGCTGTCACAAATCTTACGGCTCTTGCGGGATGGAAAACGGACACCGTCGTTTTGAAATGGACGTCTCCGGCGGGAAGTCCTGCAACTTATCTGATGAGATACTCAACCGCATCATTTTCAAATTCCGAATGGGATGCCGCTTGGGTGAAAAATCTGAATATAAAAGCGACAATTCCGACACCGGCGACAAGCGGCGTAACGGAACTGATGCTTATAACCGGGCTTACAAACGGCACTTCATACTGGTTCGGGATAAAATCGCAGGACGCACTCGGAAACACATCCGCTATTAACTCAAACACGCAGGACTTCGCCGTCGCACAAACGAGCAATCCGATAATAATAAACGAAATCGCTCCATGGCAGACATCTGATTTTGATATGGTTGAACTTTACATCAAAAACGCCTGTTATGTCAGCGGATTGAAATTCTATGCCAAAGAAAACACGACTCCGAGTTTTATTGAATTGAAAACATTCCCGACAACTTCTGATTGGGAAAAAGAACTTCCCGCCGGAACTTACATAATGCTTTACTGCGAAAGAGCGGATACGGACGAGACAACCGTCGGGCAATCATTGGCGAATACTATAAAAATATTCACAACAGCAGGAGGAGGGCTGCGCGGCGTAGCAACCGACGGCAGAACAGGGTATTGTGTTCTGTCGGATACAACAGGGGTAACAATATCGGCGAATATAATAACAGCCGGCGAAGTTCTGGATTTCGTCGGATATGCTTCGCAGAATACGACCGGATTTGGAAGCACTTTTGACGATGACAATATCGCTTATGCGATTTCAAAAGGGCAGTGGATTTCAACAACCTCCGTTTCCGCACCTGTAACATTTGATTGTGCAACATCAAAGTCAATAGCAACCAACAGGTCTCTTGCAAGAAACAATATTTTTGATAAAATATATAATTCAAAATACGACTGGTCATACAGGACAACTTTTTCAACTGCTTCCGCTAACGGCACAGACGAACCGACAAGCGGCGTCGGAACCTGCACGGTAAGTCCCGGAACTGCCGGGGTATCAACCGCAGGAACATGGAAGTTCAAATATACGAATGCTTCAACCGCATCAGGAGCAAGACATACCGTTGTTTTGAACATACCATATGGTTGGACTCAGCCGCAGACGACCGACGGAACCCTCGCCGGATTTACAACCGCATATTACACAGCCGCCGGCGAGCCGCCTCAAAATGCAACTTTTGATTCAGGGTATGGAGCGGTGGCTTCGCAAATCATCGGAACAAATGCCGGCTGGCGGGTGGTCGCTACTATCGGCACAATGGCGGGCTCTGCTGAATTATACATCGTCTATGGCGCAACTTATTCTTCTACAAGCGGGCAGGCGACCGCACCGGCGGCCAGCGGAACATATACTTTCCGCGTTTATTCGGACACTAACGGTGTTAATGTTTCTGAAATTGCTTCATCTCCGCAGATTACGGTTAATGAATCCGTTCCGCCGGCGGCTATTAGTGATTTAACCGCACTTGAAGGAACCGACGACGGGATTGTGAAATTAAACTGGACTTCACCCGGCGACAATGGGATAACCGGCAATTTAACAGGCACTTTCAGGATAAAATACTCGTCTGTTGCGATAGTTTCTTCAGGCAATTTTGACAGCCCACCTTCAAATCTTGCAGTCATTACGGTCAACATCTCAACGAGCAATCTTACGCCCTTAACCGCCTGCACGACGACTATGTATGGTTTGAATCCGGGCACATCTTACTTTTTTGCAATAAAAACGGCTGACGATGTTGATAACTGGTCTGTGTGGAATTCATCGGCAAATGATTTAAGCGTCAATACCTCTGCGTATTGTGCCGCGCACGATTCCGTGCCGCCGGCGCCTTCAAACCTTGTTGCAACAGCGGGGAACCAGCAGATAACTTTAACATGGGATGCTGTCAGCGGAGAGCCGGATTTGAATTTTTACAGGATTTACTGTGACAGCAATCCGCCGGTAGCGGAGGAATGGTATATCGTCGGCACAACGCCCGCAGTTAACACATCATATCTTCACACAGGGCTTACCAATAATTCAACATATAATTACAAAATTACCGTTGTTGATTTAGGCAATTCAACAAGCGGCTATTCCACGGCGAACGAGTCGGCTTACTCAAATACTTATTCAACTTATCCTACCACTTACTTTCCGGATGCGGCTCTGTTATATTATTCATCACAGGTATTACCGCTGAATTTAAATATGATTCCGCAATTCAGAAGATGGAAAAATAACGCATTTGACCCCGAAGAAGCCACAACAAATATGGACGGTATAGTTGACCGTTTTACAGTCGCCAGGATGTGCCCTACATCTGTAAGAAAAGAAATAATCGTTGGGGCGTCGGATAACGGCGATGGACTTCTTGATACTACTCCTGATATAAATGTTTCAATTTATACGATAGCAGCCGGCTGGTCAGCAGCAAAAGAAATTGCTAACAATTGCGGTGTCACTGCGGCAAGGTGCTTTGATATCGCATATGAGCAGTCGTCGGGCGATGCACTGGTAGTTGCAAGAACGCCTACTTCTACATCAGTGCCTTATTACTGGAGATATAATGGTTCAACATGGGTTGACAACGGTGTCGCCTGTCCCGCATTAGGCAGCGGAGCGCTTCAGTGGATTCGTCTTGAACCGAAACCCAATTCAAACGAAATAATTTTAGTAACCTGCGATGCTAATAATGATGTCTATGCCTCCGTCTGGAACGGCGATACAAATTCTTTCGGAAACACACAGTTATTGGAAATAGGAAGTGTATCTGCCTCACAGGGTTTTGATGTGGCATATACACAATCGGCCGGTGTCGGTTTTGTCGTCTGGGTTGCCGCTGATTCAACAAGACCGAAATACAGAACCTGGGATGGTTATTCGTGGAGTGCGGAAACGACAACCGTTCATGACCACTACGCATTGGCGGCGGGAAGAAACATAAAACTTGCCGCAAATCCAAAAAATAATGAACTTTTACTCGGAACTAACGATAGCGGTGATGATATAAATGTTGAGGTGTGGTCATCAACATTATCCGTCTGGCTTGGTGGCAAAGAAATAGACGCAACGGCAAGAGCATTAACAATAAGAACCTTTGATGTGGTTTATGAAAAATCATCCGGCGACGGTTTGCTGGTTTATGCTGATTCAGCAGGCGGGGCGCCTGTGGGTTGGACATGGAACGCCGGCGGCTCGGGTATCTGGGCATCCGGGGCAAACGCAAATAACACGGGTGCGGCAACGCTTAATTGGGTTCAACTTGCGTCTGACGACCTGTCGGATAAAATTCATCTTATTACTTCCGACGCCGACGGTGACATAAATGTTCAGACATGGAGCGGCACGGCATGGGGAAGTATTACGGAAGTTGAGACGGAAAGCAGTAATTCCAACGAGTCATTTTTCTGCAGATTTCCAAAGCCGGTGCCATCTGATACAGTCGCACCTGCGGCAGTGACATCTTTAAGCGGGCTGTCGGTTAGTGCATCAACAGGGACGCTCAAATTGACATGGTCGGCGCCGGGAGATGATGTTTGGATTGGACGGCTTACAAACGGCTGCCAGTATGAAATCAGGTACTGCACATCTACCGCAAACCGTGTATGGACAACGATGGCCGCGGTTTCGTCGCCTACGGCATCGAATACGATACCGCCCGGACTGTTTTTATCAACTACTATCCAAAATTTGGTCGGCGATTTGACATATTACTGTTTGATTCGTTACTACGACGGAACAAACTGGGCAGCACTTTCAAACGAGGCAACCGCATATGCCCAGCCAATGATTTTAAGCGTGGATATTGTCACCGACCCTGCATCTTACAATTTTCTTGAAGTAGCATTGGGTGCTTCAACCCAGACAATTACCGTTATTCAGGTTAAAAACGACGGAAATATAATTGAAAATTTCGCATTGAGGTGCGGAACAAATACAGCGGGCTCGCCTTGGTTCAGTATTGAAACATCATCAGGTGCGGATAATTATCTTTTGCGGGCGGTATTTCATCCGAGCCAACCGGCATTTTCAGCATTTGCCGACCCGCCCGGAGATATTGTTTCCGATGACAGTTATCAGGTTTCGCAGACAGTTGCCGGCGGAGGAAGATATACCGTTAATGATTCCGAAACAGGCGTAAATGTCGGCGTGAACGCAACAAAAAATCTATGGCTACGGCTGGATATGCCGTTAACTTCTCAGACGGTAGCCACGCAGGAAATAATTTTATACATCCGCGCCGAAAGCCCATAAATTATGAGAAAAAGATTTTTTTGGATTTTGCTATTGTTACCGCTGAAACTTTATGCCGGAGGAATTTCCACCAACTATGCCGATATTTTTATTGAAAATTTATCCATAAATAAGGAATACAAACACAATCTGCCGTTGAAAGTGACAAACAGAAGCAATAAAAAAATTGAGGTTGCAATTAAAGTGCTGATTCCTCAAAAAGACAACTTAAAAACCGAAGCCGTTCCGATTCAGGATACAAAATGGATTATTGTTACTCCTGAAAAATATATTCTGGATGCGGGTCAGACGGGTTCGTCGGATGTCTTTATAAAAATCCCGAAAAACAGAAAATTGCGCGGCAAAACTTTTCAGTTCAATCTTGAAATTTGCGGGTTTCCAGTGGAAAAAAAGGGCGGGATAACCGTTGTGCCTTCGCTTTTATCAAAAGTAAGATTTTCAGTCGCAAAAAAGAAGGGATTTTTAGGTTTATGGTGAATAAAAAACATATATTAGCGATAATTATTTTCGGGTTTCTTGTATATTCAAACACGCTGAAAAATCCGTATCTGTGGGACGACGGGCTTTTTATTCAAAACGGAAATTTCATAAAAAAGTTTGAAAACGCTAAGATGTTTTTTTCGCCGAAAAATTATTTCAGATATACTCAGGACTTTACATACAGACCTCTGCCGTTTCTGGTTCATATCGCTAATTACAAAATATGGGGAATAAATCCAATCGGGCACCGTCTGGCGAACATTTTCCTTCATATCGCAGTTGCCGTATTGTTATATCTTTTGGTTCTGGAACTTTTTAAGAACAACATTGTTGCCTTCTTAAGCGGGCTTTTTTTTGTCGTCCACCCTGCAAATACCGAAGTCGTCAACATGGTTTCCTTTCTGGAAACACAACTCTCAACGATATTTTTTTTACTGGCTTTTTTATATTATTTGAAATCAAAAAACTTTTTGTCGGCGACTTTCTTTTTCATATCCGTTTTTTGTAAAGAAACAGCGATTGTGCTTCCCGCCGTGATAATTTTGTATGATTTAATAATTAAGAAAAAAAATCAGTTAAAAGAATACCTGCCGTTTCTTGCAGTTGCAGGTTTTTATGTTATTGTAAGATTTTTTATATTCAGGCATCCGACGGAAACAATGATAAAATATCCGGGGGACAGTTTTATAACAAACATTTTTGTAATGTTGAAGGCAGTTCCAATATATTTAAGCGTGATTTTTTTGCCGTTTAATTTAAGTGCGGAACATAACATAAAAATTCCTGCAACATTTTTTGAAGCACCGGTAATTTTCGGATTTTTGACGGTAATAATCTTTTTGTCAGTGTCGGTTTATACCTATAAAAAATCAAAAACGGTTTTTTTCTGGCTGATGTGGATTGCGGTAACATTTCTTCCGACATCAAACATAATTCCGATGCAAAATATAGTTGCCGAAAGATATTTATACCTGCCGTTCATCGGCATTTGTGTAATTTTGGCATTTATGCTTGGAAAATTGTGTAATAGCCGATACTTAAGTATCGGCTACGTTGTGGCATTTTGTATTTTCATATTTTTTTCTGTTTTGACAATTATCCGCAACTTAGATTGGAAAGATGACTTTACTTTTTATTCAAAAACGCTGAAACAAAACCCGGAAAGTCCCGGCGCAAATATCAATATGGCGATGATGTATGTCAAAAAAAAGGATTTTCCGAAAGCACTTGAATATGCAAACTATTCTCTCAAACTTGACCCGAATTATATTGAAGGGCAAAGTGCGGTTGCATCCGTTTATCAGGATTTCGGATATTTTGGCAACGCACTTGAAATATATGAAAAAATGATTGCCGGAAAAAAATATACGCTTCACAAAGCACCGTTTTTTAATCTCGGGGTAATTTATAAAATCAAAAAACAGTATCCTGAAGCGATTGAAAACTTCAATAAAGCGATTGCTCTTTATCCGCTATCGTCCGTTTCATATTCCCATTTAGCCGAAATTTATGACGAGCAAAATGATATTGAAAAAGCAGAAAAGTATTATGAGAAATCTGTAGATATAAACCCCGATGATTATATTCCGTTAAATGCGCTCGGAATAATTTACGGCGGGAAAGACGATTACAATAAATCATTTAAATATCTTAAAAAGGCATTAAAACTAAAACCTGACTCTGTAGAAATTCACTTCAACATCGGCTATATTTATTTTTTGACTTATGAATACGGGAAGGCATTAAGAGAAATGGAGACAACGCTTAAACTTGACCCAAAATATGAAAGAGCAAAATATATAATTTCAAAAATTGCAGGACAAACAGAATAAACCCGTTTCAAACTTCGGGTTTTTCTAAAGGAACAAGCAAAACAGGGGGCAAAAATGATTCATTTCGTCAGAAAAACCGGGATAGCATTCAGAGTATTAGTTATCGCTTGTCACTTATCGTTTGTCACTTCCGCTTATGCAGCCATAATGACAAACTTTGCCGATCTTGTACTGGAAAATTTACAGATCGGCGAGAGTTACAACTTAAAAACCTTGAAAAATTGCCCGATGACCATAATAAATAACGGCAGTGAAACGATTGACGTGAATATAGTAGTTGAGATACCGCAAAAAGGCAGTTTAATGCCCGGTTATGAAGCAATTCTTGATGAAAGTTGGGTACAGGTGGTGCCGTCAAGATACCGTCTCGGACCCCGCGAGAAAGGTTCATCGGCTGTCATCATTATAATACCCAACGATGAAAAACTTGTAGGCAGGCATTTTCAGACGAATATACTCACTTCATCTTTACCTATAGGATTACCATCAGCACAATTAACAATAGCTACCGGGACTCAAACCCGGTTTAGATTTTCCGTCGGCAGCATGGCTCCGGAGACGTTTCTGGCGGAAAAGAAAAGAAAAAAAATGATGACTTTGAACTTTGAACTAGATCCGGTAAATATCACCGTAAAAAACGCCGTCAAACTCGGCAAAAAAATTAATCTTAGAACTGAACAGGGGATCCGTCTCACCCTCATAAACAGATCGACTGAACCTGTCCCGCTGTCTATGCAGGCAGTTGTTGATAAAAGCGCATTAAGTACTGATAAGGAATATGAAATTGGCAACCCGAAATTTTTAACGATAAAGCCGAAAAAACTGAAATTAGACGGCGAGTCAATGGAAAAACTGGATTTGTATCTTAAAATACCAGATGAAGAACAATATAAAAATAAAAAATTTGTGTTTCTGATACAGGCGCAAGTTCTCGCTGATGTGCCTGTTGAGGTATTTTCAAAATTATATATCACAACCGGAGAATAATTAAAACTTGAACCAAACTGTATGGATGGGGTTGATTTACATCAACCGCTAACTCAAAATAAAAAAATTTTCAAAATGAAAAAAGTACTTGACAAAATGCACATTTTATGTTATACTAATAGTGGAAGTAGGAAGTTCACTTTAACTTCAACAAATTTAATAAAAGAGGAGGTGGAAAATCTATGAGTAAGATTTTGGATTTTGTTTCAAATTTCGCCTGTAGTGACGAAGAAATGTCACAAAAAAAGGAGGTGAGAAAAATGAAAAAGCTACTTTGTTTATTGTTGGTAATAACGGCATCGGTTAGCATCGCAAATGCTGCAATAAGCACGGACACCTGCGTTATGACGGTCACGCCGGTTGTCGGCTATTCGATTAAAATTGATACGGAAAATGTAACCCGTGACTTCGGCGTTGTTAACCTGGGACAGACCTCAAGCGATCTTTTTATAGCGACCGTGACAAACAACGGTAACGTTACGGAAGGTATCGCACACAAGGGGTCGTCATCAACTAACTGGACGTTGGCAGCAGGTCCGGGAGCCGATATTTTTGGGTTAAACATCTGTCTTGTAAACCAGCCCGGCGGTGCATCATATGCTGGTACCGCGGTTTCAACTGTTACCACAGTTAAGACCAACTCGGAGGTTAACACTATCGCGGTCAATGTCAAGAAAAACTTATGGGGAAAGATACAAATGCCGGCGTCATCTGGAGTTACGACTCAGCAATCTTTCACTCTTAGTTTGTACGCAGTTCCTACATTCTAAGAAAAAACTTGTTGTTCTTTGACATCTGGATCAAAGAAAACCCCGTTTGGAATTCCCACCGGATTATATTCCTACGGGGTGAACCGGTGGATTTGATCTTGACATCCGTGTGGTGTCAAGGTTGAAGTTCATCAGACACGCAGTTTCATTTGTTTTGCCTAGTCCCGACTGAAATCGGGATATGGTTAAGCAAATAAAAAGAAAATATTCTTCCCCCGAAGAGTAGTTGCCGATTTATCGGCGACTTGGAGGACTTCCGTGCCTGCCCGTATTATTTATAGTTGGGCTGAACTTGTCTCTTTAATCATTTATAATATTGATGAAATTTTTACCTCTGTCTTAAAAACAGGGGTTTTTTGTTTATATACGATTCGGGCGGGTATGGATGTCCTTCAATCATTCTTCGGGGGAAGAACTTTGTCGGCTCATATCCGCCCTTTTATAAAATCCGAAAGTCGGAAGTGGGAAGTGGGAAGTAGGAAGTGGTTTAGTGACTTTACTACTCCCTACTCCCTACTTACTGTCTTTATAGGTGGGAACGAACGGGCGGGCGCGGAAGTCCTTTCTTCGGGGGAAGAAAACTCTCTGCTGTCCGCCCATTTGTTTCCATTTTGCGGGCGGGCACGGTTGTCCTTCAAAAATCCTGAGGTCGTCAAAACGACCTCAGGACAAGTTTCTTCGGGGGAAGATATTTGTCGGCTCCGTGCCTTGCCCGGCAGTTGTAGGCACGGTTTCAACCGTGCTAAATAATCGCACGAATAAATTCGTGCCTACAAAAAGATAAAAAATATGGTTAGATTACTCAACCAGTTACTGAATTCAGCGATTAAGCGAATAAGCGTATTTGCTATTTGCTATTTGCTATTTACTATTCGCTGCCTCTATGCTGCAAATTCCGACTCAATACAAATGACCTGCCGGCCGAATTTCGGTCCTCCGACATCGGTAACGAATCTGGTTGCGGAAATCGGCAGCGGCACGGGAGAAATCAACATAAACTGGACAGCCGCTGCGGAAGACCCGGCGCCGTGGCTTGGGACATTAATTATAGATTATCCTTATCGTGTAAGATATTCAACAAATTCGCTTTCTGCTTTTGCAGGTGCTTTAGAAGGCGATACGACCGCCTGGTGGAATCAGGCGAATACAGACCTTCCTTATCTGAATCAACTTCCAAATAAAGCGCCCGGCATACCGGAATCTGCCGTATTGACATTTGATTCCTGGTATTACGGTAAAGTGATATATATTGCTATGCGGGCGGAGGATTCCGGGCATATACTCTCAACTTCTTTCAATATTTCATCTTCAACGCCGAAGTCGGATTTGGAGGCGCCGGCTGCTATTTCCGACTTGACCGCTCTTGCGGGTAATTACGAAGGTGAGATAAATCTGCAATGGACTTCGCCGGGAGATGACGGAACGGTCGGTAATTTGGTTGGAACAGGTCAATTTGTTATAAAATATGCACAGGAAATCATCACAAAAGATAATTTTAACTTAATAGGCACAACAATCACTATCGGCGTAACTGCAACACCGGGTTCACAGCAAACACTTGCATTACAACTATCAGAAGGCGTTACTTACTGGTTCGCAATTAAGGCAAAAGACGATAATGGACTTTTATCTGTCTGGAATTCAACTGCTGATGTTTTTAATGTAAATACGCGGGCGTTCTGTCAGTCGGCAATTGACGGTGCTTCCCCCGCACCCGTTATGCTTTCAGTCGGAAATGTTGGATTTACATCGGTTGAAATTAAATGGAACGCACCGACGGAAAATGCAGGAAGGAGCAATAGTCCGCAGGATGACCTCGCACCCGGCTATTACAATATCAGGTTCTCGTCTAACGGTATGATACCGGATGATGTAGCGTGGAACTCAATCCCGTCTTACAACCGCAGATATATTTCAACCTCAACGGTTGTCGGTATGGCACAATCTTACACCGTTACAGGTCTTGCCGATAAAACAACATGGTGGTTCTGCCTGCGTTCAATAGACGATGCCGGGTTACAATCAACATATTCAAATTCGCCGTTTGCCTTAACAAGCGACCAGACGCCGCCGTCACCTGTATCCAATTTTGCAGCAGTTCCTTTATATTCACCAAACGGCAGAGAAATTCAACTTACATGGACGAACCCGACGGATATTGACTTTAATGGCGTAATGATTGTTTATTCAACCGGAACTCCTTCGGCATTTAATCCTACGGCAGCCGCAAATTACAGCGTAGGCGATTTCGGCGGATACATTATATATAAAGGAACAGCGACAAGTTATCTGCATTCCGACCTTACTCCTTTCGCAGAGTATTTCTACACCGCTTACGCATATGATTTAAGACCTAATTATTCCGTTTCAGCAACAACTTCGGCATTTGCCCCGCCGGCAATAGACAGAGTACCTCCGCGAGAGCCGAGAGGACTGAAAATTGCTTTGTCATCCGACAAAAATTACTTTACGATTTCATGGCAGACGGTTACTAAATCAACCGACGGGACTACCGCAACCGACCTGTCTAATTACACCTTGAACCGTTCAACGGCAATCGGCGGAGCAGCAACGACATGGACACTTCCTATAACGGCTACCTCAACCACAACCTACACCGGCGGGTTGACCTATTACTACTGGTTAAAGACACACGATTTGTCGCTTAATGAATCCAATCCGTCGGCAATGGTTGATTCGTCAATTGATATGAACATCACATTCTGGGAATCGGCTGACCCGAAAACGGCAATTTCAATTCCGCAGATGATTTCAAAAATGCTTTACAAAGAAACCAACTCATTCGGCGACAACATATATTTTGACATAGTCCGTCTTACCTCTGAAGAAACCGGTAAAACCATCAAGTCGTTTGCTTTCCTGCCGAAGAAAATAGAGACGGAAGAGGTAGTCACGGGACTGCTGTTCTCAAGGGCGATGGCGGATGTCAAAATCTCTTACAATGTTTCCGGCGGATATGTCGGTGCACCGCATCTGGCTCCTATACCGGCAAATCAGGCGGGCGATAATCTTTCACTGTTCTGGTTCAACGGAGTTGAGTGGGTAAAGGTCGGAGGCAATGTTGATACGACACAGCAGACCGTCTCATTAAAGACGAAGAAAGGCGGGAAATACCAGTTGCGGCAGTCAATGAAAGCGGTAAGATTCGCACTGGCAAAAGTTTATCCGAGAATATTTACTCCTAACGGCGACGGCTGGAACGATGCAGCAAACTTTATGTATGAAGGAAACGATGCGGGAATAACCGGCAAAATCTTTGACATAAACGGCGCGTTTGTTTCTGATATGGCGAGAGGCGACACTGAGACATCGCTGAAATGGGACGGAAAAAACTCCGACGGAAAAGTTGTATCGTCCGGAATTTACATTTATCAGATTGAAGCCGACAAAAAAGTGTTTAACGGAACCGTGGTGGTGGCGAAATGATGAAATTTCTTAAACTATTTTCAATAAAAATTTATTATGCGGCTTTCGGGCTGGCACGGAGGTTCTCAGTTTCTTCGGGGGAAGAAATGACAACGCCTGCCAGTCCGGTAATTTTGCGGGCGGGCACGGATGTTCTCCAAAAAAATCTTCGGGGGAAGATATTTTGGCTGACTCCGGCCCGTCCGCAAATTAACCAGATACTGATTAGAAAACAGAGGACAGAGAACAGAGGACAGAGAACTGCCGTGTATCTCTTACTATGCTCTATGCTCTATGCTCTATGCTCTGTTTACTGCCTTTTCGGCGCTTTTGACGAACTAAATATCGGCGCAAGACCTCAGGGTTTAGGCGGTGCTTTCACGGCAATTGCCGACGATGCAAACGCGCTGTTCTATAACCCCGCGGGAATATCCAATTTGAAAAAAGCCGAGTTCACGTCAAATTACGGACGGTTATTTATGGGGTTGGACGATAACTCATCCATCGGCTCATCTTTCATCGGATATGCTCAGCCGACCAAAAAATACGGAACGCCGGGGATTTCATGGTACAATTTGTCGCTGGGGAGTTTATACGACGAGACGGCTATCGCTCTTTCTTATTCTTATCCGTTCAGCAAATATATGTCGGCGGGGGTCTCGGTGAAAAATCTTTCAAGGTCGTTCGGAAGCGACGATTACACCAGAACTGCAATTAACACAACCGGCGACGAAATAAGAATTGAGGGCGACCCGGTTTTTGACAAAGGCAAAAAATCGTCGGCATTAACGGGTGATGTCGGGTTATTTTACTCATATTCAAAAAATATCTCACTCGGTATTTCAGCAAAAAATATCACAAAACCGGATATCGGACTTATGAACATTGATAAACTTTCAGCTGTCTATCGCGGCGGTGTTTCTTATAAAGGCGACGATTATCTGTTTTCTTTTGAGACGGTGAGCAAGGACTCCGACATCAACATCTTAACCGGAGCGGAAAAATGGTTTTCTCAAAAAAATATCGCCGTAAGAGGAGGGCTGTCGCTTGGAAGCCGCAGATGGAGAACAATCTCGGTCGGCTCGTCGCTGCGGTTTGACAACTTCTCGTTTGATTATGCGTTCTTGTGGCCGTTATCGGGAATAAAAGATACGCTTGGAACTCACAAAATCGCACTCAATATAAAATTCGGAAAGCAAAAAATCACAAAAGAAGAAGCGGATTTATTGAAGGAAAGAGAAGCGAAACTTAAAGCACAGGACGAAGCGAAAAAATCACTTTTGGAGGCCGAAAAATTCCAGAAAGAGGCGGAAAGAATAAAACTTGAATCGGCTGAGAAACTTAAAGAGGCGCAAAAAGCCCAGGAGGAAGCAAAAAAACTTCAAAGAATATCTGTCGGGAAAGATAAGGATATGGAAGAAATAAAGAAAAAAGATGAACTTGAAAAATCGTTCAAGGACTCAATGCTCTATTACCAAAAACGGGTATCTATGGATGCGGAATTTCCGGAACGGCTGTTATTACTTGACAAAATCATAAAAAAATACGAAAATAGCGGTATAGATATTTCCGATGCCCGGAAAGAAAGAACTGAGGTGCTGAAAATTCAGCATTCGGCAGAAACCGATTATACTTCTTCAATTTCATATTACAGACGATTGAAGGCGAGGGGCGCAACTACGGACGAAATGCGGTCGCTGCTGATTAAAATCATAGCTAAATATAAAAGCAAAGGAGTAAATGTTTCGGAAGCGGAACAGGAATTAGAGACAGTAAAGTAGAGAATAGAGCGGAGAGCGTAGTTTTCTATGCTCTGTCCTCTATGCACTATGCTCTGGTGTTACTATGACCATAAAAAAAAGATTGATTATTTCGTTCACCTTGATGATCGCTATAATTATTTTCATAGCGGGAGTGTTGTTTTTTCAGGGCAGGGTGCAGAGATATTATCTTAGGCAGTCAGTTGAAAATTATTCTTTGATGGCGGCGACGCGGGAAATACAGTACTATCTTGAAAAATCAGCCAATGCGTTTGATTTCTATCTTATACTCTCCGATGCTTCGGAGAAAAGCAGATTTTTAGATTACGCTAAAGGGTTGAAACAAAAAACGGATGACTATCTTAAACAACTTAAAAATTTCAAATCCGGCAGGGAAGAATACGAAAGTTTCATTGAAACGGTGAATTTGTGCGATACAGTTATATCAAAATGGAAAAACATAATAACCCTTTACGATAAGGGCTATAAGGAAAAAGCAATAGCGCAGGTTGACGAAAACATTATGCCGTATTTAAATAAACTTAAAAATAAAATTAACGAAATTCATATTTCAAAAAGCGAGGCATTTAATTTAGCGGAAAAACAATCTATTTCGCTTGAAAGGGCAAATTTTCTTATTTCCGTCGGACTTTCCGTGATTGCGATCGTGCTCGCGACGGTTCTTTCCCTGATTCTATTCCGTTCAATAACTCGTCCTCTCTCAAAACTTAAAGAAGGAGCGGAAAAAATAGGCGCGGGCAATTTTAATTACGAAATAAATCTTTCGGGATATAATGAACTGACGGCACTGGCACAATCGTTCAACAAAATGGCAAAAAATCTGCAAAAATCGGAATCCCAGATAATACAGATGGACAGGATGGCTTCTTTGGGGCAACTTGCCGGCGGCATCGCACACGAACTCAACAACCCTTTGACCGGCGTTTTGGGGCAATCGCAGATAGCACTTGAAAAACTCTCTGCGACCGACCCGTTGAGGGAAACGCTCGGAAAAATCACGAAAGCGGCGGAAAGATGCAGAAAAATCACGAAAGGACTTCTGGATTTTTCGCGACAGAAGGACTACCATTTTGAATTGACGGATATTACGAAAATTATTGACGCATCTCTGGATATATGTTCGTCGGATATAATCGCTTCAAAAATAACGGTAATAAAAAATTACGGCAAAAATGTCCCGAAAATAAATGTCTCATCTGCCCACATACAACAGGTATTTTTGAATATCATAACAAATGCAATTCACACAATGAAAAACGGCGGGATGCTGACGATAACGACCCGAGATGTCATTGCGAATGAAATGAAGCAATCCCAAAACAAGATTGCCACGCCTTCGGCTCGCAATGACAATATACAGTTTATCGAAATTTCTTTCAAAGATACAGGCGATGGAATATCAAAGGAAAACCTTGAAAAAATATTTACGCCTTTCTTTACGACGAAAGACCCGGGAAAAGGTACGGGGTTGGGATTGGCAATTTCTTACGGTATAGTTCAAAGACATAACGGTAAAATCATGGTTTCATCAGGCGGCGAAAAAAAAGGTGCGACATTTACGATAAAGTTTCCGGTGTAATCGGAGGAAAAAATGAAAAAGACAGTGAACGGAAGTGGTGAAACAGTGAACAAAAGTGAACAAAAGAAGTTGCAATTTACTTTCTTTCACTTCTTTTTACTTTCTTTCACTTCTTTTTACTTTCTTTCACTCTCTGTCTGCCTTTATTCTGCCGGTTTTGAACTGGGAGCGGTCAGACCTAAAATTATTACTCCGAACAACGATAACAAAAATGATATGCTGATTGTTCCTTACGACAATCCTAATGACTCAAACATAAGCGGGAGAATTTTGACGCTTAATGGTTATTACATTGCCGATATGTTTAACAACGATGACAGGATAACCTGGGATGGTAAGGACGGCAGCAGTGTCGTTCCATCCGGGATTTATATCTATCAGATAGAGGCGGAAGGACTGGTATTTAACGGAACAGTGGTGGTAGCAAAGTGAAGGTTAAAGGTATAAATTAAAGGTTAAAATATGGGATTAAAAAACAAAAATCATATTAATAAAGTTAAAGGGTTAAGGTTAAAGGTTAAAATATTTTGTTTACCTTTAATTTATACCTTTAATTTATACCTTTTATTTATACCTTTAACCTTTCTTCACCCTGCCTTTGACGAATTTTCACCGGGGGTCAGACCTGCGGCGATGGGCGGCGCTTTTACCGCTATTTCCGACGATGCTAATGCCGTTTTTTATAATCCTGCCGGACTTTACAGGGTTGAAAAAAACGAGTTTCTTGCTTCCTACGGACGGCTTTATTTCGGACTTGACGACGATTCAAACATAGGAACATCTTTAATTTCATATGTCAATCCGTTCGGAAAATACGGGACGGCAGGTTTGGGAATTTATTCACTGTCATTATCGGGCTTATATTCCGAAAAAATGATTTCTTTTTCTTACGGCTTCCGTGTCGTGCCGAAACTTGGAATCGGCTTAACGATGAAATCGCTTTCTCATAAATACGGTTCAGATGAATACACAGAAAATGCAATAGATAATTCCGGAAATTCACTCGGCACGGTAGACCCCGTTTTTAAGGAAGGAACCAGCAAATCAAAACTTTCCTCTGATGTCGGAATCTTTTACCGCCCCGCATCAAAATACAATCTCGGATTTACAATGCAAAATATCAATTCGCCTGACATCGGATTAAAGGAAACGGATAAAGTTGAAAAAACATATAGAACCGGTTTTGTGTATGCTCCGAAGACGGCAAATATGTCAATTGAGATACTTTCAAAATCCGGCGATACCAATATAACATCCGGATTTGAAAAATATTTTTCGGAGAAAACCTTTGCTTTGCGCGGCTCTTTAACTTTCGGCAGTCGTGATTTAAGACGGCTGACATTGGGACTTGGACTTAATCAGAAAAATTATAAACTGGACTATGTGTTTCTTTATCCCTTAGTCGGAATAAATGATACTTATGGAACGCACAAGGTATCCGTTTCAATTTTATTCGGACCTATTCCCACAGTTCCAAAATTTGAGCCGGAATTTCCGTCTGAACCTTCGGAGGAGACAACGGAAGGAAAATTACCGTCCGATACCCGGACACCGCCTGTTAAGACGATAACCGAGGAAGACCGCAGGGCGGCGGAGCTCTTAATTAAAAATGTTCAGGATGCATACAGAAAAGGAATGTATTTGAAAGCAACAGAAAACATAAACAGGGCGCTTGAATTAAACAGCGAACATCAGGGCGCCCAATCGCTAAAAAAGAAAATTGAACCGGTTGCGTCAATCATTACCGAAAAAACGGAGACAACTCGCGTTGCAAGAATCACACGCAAAGGTGTAACTGCATATCTTGAAAACAATCCTGTTCTCGCCTTAAATGCCCTAAGATATGCTACGGAACTTGCGCCTGATGATATAAGTTTGCAGCAGGTTTTTGAACTGATGAATAAGGAATATCCGGAGGTCGCAAGCCAGGAAAAATCAATTCAGGGTTTGACCCTTGTCAACAAAAAACTTCAGCAGGCGCTTGAGAATATTTACGACGGAAAATATGTTCAGGCGATTGCCGAATGCAATACCGTTCTGGAACTTGAAGAGGACAATATTCTCGCTCTTCTGCGGCTCGGCTCCGCTTACTGGGCAATAGGTGATTTTGAAAAGGCAAGGAGCATATGGCGTGACGCACTAAAATACGAGCCGAATAACCCGCAGATAAGAGAATTTCTTAAAGAAGAAGTGACCGCTCCTAAAGTTGAAAAATTAGGCGAAAAAACGCTGGTCAGAAAATATACCGTGCAAAGAGGCGATACGCCGCAAAAAATTTCCGAAAAATTTTACGGCAACAAAACCGGGTGGGGAAAAATATATGACGCAAACAGGGAAAAACTTCCGAGCCGGTGGTCGCTTTCTGTCGGGCAGGAATTGATTATTCCGTAGTTGACAATTATCAATTAAAAATGTAAAATTGAAAATTATGGGCAAGAAATTAACTAAAAATTATAGATTAAAAATTAAAAATTACGGTTTATTTTTGATGTTCATTTTTCATTTTGAATTTTTCATTTTGAATTGCCTTTATTCCGTTGACAACATAGACCGCGAAAAATTGACTCTTGAGACAAACATAGAAAAAAGGATAGCGGACTCGCTCAGCAAATTGTTAAGCCCTCAGGATTTCATAATAATAATAAAAATTGAGCCGATAATTGAAGAAATCACAAAGGCCAAGCCGCGCGAAAAATTGCAGATTGAACAATTGTCGCCTGAGATAAAAAAAGTCCCGAAGGATTATATTCTTCCGGGGGTGCCGACCAAAAAAAATCTTATGGAGGAAGAAGTTAAGCAACAATCGCCTGTTCAGGTGATAGTTCCGCCGCAGGAAAGGGAAATTGAGACATTAAAGCAGTTCATCAAAAAAATCACTGTGACGGTAAAATTTGATAAAAATGTGCCTGACAATGTAATTGCAGAAGCAAGGAAAATAATAACAGGGCTTGTTGATTTCAACACAGTAAGAGGTGACCAACTCATTATTGAAAAAACGGAATTTTACAAAAAGAAAATCCCTTGGTGGCAAACGGCAACGACATTTCCGTCAATGATGTGGCTTCTGGGAATAATTTTATTCGCATTTTTTCTGTTCGGTCCTCTGAATGTTTTCTTTAAGCATCTTTTGAGAACACTGTCGTCTAAACCCGCATCTCAACAGCCGATTGATAATTTTCTCTCGCGAAATCCGTCGGCAGCGCAGGGTCAGGGCGGTGGGGTCGGTTCACTTACAATGTCAATGGACGACGGAAAATCCGGAAGACCCAAACTGTTTGCGTTTATCAACGATGGAAATATTAGAAATCTTGCCTATCTGTTAAAAGATGAATCGCCTGACAGAACCGCGCTTGTTTTAAGTTATCTAAAAAACGACTGGGCATCTTTTGTGCTTTCCCAACTTCCGCCGGATTTGCAGTCAAGGGTTGCGGTAGAACTCGCCAATGTAAAACAGTTAGAACCCGACGATGTTGAAATAATGGAACTGGAATTGAAGAAAAAAATTGATTATCTTATCGGCGGGTCCGCACAGATAATTGAATTATGCGAGCGTTCCGATAAAAAAACCTGCGAGAATATTTTGACGGCGTTGCAACTAAACAATTCCGAACTTGCCGAGCAGGTAAAACTGCAACTTTTATCAATTGATGATTTGTATTTTATAGATACCGCCGGATTAAGAACATTGTTCAGGGAAATACCGCTTCCTACATGGGCAATCGGGCTAAAAAATGCGAAGGATTCAACCCGCGAATCAGTGTTGAAAACACTTCCGCCCGGCGCAGCGGAAATGCTTAAGCAGGAAATTGAACTGAATATGACAGTCCCACAAATAAGAATTAACGAAGAAGAAAAAAGAATTATTATGACGATGAGAAAGTTGAGAAACGAGGGACGGATAACGTTGCTCAAAGGCGAAATACCGACGGAACAAGCGGAACAAGTCGTTTCTTCGCCAACAACACAACCGGAAAAACAGGAACCAAAAACAGAAACCAGAGAGGAACGACTTGCAAAAATAAAAGAACGTCTGAAGAAAGAAAGGGGTGGATAAAAAATGGATTTTCTAACAGTAATCGGTTTGTTGTTGGGTGCGGGCTCCGTTTATTTTGTGATGCATCAGGGCGGAATCGTTAATCTGCTTTACAGTCCTATTTCCGCTGTGCTTGTTTTCGGCGGGACATTTGCCTCAACGCTTATTTCCGTGCCGTGGAGCCAATTGAAACAGGCACTTAAGTCGTCAAGTTTCATCCTTTTCCCAAAAAAATACCGTCAGCAGCCGGAGGTTATCATAAATACAATGCTCCGGCTATGTGAAAAATCCAAACGCAGCGGAATAGATTCTCTTCAGGACGATATTCAGAAAATGGATGACAGATTCTTAACGGAGGGTCTACAGATGCTTATAGACGGCCTTCCGGCGGACTTGATAAGAGATAATTTGGAGACGGAAATTGTGTTTATCCGGAGAAGACATAATGCAAATGCAAGCGTTTTCAGAACCATGGGGACATATGCGCCGGTCTTCGGGCTGCTCGGAACTCTTATAGGTGTTGTTCAGGTATTGAAAAATCTTGCCGACCCAAAAACGATGGGCTCATCAATGGCTATAGCGGTTACCACGACATTTTACGGAATATTTTCAACCAATTTTATTTTCCTGCCGGTCGCTTCAAAACTCAACGCATTATCCGAGAAAGAGATACTTTCAAAAGAGGTTATGATTGAAGGTATTCTGGCGATTCAGTCGGGAGACATTCCTTTAATTTTACGAAAAAAACTTGAATCGTATCTTGCCTACCGGGTAAGAAAAAGATGAGGAAAAAATTCAGTTACCTTCGAGATGAAGGAGGCGAACATCCGGGAGCGCCGATATGGCTGACCATTTACGGCGATATGATGACGAACCTGATGCTCTTCTTCATGATGTTGTGGGCATTAACAAGAATGTCGTTTGATGCTCAGTTATCGGCCCATGCATCCATTCAGAAAACATTTGTTCAAAAAGAAATAAAAATTTCTCATATTGAAGAAGAAAAAGCCGTTATTCCGGAAAAAATTGTCCCGAGTAAATTTGACGAATCGCTTAAAATAAAATCCGACCTGCAGGGTATCCGCGTTGTTTTCTCATCGCCTGTACTTTTTAATCTCGGGCGGGCAGAACTGAACCCTTCCGCCGTAAAACCGCTTGATGAACTGTCAGCGTGGCTTTCCGATGTTCCTTATAGCATAATAGTTGAAGGGCACACCGACGATACACCGATAAAAAAAGGACTGAGATATTCGTCAAACTGGGAACTCTCGCTTGACAGGGCAAGAAGCGTAGTAAAATACTTTCAGAAAAAAGGGATTAATCCGAAACGGCTCGTGCTTGCCGGTTATGGGGAACACCACCCTCTGTATCCGAACGACACGGCGGAGCATAAAAAATCAAACAGGCGAATAGAAATTTATGTGGTGTACCGGGAAAAATAAATCAATTATGAAAAAGAAAACGGTATTTTACGGAAGAAGGTTCGGCGAGTCAATAGAACTCGACCCCAATATGTGGGCGGTTCCGTACGGCGATATGATGACGAACCTGATGATATTTTTTCTTATACTTTTTGCCTTGACCACCATTCAACAGCAAGCCCTGAAAGTCAGCGAGGACCGGATGTTTGTTAAAAAACTTGAAAAATTCGGAAAAATATCTTTAACCGCCGATAAAATAAAAGTTACGTTTTCGCAGGATATTATTTTCCCGAAAGGAAGCCCGGAAGTATCTGTTAGTTTCAAGGGCGTTCTTCTTGATGTTTCCGATTATCTGAAAAACAATCCGGGAACGGTCATCGTTGAAGGACATTCGGACTCAACACCGGTTCGCGGCGGGAAACACAAAGACAACTGGTATCTTTCTGCCGAAAGGGGTTGGAGTGTGGTGTCCGAATTGATAAAAAACGGGATTGACCCGAAACGACTGCAAATCAGGGGTTACGGGGAATTTAATCCTGTTGCCTCAAATGAAACGGGAGACGGCCGGGCAAAAAACAGACGCATAGAAATGACAATCCTTAAAATCGTAAATACGGAAGAGGCACAAAGATTTATTTATTATAAAACCGCAGGTTATGAGAATATAAACGATATATCAAAAAGATTTTTTGCAAGTGATAGCGAAAAATTTCTAAATCAGCTCCGGGAATTGAACAGCGGAAAAATAGACGACAAGGACTGCGTCGCGAAAGATACCGAAATTTTACTGCCTTTTACTCCTTACGGGGACGGTTCTGGTATTCACGAAGGGGCATACACTGAAAAGTAATTTGAATGGCAGGGATACCAGAACCGTCCCCGTATTATTAATTTTTTTCTTGTTGCTGTTTCCTACATCATTATTCTCTGTTAATACCGAAGCCCTTTCGGGTGTTAAAAACCCCTGCATTTATGCAGTAGAGCGGACAAATGGTCAGTGGTGGGCATTTATAGGCGCACCGAATCTTGCAAGCGGAACATATTACGGGAACAGGGTAAAACTTCAATATGACAGTTGGTATTACGGGGCATTACACGATAGAGGATATACTACTGGCACAACAGAGAATTGGGATGCATTGGGAACTTCGCACACGCCGCTAAAATATTCCGGGACAGTACAAAAGCACCAATATGCTCTCAATTGGTCATATAACGGGGACGGTTCTGGTATCCGGTGAATTCAGAGCGGTAGCCAGTAAAAAGGTGTAAAAATATGCCGAGACGAGCAAGATTTACAGTAGAAAACGGGACATATCACGTAATGCTTCGGGGAAATAACCGCGCCCATATATTTCACAATGATAACGATTTCAGTTATTTTTTGGAATTGCTGAAGGACAACAAGAAAAAATTCGGATTAAAAATATATCACTATTCGCTTATGGATAATCACATTCATCTTGTTATCCAGTCGCCTATCGGTGCCAGTTTAAGCACAGCGATGAAACGCATAACCGTGACATACACGAGATATTACAGAAAAATTTACAAGGGCATAGGTCATTTTTTCCAAGACAGGTTCAAGAGTTTTTTGATCCAGGAAGGCAAGTATCTGCTTGAATGCGGCCGTTATGTTGAACTAAATCCGGTTAGGGCAGGCATGGTGAAATCGCCCGAGGAATACAAATGGAGCAGTTACAGTATTTATGCCGGAGATAAAAAATCAGAAATAGTCGATTTTAATCCCGAATACGAAGGACTTGGCGAAGATAAGGAACATAGAGCAAAAAAATACCGCGAATATATTATGAGCGGAATATTGGAACGTCGGAATCAAGAGCGATTTTTTAAACAGGGTTTATATGGTTCCAAGAAATTTATAGAATCAATGTCTAAACGGGGATTAAAAAGTGTCTGGTCGCACGGTGGAAAACCGAAAAAGTCAAGATTCTTTTAGATATCAATCAGATACCAGAACCGTCCCCGTATCTCTCTTTTCTTCAAATTTATGACTCTTTACATTATTGACGGCAACGCCTACATACACAGGGCGTACCATGCAATACAAAATCTGACAACATCAAAGGGCGAGCAGGTCAACGCCGTTTTTGGCTTCACCAGAATGCTGCTTAAAATTTTACGCACTTACAAACCCGACTACATCGCTGTCTGTCTGGATTATCCGGCGCCGACTTTCAGGCACAAAGAGTTTTCCGAATATAAAGCACACAGAAAAAAAACCTCGGACGAACTGAAAAATCAGTTTCCCTTGGTAAAAGAAGTAATTTCCGCGTTAAATATTACGATTTATGAAAAAGAGGGATTTGAAGCGGATGATTTAATCGCTACCCTCTCTGAAAAAGCGAAAAATAAAGGAATAGACGTAATGATTGTAACGGGCGATAAGGATGCTCTGCAACTTGTTGATAAAAATGTAAAGGTCTTAAATGAACCGAAAAATATTATCTATGATAAAGATGAGGTCTTAAAAAACTGGGAAATACCGCCGGAAAATATTGTTGATTATCTTGCAATCTCCGGCGATGCGTCAGACAACATTCCCGGTGTTCCCGGCATAGGAGAAAAAACGGCGGTAAAACTTATCCGTGAATTCGGAACTTTGGAAAACATTATAAAAAATCAAAGTAAAATCAAAGGAAAAAGCGGCGAATTACTAACGGAACATTCCGAATCTGCTCTTCTTTCAAAAAAACTTGTAACACTTGTCCGAGATATTCCGATGGATGTGGATTTTGAAAAACTGAGACCTCAAAATCCGGACAACGAAAAACTTATATCTATTTTGAGACGGCTGGAATTTTATTCGTTGATAAAACTACTCGTAAAAGAAGATGATTCGGCTCATACAAACAACGATTACAAAGTAATATCAAATGACTCCGAACTTGAATCTTTGGCAAACCATCTAACCGGTAAAAAGGAATTTTCATTTGTAATTTCAAACGACACCTTCAGCCGACCGATAGGACTCGCTCTAACTACCCAAAAAGATAAATGTTTTTACATACCGGTCGGGCATCTGACACTGACCTCTTCCGGACAATTACCGCCTGAAACAGTTTTCAAACACTTGAAGCCGATTTTTGAAAACGAAAAAACGGCTAAAATCACGCATAATATAAAATCACAACTCTCAGTTTTTGGAAAATACGGCATCCGTATATCAAAAATATTTGATTCCGAAATCGCCTCATATCTTTTAAATCCTTCCGGAAAAAACCATTCAATAGAAGACATGGCAATTGAATATCTCGGAATAAAAACGGAAGGCGCTGTCGGCACCAATTTTGAAAATATGGAAATTGAGGAAACAAAAAATATTCTCTGCAAAATTACCGACGTTATTTTAAGATGCCATAAGATTTTGGAAGAAAAATTAGAAAAAGAAAAACTGCTTCCGCTTTTTAACGATATTGAAATGCCTCTGGCTGAAGTTTTATTCAAAATGGAAAATATCGGCATAAAAATAGATGAAATATATTTCAAAAAATTGTCTGACGAATTTAATGTGGAACTCAAAAAATTGGAAAAAATAATTTTTTCAACGGCAGGCGAACAATTTAATGTCAATTCGCCGAAACAACTTGCCCATATACTTTTTGACAAAATGGGGCTGACCCCGGTCAAAAAAATTAAAACCGGTTATTCTACGGGAGAAGAGGTGCTGACCATACTCGCACAAACATCCGAACTGCCAAAAATTATTTTAGAATACAGGGAAATATCAAAACTTAAATCAACATTCGTTGACGCACTAATTTCCAAAATAAACCTGAAAACGAAACGGTTACACACTCAGTTTAATCAGACAGTTACATCAACGGGACGGCTTTCATCGTCGGAACCGAACCTTCAGAACATTCCCATAAAGACCGAACTCGGAAGAAAAATCCGCAGGGGTTTTATTCCGGAAGATAATTTTATTTTTGCTTCTTTTGATTACTCACAGATTGACCTGCGGGTGCTGGCTCATATTACAAAAGATAAGGCACTTCGTGCCGCTTTTATTGAAGGAGCGGACATTCATACTGCAACAGCATCGGAGGTTTTCGGACTAAAAAAAGAGGACATCACAAAGGATATGAGGAAGCGGGCAAAAGGTATAAACTTCGGTATTGTCTACGGGCAACAGTCGTGGGGACTTTCGCAACAATTGGGAATTACTCCTGATGAAGCGCAAAATTATATTAACCGGTATTTTGAAAAATACAGCGGCGTAAAAAACTGGATTACGGAAACAATAAAAACGGCAAAAGAAACCGGATATGTAACCACACTTATCGGGAGAATAAGGTATCTACCCGAGATAAACAGCCCAAACGCCCAAATACGCGCCTTTGCGGAGCGGACGGCAATAAACACTCCCATACAGGGCACTTCCGCCGATATAATAAAAATTGCGATGATAAATATCTATAAAAAAATTGCGGACCAACAGGATAAAATCAGAATGCTTTTGCAGGTTCACGACGACCTTTTGTTTGAAATCAAAAAAGATGAAGTTGACAAATATATTTTAATGATAAAATCCGAGATGGAAAAAGCAATGAAACTTGACATACCTGTTATTGTTGATGTAAAGGTGGGCAAAAACTGGGCTGATATGGAACAGGTAAAAAGTTAAATATAATTGGATATTATCCCTGTAATTGGGAACTGTTGTTGCTCAATAATTCGGTAATTTTATGGAAAACACAATTGTGTCATTATTAGAAGATCAAATAACCTATAAAATTAAACTTATTGAAAAAGAAAATACAGTCAAAATTGTGAAAGAAGGCAAAAGCATTGAGCCAAGATTATTTGTGTTCTTACTTTTATTATTTTTAGGTATATTATATATAATAATTTATGAAATTTTTTGTGCCTTTGGAAATAAACCAGGTATGGATAACATTTTTTTATTCACACTTATCTTATGCGTCGCATTTTCCTTAACCATTTTCATTTGGTATAAAATCTATAAATTTTCAATTAAAGATCCGAAAGGAGTTCGAGAATATTTATTAATTGATAAAGACAAATTAGAATTCAAAAAAGGAATTTTAGAGTTAAAACTTATAAAAAAAATCTGGATAGAATATACGGCTGGTTTAGAAACTGGTAACTCGTCATATTCAATAAAAATACAAGCACAAAATACAATAAAAAGTCATAATAAAACCTATCATATTTTTACAGCAAGTTGTAAAGATACTGCTTTAATGATTAGTTCCATTATTTCAAAAAGACTTCCAATATCTAAATCTAATGAAGAACAAAATATAACAGAAACTGATAAAAAAACAGAAGATGTTGTAATTAAAAATAGTATTTTTAATTATATTTTTGTATTTATAATTATTATTTTTGGGCTAAATGTTATTTATAATACTAATAATATTTGGGAAAGATTTTTTACATTAGTAATAGCTATTATAGTGAGTTTATTCATCTTAATTTAGCGAGAGTGCGTTGGGGGACAGAGTTGAAATAGTTGACTTGCGGGGCGGTGTGATATATGGACGGCATTATGGGACGGAGTTGAATTGGTTGACTTACGGTGTGGTGTGATAAATGTCTAAAAGAATTAGCTGCAAACCGAAAACCGAAAACCGAAAACCGAAAATTATCGGTCTTACAGGCGGGCTCGCATCCGGGAAAACAACGGTGTTAAACCAATTCGAAAAACTGGGAGTAAAAACAATTTCCTGCGATGAAATTGCAAAAAAAGTTTTTTATGGGACAAATGTCCCAAAAAAAATAAAAAAACTTTTTGGAACATTAAATAGAAAAAAAATTGCAAAAATAATTTTTTCGGATTTTGCAAAACGAAAGCAACTTGAAAAAATCCTTCATCCGGAAATCATTAAAGAACTCAAAAAACAATTTTCAATTCTCAATTCTCAATTCTCAATTGTTGTAGTAGATGTTCCACTTCTGTTTGAAGTGCATCTTGAAAAAATGTTTGACAAAATTATAGTCGTATATTGCAAAAAAAATCAACAGATAAGCCGCCTGATGAAACGGGATAAACTTACAAAATCGGAAGCAATAAAAAGAATTGCATCACAAATGCCGATGGGCGAAAAAATAAAACTTGCCGACTTCACTATAAAAAATACGGAATCACTACGGCGGAAAAAAATAAATTCTCAGGTTAAAAAAATGCTTGACAAAATAATTTAATTTTTGTATAATAGTAAAAGTTGAGGTAACTCATCCGAGTTCAAATCAAAAAATCCTATCATTAAATGAAAACCATACTAATCCGATAATCAATGTTAAAAATTTCACATATCTATTATATTTAAGTCCGGAGGAAAAAAATGGAACAGACAAACAAGACGGATATTTCTGCCTTGTCAAAAAAAAGCATCGCAGAATTGACGGAACTGGCAAAGCAATTAAAACTTGACGACATTGCGGGACTAAAAAAACAGGAACTGGTGTTTAAGATTTTGCAGGGACAGATTACCCAGAACGGACTTATGTTTGACGAGGGTGTACTTGAGGTCTTACCTGACGGCTTCGGTTTTTTGCGATCCCCCAATTCAAATTATCTGCCGGGCCCTGAAGATATTTACATCTCACCCTCGCAGATAAAAAAGTTTGCATTAAGAAAAGGGGATACTGTTTCCGGAGAAGTTCGGCCACCGAAAGAAAATGAAAGATTTTTGGCATTATTGAAAGTTCAAGCGGTAAATTCCGAAGACCCTGAAAAAATCAGAGAGCGTATTTTATTTGATAACTTAACCCCGCTTTACCCTCAGCAAAAAATAAATCTTGAGACAAAAAAGGATGAGATTACAACACGGCTTATGGATTTGCTCACACCTATCGGCAAAGGTCAGAGAGGACTTATCGTGTCCCCGCCGAGAGCAGGAAAAACAGTAATTCTCCAAAAAATTGCAAACTCAATAACCACCAATCATCCCGAAATTCATCTGATTGTTCTTCTTATTGACGAAAGACCTGAAGAAGTTACCGATATGCAGCGTTCCGTTAAAGCGGAGGTAATTGCATCAACATTTGACGAACCGCAGGACAGGCACATTCAGGTTGCAGAAATGGTTCTTGAAAAAGCGAAACGGCTTGTTGAACATAAAAAAGATGTTGTAATTTTACTTGATTCCATTACCCGTTTAGCACGGGCTTACAATGCGGCTCAGCCATCTTCCGGCAGGGTGCTTTCCGGCGGACTTGATTCAAACGCTCTTCAAAGACCGAAAAGATTTTTCGGTGCGGCGCGAAACATTGAAGAGGGCGGTTCTCTTACAATAATTGCAACTTCTCTTGTTGATACCGGAAGCAAAATGGACGATGTTATTTTTGAAGAATTCAAGGGCACCGGTAATATGGAAATTCATTTAGACAGAAAACTTGCAGACAGAAGAATTTTTCCGGCAATTGACATAAACAAATCCGGAACACGAAAAGAAGAACTTTTACTTAGTCCCGAAGAATTAAACAAGGTCTGGATTTTGCGGAAAGTTTTGACGCCGCTTTCTTCCGTTGAAGTGATGGAACTTTTGACGGAAAAAGTATCCGCCACAAAATCAAACAAGGATTTTCTGAAATCAATGGAGTTTTCGCAATAAAAAATGAAATTACTCAGAAAAATTTTACTTGTTGTTATTCTCCTGACTGCTTTTACTTTCAATCTTACAGCGATTTTAAAAAAACCTTCCTACGACGAACTTTTATCTATCAACTTAAAACCGCAATATTCGGATTATGAATATCTTAAACAACTTGATGAACCCGTAATTTTAAATCATACCGTTAAAAAAAATGAGGACATAAATACAATCGCAGCAAAATACGGCACGGATGTTTCCACCATTAGAGGAATAAATAATCTTGAATATGTAATTCTTAAACCCGAACAGAAAATTTTTGTAATAAATAAAAGAGGGCACATTCACACGGTAAAAACCGGCGAAACGATTGAAACGATTGCAAAAAAATATAAAATTAATGACGAAACAATTTTATTGGCAAACGGTTTTGAGGATTTTGAAGAACCCATTGTGGGGGATAAAATTTTTATTCCGGGCATCATAATTCACTTCGCCGATTTTCTATGGCCCGTGCTAAATTACCGGATTACAAGCAGATTTGGTTTAAGAAGACATCCCATTTTCAGAGACAGAAGATTTCACGAAGGTTTGGATTTGGCAAGGTGGTACGGTGCGCCGATAAGAGCATCTTCCGACGGTAAAATTATATTCGCCGGCCGGAAGGCAGGTTATGGAAAAACAATAACTATAATACATAAAAACGGATTTTCAACAAAGTATGGTCATCTTCGTTCTTATCTTGTAAAAAAAGGACAGTTTGTAAAAGCGGGGCAAATTATAGGTTCAATGGGTTCAACAGGATATTCAACTGGACCGCATCTTCATTTTGAAGTAAGGAAATATAACAGACCTGTAAATCCGTTAAAATATTTGGGAAAATATTTTTCTTGACTTTTAGAATTATTTTTATATAATAAACAAAGTTTACAAAAAGTGAGGTATAAAAAATGAGAGAAGGAATTCATCCGAATTATGTGGAATGTAAGGTTACCTGTGCCTGCGGAAATAGTTTTATCACAAGGACAACAAAACCGGAGATAAAATTAGACATCTGTTCAAAATGTCATCCATTTTTTACCGGCAAACAGAAATTGGTTGATACTGCCGGCAGGGTGGATAAATTTTTATCAAAGTATTCAACAACCGGCGGTAAAACCATAAAACGCAAACCTAAAACGGTAGTAATGAAAATTAAACCGCTTAAAAAAATCAAAAAAGCAGTTCCAAAACACATACCTAAAAAGGATTTTGATAGAAAATCAGATATGCCGCGAAGTGCTAAAAAAGAAACGAAACCAAAAGATACGGTAGAGAAGTAGATACTTTATAAAAAAATTTGTAAGGCAAAGTTATTCTTAAAAAGGGATTCTTTGCCTTTTCAATTTTATTGCAGGGTTTAATATCCTTTATGATTATTGAAAAATTAAGAAATATTGAAAAGGAATATGCGGATATAGAAAAATCGCTATCAGATTCTTTGATAAATTACGATTCCACAAAACTTCGCGAATTATCAAAAAAAAGAAAAGAGTTATATCCTTTTATAGAAAAATTCAATAATTATAAAAAGATTGAAATAGAAATATCTCACCTTGATGAAATTTTAAAAACAGACGATTTGGAAATGGCAGAACTTGCTAAGTTAGAACTTTCTGAACTTGAAAATAAAAAAAAGATGCTTACTGCTGAACTTGAAGAACTCTTAAAACCAAAAGACCCTCTCGATAAAAAAAATATCATTATTGAAATACGGGCGGCAGCAGGTGGCGACGAGTCAGCACTTTTTGTTTCAGAGTTATACAGAATGTACACACGATATGCTCAATCAAAAAGTTTTAAGACGGAAGTTCTATATTTAAACTCAACCGGAATAGGCGGCACAAAAGAAATTATTTTTACTGTTGAAGGTGTCGGTGCTTACGGATTTTTAAAATATGAAAGCGGAACACACCGTGTCCAGCGGGTTCCGGAAACCGAGGCATCCGGGCGGGTTCACACATCAACCGTTACCGTCGCTATTCTTGTTGAGCCGGAAGATGTTGATGTTGAAATAAATTCCAACGACTTGCGGATTGATACTTATCGTGCAGGCGGACACGGAGGACAGTATCTTCAAAAAACTGATTCGGCGGTAAGAATTACACATATTCCGACCAATACCGTTGTGGCATGTCAGGACGAAAGGTCGCAGTTAAAAAATAAATTAAAAGCGATGAAAATACTTAAAGCCCGAATATATGATGTAATAAAAAATCAGCGGCAGCAGAAAGTTGCCGATGAAAGAAAAAAACAGGTCGGAACGGGTGACAGAAGCGAAAAAATCAGAACATATAATTTCCCGCAAGATAGAATCACCGACCATCGCATTAACGAAAATTTTCACAACATATCAACAATAATGGACGGTAATTTAGATGGTATAGTTGAAAAATTCAAAAAGGCGGAGTTCTTATGAATCCGACAGAACTTTTTAATTACGGAAAGGGACAATTGGGCGAAAAAAAATTAAATGATGCAAAAATATTACTGGAACACTGCCTAAAATTAGAACCGTCTGAATTTTATTTTTCCGAAAAAAATATAAAAACCTGTGAAAAAAATTCATATCAAAAATTGTTGAATAAAAGAATGAAGGGACTGCCTACGGCTTACATTACCGGCGAGACGGAGTTCATGGGACTTAAATTTTATGTCAATAAAAATGTTCTTATTCCGCGGCAGGAAACCGAAAATCTGGTTGAAGAAGCAATTAAACTACTTACCAATTATCGCAGGATAAATCCTGCGACTACACCGCTTACCATATTGGATATTGGAACCGGATCCGGAAACATAGCAGTTTCTCTCGCAAAACATATTTCAAACGCGAAAATAATTGCAACTGATATTTCCAAAGAAGCACTGCGTGTTGCTAAAAAAAATGCAAAATTAAACGGCGTTTCGGATAAAATAATTTTTTTACAAAGTGACTTATTCTACCCTCTAACCTCTTTTGATTTAATCGTTTCTAATCCGCCTTACATAAAAAGTTCGGAAATAAAAAAATTGCAGAAAGAAATACAGCACGAACCTAAAATTGCACTTGATGGAGGAAAAAACGGACTGAACTTTTACAAAAAAATTGTTCCAATGAGCAGGAAACTTCTAAAAAAAAACGGGTTTCTTATGTTTGAAATAGGGTATCACCATTCGCAAAAAATAAAAAAAATGATGAAAGCGGAAAAATTCAAAAACATAAAAGTAGTAAATGATTATTCTACTTTGGAAAGAGTGATTTATGGACAAAATAGTAATTAACGGCGGTAAGAGGTTGTGCGGTGATGTTAAAATAAGCGGGTCAAAAAATGCCGCGCTACCGATACTTATAGCCACACTTCTTACCGACAGTAAATGTGTTATTGACAATGTGCCGGAACTTGAGGATATAAATACCGTTGTCGCACTGTTAAAACATCTCGGTAAAAAAATAAAGAAAGAAAAAAATACGATAACAATAACAGGCAACGGCAAATTGCAAACTGATGCCCCGTATAAACTTGTAAGCAAAATGAGAGCATCTGTCCTGGTAGCGGGTCCCCTTCTGGCGAGATTTAAAAAAGCCGAAATACCGCTTCCCGGAGGTTGTGCTATCGGGATACGACCCATAAATATACATCTTGACGGTTTAGCAAAATTAGGAGCAAAATATTTTGTATCCGGCGGAAATGTTAAAATTACAGCGAAAAAATTAAAAGGAACTCAAATTGTTCTTGATTTTCCGTCTGTCGGTGCAACCGAAAATCTTTTGATGACCGCAACAGTAATTTCCGGAAAAACTACAATAAAAAATGCCGCTACTGAACCTGAGATAACCGACTTAGCAAATTATCTTGTAAAAATGGGGGCAGATATAAAAGGAATAGGAAGTAAAACTTTGGAAATCAAAGGCGTAAGAAAACTAACGGGTTGTTCGGAAGGTTATAAAATTATACCGGACAGAATTGAAACAGGAACATTTATCATAGCATCTTCTATAACATCAGGCGATATAAAAATATCTAATGCTATTTTTGAACACAATGAATCGCTGATTGAAAAGATAAAACTTGCCGGCATAAAAATATCAACAGTAAATAAAATTTTACGAGTTACGGGTTCAAGAAAAATAAAATCCGTAGATGCTGAAACGCAGGTATATCCCGGATTTGCAACTGATTTACAACCGCTGTGGATGGCATTGATGTCAATCGCTTCAGGCGAAAGCATTATTACTGAGACCATTTTTGAAAATCGGCTTCAGGCGGTAGCAGAGTTTATCAAAATGGGAGCGGATATAAAAATAAAAGGAAATACGGCAATTGTCAAAGGCGTTAAAAATCTTACCGGAGCAAAAGTTGTCGCATCCGATTTAAGGGCAGCAGCCGCACTTATACTTGCCGGACTTTCTGCAAAAGGAAGAACCGAAATTACCGGTCTTGAATATCTTGACCGCGGATATGAAAACATCGTTAGAAAATTGAAAAAACTTGGTGCTGACATAAAACGGGTTGATAATTAAGGTAAAATTTAATATACTTGCACTATATGGTTAATATCGTAAAAAACGTAATTGACAGAGTAAGAATTGAGGGGGACGATGCCATTTCATATTTCACAAAAAAATATGACGGCATTGAACTTTCGCCGAATGATTTCAAGATTTCTGAAAAGGAAATTGACAATGCTGTAGCAAATGCCGATAAAGATTTTTTAAGTGCTGTTAAACAGGTAAAAAAAAATATAGAAATTTTTCAAAAGAAAATACTCCCGAAATCCACCGTTATTAAAAAAAACGGAATAATACTTAAACATATTTTTAATCCGATAGAAAAGGTAGGAATTTATGTCCCGGGCGGAAGATTTTCTTATCCTTCTACGATTTTGATGACGGCGATTCCGGCAAAAATCGCGGGGGTTAAAAAAATTGTTGTGGTTAGTCCGCCGAAAAATTTGACAAAAGAGGTCATTGCGACGGCAAAAATTTGCGGCGTTGATGAAATTTACCGGGTCGGCGGAGTTCAGGCGATTGCTGCACTTGCTTACGGAACAAAAACGATTCCTAAAGTTGATAAAATTGTAGGTCCCGGCAATGTTTTTGTAACTTTGGCAAAAAGGCAGGTCTTCGGCGATGTCGGTATTGATATGCTTGCAGGTCCGTCGGAAGTTTTGATAATCGCAGACGACACTGCAAATCCGGATTTTATTATTTCCGACTTAACTGCACAATGTGAACATGATAAAAACGCAAGAGCGACGTTGATTTCGGTCTCGGGAAAACTATCAAAAATTGTAAAAAATAAAATATCTAAATACAAAACACAAATAAAAATTATCCGGGTAAAAAATATAGAGCAGGCAATAAAAATCGCAAACGAAGTTGCACCCGAACATATTGAAATTATGACAAAAAATGCCGATAATGTTTCGCGAAAAATCAGAAATGCCGGGGCGGTATTTATTGGAAATTATTCGCCTGTTGCAGTCGGAGATTATTTTGCAGGACCGAGCCACGTTTTACCGACAAACGGCACTTCAAGATTTTCAGCGGGTTTGTCCGTCTATGACTTTCTTAAATCATCGTCGGTTATCAGGTATGAAAAATCGGCATTAAAAAAAGCGGCAAAAGAAATAATGAAACTTGCCCAAATGGAAGGATTGTTTGAACACGCAAAATCAATTAAAATAAGAAAATGACCGTTGACTTAACTAATCGGGAGATAGAACTACTTTTGATACTTATTGAAGAAGCGACAAAAGGCAAATTTTCACTTGCCGGAGAGAGCATTTTAACCGACGAAGAAGAAAAAATAATTAAAAAACTTAAGAAAGCACTGGAGGAAAAGTGAGAAAAACGGGTATAAAAAGAAAAACTGCAGAAACGGATATAAAACTTTTGCTTAATTTGGACGGAAACGGAAATTACAAAATAAAAACGACAATTCCGTTTATAGACCACATGCTTTCGCTTTTTTCAAAGCATTCGCTGATTAATTTAGAAATAAAAGCAAACGGCGACACGGAAGTTGACAACCATCATCTTGTTGAGGATTTAGGAATTGTGCTCGGTGAAGCCATAAAAAAATCGCTCGGAAAAAAAACCGGCATAACAAGGTATGGAAACTTTTTACTCCCTATGGATGAGGCGTTAAGTTATGTCGCAATTGATTTGTCGGGAAGAACTTATTTTTCGTTTGATGTCAAATTCAGAAAATCCGTAGATTTTGATTATTCACTACTTTCCGAGTTTTTCAGAGCAGTTTCATCGTCCTGTGGAATGAACCTCCACATAAAAAACCACACAGGAAAAAACAACCATCACATAGCCGAATCCATTTTCAAGGGTTTTGCAAAAGCGCTCCAGCAAGCAGTTAAAATTAACAAAAAAATTAGGGGAATACCGTCCACAAAAAAATTATTATGATAACTATAATTGACTACGGGATGGGAAATTTAAGAAGCGTTCAAAAAGCATTTGAATATATCGGTAAAAAAGCGGTCATAACTTCCGATAGAAAAAAAATTCTAAAAGCATCATTGGTTGTGCTTCCCGGCGTGGGTTCGTTTTCGGCTGCAATGACAAATCTTAAAAAATTAAATCTCATAGAAACCGTAAAAAATATTATATCAGACGGGAAACCATTTTTGGGATTATGTCTTGGGATGCAGATTCTTTTTGAAAAAAGTGAGGAGGGAAACTGCCGCGGACTTGGAATTTTTCATGGCAAAGTTAGAAAATTTTCATACAAACATAATTTAAAAATCCCTCATATGGGGTGGAACACTGTAAAACAATTAAAAATGAAAAATAAAAAAAATAAAATTTTTGACGGCGTCACGGACAACTCTTATTTTTATTTTGTGCACTCTTTTTATGTTGCGCCAAAAGATAAAAAAATTATAGCAACAACAACAAATTACGGAATAAATTTTGCTTCCTCGGTTTTTTGCAAAAATATATTTGCGACTCAATTTCATCCGGAGAAGAGTCAGAAGAACGGGCTTAAACTTCTAAAAAATTATGTTGATTATACCGGCAATTGATATCAGGGGCGGAAACTGCGTAATGCTTACTCAGGGTAAATTTGAAGCGGAGACAATCTATTCAAAAGATCCTATTTTCATTGCAAAAATGTTTATGACACAGGGCGCTAAACGGATTCACATAATTGATTTGGACGGTGCTTTTGCAGGGACCCCGCAGAATTTATCCATACTTAAAAAAATAAAAAAGACAGTTTCCGTTGAACTGGAATTCGGCGGCGGAATTAGAAAAATTGAGACGATAGAAAAAATTGCAGATTTGGGGATTGATAAAATAATTCTCGGCACAGTTGCAGTTTTCAACCCTGATATGGTAAAAGAGGCAGTGAAAAAATATAAGGAAAAAATTATTCTTGCAATAGATGTTTATGACGATAAAATAGCGGTCGGCGGTTGGAAAGAGATAACTCAATATGATGCTTTGGAATTTGCAAAAAACATGGCAGATATGGGTGTTAAAGAAATTATAACAACCGATATAAAAAAAGACGGTATGATGGAAGGTCCAAATATAGAAGGCATTAAAAAACTATGCAAAAGCGGATTATCTATAATTGCATCCGGCGGAGTTTCTACAATTGAAGATGTGAAAAAAATATCGGAACTTGAAAAGTTTGGCGTGGCGGGGATGATTATCGGCAAAGCGCTTTACAACGATTCAATAAAACTTGATGAAGCAATAAAAATCGCTCGCAAGTAAATTTGTCGGAAACGCTCATCCGACCGCCCTGTCGGATTTCGCTCTGATTAAAATGTATGCTAACAAAAAGAATAATACCATGTTTGGACGTTGCAAACGGCAGGGTCGTAAAAGGAACGAAATTTTTGAATCTACGGGATGCAGGCGACCCGGTTGAGGTTGCAAAGAGATATGATAAGGAAGGCGCTGACGAGATTGTTTTTCTTGATATAACTGCTTCGCACGAAAAAAGAAAAACAATAATTGATGTTGTAAAAAAAACTGCTGAAAATATTTTTATGCCATTGACCGTCGGAGGCGGCATTAGGAATTTGGACGACATACGGGAGATGTTAAAAGCAGGCGCAGACAAGATTTCAATAAATACGGCCGCAGTTGAAAATCCGGAATTCATAAATGCCGCCGCAAAAAAATTCGGAAGTCAGTGCGTGGTTGTTGCGATAGATGCCAAAAAATGTGCTCAAAATAAGTGGGCAGTATACACTTACGGAGGGAGAAAACCGACGAACATTGATGCAGTCAAGTGGGCAAAAAAAGTTGAAAAACTCGGCGCAGGCGAAATTCTATTGACAAGTATGGACAAAGACGGTATGAAGAACGGTTATGATATAGAATTAACCCGTAAAATTTCCGAAGCGGTAAAAATTCCTGTAATTGCATCCGGCGGCGCGGGAACAAAAGAACATTTTTATGAAGCATTTACAAACGGCAAAGCAGATGCGGCGCTGGCGGCGTCGCTTTTTCATTACAAAGAACTATCAATAAAAAAACTAAAAAAATATCTTTCAAAAAAAGGAGTTGCAATAAGAATATGTTAAAGTTAAAATTTGACAAAAATGGTTTGATACCTGCAATCATTCAGGATGCAAAAACAAAAGAAGTTCTTATGCTGGCTTATATGAATGCGGAATCTGTAATGCGCACGCTAAAAACCGGAAAAACATGGTTTTACTCACGAAGCAGGAAAAAATTCTGGATGAAAGGCGAGGAATCCGGCAATGTCCAAAAAGTGAAAAAAATTTTTGTTGACTGCGATGCGGATACGCTTTTGATACTTGTTGAACCCAAAGGGGCGGCGTGCCATAACGGGTACAATTCCTGTTTTTACAGGACAGAAAAAGGAAAAATCACATTAAAAAAAGTATTTGACCCGAAAAAAGTGTACAAAAAATGAAACGACTTTTATGGCTTGTTTTTATTGCCGTATTTATTGCGCTGGTTTTAAGAACTTTTGTATTTGAGGGAATTTACATCGCATCCGATTCAATGCTTCCCACTTTGCAGATAAACGACCATTTTTTCGTTGACAAAATAACATACAATTTCAGACAGCCGCAAAATGGGGAAATTATAGTTTTTAAATCGCCTGTAACGGATGAAAAAGACCTCGTAAAAAGAATTATTGCCGGAGGCGGCGAAATGGTGACGATAGAAAATAAAAATGTTTTTCTTAACGGCAAAAAGTTGGATGAACCTTACGCGATGCATACCCGTCCCGACGAAATACTTAAAGGCGATAAAATTACCGACTTAAAAATTCCAGAAAACTGTTTTTTTGTCCTCGGAGACAATCGCGACGAATCAAATGATTCACGCGAGTGGTTAGACCCGAAAACCGGTGAGCATATTTATTTTATACACAAAGATTTCATAAAAGGAAGAATTATTAAATTCTGATGTTTTATCCGAACAAAAAAAAGTTTGAAGAACTTATCAAAAACGGCTACACCGTGCAACTTTGGAAAGAAATTTCCGCTGCCGGCGAGACGCCGGTTTCCGCATATTTGAAACTGGGACGGGATTTTCCGTCCTGTCTGCTTGAAAGCGTGGAGGGGACAGAAAAATTCGCAAGATATTCTTTCCTGGTTTTGTCGCCGTCATTAGTTTTTGAAAGCAAGGATAAATTTATAAAAATAAAAACTGCAAGCGGAAAAAAAAATATAAAAACGGGCGATCCTCTGGAATATCTCAAATCCGTTTTGGCGGAAAATAAAATTTTGCATGATAAATCGCTGCCGCGCCTTTCCGGAGGCGCTATCGGATATATCGCTTATGATTATGTAAAAAATATTGAAAAAATACCCGACCTCAACAGAAAGGGATTGTCGCTTCCCGAACTGTATTTTATTTTTCCGAAAATTATCGTGGTTTTTGACCATTTGCGGCAAAAATTAAAAATAATCCGACTGATAAATCCGTCTGAAAAAACCGCTTACAAAACTGCCTGCAACGAAATTGATGAAATTGCAAAAAAACTTTCGGAACCCATTTTAATAAAGACGGTTCAATCCAAGTCGGGAAGCATTAAATCAAACATCAAAAAAGAAAATTTTCTGAAAATGGTTGAGAAAGCAAAAAAATACATTAAAGACGGCGACATTATTCAGACCGTTTTATCACAGCGACTTGAGGCGACCTTTTCCGGCGAGCCGTTTGAAATTTATAGGGCACTGCGCATCTTGAATCCTTCGCCGTATATGTATTATTTTAATCTCCCTGATGTGAAAATCATCGGCGCTTCGCCGGAAATTCTGGTGCGTCTTGAAAACAATATCGCTAACTTAAGACCTATCGCGGGAACAAGACCTCGAGGAAAAGATGAAGCGGAAGACAAAAAACTTCAAAATGAACTCTTGACTGATGAAAAGGAAAAAGCAGAACATTTAATGCTTGTTGATTTGGGAAGAAACGACCTTGGGCGGGTCTGCCTATTTAACAGCGTAAAACTTACAAAGTTTATGACGGTAGAAAAATATTCACATGTAATGCATATTGTGTCAGATGTTATAGGCAAATTAAAACCGGCGTCGGACGCCTTTGATTTATTAAAAGCAACGTTTCCGGCGGGAACGGTAACGGGGGCTCCCAAAATCAGGGCGATGGAAATAATTGAAGAACTTGAACCCACCAAAAGAGGGCTTTACGCGGGCGCTGTGGGATATTTTGATTTCAACGGTAATATGGATTTTGCGATAAACATCAGAACGATAATTATGAAAGGAAAAAAGGCGTATATTCAGGCCGGGGCGGGAATTGTCGCGGACTCCGTTGCCGAAAAAGAATACGAAGAAACTCTTAACAAAGCAAAAGGCACTCTTAAAGCGATAGAAATGGCTGCGAATAAAGTTGTATCGGGCTGGTAGCCGCTTGCAAGCAAATTTTTTTGAGACGCTCGTCAGAACTCGCTCTGCAATTTGCTCCTGGAAAGAATAAGTCGCAAATTGAGGCTCTTCAAAAATTTCTTGCTTCGCTCTGTGATAAAGAGGTTTTATGATATTAGTCATTGATAATTATGATTCGTTTGTTTACAATCTGGTCCAGTATCTCGGAGAATTGAATCCGGACATAAAAGTTTTCAGGAACGACAAAATCACACTTTCTGAAATTGAAAAGTCTAACCCAACGCATATCGTTATTTCTCCGGGACCCTGCACGCCGAAAGAAGCCGGCATTTCCGTTGAAATCGTAAAACATTTTTCAGGCATTATTCCTATTCTTGGCGTATGTCTCGGACATCAGTCAATCGGCGCCGCGTTCGGCGGAAAAATAATTCACGCAAAAAAATTGATGCACGGTAAAACATCTTTAATTTATCACGACGGCAAAACAATTTTCAAGGGACTAAAAAATCCGTTTGAAGCGACAAGATACCATTCGCTTTTAGTTGAAAAAAAATCACTGCCGAAATGTCTTGAAATCTCCGCATGGACGAAAGACGGCGAAATAATGGGAATCCGCCTGATAAATTCGCAAAAACCGGTGGAAGGAATTCAATTTCATCCGGAGTCAATTTTAACAAAACCCGGAAAAAAATTATTAAAAAACTTTTTGGAGTTAAATTAGAAATACTAAAAAGTTAAGTAAAATTGTACACTATATTATGAAATTTATTTATCGCATAAAGGTTAAATCAAATGAAATTATTTCTGTTTTGGCCAAAGACGGAACTAATCACTTCGTTTCTCCTGTGACAAAAAAGAGCAATAAAATATATCTCTTGGGAAAAAATGGACTTATTCATTATATTGGCATCACTAAACAACCGATAATATCACGGCTCAGATATAAACCAAATCACAAAAGCGGCTATCATGGTTATAAATGGCTAAAAGAAAACGGGGATCATTGTTTAGTTATTTGGATGTTTAATAATGATGTATCTGTTGAAGCTGTTGAGGCAGAAATCGTCTATTTTTTCCGGAAACAATATCATCAATGGCCTAAATATCAGACAGAAATACATTTTCATTCAACGACGAAGAACGAAAGAACATTGGCCAAAACAGTTTTAAAAGAATCTCAAAATATCGTGCGCAACTTCACTTAACATCGCATACACGCGGATGTTATGCGAAAAGGCACTTAATTTTTGATGGAGATGGTTTTATGATTAAAGAAGCGATTGCGAAAGTTGTTCAGAGAGAAAATTTAACTGAAAAAGAATCCAGTGATGTTATGACTGAAATTATGACGGGTCAGGCAACGGAGTCGCAGATTGCATCATTCATCACCGCTTTGAGAATGAAAGGCGAGACGATTGACGAGATTACCGGTTGTGCAAAGGTGATGCGTGAACACGCCACAAAAATAGTTGTAAAAAAACATGCGGTTGATATAGACAAGGACGAAATAAATATTGACTGGGAAACGATTGTTGACACCTGCGGAACGGGCGGGGATAAAACCAAGACATTTAATGTGTCCACTGCGACGGCGTTTGTGGTTGCGGGAGCAGGAGTGGTGGTGGCAAAACACGGAAACCGCGCCGTTTCGTCAAAATGCGGGAGCGCCGATGTCCTTGAAGAACTTGGAATAAATCTTGAATTACCTCCTGAAAAAGTTGAGGAATGCATAAATAAAATAGGCATTGGTTTTTTATATGCTCCGCTTTTACATTCCGCTATGAAATTTGCGATTGGACCAAGAAGGCAAATCGGCATTAGAACAATTTTCAATATCTTAGGACCATTAACAAATCCTGCAGGTGCAAACGCGCAGGTACTCGGTGTTTATTCTCCGGATTTAACGGAAACGGTTGCTTTCGTTCTGAAAAATCTCGGTTCAAAAAGCGCTTATGTGGTGCACGGGATTGACGCAATTGATGAAATTTCCATAACGGGTAAAACCCAAATCTCGGAATTAAAAAACGGCGTGATAAAAACATACACGGTAAAGCCGGAGGACTTCGGACTAAAAAAAGCAAGCATTGACGATATTGCCGGCGGCAACGCAAAAGAAAACGCAAAAATAATTTTGGATATACTTTCAGGGAAAAAGGGTCCGAAACGGGATATCGTCCTGTTAAATGCAGCGGCGGTTTTGACGGCAGCGGGAAAATCAAAAAGTTTCAAAGAAGGAATAGAACTTGCGGAAAGGTCAATTGATTTGGGCAAGGCACTTAAAAAATTAGAGGAGTTGAAAAAACATTGCGGAAAAAATATCGCTTGCAAGTAAATTTGTCGGAAACGCTCATCCGACCGCCCTGTCGGATTTCGCTCTGTTCGTCGCTCTTGAAAGCGTAGTCGCTCCTCAAGGTTCCTTACAAATTTCTTGCTTCGCTCCAGATTAAATGGATAAAAAAATGACAATTCTTGACGAAATCGTTGAATATAAAAAGTTAGAACTTGCTCACAGAAAAGAGCAGTTACCTATTGAAAAAATCTGGTCTGATATAGAAAAAATGCCGGAGCCGCGTGATTTTAAGTCGGCAATTTCTAAACCAAATCGTATCAACCTAATTGCCGAGATAAAAAAAGCATCACCGTCTGCAGGTGAAATCGTTGAAAATTTTGATGTTAAGGAAATCGCAAAACAGTATGAAGAAGCAAATGCCGATGCTATTTCCGTTCTAACCGAAACAAAATATTTTCAGGGCGATATTTTCCACATTGACCTTGTAAGGCAGGTTTCGGAACTTCCCATTTTAAGAAAAGATTTTATTGTTGACGAATACCAAATTTACGAGTCAAGATATTTCGGTGCCGATGCAGTTCTTCTTATCGCGGCGATTTTAGATATTGAAAAAATAAAAAAATTTCTTAAAATAGTAAATGACCTGAATCTTTCGGCAATAGTTGAAATTCATACGGAAGAAGAATTAAAAATTGTATTGAATACGGATGCTAAAATTATCGGTATTAATAACAGAAATCTCTCCGATTTGACAGTTGACTTAAATACGACATTAAATTTGAGAGAAAAAATTCCCGGCGATAAAATCATTATTTCAGAAAGCGGAATAAAAACAAAACAGGATATTGAAAAACTGAAAAGGAGCGGAATAAACGCAGTTCTTATCGGTGAATATCTGATGAAGTCGCAGGATATAAAAAATACAATTGTAGATTTATTATTGTGGGGAGGGTTTTATGGATGATGTGAAGATTTTACTGTCGGAATCGGAATTGCCTCAAAAGTGGTACAATGTTCAGGCGGATTTACCGGAGCCGTTGAAACCGCCGATAAAGCCGGACGGGACGCCGGTAGGACCGCAGGATTTGGCTCCGATTTTTCCGATGGAGTTAATAAAACAGGAGGTCTCGCAGGAAAGATGGATAGAAATTCCCGACGAACTTCTTGATATTTATAAACTTTGGAGACCTTCGCCTTTGCAACGCGCAAGACGGCTTGAAAAATATCTAAAAACACCGGCAAGAATTTATTTCAAAAATGAGTCGGTTTCGCCGGCGGGAAGCCATAAACCCAATACTGCCGTTGCTCAGGCATATTACAACAAAAAAGAAGGCGTAAAACGTCTGGCAACGGAAACAGGTGCGGGACAATGGGGGAGTGCGCTATCATTTGCCTGTAATCTTTTCGGACTTGAATGCACCGTGTATATGGTTAAGGTTTCTTACGACCAGAAACCTTACAGAAAATTCATGATGCAGGTTTGGGGCGGTAAAGTTTTTTCTTCACCGACCAATTTAACACAGTCGGGAAGAGTAGTCCTTACAAAAAATCCTGATTCGCCGGGTTCACTCGGAATTGCAATTTCCGAAGCAGTGGAAGACGCTGCAACACACGACGATACCAACTATGCGCTCGGCAGTGTGTTAAATCATGTAATTTTGCATCAGACAATCGTCGGACTTGAGACGCAGAAACAGTTAAAAATAGCAGGAGAGAAAAGTCCGGACATTTTAATTGCCTGTGTCGGAGGCGGGAGTAATTTCGGAGGATTTGTATTCCCGTTTGTCCCTGAAAAACTCAAAGGTAAAAATATAAGGATGATTGCGGTGGAACCGACATCCTGTCCCACTCTCACGAAAGGACCGTTCAGATACGACCACGGCGACATCGCGAAACTGACTCCGCTTATGATGATGTACACACTGGGACATTCATTCGTTCCTCCGGCTATTCACGCGGGAGGGTTGCGATATCATGGTGCGTCGCCGTTAGTTTCGTTGTTGCTCAATAAAAAAATCATTGAAGCCGTCGCGTATCCTCAGAATCCGGTTTTTGAAGCAGCGCTGACTTTTGCAAAAACGGAAGGGATTCTGCCGGCTCCCGAGACGGCGCACGCTATAAAATGCGCTATTGACGAAGCGATAAAATGCCGCGAAACAAAAGAGGAAAAATGCATAGTGTTCAATTTTTCCGGACATGGACACTTTGACTTGGCGTCATATGATAAATTCCTTTCAGGGAAACTTGAGGACTATGAACTTCCTGAGGAAGAAATCAAAAAAGCGCTGGGAGAACTGCCCGACATAAAATGACAAAAATAAAAATCTGCGGAATTACAAACGAAAAAGATGCGCTTTGGGCGGCAAATGCCGGCGTGGATTTTATCGGGCTTAACTTCTATAAAAACAGCCCGCGGAAAATCTCGGCTGATATGGCGAAAAAAATAACGGCGGCGCTGCCGGAATTTGTAAAATCTGTAGGTGTTTTCGTGGACGATGAAATTGAGACGATACTGAAAGTTATAAAAAAAGTTCAGCTAAATGCAGTTCAACTTCACGGGAATGAAACGCCGGAATACTGTGCGGAATTGAGAGAAAAAATTTCGGGGTCTGTTCCGTCTAATACTCTATGGGAAGGCAAACCGCAGATAATAAAAGCATTTCGTATCGGGGAAAATTTTCAAAGTGGACAAATGTTCCGATATGAAAATGTTGACTACTTTCTGCTTGATACTTTTGTTGAGGATTTATTGGGCGGGACGGGACAGACGTTTAACTGGGATTTGGCGGTTGAGGTAAAAAAACTCGGCAAACCTGTGTTTTTATCCGGCGGACTGACGCCGGAAAACGTATCGGAAGCAATAAAAAAAGTAGAGCCCTTTGCAGTGGATGTCTGCTCGGGAATAGAACGCATGCCCACCCGCAAGGACTATGACAAGATGCTGTCTTTCGTAAAAGCAGTGCGGAAAATATAACTTGACAAAAAATTTATTTTGTGTTATAAATTAGGCAGGAGGTAAAAAAATATGAGTAGCAAAGAACTGCTATTAAGCGAGATTAATCGGATACCTGAACCTTTGATTGATGAGGCATTGGATTTTATTCGTTTCTTAAAATCAAAAATAAAAAATAAAAAACAAAAGGACACTGCTATTTTGAGTATAACTTCGCTAAAAAAGGACTGGCTAAAATCTGAAGAAGACAAAGCATGGGAAAATTTGTGAAAAACAGGAGGTAGATAAAATGTCAAACGGGCAAACAATAACTTTCCAAAAAGCAGTTGATATAATTGATTCGCTTCCGGAGGAACAGCAGGAGTCCATTATTGATATTGTGCGGCATCGGTTATTGGAACATCGCAGAGAAAAAATTGCACAAAATATTAAAAAAGCAAGAAAAGAATTTTCTGCCGGTAAGATTAGGCGGGGAACAGTAAAAGAACTGATGAGAGAAATATCATAATGCGTACACTTGTTTGGAGCAATACTTTTATAAGAGCGTTGAAAAAATTTCTTCGCAAACATCCTGACTCGCAAAAAGATATAGAAAAAACGCTGGAATTACTTGTTGAAAATCCGTTTATTCCTCAATTAGAAACACATAAACTTAAAGGAAAACTATCAAGCAACTGGGCTTGTAGTGTTGGTTACAATATCCGTATTATATTTGATTTTGTAAAAAGTAAGAAACAAAAAGAAGATGATATTTTTCTTATAGAAATCGGTTCACACGACGAAGTTTATTGATTAGTTTTTTATAAAATTTTTAAGCCTTTCCTTAAAGCCAAAAATAATGCACGCCCGTGGGAGAATTTATGCTTAAAAAGTTTTTGTTGTTTATTTTTGCAGTTTTGCTGTTTGGATGTGCTACTACCCGTTTTATTGTTCTCAGAGATGTCCCTAAAAATCCGGTGGTTACAGTTATTCCAGCAACTATGGATAAAAAAGATTTAGAAGTTGCTGACGAAGTGACACAAGCATTGATAGAGAATAGAGTTAAGGTTATAGAAAGACCAGCAATGATAACTCAGACAACCAAAGCAAATGTTAAGCAAACGGGATGGAATCCTGACACAGGCGTATTAGGGGCAGTAACTGGTTCGGGGGTTAAAGGCGAAAGTGTATCACAGATTGGAGACATCGTTGAAGTTTATAGTAAAACAACAGCAGATTATATTTTTGTAGCGCAATACCCAAATAGATTAAAAATTGTTAAAAGAGATAGTAATGAAATACTTTTTAGTGATTATATAAATAGTGATGAACGAGGTAATGCTTGCGCAGATATCGGAGTAATTCTTGTAAATTTAGGAATTATACCCGAAAAAATAATGGGAAAAAAATAATCGGGACGGAGGTAATTAAAAGAGTTTGAGATTGCGGAGTGACCTGTATGGTCATTCCGAGCGTAAACCGAGATTGCTTCGTTTCACTCGCAATGACATCAAAAAATTTTCATATAAAAAAGCGGCTTTTGGGAATAGGTCGCTTTTTTTATTGCCAATTTTGGGAAATTATAGTATAATTAAACAACAAAGATGTCATTGCGAGAGCCAATTTATTGGCTCGTGGCTATCTTGTTTTACGGCGAGATTGCTTCGTCGCTTCGTTCCTCGCAATGACGACTTAAATTTATGTCTTACGACTTCAAAACTATAGAAAAAAAGTGGCAGGAATACTGGGAAGAGAAAAAACTTTTCAAGTCAACAGAGATTTCAGACAAAAAAAAGTTTTATCTGCTTGAGATGTTTCCTTACCCGTCGGGCAAACTCCATATGGGACACGCAAGAAATTATGTTATCGGCGACACCCTCGCAAGATTTTTAAGAATGAACAACTACAATCTTTTATATCCTATGGGCTACGACGCATTCGGTTTACCTGCAGAAAATGCCGCTATAAAAAATAAAATCCATCCGGATAAATGGACGGATGAATGTATCAAAACAATGACAGAACAGCAGAAAAAACTCGGGCTTTCTTATGACTGGGACCGGCTTGTCGTCACATCCAAACCGGAATATTACAGATGGAACCAGTGGGTGTTCTCAAAATTTTACGAGAAGGGCTTGGCATACAAAAAACTTGCTCCGACAAATTTCTGCCCGAAATGTGAAACGGTGCTGGCGAATGAACAGGTTATTGACGGAAAATGTTGGCGGTGTGAGTCAGAAGTTGAAGTAAAAAATCTTGAACAGTGGTTTTATAAAATCACGGATTATGCAGAAGAACTGCTTGCAGATTTAGACGGATTGACCGGCTGGCCCGAAAGAGTCAGAATAATGCAGCGGAACTGGATTGGCAAGTCCGAGGGACTTTCGGTGATTTTCCCGGTAAAAAACTCCGCTCAAAAAATAGAAATATTTACGACCCGGCCCGACACGCTTTATGGCGTTACTTTCATGACCTTTGCCGCCGAGCATCCGCTTGTTATTGAACTTGTAAAAGGGACGGAAAAAGAAACAGAAATAAAAAAGTTTATCAATAAAATAGTTGTTCAAAAAAGAATTACTCGTTTGGAAGACAAAGAAAAGGAAGGCGTTTTCCTCGGTAAATATGCCATAAATCCCTTAACCGGCGAGGAAATCCCGATATATGTCAGCAATTTTGTTTTGATGGAATACGGGACCGGCGCAATAATGTGCGTGCCTGCCCACGACCAGCGGGATTTTGAATTCGCAAAAAAATATAATATACCGATAAAACAAGTAATATCAAATCCCAATAATTCAAATCCCGATTTAGAACAGGCATTTACCGATGAAGGCATAATGGTTAACTCGCAGCAATTCAATGATTTGAATTCAAAAGAAGCAATTTCAAAAATTTCCGATTATGTAGAAGAAAAAAAACTGGGAAAAAGGGTCGTTCACTACAAACTCCGCGACTGGCTTATTTCCCGCCAACGATATTGGGGAACGCCTATACCGATAATTTATTGCGAAAAATGCGGGACGGTTCCCGGACCGGAAAAGGATTTACCTGTTTTATTACCTATGGATGTGAAATTCACCGGAGAAGGCAACCCGCTTGCTAAATCAGAAAGTTTTACAAAATGTAAATGCCCGAAATGTAAGGGAGACGCACGGCGGGAAACGGACACTATGGACACATTTGTTGATTCATCATGGTATTTTGAAAGATATTGCGACCCGAAACAAAATAAATTTCCGTTTGACAAAAAAAATGTTTCTTACTGGATGCCGGTTGACCAGTATATCGGCGGAATTGAACACGCAGTTCTGCATCTTTTATATTCAAGATTTTATACGAAGGCACTGCGGGACTTGGGACTTTTGGATTGCGGTGAACCGTTCAAAAATCTTCTCTGTCAGGGAATGGTAGTTAAAGATGGTTTTAAAATGTCAAAATCAAAAGGCAATGTGGTTTCCGTTGACGATATGGTCGGAAAATACGGCGCCGACACGGCAAGATTATTCGTGCTTTTTGCCGCGCCGCCTGAAAGGGATCTGGACTGGTCCGACGAGGGCGTTGCCGGCAGTTTCAGATTTTTGAATAAAATTTACAAACTTGTCGGGCAGTTAAAAGGACATTCCGGCGGGACGGATACCAGTGAAAATCTTGAACGAATCAAACATCTTACGATAAAAAAAGTAACGGGGGATATTCGCGAAGAGTTCCATTTCAACACGGCAATAGCGGCAATTATGGAATTCTACAATGAAATTACCGTTCAACATTCAACACTCAATTCTCAACAATTAAAAAATTCCGTTAAAATGCTCGTGATTTTACTTTCTCCGTTTGCTCCTCACATCTGCGAAGAAATGTGGCAGATACTCGGAAACAATGAATCAATTTTGAAAGAAAAATGGCCCGTCTGGGACGAGACAAAACTTGTTCAGGAAAAAATTATAATAGCAGTTCAGATAAACGGTAAATTGAGAGGGCAGATTGAAATTAAAACTGAGACCGGCGAAAAAGAAATTTTGGAAATTGCCAAATCCAATGATAAAATCAAAAAATATCTTGAAAATAAAAAAATTATAAAGACGATATTTGTTCCGAAAAAATTGTTAAATATCGTCATAGGAGGATGAAATGTTTAAAACCAGGAAGTGGGAAGTGGGAAGTGGGAAGTGGTTTTACCTTTTACCTTTTACCTTTTACCTTTTACCTGCCTTTTTTGGGTGCGCTTCTCAATATACACCGGCACCGCAGCAACTACCTCAAAACATAAGAAAGGTGGCAATTGAAACATTCAAAAATTCAACCGTATATTACGGAATGGAGGAAAAATTAACACTCGCCGCTACAAATGAATTTATCAGAGACGGAAGGTTAGAAGTTGTTAATCAGATGGAAGCAGACGGTATTTTGCGCGGAGAAATTACAAGATATGTTTTAGAGCCGCTGACTTACGACGAAAATCATGTCGTAAAAGAATATAAACTTTGGATACTGGTTGATATAATGCTTGTTGACAGGATAAAAAACGAAGTGGTCTGGCAGGAAAAAAATCTTGAAGGCAATTATAGATTTTTTGTTGCCAATATTCCGGGCGGAATAACAGAAGAAGAGGCAAGAGAAATAATCTGGGAGAAACTTTCCAGAAATTTACTTAAAAGAACAATTGCGGGTTTCGGGGCAGTAACAGGCATTAGCGACAAAAAAGTCCCGCCGAAAACAGAATAATTTTTATGCCTTCCTTTAAGTATTACGAATTAAAATCAAAATTTAGAACGCTGAAAAAATCGGATGTTTCGCCGGTTTATCTTTTCTACGGCATTGAGGATTATCTTAAAGATGAAACGGTAACCCGGCTGGAAAATATTTTAATTGAACCTGATATGCATGATTTAAATTACAGTGTGTTTCACATTCCGAACAAAAATGAAAAACAATCTGAATCTCCTGCGGGAACAACAGAAAAAAATGTTATACTTGAAAACGCTCTTTCTTCCGCCGATTCTTTGCCTTTTATATCTGTCAAAAAAATGGTCGTTATAAAAAATATTCATAAACTTCTTGAGTCACAGGACGAACTTCTAAGAAAATATATTGAAAAACCGCATCTTTCTACCTGTCTTGTTTTGGTCGGAGGCGACAAACTGCCGAAACGTGAAATATTCCGAAAGATAGAAAAACTGTATCCGACGGTGAATTTTTATAATTTGTTCGGCAACCAGATATGCTCGTGGATAATTGAATACGCAAAAACTTTTGACAAAATTATTTCATCGGATGAGGCGGAGGAGATATTAAAAATTACCGGTAATAATCTTTTTGATATAAAAAACGAAATTGATAAATTGATTTTGTATGCCGGAGATAAAACTGAAATTGAAATGAATGATATTGAAAACTGCTGCGGACATTTCAGGGAAAATACCGTTTTTGAATTAATGCCGGCCCTGGCAGAAAAAAAAACCGAAACCGCAATAAAAATACTTGCAAATCTTTTTAACAGCGGCGAGGACGAATATATGATTTTGGCAGCAGTAACGGACAGATACAGAAAATATTTAAGATTTAATGAACTGACTGAAAGCGGGGTAGGCGACGGCGAGGCGGCAATGCGGTCGGGAGTTAAATTTTACCAGGATAAATTCATAACTGACGCGCGGAAATTCAACATCTCAGAAATAAAACTTTCACTCATTAAAATACTTGAGACAGACCTGAAAATGAAGTCCAGCGGAAACAGCAAGAATCACATTGAACGACTATTTTTTGATCTTTGCCAAACGCATTGAAAGGCGTCCAATTCTGCGGGAAGCATTTTTTCCGTGAATGATTTTTTTCTTAGCCGCTTTATCAAGTATGCTTGAAACGATTCCTAAAAATTCCTTTGCTTTTTCGGCATTTTTTTCCGTTAAAGCCGTTTCAAACTTTTTAATCGCCGTTTTGATTCTTGACTTAACGGCTTTATTGATAGTGCGTCTCTTCAAATTTTTCCGTGCCTCTTTCAGTGCCGATGTGTGTCTTCCAGTTTTTAGTTTCATAATTTGTAATTCTACAAAAAAATAAAAAAAATGTCAAGTGAAAATTTTAGTAAAGAAACAAAAATAGCAAAATATATCGGTTATGTTTCCGCGGGAACTATGTTTTCTAGAATTGCCGGGTACATCCGTGATATGCTGGTCGGGTGGCTTTTCGGCGCAGGATTGTCTGCAGATGCTTTTTATGCTGCTTTGAGAATTCCCAATCTTTTCAGACGGCTTTTGGGCGAGGGTGCACTATCATCTTCGTTCGTTCCTATCTTTAGTGAATATCTGGCGACAAAAGAAAAAAAAGAAACTGAAAAACTTTTTAATGCGGTGTTTACAACGCTTACATTTGTCCTTTTAATCGTGTGTGTTTTTGGAATGATATTCGCACCGCAGATAACAAAACTTATTGCCTACGGATTTGAAAAAAATCCGGAAAAACTTTCTTTAACCATTACTCTTACCCGACTGATGTTTCCGTTTTTACTTTTTATATGTCTTGCGGCATTTTTACTTGCCGTTTTAAACTCGCTAAAACTTTTTTTTATACCCGCAGTAGCACCGTCTTTCTTATCAGTTTCCGAAATTGTCTTTATTATAGGGATTGCCCCGCTTTTGATAAAAGAAAATCAGATTAAAGGACTCGCAGTTGCGGTTGTCGTCGGCGGACTATTGCAATTTTTAATTCAGATACCGGCCATTAAAAGAAGCGGCTTTAATTTCAAACCCGTAATTAATTTCAATCATCCCGGGTTAAAACAGATATTTTTTTTAATGATACCCGCTATGTGGGGGATATCAATTGACCAGGTCAATGCTTTTGTGGATACGATTTGTGCATCATTTCTGACGGAAGGAAGCGTAACGGCACTTTACTATTCAAACCGTCTGATGCAACTGCCTCTGGCACTTTTCGGAATTGCCGTTGCGTCAGTTTCACTGCCTTTGATGTCGGCAAGCGTTTCAAAAAAAGATAATCAGGGAATGAAGGACATGCTCGCATTCTCAATAAAAATATCTTCATTGGCAATTTTACCGGCGATGGCGGGACTTATTATTCTCGGAAAACCGATGATAACCCTTCTTTTTCAACACGGTAAATTTGACGAAACCGCAACAGTGCTGACCAATTCCGCATTGATTTTTTATTCTATCGGGCTGCCCGCTTTCAGTTATGTAAAAATTTTTGCCGGCGGATTTTATTCTATGAAGGAAACCAAAACACCGGTAAAAATCGCAACAATGTGTATGCTGTTGAATGCAGTGTTAAATATCATTTTAATGAAACCGATGGGGGTGGGCGGGCTGGCACTTGCAACAGCCGTATCCTCTTGGGCAAATGCGGTTTTTCTTTTCGTGTCGCTTAGAAAAAGAATAGGCGGCTTCGGCGGAAGAAAAATATTTCTGTCGCTTGTTAAAATAATTTCAGCAACTTCGGTAATGACTGTCGTCTGTTATATTCTTTCCGTCTATGTAATCAAAAATCTTTTTTTAAATGTGTTTGGAACGATTATTATCGGACTTATTCTTTATCTTTTGATGGCAAAATTGCTGAAAATCAACGAAATGAAATCGGTATGGTCTATTATCAAAAAAGAAGAACCTTCGTTAGATGAATGATTCCCTGATAAACAAATTGGACAACCTTCCTAAACTTCCCGGCGTCTACATAATGAGGGACTTATCCGGCAGAATAATTTATGTAGGCAAAGCCACTTCCTTGAAATCGCGGGTGAGGTCATACTTTATTGATACGGAAAAATCACTAAAGAATTCACTGCTTATTAAAACAATTAAAAGCATTGATTATATTTTGACGACCAATGTTAAGGAAGCACTGGTTTTGGAAGAATCCTTAATAAAAAGATTTCAGCCGAAATATAATGTAATGTGGAAAGATGACAAACGGTATCCGTATATTAAAATTACCGACGAAAAATTTCCGTTTTTAAATATAGTGCGAACTAAAAAAAATGACGGCAAAATTTATTTTGGACCTTATCCCGATGCCGACGATATGAAAAAAACATTAAGGATTACTCAAAAGATTTTTGGGTTGCGGCCGTGCAGATATAATCTTGAAAAACGGAAAAAAGAATGTCTGTACTATTTTATAAAAAAATGTCAGGCGCCTTGTATAGGAAAAATAAGCGAAAAAGAATACTCTTACTTTATCGGTAACGCAATAATGTTTTTAAGCGGCAAAAATCAAAAACTTTTGAAATCGCTTGAAAAAGAAATGACCGGCGCCAAAAAAAAATTGCGGTTTGAAGAAGCGGCAAAATTACGAAACATAATTTTTGCAATAAAAAACACGCTTGAAAAAATCAACATAAAAGAAATAACTCTTAAAGATATTTTAATTAATGCGGACAGGGATGCCTACTTAAATGATTTGTCAAAATTACTTGAAAAAAAAATCGTAGGCAGGATTGAGGGCTTTGACATATCAAACATTTCCGGTAAATTTGCCGTAGGAGCAATGGTCGTTTTTACCGACGGCAAACCTGATAAAAAAGAATACAGGAAATTTCGGATAAAAACGGTAAATAAAATAGACGATTTCGCAATGTTAAGTGAAATTATAAAAAGAAGATTTTGTGGGTCGCTCGCACTAAAAACGGCAGCGCCTGATTTAATAATAATAGACGGCGGAAAAGGACAACTTTCATCTGCGGTTTCGGAATTAAAAAAATGCATCGACTTTTGTCGGGGTGCTGAAAATAAAATCCCGAAAATTATAGCGATTGCTAAAAAAAACGAAGAATTATTTTTTCCTGAAAATTCAAAAGCAATAATTTTATCAAAAAACTCATTGGCACTAAATCTGATAAAATATGTTCGCGACGAGGCACACAGGTTTGCTATTTCATATCACAAATTGTTGAGAAAAAAATTATTACCGGTTATGCTTGTTTTTATTTTTATCTTGACAACACTTATTTTTGCAAGAGAAGGAATTATTATATTAAAAAACGGAAAACAGGTTAAAGGAAATATTATCATAAATGAAACCGGAAATTATACCGTTGAAACGAAAAAATGGTCTGTTATGTTTTCCAAAAAAGAAATTAAATCGGTAAGATATACAAGGCAGGAAAAATCGGACAGTTCAGACGATAAATTCGTCCAAAAAATGAAAAATACAAAAAAAATTCAGAGGAAAGAAATGTCTGAAGCAGCCAAAAAAAATTACGAATACGACCCGTTGATTTATTTTTATGCCGACAAATATAATCTTGACCCTGCGTTTGTCAAGGCGGTAATTGAAGCGGAATCAAATTTCAATCCGAACGATGTCTCATGCAAAGGTGCTGTAGGCCTTATGCAACTTATGCCCCGGACGGCTGACGGACTAAAAGTTAATCCGAATGATGTTGAAGAAAACATAGACGGGGGAACAAAATATCTTAATTACATGTATGAGAAATTCGGCGACCTACGGCTTGCTCTTGCAGGATACAATGCCGGTCCGAATGCGGTAAAAAAATATGGAAAAAAAATTCCGCCTTACAAAGAGACGCAGAATTATGTAGAAAAAGTTTTGCAAAATTACCAAAAACACAAGTCTGACAAACAAATGTGGTACTTTGTAGATGACAAGGGTTGTTTTCATATTTCTGACAGTCCAAAAGATAAAAGATATACAAGAATGAAATGACAAAATCGAAGATCCCGCGAGCGGGGCAATTTCTGATAAAAAAAATTAAAAATTCAAATTATCCAGAATTTTATAAAAAGGTCTGGCTGGAATGTCTTAAAATAAAAATGGGACAAATGTCCTATTATTCAGAAATTGCTATAAGAATCGGTCACCCAAAGTCAGCCAGAGCCGTTGGAAACGCACTTGGCAAAAATCCTTTTGCACCGGATGTCCCCTGCCACAGAGTTATCAGAAAAACAGGGGGGATTGGCGGATATTCGGGCGGAGTTAATAAAAAAAATAAACTTCTTAAAGAAGAAAAACTAAGGATTATCAAACGGCAAAAAAACATCATTAAACTTTAATGTCTTACCTCAGAAAAAATAAATTTTAAAATTGTATTTTTTACTTGACAAGTTTTTTTATTTTTGTATAATTACAAATGTGCGGTTAAATCAGCACAGAATGTTAGTAAGGAGGAACAAAGTAGATGCTTGGTAAAGTAAAGTGGTTCAATGACTCCAAGGGTTACGGCTTCTTGGCGAAAGACGATGGTTCAGGTGATGTGTTCGTTCACTTTTCGGCTATCGGCGGCGATGGATTCAAATCGTTAGCTGAAGGCGATGCAGTAGAATTTGATGTTGTGGATTCTGATAAAGGTCCTAAAGCAGCAAATGTAAAAAAGGTATAATGAACATATAAAAACTAAAAAGCCCGTCCCGACTAAATCGGGATGGGTTTTTTATTTACAAATTCAAAAAAATTTTGTAGAATATCTAATATGATAGATTATATTTTCAGAAAAATTTTCGGCACGAAATCGGAAAGGGATATAAAAAAAATATTGCCGATTATTTCTCAGATAAATTCTTATGAAGAAGAAATTAAAAAATTATCCGATGATTCGCTTAAACTGAAAACGAACGAATTCAAAAACCGTCTAATACTCGGCGAGACAATTGAACAAATACTGCCCGAGGCGTTTGCCGTCGTCCGTGAGGCGTCAAAACGGACAATCGGATTAAGACATTTTGATGTCCAGATTATGGGGGGAATAATTCTTTATCAGGGAAAAATCGCTGAGATGAAAACCGGCGAAGGTAAAACTCTCGTTGCAACACTTCCGACATATCTTAATTCACTCTCCGGAAAAGGCGTTCATATAATTACCGTCAACGATTATCTCGCAAAAAGAGACCGTTTCTGGATGGGGCCCGTTTATGAATTTTTGGGTTTAACCGTAGGGTATCTTCAGCATGATATATCTGATGAAGAAAGAAAAAAAATGTATCAATGCGATGTCACATTCGTTACTAACTCGGAAATCGGATTTGATTATCTTCGCGATAATATGAAACGCTCAAAAGAAGAAAGGGTCTTGCGCGAACTTAATTATGCGATTGTGGACGAGGTTGACTCAATTTTGGTTGACGAGGCGAGAACGCCTTTGATTATTTCCGGTCCTGCTGAAGAATCAACAGACAAGTATTACATCATAAACCGGGTGATGCCTCATCTCAAAGGAAAATTTATAACCGAGGCAGAAGAAATTGACGCAAAATATCAGGGAGTTGATTTGTCCGTCGGGTTTGACTACATCATTGACGAAAAAAATCATACCGCTACGCTTACTCAACAGGGTGTGGCAAAATGTGAAAAAATGCTCGGAATAAAAAATCTTTACGACGATGTTCAGTCGGAATGGGTTCATCATATAAATCAGGCATTGAAAGCACACAACCTTTTCAAAAGGGATGTTGATTATGTCGTTAAAGAGGGTGAGGTAATAATTGTTGACGAATTTACAGGCCGCTTGATGCCGGGAAGACGCTGGTCCGAAGGACTCCACCAGGCAGTTGAAGCAAAAGAAAATTTGAGAATCGCCGAGGAAAACCAGACGCTTGCAACAATCACCTACCAGAACTTTTTCAAACTTTATAAAAAACTTGCTGGAATGACAGGCACCGCTATGACGGAAGCGGGTGAGTTCTGGCATATCTACAAATTAGACGTCGTTGAAATACCGACAAATAAACCGATGCGGCGAGATGATTTTCCGGATTTAATTTATAGAACTGAAAAAGAAAAATACGAAGCAATCTTAAATGAGATTGAAGAACTTTATAAACTGGGCAGACCGGTATTGGTCGGAACACGCTCAATAGAGAAAAATGAAAAACTTTCCGCTATGCTGAAAAAACGCGGCGTACCGCATCAGTTATTAAACGCAAAATACCACGAGCAGGAAGCGCAGATTATCACGCAGGCAGGACGGAAAAAAGGAGTCACCGTCGCGACAAATATGGCAGGACGGGGAACCGATATTGTTTTAGGCGGAAACCCGCCTGATATAGCAGAACAGGAAGAAGTAAAAAAATTAGGCGGACTCCATATCCTCGGAACAGAAAGACACGAAGCGAGAAGAATTGACAATCAGTTGAGAGGCCGCGGCGGCAGACAGGGCGATATGGGTAGTTCAAGATTTTTTCTTTCGCTGGAAGATGAACTTATGCGGCTGTTCGGCTCGGACAGAATTTCTCCTATAATGGAAAAATTGGGTATGAAAGAAGGCGAAGTCATAGAACACCCTCTTGTTTCCCGTGCTATTGAAAACGCCCAGCGAAAAGTTGAGGAAATGAATTTTGAAATACGAAAAAATCTTTTACAATACGACAATGTAATGAGCAAACAGCGCGAGGTTATTTACGCTTTAAGAAATTCTATTTTAGAAGGTGCGGATATTTCGGGAAAAATATGGGAGATGATAAACGAGACGGTTGAAGAAAAACTTGAAATTTACTGTCCAAAAAAAATATATCCGGAAAATTGGGAAACGGAGACGATTTCGGTTTGGCTCAACAGAACTTTCGGGCTTAATTTAAAATTATCAAAAGAGGACTTGGTCGCATTAAATCAGGAATCATTCAAGGACTTATTAACGGAAAAAATAAAAAACATCTACAATCAGCGGGAAGCGGAATTCACAAAAGAAATTTATGAGAACATAGAAAAACAGGTAATGCTTCAGGTTATTGATAACGCTTGGAAAAATCATCTTTACGACTTGGACCAATTACGCAAGGGTGTGGGACTGCGGGCTTACGGGCAAAAAGACCCGCTGGTTGAATACAAAAAAGAATCTCTTTCACTTTTTATGACGATGATGGACCGTATCCGCGAGGAAACGGTTGAATACGTTTTCAGGGTTCAAGTGATGCCACAGCCAAAAATTCGGCAGGCACCGATTTCTTTAGGCACTCAAAAATTCCAACCGGGCCAACCTTTACAAAAATCAGAATCCGAAATTCCCTCTATGCCAAAAAAAATCGGCAGAAACGACCCCTGTCCATGCGGGAGCGGAAAAAAATACAAAAAGTGCTGTGGAAAATGAAAGATATTATTAAAATAATTTTTTTTATATTGCTATTTAATACATTCAGTTCAAACACTAATGTTTTTAGTAGTGAAATTACACTTCCTTTTGAACTAAAGGGGGATATTGATAATGATACTATTGAAGAAACTATTAAAATATCTAAAAATGATAAAGATAAATATGATTTTACCGCAATTTTTGAAATCATAAAAAATAACGAAATACTATATTCTGATATTTGTGGTCATAGGATTTTTCAGTGCTCAATAGAAAATCTTAAAAAGAAAGAAAAAGCAATATTTTTATTTTCATGGGCAACCAATGCATCTGGTACTGGTGTTGATGTCATCAGATGGAATGGGAAAAAATATGAAAAGATTTTTACTCAACAAACTTGGACAGCTCGTATTGAGAAGTTAGGAAAAAATTCTAAAAAACAAATACTACTTAAAAATAGATATGATATACCTAAAATATACGAGTATGATGAAATACTTGATAAGTTTATTAGGGTTGACATGAATTATCCAGAAATTTATCATAAAATAATAAAAGAAATTGAAGAAAAACTCAAAACATATGAGAACCCATCTCCAGAATCTTATGTGGCAATGTTACAAAATGTAAAATGTTATTTGGTTTTAAGAAATTATAAGCAAGTTGAAAATTTGTGTAAAAACTATTATGAAAGAGAAAATAAAATAGATGAATGGAAAGAACTAAAATTAAATATAAAAAATGATTGTAAGACATATTTAACTAAGCGGGAAGAACTTATTAAAAAATATCGCAGTGATGATGAAAATCATTTAATCAGTATGTATTTAAATGATAATGACGACTATAGAATTTTGATGTATAAATTAGAAATGATAAAAACAGGCTGGAAGGAATATTAATTAGATATGTTTCATAAAATTGAATTAAGCACACATCAAAATACAGAATTTGTTGATGTTACAACGCAGGTTCAGAAAAAAATTTCGCAATCGGAAATTTCAGACGGTGTTTGCGTTGGTTTTGTTCCGCATACAACGGCAGGAATTACGATAAATGAAAATGCTGACCCTGATGTTGTAAAAGATATTTTGATGATGCTTGACAAAAAAATTCCGCTTGACGATACCGGTTACAGACATTCGGAAGGCAATTCCGCCGCGCACATAAAAGCATCTATACTCGGCTCATCTGTTACTATAATTATTGAAAACGGAAAACTTCAGTTAGGCACTTGGCAGGAAATTTATTTCTGTGAATTTGATGGACCCAGAAAAAGAGAGATTTGGGTAAAAATTATTTCTTGAATAGACGGTAATATATGACAAATGTCATATGACCTTTGTCATAGAGGGTTGCTTATGAATTGTGAACTTTTTGAGAAAAAAGTTATTATATGGTTAAAAACAAAACTAAAATCGGCAAAGAAATCAGGGTTTGTTGTCGGACTATCAGGTGGGGTTGATTCTGCGGTTGTTTCAGTTCTGTGCCGGAAGGCGATTGGCACGAAAAATATTCTTTGCCTAATTCTTCCCTGTCAATCACAAAAAACCGATATTACAGATGCAAAAAAAGTTGCAAAAAAATTCGGATTAAAAACAGAGACGATTGATCTTACAAAAATTTATGAAAATTTAATCTGGATTCTACCGACGGCAAATAAACTCACACAGGCAAATCTTAAACCGAGATTACGAATGCTTACGCTTTATTACTTTGCCAATAAATTAAATTACATTGTTGCAGGAACGGGAAACAAATCGGAACTAACAATTGGTTATTTTACAAAATACGGCGACGGCGGAGTTGATATTCTTCCGCTCGGAGACCTCTATAAATCTGAAGTTCGCGGGTTGGCAAAATATCTTAAAGTCCCCGAAGAAATAATAACAAAACCGCCGACGGCAGGACTTTGGACGGGACAAACGGATGAAGGCGAAATAGGAATGACCTACGACGAATTGGAATACAGATTAAAAAATAAAAAGCAGACGCAAAAATTAAAAAATCTAACCGCCAGAGCGAAACATAAACTGTCCCTTCCTGAAATTTTTAAATAAATGGTAACCACAGATGAACGCAGATAAGACAATAAAAGAATAATTCTACCTGCGAAAATCTGTGTGTATCTGCGGTTTCAAAAAATAATGAAAAAAATATTTTTGTGCGTTTTGTCCGCAATACTGATAATTTTGTCATATCCTACAACATCGTTTTGGCCACTCGCTTGGATTTCATTAGTTCCTCTTTTTTTGGCAATCCAAAATGAAAAACCATTAAAGTCATTTTTATACGGAATCATTACCGGACTTGTTGCATATTGCGGAATTTTATACTGGCTTGTTCCGACATTTTCATCTGCCGGAGAGCCGAAAATAATCGGTATCTTGGTTTTGCTTATTCTTTCTTTTTATCTTGCACTTTATTACGGTATTTTTTGTCTTTTTTTTTCAATTCTAAATTCTAAATTCTCAATTCTTAATTCTTTTCTCTGGGTTTCTCTGGAATTTATCCGCACTCATTTATTTACCGGATTTCCGTGGGCACTGTTAGGATATTCACAATGGCATAATCTGCCGATAATACAAATTTCGGAATTCACAGGTATCTACGGCATTTCGTTTTTAATTATTCTTGTAAATTTGACGATAACAAATTTAATCAACAAAAGAGAACGCAATCTAAAGATTGCGACTACAAATTTTTTGCTTGTTTTAATCTGTTTGGTTTTTGGATTTTACAAATTCAAGAACATCGGAATATTGGAACATCGGAACATCAGAACTATTTCTATCCTTCAGGGTAACATAGACCAGTACAAAAAATGGGACGAAAAATATGAACAGGAAATACTTGATACTTACACTAAACTTGCTACTCGTCCCTCGTCCATCATCCCTGACTTAATTGTTTGGCCAGAATCATCCGTTCCGGGTTTTTTGAAAAATGACAAAAAAATATACGATTGGATTTCAGATATTGCCAGAAAAACCGGAACGCAACACCTTGTTGCTTCAAACGATTATAAAAACGGCAAATTTTACAACTCGGCATTTTTGGTATCTTCCGACGGTAAAATTACAGGTGAATACTCAAAAAACCATCTTGTGCCGTTCGGCGAATATATGCCGTTAAGAAATTTTTTAAGTAAATTTATAAAAGTAGTTAATGAAATCGGAGAATTTTCATCCGACAAAAAATACAATGTTCTAAATTCATCGGCAGGAAAACTCGGAGTGAATATCTGTTTTGAAGCAATTTTCCCAAATGAAATAAGAAAATCGGTTAAAAACGGTGCAGAAATAATCATCAATTTAACAAACGATGCGTGGTATCTGAAAACATCTGCACCGTATCAACATTTTACTATGAATGTTTTTAGAGCGGTAGAAAACAGGCGATTTGTTGTCCGTGCGGCAAATACGGGAGTTTCCGGTTTTATAGACCCGACGGGCAGGGTAAAATCCGAAACAAAAATTTTTGAAACAGACGTTTTATCCGATAAAATTTTTGCTTTAAACCATATTACTTTTTATACAAAATTCGGTGATATTTTTTCATATCTGTGCATAATAATTTCAATAATTCTTTTGACATTTAGAAAAAAATTTGATAAATTATAATTATGTTAGCCAATGGTTTTAAGGAACTGTTAAATATCGGCATTGCGTTATCCAGCGTTCACGATTTGGATAAACTTCTGGATATGATTTTATCCGAGGCACAGAAACTTACATCTGCCGACAGCGGCTCAATTTATTTTGTTGAGGGCGACAAACTTATTTTTAAGACCAGCCGTTCAAATACATATTTTAAAAGATGGGGCGAAAAAAAGACGCGGGAAATTTTCAAAAGTTTTGAGATGCCTATAACAAAACAAAGTATTGCCGGATATGTGGCACTCACCTGTCAGCCGCTAAATATACCCGATGTCCAAACTATTCCGCAAGATTCTGAGTTTCACTACAATCCTACTCTTGATAAAAAATACGATTACAAGACCGTCTCAATGCTCGTTATTCCGATGCTTAACCGCAACGAAAAAATTATCGGGGTGTTGCAGCTTATAAATTCGCTTTACGGCGATAAAATCGTTCCTTTTACCGACGAGCACGAAAATATTACAACATCTTTTTCTTCGCAGGCGGCGGTGGCAATACAAAACACAAAACTCACCGAGGACTTAAAAAGTGCGCATTTTGACACAATTTTCCGTCTCAGTGCCGCTGCGGAATACAGAGACAAAGAAACAGGAAACCATATAAAACGGGTGAGTTATTATTCAAAAATCATAGCGGAAAAAATGGGACTCTCTGCGGAAGAAACCGAACTGATTTTCTGGGCGTCGCCTATGCACGACATCGGAAAATTAGGTATTCCCGATGCAATTTTACAGAAACCCGGAAAACTCACTCCCGAAGAAAGAGCGGTAATGGAACAACATACCGTTATAGGTGCTATGGTTTTGAAAGATACGACTGCTGATGTTCTCAAAAAATCAAGGATTGTTGCTTTAACGCATCACGAAAAAGTTGACGGCACCGGCTACCCCTTAAAACTTAAAGGCAATGAAATCCCGACCGAGGGAAAAATCGTAGCCCTTGCGGATGTCTATGACGCACTCTCTTCAAGAAGATGTTACAAGGAACCTTTTTCCGAAGAGAAAGTAATAAGCATTCTTAAAGAGGGAAGCGGCAGTCATTTTGACGAAAAAATTCTGGATGTTTTTCTTTCAAACATAAATGAAATAAATACTATCAGGGAAAAATACAGCGACAAGGAAGAGGATTTTGACAAATTCGCCGATTTCAAAAATATAAATATCTTTGAATTATTGAAATAAAAAACTGGAACCACGAATGGACACGAATAAACACAAATAATAAAGATTGTAGTTGCGAATTTATTCGTGCAAATTAGTGTTAATTCGTGGTTAAATAAAAATGTTATCAGAACTAAAAGAAAAAACAAAAAAATTATTACAAAAAACCGACGATATCGGGAGGTATCTTTGACATAGAACACAAAACTAAAGAGATAACCGAAATTGAAAAAACTGCAGCCGGTGCAAATTTTTGGAACAACCCCGCCGAAGCCCAAAAAACAATGCAACATCTTAACTCGCTAAAATCACAAATCACAAAATATCAGAGTATAACAAAAGAACTTGCCGAGACCTCGGAGTTGCTTTCCATTTTGGAGACGGAAAACGATGAATCAATGCATCCCGATATTGAAAAAACTCTTGAAAAAATAGAGGGAGAAATCTCGGAGATGGATTTGCAGTTAAAACTTTCCGGCGAGTTTGACAAAAACGGGGCAATTGTTTCCATTCATTCCGGCGCAGGCGGGACCGAAGCGTGCGACTGGGCTGATATGCTTTTGAGATTATATTTGCGGTGGGCGGAAAGAAAAAATTTCAAAACAGAAATTGTTGATTCGCTTGCCGGCGACGAAGCAGGAATAAAATCAATAACATTTATCGTCAAGGGCGAATATGCTTACGGTTATCTTAAATCGGAAATAGGCGTCCATCGTCTGGTCAGAATTTCGCCGTTTGACGCCAACAAAAGAAGGCACACATCATTTGCGTCCGTTGATGTAATTCCTGAAATTGACGATACCATTGAAATAAAAATTGATGAAAGCGACCTGCGTATTGATACATATCGGGCGGGGGGTCACGGCGGACAGTATCTCCAAAAAACGGATTCCGCCGTCCGCATTACACATAATCCTTCGGGTATAGTGGTGCAATCACAAAACGAACGTTCACAGTTCAAAAATAAAGGCACCGCAATGAAACTATTAAAAGCAAAACTTTACGAACTTGAACAGGAGAAAAAACGTGCACAAGTGGAAAAACATTATGACGAAAAAGGTTCTATCGCATGGGGCAGCCAGATTAGAAGTTATGTTTTTATGCCGTATCAGTTGGTAAAAGACCACAGAACCGGCTTTGAAACCGGAAATGTTAAGATTGTTATGGACGGCGACATTGATAAATTCATTCAAGCATACCTCTCTCAAAAAACCAAAAAAACACCTTGACAAAACCAAAAAAATTTATTATACTTTATTGAGTAGTATTAGATGGAAAATTACAAAAATATGTCAAATAAAATCATACTTATCGTTGAAGATGACCCGTCTGTAGTTGATTTGTTAAAATTTCTGCTTGAGAAAGACGGTTATACAACCGCTGTCGCATATGACGGTGAAGAGGCGTTAAAGCAGGTTGCGGCAACCAGACCGGATTTAATTTTACTTGATATAATGCTGCCTAAACTTGACGGATATAGCGTGCAGAAACAACTTCAGGCGGATGAAAAAACCGCAAATATACCGACCATTGTTCTTACCGCAAAAGGCGGAATGCAGGATATGTTTCAACTTGAAAAAAATGTAGTCGCTTTCATAGAAAAACCGTTTGACCCGAAAATTTTGAGAGAGAAAGTGGAAGAGGTGCTAAATGTCTGAACAGGAAATTTTTGACCAGCGGCTTGAAAAAATATCGCAAATTAAAAGTAAAGGAATAAATCCTTATCCGACGAAATTTCTCGCAACATCCACCGCTGAAAAAATTCTTAACGAAATGCCCGGCGGGAATATTTCTATCAGCGGCCGCATTTTGACAATGCGGAAAATGGGAAAGGCGGCATTTCTGACAATAAAAGACTCAACCGGAAAAATACAACTTTATATAAAACAGGATTTGGTAGGCGATGAAAATTACAAGACATTTGAACTTTTTGACATCGGAGATTTCATAGGTGTTGAAGGAACAGTTTTTAAGACGAGAACCGGAGAAACAACCGTGAAAGTTGAAAAATTTCAATTTCTTTCAAAATCATTGCGGGGACTTCCGGAAAAATGGCACGGCTTAAAAGATGTAGAGACACGATACCGTCAGCGTTATTTGGATTTAATCTCAAACGATGAAGTAGTAGAGATATTCAAAAAAAGGGCAAAAATCGTTTCATCTATCAGGAATTATCTTGATGGTAACGGTTTCATAGAAGTAGAAACACCGATGATGCAAGCAATTCCGGGAGGGGCCGCTGCAAAACCGTTTATCACACACCACAACGCACTTGACATTGATTTATATTTAAGAATTGCGCCTGAACTTTATCTGAAGCGGCTTATCGTCGGCGGGCTTGACCGCGTTTATGAAATGGGAAGAACTTTCAGAAACGAGGGTATTTCAATTAGGCATAATCCCGAGTTCACAATTTTGGAGGTCTATCAGGGATATGCCGACTATAATGATATGATGCTTTTGTGCAAAAATATCATTCAGGAAACGGCAAGGGCAGCCGGCATTTCAAAAGTTTTACTCGGTGAAAAAGAGATTGACCTTTTCGGCGACTGGAAACGGCTGTCAATTGAAACGGCATTTACGGAAGCGGGAATTAATTTTGCGGATATTTTTTCCGAAGATAAATTAAAAAAATTGGGGCAGGAATTTCAAATTGAGAATTATCAAAAAATCCCGACAAGAAAGATATTTGACCATCTGTTTGATAAACTGATAAAGCCGAAACTAACAGAGCCAACATTCGTTGTTGATTGGCCCAAGTTTTTATGTCCGCTGGCAAAATCAAAATTTGAACGACCGGAAATTGCGGAGAGATTTGAACTTTACATCGCAGGCGAAGAACTTGCAAACGCATATTCGGAGTTAAACGACCCCGTTGAACAGAAAAAAAGATTTGAAGAGCAGGTGAAAGAACGTGAAAAAGGCGACGACGAGGCGGAATTTTTTGATGATGACTACATAAAAGCTCTTGAATACGGGATGCCCCCGACCGGCGGGCTTGGAATAGGAATTGACCGTCTCGTAATTCTTCTAACCCGGCAGGAATCCATCAAAGACGTAATTCTTTTTCCGCTATTAAAACCGGTAAAGTAAAAGCGGTCTCAATAAATTATATTAAACTATGTTTAAAGCAGGAGGAAAAATGAAATTAAAAATTCTATTTGCAATACTTTTATTAGGTTTAAATCCTGTTTCAATCTTCGCGAGTAATAAGATTGTAAGTCAAGACGCTAATGAAGTTATTACAATTGCAAATAAATTCATCGAAGCTATCAAAATAAATCTTGATAAATATAAATTAGTTGAAGTAAAAAATCTGGTAATTTCAGGTAATGATTACAAGGGTGAGAGATATTGGAAAATAACTTATAAGCCAAGACAAGGTATTAATATAAGCAAAGGCGGAGAGATTTTTATTGAGGTAGATATTTTTAAAAAGAAGGCAAGATTACTTGGTTATGGAGAATAAACAGGAAAGTATCGTGAAGATTCTGATATTTTGATTACTCCACATTCCAACGTTTTTGACAGTAATTATTTTGTAGTGATTTTGCCGGATTATCTTTTATAATCATTGTAAGAAGTAAGATTGCATAGGTAATACAATATATGTTCGGCTGGAAAATGAAATTTGGAAATACCGTGAAGAATTGGCAGAAAGCAATTATTGCCGAAGCGGAAAAAAAGATTGGCAGACCGCTAGAAAAACAAGAGCATAAGTTCATTATCTCCCGCAGCAGTTTCATGGCATTGGGAATGATTCACGATACGATCAAGGCATCCGAAAAACATGAAGTTGAAAAGTATTTGAGTTCGGAGTATCAGAAAAAATAAGAAAATGTGGGCGTTTCACATAAAATTGATTACTCATAATCCAACAGTAATCTTGAATGTCAAACTTAAAGTGATTTTGCCAGATTATCTTTTATTAACTGACAAATCAGCGGGTAAAAATTAGCATTAGAAGAGTGATTTGGGATAAATGTGGTAATAACCTGCCTAAAGGGGTAATAAAAAGGGTAATATCTAAAAAATGAACCCCGCCTTTCCTAAATGAAGTGTGGGGAAGTAAACAGGAATTATTATCTGATTTAATGAAAGTAATGTTGTTTTGACAGGAGGAAGGGCGGGGTGAACTTTGAAAAATTTATTGCTTTAAGATATTTTTGGGCGACAAGAAAAAAGTTTTTCAGTGCGCTTTTGACGGTAATTTCCATATCCGGAATTGCTGTGGGTGTTGCGGCGCTTATTATAACTATTTCGGTAATGAACGGTTTCCAGACGGATATAAAGGAAAAAATTCTGTCTTTAAGTCCGCACATCACGATTTTTTCCGATTCCGAAATACCATCCAAATTATCCGAAGAAACGTTAAAGATGGACGGTGTTCTGGATACATCAAAATTTCTCTATGGTCAGATGATTTTACGAAAAGGCAAAAATGCTACCGGGGTAGCCGTAAAAGGAATAATTCCGCAAGATGAGAAAAAAATAATTTCTATAGAAAAAATTCTAAAAAATAAAAATATCGGCGTATTAAGAGAAAAAACGGTTTTTATCGGAATTGAGTTATCTAAAAATCTTTTGGTCTCCGCCGGCGACGAAATAATTCTTGTCTCGCCGTTCGGACAAACATCGGCATTCGGAATTATGCCGCGGATGGAAAAATTCACCGTCTCGGATATATTTGATTCCGGGATGTACGAGTATGACTCATCTCTTGTTTATATGAATTTTTCCGACGCAAACCGGCTATTAGGTTCAGAGAGCATCCGCGGTTTAGAAATAAAAACAGATAACATTTTTAATGCGGATAAAACGGCATCGGCAATTAAAAACAAACTGGGTTTAGGTTACACCGTTAAATCGTGGAATGAAATGAATAAAAATCTTTTTTCCGCTCTGAAACTGGAAAAATTCGTGATGTTTCTTATTTTAACGCTCATTATTATAGTCGCAACTTTTAACATAATTTCGCTTCTACTGGTAACGACAGTTGAAAAAATACACTCAATCGGAGTGTTAAAAGCAATCGGGACACAGCAGGTTTCAATTATGAAAATCTTTCTTTATCTCGGATTTATTATCGGGACAATCGGAACGGCAGCCGGAACAATACTCGGAATTTTAATATCTTTTATTCTAAAGAAATATAAATTCATAAAACTCCCTGCCGATGTGTATTACATTGATAAACTGCCGGTAAAAATAGTTTTTTCCGATATAATTCTGATAATTTTTGTAAGCATAATTATTACGCTTCTGGCGGCGATTTATCCCGCATGGAAAGCGTCAAGAATAGAACCCTGCGAAGCAATTCGTTATGAATGATTTTATTATACGATGTGAAAACATTACAAAAAAATATACCGATGGCAAAATTGATGTTGCCGTTCTGAAAGGGATTTCCATTGACATAAAAAGAGGAGAAACAGTGGCTGTTACAGGCCCCTCGGGCGCCGGAAAATCAACACTTTTACATATTTTAGGCATAATGGATAAACCTTCATCCGGCGTTATTTTTATAGACGGTTTAAACGACAATATAACGGAAAAAACACTCTCAACTTTCAGAAATGAATCAATCGGCTTTGCATTCCAGTTTTACAATCTTTTGCCGGAGTTCACGGCACTTGAAAACATTATGATGCCGGCAATAATTTCAAAAGATAATAAACCGGAAGCAAAAAAAAAAGCACATAAACTCATATCGGAAGTAGGACTTTCCTTGCGAGCGTCACATTTGCCGTCAGAACTTTCAGGCGGGGAACAGCAGCGGATAGCGATAGCACGCGCTCTTATAAATTCGCCGCAGATTTTTATCGCCGACGAGCCGACCGGAAATCTTGACAAAGCGACGGGCGGGAAAGTTATTGACTTAATTATGCAACTTCAAACCGACTATAATTTCACTTTGATTTTGGCAACGCATAATGAGGAAGTTGCAAATAAATGTTCAAGAAAAATAAAATTAGTTGACGGACAGATAGAACACGGAGTGGAGTGAATTTATGTATAACAGATTTACCGAAAGGGCGCAGAGAGCGATACGGCTTGCGCAGGAAGAAGCAAAACGGTTGAACCATGACTCCATCACGCCGGAACACATTTTATTGGGACTTTTAGACCTTGACGACGGCGTCGCAGCCACGATAATATCAAATTTAAGTATTCACACGGCGAGAATAAAAATTGAAATTGAAAAGACACTACCTGTCGGAGACAACCTTCTCCAATACGGCGAACTTCCTTTAACCCCGAAAGCAAGAAAGGTTCTGGAATACGCTATTGAAGAAGCACAAAAAATGGCGCACAGTTATGTCGGCACCGAGCATATTTTACTCGGGCTTCTTAAAAATCCCGATTTAAAAACAACGGCAATACTTGAAAACTTCGGACTTACATATGATTTAGTTAAGGAAGAAATAATAAATATGATAGGCGATACAACACCGGTGCCGCCGTTACCACTTCACAGGCATAAATCCAAAACGCCGACCCTTGACGAATTCGGCCGGGATTTAACGGAAATGGCAAGGGAGGGAAAACTTGACCCCGTAATAGGACGTGAATCTGAAATTGAACGGCTGGTCCAGATTCTATCACGAAGAACAAAAAATAATCCGGTTTTAGTCGGTGACCCCGGCGTCGGTAAAACGGCGATTGTTGAGGGACTTGCGCAGAAAATAATAAATCAGGACGCGCCGGAAATTTTACTTAACAAACGGGTCATTACCCTTGACTTATCCGGAGTTGTCGCCGGCACAAAATACAGAGGAGAATTTGAACAACGGCTCAAAAATATAATGGATGAAATAAGGGCGGCAAAATCCAACATAATTCTTTTCATAGACGAACTTCACACGGTCATAGGAGCAGGAGCCGCCGAGGGCGCAATTGACGCATCAAACATGCTTAAACCGGCGTTAGCACGCGGGGAACTTCAATGTATCGGTGCCACAACTTTTTCCGAATACAGAAAACATATTGAACATGATGCGGCGCTGGAAAGAAGATTTCAGCCGATAACGGTAAATCCGCCGAGCGTTGAAGAAACGATAAAAATTTTACAAGGTCTTAAAGAAAAATACGAAATACATCACAAAGTAAAATATTCCGACGAATCAATTATCGCCGCGGTGGAATTATCCGACAGATATATAACCGACAGGTATCTTCCGGATAAAGCTATTGACCTTTTGGACGAGGCGGGAAGCAGAGCACATCTTAAAATGACATCAATGCCTCCGGAATTTAAGAATAAAGAAATAGAAATTGAAAATACAGTGGTTGAAAAGGACAAAGCGGTCAACAATCAGGAATTTGAAAATGCCGCAAAACTGCGTGATAAAGAAGATGAATTAAGACACATACTTGCCGACGATAAAAAGAAATGGCGGCAGACATTAAACCAGATAAAAACCACAATTTTTGAAGAAGATGTCGCCGGAATTGTTTCAAAATGGACGGGAATTCCTCCGACAAAACTTACCGAAAAAGAATCCGGACGGCTTTTGAAAATGGAGGATGAACTTCATAAAAGAATAATCGGACAGAACGAAGCGATAGTATCAATATCACACGCAATAAGACGAACGCGAACCGGGCTCAAAGACCCCAAAAAACCGATAGGAACATTCATATTCCTGGGTCCTACGGGTGTCGGAAAAACGGAACTGGCAAAAGCATTAGCAGAGTTTATGTTCGGTCACGAGGATTCCTTACTTCGCCTTGATATGTCGGAATATATGGAAAAGTTTTCGGTATCGCATCTTATAGGTGCACCGCCCGGATATGTCGGATACGACGAAGGCGGACAACTTACCGAAAAAGTGCGGCGCAAACCATACTCGGTAATTTTGCTTGATGAAATTGAAAAAGCGCATCCGGATGTGTTGAATATACTTCTTCAGATAATGGACACCGGAATTTTAACCGACAATCTCGGTCATAAAGTTAACTTCAAAAACACAATTATTCTTATGACATCCAATATAGGTGCGCGGCTTATATCAAAAGGCAAATCGCTCGGATTTCTTGTTCAGGAAGATGCTCAAAATGATTTTTCTTCAATGAAAGAAACCGTTCTGGAAGAACTGAAAAAAACGCTGAACCCGGAATTTATAAACCGTCTTGACGATATAATTGTTTTCCATCCGCTGGACCGGGATGATATGAGAAAAATACTTGAACTACTTTTGGAAAGAGTATCAAAAAAAACCAGGCAGCAGGGATTTTCCGTTAATTTAACCGATGACGCAAAAGATTTTCTGCTTGAAAAGGGATTTGACCCGCAATACGGGGCAAGACCGCTAAACAGAACGATTTCAAAATATCTTGAAGACGGACTTGCGGAAGAAATACTTTCCAAAAAAATCCCGAAAGGCACAAAAATAGAAATTGATTATTCTGCGGATATTAAGAAACTCATATTTAAGTCCGGGCTTGCCGAGACAAAAACTTAAAAAAAGGATTGCACGGTTTAAATCCGGATTTCACAGATAACAGGATATAAAATGGAACAACATAAAGACGACGAACGACTGAAAGAAAAATATTACAAACGATACGGTATCGCATATAGCGGACTTCTTAAAACAAAAAAAACATTTAAGTCGCTGACAATGTCACTGGGCGAAATTTTTTTACTTTTACGAAAACGGAAAAAAACAAAATAAGCAACCACAGATGGACGCAGATAAACACAGATAAGACAATAAGAGATTGATTTTATCTGCGTAAATCGGCGACTGTCCCGCTTGCGGGATGTATCTGCGGTTACAAAAATATAACTGGATGAATGAAAAAAATAATTTTAATTTTATCTGTATTTACAGCGTTAACTGCCGGCGTATACCTTTTTATACGACTTAACATCTTTACGACTTCACTAAAATATCTTGCACAGTCACAACTCACCATTGCATTATCAAGACCGGTAAAAATAGAAAAAGTGGCATGGATTTCTTTCAATAAAATAGTATTGAAAAAAATACAATTTGAAGGTTTTAACTGTGAGGAAGCGGTTATTACCGTCAATCTTAAAAAAATAAGCAAACTGCCTGATTCAATTGAAAGCATAACTCTTATCAACCCGCAAATTAACATACCTGCCGTAAAAAATATTCGTACAAAAAAACCCGGCAGGAAACCTGCATTTTTATTACCTGCAAAAATTTCCGCAGTTAACGGAACGGTTACTTTCAGCAGCACTTTTACCGCCAGCAACATCAATCTTGAAGCCGTTAACAAAAACAACGATTATGCCGTCAAATCGGAAGCCACCGTAATTATGCACGACAAAAACAATTTTTCATCACAAATAAAAGTAGCCGGGATGATTAGCAAGGACTCTGCGGTGAAATTGAAGGGTACTATAGAAAATACAAACTTCAACAATCTGGAAAAAGTCAGCGGTAATTTCAACATCAGAGGTTCTAACGGCAACTTCAATCTTTCCGGTAACTTAAAGTCGGATGAGATTAAACTTAAATTAGACACAAATATAACTTTGGAAAATCTTAAAATTAACTCACAAGTATCAGGCGATATATCCAACTTAAAAACGTTTGTCGGGAAACTATTGTCAAATACGACAATTCAATATCTGCCGGAGTCACCTGTATCATTTGACGGTTCTTTTGAACTACCAGATAAGAAATTAACAATAAATCTACGACAAAATAACCTTAAAATAGCAAATAGTATTTCATTAAAGAATATAAGAACAAATTTAATTTTCTGCAATAACGAATGTATTATTAACTCAACGGCAACGGCATTGAACGGTGATGCAATTCTAACCGGCAAAATACAGAAAAATAATCTCGATTTATCTTTTACTGCTCGTGATATGAAGATTCAGTCGGATTATGTTTCCGCAAACTGTGCGCTTGATTTAAAAATACTCGGAACTTTTGATAACCCGAAAATTAAAGGCGATATAAAAACTGATGATTTTTCTCTTAAAGAAAAGTCGTCAAAAAATGTTTCGGGCAGAGTTTCATGGGAAAACGGCAAGGGTTACATTAAAATGTCCGGATTTAATTTCGCCATAAATATGGAAGGCGATAAGTCAAAAATTACAAAGGGAAACATAAAGTATGACACGACAGAAATTTTATTTTCCGGAAAATATGACAAAATCAACTTCAATGCTAATAATGTTGATATGTCTCTGCTCGGTAAAAATGTTGCGGGCGGTTTAAGATTAAACGGTCGGTTAAAAAACATCGCTTCGGCAAACCCGGAAATTGCGGCAGGATTTTCATCCGACAATATAATTATCAATGGCAGCACGACATCTTTATCCGGAGAATTTTTATATGATACCGGAGGTATCTGCATAAAAAATCTAAAAATGGACGGATTAAACGGCGAAATAAAAATAAAAGAAAAGTGGACATCCGGCTATCTTAATCTTTCCAGGTGCAACAGCAATATAATTCTGCCTTTTATCGGAGTTGAACAGGATACCCTATCGGGTAATATAACGGGTAAAATAAACTGGAACGGCAAAAACGGGAATCCAAAACCCTACGGAACAATAGCGATAACCCGCGGCAAACTTTTTAAGAATATTCCATATGATTTAATTGTAACTTCTTTCGAGACAAAAATATCAAAACTTATAATTACTGAATTTGCCATGCAACAAAAGGTCTCAAAAACATCTCTGCGCCTTTCGGGTGAAATTGACAAGGACAAGTTCAATTTTATTGTGAAACTTGATGAACTGGCAATATCGGGTAAGTCGTTGAACGGCGATATAAAACTTACAGGAAAAAAATCTGCCCGCCTTGCCGCCGGGCAGACGGACGATTTTATCCAGTTTAAAATTGCATCCGATAAACTGGCAATTGACAAAATTACGGAAAAACTCTCCGCTTACGGAAGTTACGACGGGAAAAAAATAGATATTAAAAAAATTTCCTGGGGTGATAAAATTTCCGGAACAGCCGATTATTTTATTTCATCAAAATATTTATCATCCGATATTGATTTTAGATTTGATGCTGAAAACCTTAACGGGAATATGCAGGGTCCTTTTGTCGGAAAAATTACTGTACGGGGAAATATTAATAGTCCGCAGGTGCTTGCCGGCTACTATTTTGACGGAAGAATTTATGAAAAGGCGGCAAAGGGCTATGGAAAACTTTTAATAAACCATGATTTATTAAAAGTTGAGGAAACTAAATTATCTATTGACGGGGCAACAGCAGAAATTTCCGGAATTATTAATTTGAGCAAAAAGGAATTTTCCGGATTGAACATTTCCTTAAGTAACCTAAAAACAAATACTCTTTACGATTTATTAAAAAGCACCTATCTCTTATCCGGAACTTTTCAAAACATTGAATTGAATATATTCGGTGATTTGAAAGACCCGCAGATTACAGCGGATTTTTTTGGTAAAAATATGACGGTTGAAAACAGAACCGTTGATGCAATTTCCGGAAAATGCTCGCTTAAAAGCAAAAGAATAATTTTTTCAAAAGGAGATATAAAGTGGTCGGATACAAATATAAAAATCTTGCCTGACACATATATTGATTTTTCAAAAGAGATTATTTTCAGAATAATAGCAGAAATACGAAATCTCAAGTTACCGGGAATTACACTTTTCGGAGGCATCGACGCCGACGGCACATTGCACAGAGATACCGTTAAAGCCGATATTTCAACCACAGGGTTATGGATAAACCAAAAACAACTTATAAACTCAAAACATTACATTGAATACAGCGGCGGAGTTATGCGATTTATTCCTGAAATGGGAAAGTCAACGCAAATAACGGGAACAGTGGATTTTTCAAAACCATCGGAATTTTCTGTAAACAATTTTTCAATATTTGAAAAAGGCAAAAGATTGTTTTATCTAAACGGTTCTCTGAAAAACGATAATATAGAGTTAACCGCCGAAGGTGAAAATATTTCAATGGGCGACCTTTTAAACCTGTTTGATATAAAAATTACGGCAGATGGAAATACCAATTTCAACCTAAAAGCAACAGGTTCACCGGGAGAACCTACCATTACCTGTCTTTTGAGTTCTACTAACGGAAAAATAGAAAATCTCGGTTTTGATATTGCATCAATTTTTTTTCAATTAAAAGAAAATATTTTAGAATTAAAACATCTTAAACTTTCACGCGCTAAACTTTACTCATTTGAAGGAGAGGGAACTACTCCGCTTCCCTTGACCGACGCAGCTAAAAAAAAACTTTATAATAGACCGATTGATATAACGCTTAAAGTTGCAAACGGCGATTTGGCAATACTTTCGTCTTTGACAAAATCGGTAAAAAAAGCAAAAGGAAATTTTTCTACAAATATTGATATCAGAGGGACACTGAACAAACCCGATGTAAAAGGCGATTTCACGGCGAAGGCGGAGGAGCTTCAACTTAATAATATATTCAAAAAATTAACCGATGTAAAATGTGAAATTGATTTTACCGGCAAAATTATAAAATTAAAACAGTTGGATGCATTAATAGACAAAGAACCTATTTCTATTAACGGCGAAATGATGATTGCGGACGGCTTTAACCTCGGAGATTTCAACTTTCATCTCTTAACGCCGCAAAAAAGCATTCCCGTTACAATAAATGATTTGAATATAAAGTCGGGGGGCGCTGCTTCGCTATCCAATCCATCAAAAGCAAAAATTAATGCCGATATAAAATTTTTTGGAGAGCCGGAGAATTGGAACATAGACGGTTATATGAAAATATCAAACGCAAGGTTTACATATCCCGGAGAAGAAAGTGACGAGGGAAGTTGGGACTTTTTAAAAAATGCAAATTGGAACTTAAAAATAATTGCCGGAAAGGACTGCTGGTACGAAAGAGATTTTGCATCGGTTGAAACCAAGGGCGAATTATTGCTGCACGGCAAAGGTTCGGCGCCGCTTGTCACAGGCAGGGTTGAAGCACTGCGGGGCGAGTTGGATTATCTCGGACGAAACTTTACAATAATAGAGACAATCTTTGAAGCGGAAAAGAGCAATCTTTTTTTGTCCGGCAGAGCGGAAGCAGATACGGAAATTGAAAAACGCAGAGAGGATTTGGCAACGCATCAAATGATAACTGAATATGTTCCCGAAACGATAATTTTAACGGTTGACAGAGGACCTCTTGATAATGTAAAACCGAGATTCTCATCAAAAACAAATCCGCAAATGGATGAACAAACAGCAGCACAGGCGGCAATGGGCATGCAAAGCACGGGGCAAGTGCAGCCGTTAACTGCAGAGGATATGTCAAAGCGGGTTGATACTTTTTTAACAACCCCTTTCGTAAAATCCCTCTTAAAGAAAACCGGATTCATTGATAAGTTTGCAATAAAACGGGAATCTCCGGCCACACCGCTTCCGGCGGGCACGCAGCCATCTCTTATTGATTTATATAGAGGAACAATAGTACAGATAGGCACATCGTTTGCCAGGGGATTTTCGGCCGGCTACGGAATAAAGTTTGACGAATTTGAAAACAAACTTTCCTTAAAACATGAAATTGAATTATCTTACAGAATGAAAAGCGGAATAATGTTCAGAACCACGCAGGAAATTGAAAAAAATGAATCCGGAGAAAGTAAGTTTTTCTTTGAAAAATACTGGCGATTCGGAACTGAACCGAAACCGGAAAAAAAATAAATTAAACCAGGAAATTATAAACCACAAGATTTTTCTTTTTCTCTGTGTTAATCTGTGAAATCTGTAGTTACGGGGTTTTCTTGACAAAAAAACTTGACTTTTTATTATAAATTTTATATAATTAAATATTATGAATAAGAAAATTATTTTGTTTTTTTTATGCGGGATGGTTGCCTTAACTTTGCTTTTTTCGCAAGATTTGAAACCGAAAAAAATAAGGGCTGTTGAGTTTTCGGGTTTGAGAAATGTTAAGGTGCGGGTAGTAAAAGATGCTCTTAAAATAAGCAAAGGCGATTTATTTGACCAGAAACTTGTCGACGAGGATATTTCAAACATTTATAAACTCGGACTTTTTTCGGATGTTGCGGCGGATGTCTCGGATTTCAAAGACGGCTTGAAAGTAATCTTTATTTTACAGGAAAAACTTATAATAAAGAAGGTTGAATTCAAAGGTAATAAAGAATTTTCTAACAGAAAATTAAAAGAAGAAATTTCCTCAAAAGAAAAAGAAGGTTATGATACCAGAAAAATTCAGGATGACATTGGTAAAATAACCACACTTTACAAAGATAAAGGCTACGCCGACGTAAAGGTTGAAGATTTCTCCACGACTGATGAAAAATCAGGTTTTGCAACGGTAACATTTTCAGTTACCGAGGGTAATAAAATACTTATAGGCGATGTTACTATTGATGGTGTAAAAAGTTTTAAACCGAAAAAAATCAAAAAACTTTTTGCAACAAAAAGAAAAAAAGTTTATAAAGATGAGACATTCAAAGACGATATTAAAAAAGTGGAATCGTTTTACAAAGACCGCGGATATCTATCTGTAAAAATTGCTACGGAGGAAATTACTTATAATGACACCCGTACAAAAATGTTCATAAAAATTAAAATTGACGAAGGAAAACAATATAAAAACGGAAGGGTTAGTTTTTCAGGAAATACCGTGATATCTTCAAACGAACTTTTAAAAGTTTTTAATTTCAAAGAAGACGAAATTTTCAATCAGTCTCAATATGAAGGAAACGACTCAAGCATTAAATCACTTTACGGCGACAGAGGTTATATCCGTGCAAAATTTGAATCAAAGTTGGACAAAAATGACGAAACCGGTATCGTAAATTCATCATTCACAATTGTTGAAAACGGTATAATCTATATTGACAGAATCTATATTGACGGAAACACAAAAACTAAAGAATATGTGATAAAAAGAGAACTCCTCGTAAAAGAAGGGGATGTTTTTGCCGTAGGACGTATCGGGAGAAGTCAGGAGCGGCTTTACAATCTCGGATTTTTCAAGGATATAAAAGTTGATATTGAAGAAACGAAGGAACCCGACAAAGCCAACCTTGCTATTGAGGTAGAAGAAGATAAAACCGGACTTGTTTCTCTCGGAGCGGGGTATTCATCCGTCGATAAAGTTGTGGGAACTGTTCAAGTCACCGAATTAAATCTGTTCGGCAGAGGACAGAAATTAAATCTTACATATGAGTTCGGCGCCCGCCGGCAAAATTACGAAATCGGATTTACCGAGCCCTATCTTTTCGGAAAAAAACTTTTATTCGGAACGGATGTTTTTAATACGACGGTCTGGAGAAGTTACGGCAATGATTCAACCGCTTACAGGGAAAGAAGAAGAGGGGGCGACATACGAATCGGCAAACCGCTCTCGGATATTTCGGCTCTTAATTTTACCTACGCATATGAAGAGGTGGAGGTTTTTGATATAGACAGCGATTTAATTTTTAATGAAGTCGGCAATCCGACCGGCATAAAAGCTTCCAAGGATGTTTCTTCCTCATTGACATCCGCAATTAGCCGCGATACGAGGGATAATGTGTTTGACACAACCCGCGGTTCCAGACATTCGCTCTCTGTAAAACTTGCGGGTGGACCTCTGGGTGGGACCATCAATTTTTACAAACCTACATTAACAACATCAAAATTTATTCCGACATTCTGGAAATTTGTGCTCGGATTTAATTCACGCATATCATATGTTAAGGAATTTTCACCGTCGGACGAAGTTCCTATCTACGAAAGATATTTCTTAGGCGGCGCCGATACGGTACGCGGTTACGACTTCGGAGAAATAGGACCGCCGGAAAAAGGAAAAATAATTTTTGTATCTAATTTGGAGTATAAATTCCCCATTGTTCAGGAAAAAGGGCGTTCCATTTTATCTGCCGCGATATTTGCCGATATAGGCGGATCTTGGCGCAGAAGTAAAGATGTGAGTTTGGAAATTGGCTCTGAAGAAAACCAACTTAAAACCGGCGCGGGATTCGGGCTGCGCATAAGACCGATGCCGGTGCTCCCTATTAGAATTGACTGGGGATACGGGTTAAATCATCTGCCCGGCGAACAGTTGTCACAATTTTATTTCACGATGGGACAGGTGTTTTAATGAAATACGCAGAACAGACGCAGAACAATACACGGAACAGACACGGAAATTGGAGATGGATTTTCTTTTCTACCTTTCTACCTTTTTACCTTTCTACCTTTCTTTATTCCGCCACAATTTCAATACAGAGAATCGGATGTGTAGATATGAACCGTATTATGGATGAATATCCCGACGCAAAAAAAATCAAGTATGAATTATCCGCAAACCTTAATACCCGCAAGGAAAATATAAAAAATTTTGAGTCACAGATTATTGCAACGGAACTGGAAATCAAACAGATGGAAGAACAACTTCAAACATACAACGAAGAACAAAAAAAAGTCAAAGAAATTGCGGCAGTGGCAGCACTTGCCGACGGTGCAAATATATCATCTTCCACGGAAACCGTTGTTGTCGTAGATACCAGAACTGTAACCCAAATATCATCTCCTACTTTTACGACTGCAGATATAGAAATAAAAAAAGTTACACTGGAAAAACAAAAAAGTGATCTTGAAAAATATATTGCTGCCACAAAACAGGAAGAAAAGGATATAAACAACAAGGCAAAAAAAAACATAATGGGAAAAATTTACGACGCCATAAAAGAGGTTTCCAACGAGGAAGGTCTTACCGTATTGGTTGATTCCTGCAATCTTATTTACGGTGAGGACGCTCAGGATATAACGGAAAAAGTTCTTAAAAAAATGAAATGAAAAAAACATTAAAGGAAATTGCTGAAATATCAGACGGAGAAGTGTTGGGTGATGAAAATACAATTATAACAAATGTAGCCGGCATTACCGAAGCAAAAAAAGGCGACATCACTTTTGTATCAAATCCAAAATATGAACAGTATATCAGTTCAACAAATGCCTCTGCTATAATCATTAAGGAATTCCAGAAAGATAAAGTTAAAATTCCCTCTATCGTTTCAAAAAATCCTTACCTTTCATATGCAAAAATAATTATGCATATTGCCAAAGAAACAGAAAAACATCCATCGGGGATATCTTGTAATTGTTCAATCTCTAAATCGGCAAAAATAGGCGGAAATGTGGCAATTTCTGATTTTGTTGTGATTGATGAAAACTCAAAAATTGACGACGGAACAATTATTTATTCCAATTGTTATATCGGTAGAAATTCAAAAATAGGAAAAAATTGTCTGATTTATCCGAATGTTACAATAAGGGAAAATATAATTATCGGCAACAATGTGATAATACACGCAGGATCGGTTATCGGTTGCGACGGGTTCGGATATGTACAGGAAAACGGTTCGTTTAAAAAAATCCCTCAGATAGGAATTGTTGAAATCGCCGACGACGTGGAAATAGGCGCGAATGTTACAATTGACAGGGCATCAACCGGAAAAACATTTATCGGGCGCGGCACAAAAATTGACAACCTTGTCCAAATTGCCCACAATGTCCATATCGGTGAAAATTCTATAATCGTTTCGCAGGCAGGAATTTCAGGAAGCACAAAAATAGGAAACGGCGTTACAATCGCAGGGCAGGCGGGACTTGTAGGACACATTACCGTCGGTGACGGTGCGATAATTGCCGCACAGGCGGGAGTTATCGGAGATGTTGCACCGTGTGAAACTGTTTCCGGTTATCCTGCAAGATCCCACAAACACGCAATGAAAATCTACGCATTGATACAGAAACTTCCCGAATTATTTGAAGAAATTAAAAAACTAAAAAAATAGCGAGGAGTTATGGGAAAACAAAAAACCATTTCAAAAGAGGTTTCTTATTCCGGCACAGGACTTCACACGGGCAATAACGTTTCAATTAAATTAAAACCCGCAACCGAAAACACGGGAATAATTTTTGTAAGATGCGATTTGCCAGACAATCCAAAAATAAAAGCGGATATTTCAAATGTTCTCACAACTGTTCGCGGTACGACCGTCGGACTTGACGAAAAAACTTCCGTCCATACGGTTGAACATCTTCTTGCAACATTATTTGCTTTTGATATTGACAATCTAATAGTTGAAATGAATTCTAACGAACCGCCGATTGCCGACGGAAGCGCCCTGCCTTTTGTTGAACTTATAAAAAAAGCCGGGATAATTGAACTGAAGTATGAAAAAAAATGTTTCAATATTTCAGAAACGGTCGTCTATAAAAACGGCGATGTTCTTATAACTGCAATCCCGTCCGACAAATTTAACATTTCCTGCACAATTGTTTATAATCATCCGCTATTAAAAAACCAGTTTTTATCTCTTGATATAACCCCTGAAATTTTTGAAAAAGAAATCGCACCCGCCAGGACTTTCTGTTTTGATTATGAAATTGAAGCACTTAAAAATAAAGGACTTGCAAAAGGCGGATCGCTGGAAAATGCCGTAGTAATAGGTGCAAAAAAAATTCTTACAAAACTTCGTTTTGAGGATGAGTTTGTCCGTCATAAAATTCTTGACTTAATAGGCGACATTTCGCTTCTGGGAAGTTCGCTGAAAATGGAAATATCTGCTGTAAAATGCGGACATAAAAACAATATTGCGTTTGCAAAAAAAATCGCTTCGTCCAAAAATACCGCTCAACTATCCGAACCCGAAAAGTTATTGTGGCATATTCCCGACGGTAAAATAATTGACATCAACGAAATAAAAGATACCATACCGCACCGGTTTCCGTTTCTTTTTATTGATAAAGTAATTATGGTTGAAGAAGTAAAAAGGGCTGTCGGAATAAAAAATGTTTCTGCCGGAGAACCTTTTTTTCAGGGACATTTTCCGGAACAGGCAATAATGCCCGGCGTGTTAATTATTGAGGCGTTGGCACAGACCGCATGTGTTTTACTTCTTTCAAAACCGGAATTAAAAAACAAAAAACTTGCGTATTTTATGTCAATAAATAACGTGAAATTTCGCAGACCGGTTTTTCCCGGAGACACGCTTTATCTTGATGTTGATGTGTTAAAAGCGAAACAAACAACCGGAATAATACGGGGCTGCGCATATGTTGCCGGAAAACCGACGACGGAAGCCGAATTTACTTTCGTGTTGGTTGATAAACCGGAGGCAAAATAATGATTCATTCAACCGCAATAATAGATAAATCAGCAAAAATCGAAAAAGAAGTTGAAATAGGTCCATATGTTATCATAGGTAAAAATGTTGTCTTAAAAAGCGGGACAAAAGTCGGAGCATTTACCGTTATAGAATACGCTGAAATCGGAAAAAATTGCAGGATATTTTCTTCCGCATTTATCGGCACAGCCCCGCAGGATTTGAAGTATCAGGATGAGCCGACAAAAATTGTTATCGGGGACAATTGCGTTATCCGGGAATGTGTAACTCTTAACAGAGGGACATCGGCACACCGTTTAACAAGTATCGGCGACAACTGTCTTTTTATGTCGTATTCGCATGTAGCGCATGATTGCATAGTCGGAAATAATGTAATTATGGCAAACTGCGTAACGCTTGCGGGACATGTTGAAATAGGCGATTTCGTGGTCATCGGCGGACTCGCTGCAATTCATCAGTTTGTGAGAATCGGAAGATTTTCCATGCTGGGGGGCGGGGCAATGGTTGTTCTTGATGTTCCGCCTTTTTGCCAGGCGCAGGGCGACAGGGCAAAACTGGTAGGATTAAACCTTGTAGGAATTAAAAGACACGGTCTCACTGAAAAACAGATTGGCGACATCAAGTCGGCATACAAAACGGTCTTTACGTCCGGCATTACCGTCGCAGAAGCAATTGACCAACTTGAAGCGGCAGGACCATCAAAAGAAGTCATGGAATTCACCGAATTCATAAAAAATTCAAAACGGGGGATTACAAGACCGGGACGGAACGTTGAAAACGATGCCGAATAAATAAAAAATAAAAAATTATGCTGGGACTTATTGCCGGTAACGGAAATTTTCCTCTGATTTTTACAAAGCAGGCAAAAAAAAAAGGCGAAAAAATCGTTGCGATTGCTCTTTTTGATGAGACGGATAAATCAATAGAATCACTTGCCGATAAAACATACTGGCTCAATGTAGGACAACTTTCCAAACTCATTGAAATACTAAAAAAAGAAAATGTTACAAGATGCGTGATGGCCGGGCAGGTGAAACACACAAAACTTTTTTCGGTAAAACCCGATATTAAAGCAATAACCCTGCTTGCAAAACTTAAATCAAAAACTGCCGACTCAATACTTTCCGCCGTCTGTGACGAATTAAAAAAAGAGGGAGTTGAATTTTTATCTTCCGCAACTTATCTTTCTGATTTCATCGCAAAAAAAGGAATACTTACAAAAACCAAACCGGATAAATCACAAAAAGAAAACATTGAATTCGGTTATGAAATCGCAAAAGAAATCGCAAAACTTGATATAGGACAAACGGTATGCGTAAAAGACAAATCAATAGTTGCAGTTGAGGCGATGGAAGGCACCGATGAATGCATCATGCGGGCAGGAAAAATCACGGACAATTTTACCGTCATAAAAGTTGCAAGACCAAAACAGGATATGCGGTTTGATATACCCGTTATCGGCTTAAAAACAATTGAAACATTGAAGGACTCAAATGTCTCCGTCCTTGCGGTGGAATCGGGCAAAACCCTTATTCTTGAAATTGATGAAGTGATAAAAAAAGCCGACGAATACAAAATCTGCATAGCGGGTATTTAAATTTTTTTAAACAATGACGACGGTTCTGTTATTAACAATATCAAACATATTTATGACGATTGCCTGGTACGGCCATCTGAAATACAAGAATTCCCCGCTCGGGAAAGTAATCATAGCGAGTTGGCTGATTGCTTTTGCCGAATACTGTTTCCAAGTGCCGGCTAACAGATGGGGACACGACCGTTTTTCAGCGGCGCAGCTGAAGACCATCCAGGAAGTAATAACCCTGGTCGTATTTTCCGTCTTTTCCGTTGTGTATCTGAAAGAGGAATTCAAGTGGAACTATCTGGTCGGTTTCATTTTCATAATACTGGCTGTCGTCTTCATCTTCAAAAAATGGTAATTATATGAAAATTGGTGTTATCGGTGTCGGCTCATTGGGACAGCATCATGCACGGGTTTATTCTACGATTCCGGAAGTTGAATTGTTCGGGGTGTGCGATGTTGATAAAAAGCGCGCTGAAAAAATCGCAAAAAATTTTAATGTGCAGCCGTTTTCCGACTACAAAGAACTTATCGGAAAAATTAATGCGGTAAGCATCGTGGTTCCGACGCCGCTGCATTATACTGTGGCAAAGGACTTTCTGAACGCGGGGATTCACTGCCTTGTGGAAAAACCAATTACAGAAGATGTTTCACAGGCGGAAGAACTCCTTAAAATCGCAAACGAAAAAAACATTATCCTTCAAATCGGGCATATTGAAAGGTTCAATACCGCAGTTATTGAAGCGCAGAAACATATTAAGTCGCCGAAATTCATAGAAGCACAGCGGTTGGGTCCTTACGACCCGCGGGTTGCACACATCGGCGTTGTAATGGATTTGATGATTCACGATATTGACATAATTTTAACGCTCGTAAATTCAAAAATCGTACAGATGGATGTCATCGGGGCGAAAGTTTTATCTCAAAATGAGGATATTGCAAATGTCCGTCTTAAATTTGAAAACGGCTGCGTTGCAAACATATCGGCATCACGGGTCTCGTTAGACAAATTCAGAAAAATACGAATATTTCAGGACGATACATATATTTCGCTTGACTATGCCGGGCAGTCGCTGAAAATTTACAGAAAAAAATCTGATGTCGTAACCTCTATGTCGGATATAGAAGTAATAAAGCCGAAACTTAAAACGGAAGAGCCGCTAAAAAGAGAACTTGAACATTTTGTAAACTGCGTGAGAACCGGAAAACCGCCGTTGGTAACAGGCGAGCACGGACGGGACGCACTGGAAGTTGCAATTGAAATACTGAAAAAATTAAAAACCAGTTAAAATAATTTTTTATGACCTATTCAATCCCTAAAGGGACTCCCTGCGGTCGCTACTTTCGTCCCTAAGGGATTTTCTTCGGTCACAACTACGAAAGTACGGAAGTAGTTTTGGTTTTACCGTCTAAGCCACACTTTTCGGAATACCTGATTTTTAGTAATTTTTACATTTTTTGAGGATATTTAATGAAAATTTTTATATCGGCGGGAGACCCATCGGGTGACTTGCACGGGGCGAGCCTGCTAAAAGAGATTTCGAAAAAAGTTCAAAACCCGAATGTTAAAATATCCGGTTTCGGCGGAAGCAAAATGGCAAATGCCGGTGCTGATGTTTTTGACAAAATCGCAGATTCATCAATTATTGGTTTCTGGGAGCCGGTAAAAAATCTTGCGCGCCTGAAAAGGAATCTCAATTTAGCCGAAAAATTCTTTATCAAAGACAAACCTGAAGGACTCATCATAATTGATTATTACGGCTACAACATACATCTGGCGAAATTGGCAAAAAAATACAAAATTCCGGTAATTTACTACATCGCACCGCAGGTCTGGGCAACAAGAGGGGGGAGAGTCCAAAAAATCAAAAAATTTGTCAAAAAAGTGCTGGTTATTTTCCCTTTTGAAAAAGAAATTTATGAAAGAGCAGGAATACCTGTTGAATTTGTCGGTCATCCTTTGCTTGATATTATACCAAGTTGTCCAATCCCTCAGCCCACCAGTCCCTTGTATATCGGCTTAATGCCCGGTTCAAGAATTCAGGAAATAAACAAACATTTTACCCAATTTTACGGGGCATTTGTCAATATCAATAAAGTAATTTCTGATGTTAAAGCAATTATTCCCGTATTTTCGGACAATATAAAAAACTACATAATAAATCACTTTAAGTTAGATGAGAAGAAAGTTGAGTTCGTTATGCACGGTGATTATGAAAAAAGGTCAAAAATGTCTATTTGTATCACTTCTTCCGGCACTGCGACCGTTGAAAATATGATTTTGGGAGTTCCGATGGTTATTTCTTATAAAACATCCTGGCTTACATATCAGATTGCCAAACGGTTGATAAATGTGAAATTCATAGGCATGCCGAACATACTCGCCGGGCGGGAAATCTGCCCGGAATTGATTCAAACTGATGTTACATCTGAAAAAATTTCGGCAAAATGCCTTGAAATATTAAAAAATGGTCAGATTTTAGAAAAAATGAGATATGATATTACCGGAACAAGTCAGAAATTAGGCGGGTCGGGGGCGACAAAGAGGGCGGCGGAGATAATTTTGGAGGTATTTTCTGTATAACAATTTAAGACGGTTTCTGGCGTTTCTGTCTGCTGTGGCAGTTGTGTATTGCGGTGCGAAATCCGAAAAAATTCTGTATTGGGGTGTGGTGCCTATTTTTTTCGGCGAGAGTTTGAGGATTTGGGCGGCGGGCTACATCAGAAAAAACAAGATTTTGGCTATTATTGGACCATATCAGCATGTCCGCAATCCGTTATATGCCGGCTCGTTTTTAATCGGGGCGGGTTTCGGGATTTTTATAGGCGACTTCGTTATTTTGGCACTGATAATTATAGTTTTTCTGTTGATTTACACCCTAAAAATCAACTCAGAAGAGAAAAAACTAACTGATATTTTCGGCGAAAAATATATTAACTACAAAAAAAATGTCGGCAGATGGATTCCGCGGCTGAAACCTTACCAGGATGAGAGGGAAAAATTTGACATAAAACTTGCAATTTTTAAGAATAAAGAGTATAATGTAATTTTGGGCTGTTTATGTTTGATTTTTGCAATTTTAATTTTGAGAAAAGTTTTATGATAAAGCATTTCGGCAGTATTGTTTTGTTTGTATTTTTTGCACTTTCAACCGGTTTTTGTACCGAAATAAAGACCATAGCGGTGATTGATTTTGGCTCGCAAAACACATCAGCATCCGATGCCTCTATAATTTCCAATTTTTTGCGGCGCGAATTAGTCAAAAAAGAGTGTTTTCAGGTTGTTGACAAAACAAATATGCAAAAAATACTGGAAGAACAGAAATTCCAGTATTCCGGAGTCACCGACCAACAATATGCTGTGAAAATAGGAAAAATTCTGAATGTTCAGTTGATGGTTATCGGCGTTTATTCAAAGTTGGAAGAAATGAGTTATATCACGGCAAATATAGTTGATGTTGAGACAGGCGAAATAATAATCTCTGAAAAGATGAGATTTGAGAATATAAAAGATGTTGACAGAACAGTAGAAAAACTCGCCGACCAACTTGCAAAAGATGTTTATAAAGAGAAACTTTACGATATAACAAAATTAAAAAAATGGCATTTTATGGGTGTCCGAGGCGGTTCATTAAAAGGCGACGGAAATACCGGCGGTGGTGGGGAAGTTTTTTATAATTATATTACCGATTTTGGTTTAGGATTACAATTAAATTTAGGACTTTTTAGTTCAAAAAGAAAATGGGGCACGGTAGTTTATTTTGCGCCGATTGTTTTTAATTATTATTTTTTTCCCGATAAAATTGTATCACCTTTTTTAGGGATTGGGGTTCATTATTGGGAATATGTTCTAACTTATCCCTATCGGCATTGGACTGAAGATCCCAGAATAAAAGGTATTAATTTTTTACTCAATGCAGGAACCAATGTTTTAGTAACTAAAAATATGTATTTAAATTTGGATATAAAATATTTTATCGCAAGTGCTGATACCGGAATTTTGTCGCACGAACCAGTTAATAATTTAGAAGCAGCATCTTTTTGTATAGGTTTTATGGCAAAACTTAATTAAAAATAATTATTTGTATTTGGAGGAGAAATGCCGGAAATAAGACAAAATCTGGTCACGAAGGACTGGGTAATAATTGCGACGGAAAGAGCGAAACGGCCGGAGGATTTTAAGAAAAAAGAAAAAATAAAAGAAACGCTTCCGGAGTTTGAAAGCACCTGTCCTTTTTGCCCGGGAAACGAGAAAGAAATGTCGCCCGATGAGACGCTCCGCATAGAAAAAAACGGCAAATGGCAGGTGCGCATCATCCCGAATAAATTTCCGGCGCTTTCAAAAACCGGCGAAAGAATCCGCACCGTTGACGGCATTAAAAGAAAACTTACCGGCGTCGGACTTCACGAGGTGGTCATAGAAACGCCGCTTCACAATTTAACGACGGCACTTTTACCGACGGATGATGTCAGAAACATAATAAAATCATACAAAATGCGATACAACGAAATGCTTAACGACAAACGGGTTGAAATGATAATAATTTTCAAAAATCATGGGGAAGCGGCAGGAACATCTTTAAATCATCCGCATTCGCAAATCGTGGCAACACCCGTTGTCCCGGCGCAGGTCCGGGAAAGATTTAATGACGCCCAGAAATATTTTGACGAAAATTTTGAATGTGTATATTGTAAAATTCTCTCGGAAGAATTGAAAGACGGTTCACGAATAGTTTTAGAAACGAAACATTTTGTATCTTTTATTCCATATGCCGCTTTATCTCCTTTTCACTGCTGGATTTATCCGAAAAGACATTATTCAAGTTTCGGCGACATAACGGACGATGAAATTTCCGATTTAGCCGTTAATCTTCAGACCACTCTTAAAAAATATTATTATGGTCTTGACAATCCGGATTTTAACTATGTCATCCGCTCGGCGCCGACCGACTTAAAAAATCTGGATTTTTTTCACTGGTATATATCTATCGTGCCGAGAATTACGAAAACAGCCGGATTTGAACTCGGTTCCGGAATGTTCATAAACTCATCTTTACCTGAAAATGACGCAAAATTCCTGCGGGACATAAAAATAAAAATATGAAAATATTTCACGTTTCAAATTCAACCAATTATTCCGGCGGGGCCGCACAGATGCTTATGCTGAGCGACGCCCTTTCCGCTAAAAACGGATATGATGTTGCAGTCGTGTGTCAAAAAGAATCGGAAATTTACAAAAGAACCCGTTCAAGAAAAATAGCGGTTGAAATGAACTCGCAGATATCCGCTATGTATAAACTTGCAAAAATAATAAAATCCGAGAAACCGCATATAATCCATTGCCATCACCCGAAGGCGCATAACATAGTCTTATTGTCGTCGTTTTTATCAAAAATTCCGGATATAGTTGCCACCAGACGGGTGTCTTTCCCGATTTCAAAAAATCCCGTGCAGATTTACAAATACAAAACAAAAAAAAATAAAAAAATAATTGCCGTGTCCGAGAAAATAAAACAGAATATGGTTGATATCGGGGTTGAACCTGAAAGGGTTCCGGTAATATACAGCGGCACCGATTTCAGCAGATTTAATCCGTCTATAGACGGAAGCAAAATCAGAAAAGAGTTAAATATACCGCGGGACGCGTTCGTTATAGGAAAAATAGCCAACTATTCATTTTGGAAAGGTTATGAGTTTTTTCTCGATGCCTGCCGCATTATCTCGGAAAAAATTAACAACTGTTATTTCATCATAGCCGGACAAAATACGGACGGCACCGGAATGAAAAGAGAACTAATTAAACGGAATATCTATGATAAAACGTCAGCCGCGGGATTCAGGAACGACATTCCGGAATTGATAGCCGCTTTTGACATATCGGTAAACGCATCAACCGGCGGCGAAGGAATTTCCGGCGCAATACGCGAATCCATGGGCATGGAAAAACCGGTCATAGCAACAGACGTCGGCGGCAACGCTGAAATAGTCAAAAATGAAAAAAATGGGATTATTATAGAACCCGGTAATGCACAAACGATTGCAGAAGCAATAATGTCGCTCTATAGAAATTCAGAAAAAAGAAAAGAAATGGGTAAAAACGGCAGAAAAACGGTATTGGAAAATTTTTCCGTGAACGCAATGGTTTCTAAACACAAAAAAATATACGAGGAATTGATGAATGGAAAATCTTAAGCGATTATTCAACTATTTAAAACCGTATAAAAAAAAATTTATTCAGGCGATGATATGTATGATTTTTGTGGCGGCGTTCCAGTCGTTGCTAATGCTTTTAATCAAACCGGCAATGGATAAAATTTTTGCGTTAAAGCAGAAAGAATTTATCGTACCGATAGTAACGGGAATAATAATAGTCGGTTTCCTGAAATTTGTTTTTTCGTATATGCAGAGTTATCTTTTATCCTGGATAGGGCAGACAGTAGTAACGGATATACGAAATAAAATGTACAATAAACTTATGAATTTCTCGCTTGATTATTTCATAAAGTCATCCACGGGTAAATTGATCTCTCGTATGACATATGATGTTTCTTTAATCCAGCGGGCGATTGTAATGATTCCGAGGAACATTTTAAGAGACGGCCTGTATATAATATTTTATCTCGGAATAATGTTTTATCTTAACTGGAAATGGACCATTGCGATATTCGTCGCCTTCCCTGTTATATCTATCGTAATTCTGAAAATAGGTAAAAAAATAAAAAGAAGGTCCAAACGAGTTCAGGAACTTACTGCGGATATATATTCCCTTTTGCAGGAAAAAATAACGGGGATAAAACTTATAAAATCGGTAACGTCGGAAGCGGAAGAAATTGAGATAATGCGACGGCAGAATTACGACTATTTTAAAATTTTAATGCGCCTTACCAAAGCGGACGTTTTACAGGCACCGCTTATTGAATTTCTCGGCGTGGCCGGAATTTCCATCGTAATACTTTGGGGAGGGTTGGAAGTTATAAACGGGACCGCGTCGCTTGGAACATTTATTGCTTTTATCGCGACGGCAATATCAATGTACAGGCCTGCTAAATCACTGACCGATGTGAATACCGATATCCAAACAGCGCTCGCTGCCACCGAGAGAATATTTGAAATACTTGATGAAAAACCGACTGTTACAGAATTGCCTGACGCAGAAGAAATAAAAGGGCTGGCAAAAGAAATAAAATTTGAAAGCGTCAATTTCAGTTATGGTCTGCAAAAACCCGTATTAACCGATATAAATTTTACGATAAATAAAGGCGAAACAGTGGCTCTAGTAGGTCCGTCCGGCAGCGGAAAAACAACAATAATAAATCTGCTTACAAGATTTTTTGACCCTACGGACGGAATAATTACTATAGACGGAAACGACATAAAAAATTTTACATTGAAGTCACTCAGATGCCAAATGGGAATAGTTACGCAGGAGACAATTTTATTTAACGATACCGTTTCCAACAATATCTCTTACGGGATGCAAAATACAAGTTTTACCGATATAGAAACTGCGGCAAAAAAGGCAAATGCCGGTTACTTCATAGAAAAACTTTCACAGAAATATGATACGGTTATCGGAGAAAAAGGCGCCACGCTTTCCGGAGGAGAAAGGCAAAGGATAGCAATTGCGAGAGTAATTTTAAGAAACCCGCAGATTTTAATTCTTGACGAAGCGACATCGGCGTTAGATTCAGAATCCGAGATGCTCGTCCAGGATGCTCTCTCAAAACTTATGGAAGGAAAAACAACCGTTGTTATTGCGCATCGGCTTTCAACCGTGAAATCCGCAGACAAAATAATTGTTATTGATAAAGGAAAAATAGTCGCTGCGGGTTCGCATTCCCAACTGATAGAAATTTCACAATTATACAAACAACTTTACGAACTGCAGGATATTACTTAATTTTTATAAAACGGAATGGAGAAATCATGAAAAAAAGATTGCTTTTTATTTTCTTAATTTTTTGCGTAACAACGGTTTTTGCCAAACAGGATGCTCCGTTACCCGTATTTATTTTTAACGGCAAGCCCGTAGATGCGAAAGCAATCGGTATGGGAGAATCATTTGTTGCGGTAAGCGACAATGCATCCGCTTCATATTGGAATCCCGCAGGACTGAAACAACTTGAAGAAAAATATTTTACAACCTGTATAAATACATCTCAAAAAACTGACGCGACTGATGACGACCTTTTTGCCGGGGATTCACTTCAAGGGAAAAAACTTATTTTTATGGGGTTTGCCAACTCTAAAAGCGCATTTTCATTTAGACCCATTTCTAATTATTCGTCGGTTTATGAAGATAAAAAAATAGAACTACGGGCTAACAAATATACTTTTTCTTCGGCATCACAATATACAGACAGAATGCAATTGGGTATAAATGTTAACTATATTTCCGCACAATTAGGTACAACCGATTTAGTAAATCCTGCGGCAAACATATCCGACGGAAACGGAATAGCAATTGATTTCGGATTGCTTTATACGGCATCAGAATTTGCAAAATTAGGTTTCTCCGTGGAAAACTCACCCGGCTATATCTGGTGGACCGATTACAGACGAAACATTATTAAATCACATATACGAACGGGACTCTCAATAAAACCCGCCAATTGGCTTTTGATGTCATTTGATTATGAAAATATTGGCTCAATAAAAAAAGAGTTCTACCACGGCGGACTTCAACAGACGATAGCAGAACATATTTTCTTTAGGCAGGGCATAATTTCAGAAAAGTTCTTTAACGATTCCGACAATAAATCTTTGACAATCGGCGTGGGCTATGAACTAAAAAAATGGATTATTGATTTCGCGGCAAAATCATATCAACTTGAGAATGCTGATAAAAACAAAGTTACCGACTACACCTTTTCATTAAGCATGCCTTTTTAAGAACACGAAACTTAAAACACGGAATCGACACAGAACAGTTCCGATTCGGTTCCGTGTTCCGTTCCGTGTCTGTTCAGTGGCAGTTTATGGAACTAACAAAATACATTGAAGCAAATCCATCGCACAAACAGCAAATTACCGACGCACTTTTATATGCTGAAGTTCATCTTAAAAATCTTAAACGGCTTTCGGACAGGACGTATTTTCAGCACGCATTAGCTGTTGCGGAAAATCTTGCCGAACTAAATTTTGACCATGTTACCGTAATTTCAGGACTTTTACACGATGTGCTGGAAGATACGCAGATAAAAAGAGAGGATTTCCTTAAAAAATTCGGCGGGGAAATTACAACAATAGTTGAAGGAGTAACGAAAATAGAAAAATATACGTCCGTTATTGCCGGAAGCAACGAAGTTCATGAGGATGCACGACGCAGCGAGAACATCAGGAAACTTATAATTGCATCCGCAAAAGATATCAGGGTGATTTTTGTGAAACTTGCCGACCGCATGGATAATTTAACCGATTTAAAATTTCTTCCGGCTGAAAAAATAAAAAAAATATCTCGGGAAACCATTGATATTTACGCACCGATTGCCCACCGGCTCGGAATTTACAAATTAAAGGCGCACCTTGAAGATTTTTCGTTTATGAATCTTAATCCGCAACTTTTTTCGGAACTCTCAAAAAAAATTGCTTTACGGGAGATAGAACAGCAGAATATATTAGACGGCATCGTTGAAACGCTCAAAAAAAATATTGACCCGTTGAACATTCAATACAGGATTAAATCGCGGCCGAAAAATATTTATAGTATTTTCAGAAAAATGGAAAAACAGAATAAACCGTTTGAAGAGATACAGGATATTCTCGGAATGAGAATTATAACCGCCACTGTTGAGAATTGTTATTCCATACTCGGCATTCTTCACACAATGTCCTCGCCGGTTCCGGAAACATTCACCGACTACATAGCAAACCCGAAATCAAATATGTATCAGTCAATTCATACCACGGTAATAATGCCCGACGGAGTAACGGTTGAGGTTCAGATAAGAACGGAGGAAATGCATAAAACGGCAAGTTACGGAATCGCGGCGCACTGGAAATATAAAGTTGTATGGGCGAATAAAAAATCACACGATAAAACCCATAATTTTGACGAAAAAATTTCATGGCTTGCATCTGTTATTGAATGGCAGGAAAATAATAATTCAAATGAATTTTTAGCGGGATTAAAAGCGGAGTTGGAATTTGACCAGATATTTGTTTTTACACCAAAAGGCGACATTAAATCGTTGGCCGCCGGGTCAACACCCGTCGATTTCGCTTATACTGTTCACACTGATATAGGAAATAGATGCCACGGTGCAAAAGTCAACGGAAAAATGGTGCCGTTGAAATATGAACTGCACAACGGCGACATAGTAGAAATTTTGACAAGTAACGTTGCACATCCGTCACAGGATTGGTTGAAATTCGCAAAAACACCGAATGCTCGAAGCAAAATAAAAAATTATAACAAAATCACAAAGGTATGAGAAAAAGCTTCATGTCAGATTGCTTTTTTCACTCGGCTGGATTTGATACATTTTGTACAAACATAGTTGTAGGATTTTTTACCGTCAAGAACAATTCTGATTTTCTGAAGGTTCGGCTTAAATTTTCTGTTACTTTTTTTGTTTGAGTGACTGACACGATGTCCTGATTTTGTTTTTTTTCCGCACACGATACACTTAAATGCCATAATATCCTCCGATAATTAACACTTGATGTGTTATTTTCAAGCGAGCGAGTGAAAAGCAAACTTGTTTGTTTTTCCGAGAGAGCGCTGAAAACAAAAGATTTAATATCTTTTATTTTACAAAAATATAAAAAAATGTCAATAGAAAACATTTCGGTTCAATACATAAAAGGAGTCGGGGAAAAAACGGCGGAGAAACTATGCCGTAACCTTGGAATAAAATCTGTCAGGGATTTACTGTACTACTTCCCGCGCGAGTGGGAGGACCGGGCGAATCCGATAAAAATATCGGAATTAAAACCCGGCGAAAGAGCAACCGTCCGCGGAAAAGTTGAAAATGTTTCAACCGAATGGCGGGGCAGATACATAGTCGCATTCAGGGTGAAAATAAGTGATTTTTCGGGAAAGGCATTTGCCGTCTGGATAAGACGATACACAAGAAGTTATGATGTGCTCGGAACATTAAAAAAAGAAATTGCAGAAGGATGTGATATATTTGTGACGGGGACAGTCAGCAGCGATTTGTGGGAAAAAACTGTAAACGTTCAGGAATACGAAGTTATTACAGGCGATGAAAAAAATCTTATAAACGCCAATAGAATCGTTCCCGTTTATCCGCTTACGGAAAGTTTTACTAATAAGTTTTTAAGAACAATCATAAAACGGTCGCTTGAAAAATATATCGGGAACTTTTCTGAAATTATACCTGAAAAATATCTGAAAAAATACGGCCTTGTTGATATAAAATACGCCGTACAAAACATACATTTTCCCGAAACATTTACTTACAGGGACAAAGCAAAAAACCGGCTGGCGTTTGACGAATTTCTTAACTTCCAATTGAAACTTGAGTTTTTGAAGCAGAAACGCAAATATGAAAAAAAAGAGTTCAAATATACTCTCACAAAAAAACTTCTGACTCCTTTCAAAGCGAATCTGCCGTTTGAATTTACCGCAGCGCAAAAAAATGTTATCAATGAAATTTTTGATGATATGCTCTCGGAAAAACCGATGAACCGTCTTTTGCAGGGAGACGTCGGAAGCGGAAAAACGGTAGTTGCCTTGTCCGCAATGCTTATGGCAGTTGAATCCGGTTTTCAAGCCGTAATACTGGCGCCGACCGAAATACTTGCCGAGCAGCATTTTTATACCATCCAAAAACTTCTTGAAAAATTAGATATTAAAGTCGGATTCATTGTGGGACAAATGTCCCAAAAAGAAAAAAAAGAGAGCAAACAAAAAATCGCAGACGGTACTGCAAACATAATAATCGGCACTCACGCTTTACTTGAAGAGGATATAAAATTCAAAAATCTTTCTTTAGTTGTTATTGACGAACAGCACAGATTCGGCGTAGAACAGCGGTTAAAAATGAGAAAAAAAACAAAATTCAAAAACGCCGATTTTCTGCTGATGTCGGCTACACCTATTCCAAGAACACTCGGCTTAACCCTTTATGGTGACTTAGACATTTCAACGATAAAAGAACTTCCGCCGGGCCGCATCCCGATAAAAACACTTGAAATGTCGGACAAAAATGCGTATAATTTCGTAAGAGAAAAAATTGTGCGGGGCGATCAGGCGTTTATCGTTTATCCGCTGGTTGATGAAAGCGAAAAACTGCAATTAAAATCTGCGATAAAAGAAGCGGAAAATCTAAGAATAACAGAGTTTAAGGATTTTTCAGTCGGACTTATCTACGGAAGAATGAAGCCGGAAGAAAAAGATCTGGTTATGTCGGACTTTGCAAAGAAAAAATATCAAATACTAATTTCAACTACGGTAATTGAATCGGGGATTGACATTTCAAACGCAACCGTTATGGTTATTGAACATGCCGAGAGATACGGACTTTCAACTTTGCACCAGTTGAGGGGCAGAGTCGGAAGAAGCGACAAACAATCGTTCTGTATTTTGCTGTCGGATGCCCCTGCGGGACGACCTGCGGTCGCAAAGACGGACGATTCAAAAAAAAGATTAAACACATTGCTTGAAACGACAGACGGCTTTAAAATTGCGGAAGAAGATTTGAAATTACGGGGATACGGCGAATTTTTCGGCACCCAGCAATCCGGGCTGACAGAGTTCAAAATAGGAAACATAATTTCTGACTTTGAAATAATACAAAATGCAAAAGAAACGGCGGTTGATATGTTAAAAAACGACCCGCAATCTGCAACTATTTTGCTTTCAAAATCACAAAACGAATTCTTAAAAAAAGACATGGAACTCGCGGAAGGATAAGACATCCTATAAGGAGTCAAGTAAAAAATAAAGAAAAATAACGCTCTTTGAAAAACAAGTCAGGCATTAACAAAGACCCTTGCGGGGTTATACGGCTGACCTGATTTAAGCATAGCAAGCATCA
>JBBAAR010000008.1:0-144757 GCA_041658185.1 Elusimicrobiota bacterium
TTGTGATTTACTTTGAATCCAAAATCTGTTTCTAACAGAGTCCCTTTTCCCCGATACTCCCTTTGTAGTGCAATATAAACCTCCATTTCCCCATTATCGCCAACTCTCTTTTTATCAGCAGGGCTTACTTTACTTATGATTTTACATATTATCGTAGAATTTTCAAGTGATTTTTATTTTTTTAAATACAAGAAATGTTCCAAGTTGCCTTTGGGGCCTTTTATGGGCGAGGTGATTTCGCCGAGGAGTTTCAAGCCGGTTTCTTCCGAAAAATTTTTGATTTTATCTATGGATTGCTGGCGGATTTTTTCGTCTTTTATAACGCCGTTTTGGGTAGAACCCTTCGGGGCTTCAAATTGAGGTTTTACAAGTGCAATTATTTCCCCGCCGGCTTTGAGAAGTTCCTTTACTTTCGGCAGAACCTTTACAAGCGAAATAAATGAAACGTCCACAACCGCTAAATCTATTTCATCTTTCAACAAATTTTTATCAAAATATCTGATATTCGTTTTCTCAATGACGACAACTTGCGGATTGTTTCTTAACTTAAAATCAAAAACACCATAACCGACATCCACGCAATAAACCTTTTTCGCACCGTTTTTTAACAAGCAGTCGGTGAACCCGCCGGTTGAAGCGCCCACATCAAGACAAATTTTATTTTTAACACAGACGGAAAATTCCTCAAGCACTTTTTTTAGTTTAATTCCGCCGCGGGAGACGAATTCAGCCGGCTCTTTTATAGAAATTTCTGACGATTCCGGAACGGCAAAACCGGGTTTAGTAATGATTTTACCACCTACGGTAATTTTGCCTTCCATTATAAGTGCTGTTGATTTATGGAGGGACGGAACAAGTCCTCTTTTGAAAATTAGGACATCTAACCGGATTTTTTCAGCCATTCTTTTATACTGGTGTGAATTTTATCGGAGGTTAAACCATATCTTTCCCTGATATCCTTTTGATTGCCGTGCTCAACGAATTTATCGGGAAGTCCGATATTGTGAATCTTTACTTTTACCTCGCTATCTTTTAACAATTCGCAGACGGCGCTTCCGAACCCGCCGGAAATTACATTTTCTTCAACGGTAACTATTTTTCCTACCTTTTGCGAAATATTTTTTATCAAATCAATATCAAGCGGTTTTACAAAACGGACATTCACGACGCCGCAGGAAATGTTTTCGGATTGAAATTTCTGCGCAACACTAACGGATACACCGGCTAAATTTCCGGCTGCCAGAATAAAAAAATCTTTGCCGTCTTTGACAATTTCGGATTTACCGACGGCAAGAACCTTAATATCTTTTTCCAACTTGACGCCCGTTCCTTCGCCGCGTGGATAACGGATGGCAACGGGACAGTTCAGCGTAAATGCGGTTTTCAGCATATTTTGGAGTTCGTTCTCGTCGGAAGGAGTCATTAGCACGATATTCGGAATCATTCTTAAATATGACAAATCAAAGGCGCCCTGATGCGTGGCGCCGTCCTCGCCGACGATACCCGCTCGGTCTATGGCAAAAACAACGGGAAGGTTCTGTAAGCAAACATCATGAATTATTTCATCAATTGCTCTCTGCAAAAATGTGGAATAAATTGCAACCACCGGTTTATAACCGGAAGCGGCAAGCCCTGCGGCAAAAGTTACGGCGTGACCTTCGGCAATCCCCACATCAAAAAATCTTTTCGGGAACTCTTTCTGAAAGTCGGTAAGCCCGACGCCGTCCGCCATTGCTGCGGTAATCGCAATTATTTTTTCATCTTTTCTGGCAAGACCCACAAGCGTTTGAGAAAAAATTTTTGTGTATGTAGGAAACTTTGTGCCGGCGAGCGGTTCGCCCGTAATTATGTTGAACGAACCTACGCCGTGAAACGCCGTCGGATTATCCTCGGCAGGCGTGTAACCCTTGCCTTTTTTAGTCAAAACATGAAGCAGGACCGGACCTTTGAGATTTTTCACCTTTGATAAAATTTCTATGAGTTTGCCGATATCATGACCGTCAACGGGACCCAGATACGCAAAACCCATTTCCTCAAAAAGCATTCCTGGAAAAAGGAGCACTCTGAATCTTTTTGCGACGCGCATTATCTGCGAACCCCAAAAATGTATGCGGGAGAGAAATTTATCAACCCTCTTATAAAGTTTATTGTAAAGCCCGCCTGTTAAAAGTTTTGTAAGATACGCCGCAAGGGCGCCGACGCGGTGAGAAATAAACATCTCGTTATCGTTGAGAATTACAAGAATATCTGTTCCCGAGTGCCCCGTATTAAGGAGTCCTTCATACGCCAAACCACCAGTCATAGCACCGTCGCCCACGACGGCAACAACTTTATTGGTATCCGCATTTAAATCACGGGAAACAGCGAAACCGAGCGCGGAAGATATTGAAGTTGAAGAATGTCCCACGCCGAAAGCATCATATTCCGATTCCGCAATTTTCGGAAAACCGCTGATGCTGTCCGTTTTGCGCAGAGTAGCAAATTTTTCACGGCGGCCGGTAAGAATTTTATGAGCATAAGCCTGATGTCCCACATCCCAAATAATTTTGTCCTTCGGTGCATCAAAAACGTAATGCAGAGCGATTGCAAGTTCCACCGCACCCAAAGACGGTGCCAGATGCCCGCCGGTATTAGAAACGCTGGAAAGCATAAAATCCCGGATTTCTTTTGCAAGTTCGGACAAAAGTTCCTTTTTTACAGTTTTTAAATCGTCGGGATTATTTATTTTATCAAGAATTTTCATATTTCATTTTTGAACATTTGTTCAAAAATCCCTTTTGACAATATAGTCGGCTAATTCATTAAGTACATCTGTTTTTTTTCCGAAAATTTTCAGGTCATTTTTTGCGCTTTTAATTAATATCGCCGCTTTTTGTTTTGATTTTTCTATTCCATAGATAGACGGATAGGTCAGTTTTTTGTTTTTTATGTCGGAACCGGTTTTCCCCAATTTTTTTTTATTGCCGATAATATCCAAAATATCGTCAGCAACCTGAAATGCAAGACCGATTTTTCTGCCGTAATTTGAAAGCGATTGTAATTGCTTTTTTGTCGCTCCCGCTATCATCCCGCCAGCCGCTAAACTCACCTCAATCATCTTTGCCGTCTTATGCAAATGGATATAATTTATTTTTTTTATTCCGACTTCCATCTTCCATCTTCCATCTTCCATCTCTATATCAACCACCTGCCCGCCCACCATTCCTTTTGTTCCTGCTGCAACGGCAATTTCTTTTACAACCTTCGGATGAATAATTTCAAACGCTTTTGTGAGAAGTCCGTCGCCGGCAAGTATAGCAACCGCTTCGCCGAATTTTTTGTGTGATGTCAACTTCCCGCGACGTTCATCATCGTTGTCCATAGCAGGCAGGTCGTCGTGAATAAGCGAGTATGTATGTATCATTTCAATCCCGCAGGCGGTCGGCATAACATTTTTTGCACTACCGCCGCAAATTTCACAAGCGGCAAGACACAAAATCGGGCGAAGCCGTTTCCCCCCGGCGAAAACACTGTATTTCATCGCAGAATTTATAATAACCGGTTCATCCGCATTATTCAAAAAATATTTTTTCAGTGCATTATCAATAATAGATTTTCTTTTTTTAAGATAAATTTGTAAATTCATAATTTCACTGCAAATTATACAAAATTTTTCAAAAAACACAATAAAAAAACGACCGTCAACAACCAAGTCAAGTCATTTTTTGCAGGCACTTTTTATAAACATTGTAATACTGCCCCTGTCAGTATTACTTTTCAGTATTTTTTAAACTTTCATACACCTGTTTAATGGAGGGTTTAATCGCCGGAATATCTTCCCTGACTACTTTCCAAACCTTCTCTAAATCAATCTCAAAATAATGATGAACAATTTTATCTCTCATCCGGGCGATTTCCCGCCATGGGACATTTGGATTATCTTTCCTAACCGATAGCGGAATATTCTTAACCGCTTCGCCGATAATTTCAATATTTCTTATAACAGCATCGCTGGTTTTTTTATCCTGCAAAAAATTCTTATATGTAATACCGTCGGTAAATTCCTCAATACTTTTTATAGCCGTTAATATATCCTTAACAAAAAAACTATGCTCCCGTTTCATAAATAAACCACGCTCTCTAAAATATTTTTCTTTAATTCCTGCCGAATATCTTCTTTCGGAACAACTTCCGTTTTAACACCCAAAATATCTTCAAGGTATATTTCCAATCCGGCCAATTTCAGAAGGCTTATTGTTTCATTGAAACTAACCAGAATATCAATATCACTTTTTGAGGTTTGTATGCCTCTGATATAAGAACCGAAAACACCTATTTTTTTAACCTTGTATTTTTTCCTTATTTCGTCTTTGTGCTTTTGAATTATATTTTTGATTTCTTCAAATGTTTTCATAGCAGAAATTATACCAAAAAAAATGAAAAAGTCAAATAAAAAAACGACCGTTCACAACCCAGCCGTTTATTGTCATTGCGAGGACGTAAATCGCCCGCGGCAATCCCGATGTTAAAATATTGTACCTGTCCCCTTTTTATATAATTTGAAACCGCAGATACATCCCGTAAGCGGGACAGACGCCGATTTACGCAGATTAAAAACTACAAATCACTATTATTCTTTTGAATTTATCTGTGTTCATCTGTGGTTCCATTTTTTGCATTACAGAACCTTAACTTGTATTTTTCACTGATTTATCTGTATATCATCCACATACATCTTTGCGCCGGGGGCGGTTGAGAATCCCTCTATCTTCAGTTTGAGTACTCCGTTACGGTTCGGTGTGCCGGAAACCTGCAACTGTTCCCATGTGTCGGAAGAGGCACTCATCGTTGCATTGCTGTTCACTCCCAGATTGTACAGTGTTAATTTTGGCTTTGTTGCACTGCCGTAACTTGTGTTGTATCTTATGTATGCTGTTATTGTTACAAGTTGTCCTGATTTCGCAGCAACTTCCCACTCCCACAAACCATCTCCGACAAATCCGAAACTGTTCGGGCCTGTCCTTACCGTCGTCTTCTCCTGATACGTCCCCGGTTTTGTCCGCCAACTTACAGTCGCCGAATTGTTTGAACCTGCTGTGTTTATCGCTTGTACATATCGGCTATATTGCTTGTTTCTTGTCAGCCCTGTTTCTTCATAATATATCGTGTCAGCCGGTAATGTCGCGAGCAAGCCGCCTGTTGATGTATAAATCTTGAAATTATCCTCCTGCGATGCTCCGGATGAGTTGTCAGTCCAGTACCAGGTTATCTTCGTGAACGTGTTTGCCGTAACAGAACTTATCGCAGGCGCACTCGGAGTGACGGCGGGCGCGAAAAGATTATCAATATAAAAAGTATTGGCTGCGTCTGCGTTGACTATGGTTACTATTATCCGGTCTATAACATCTTTGTTGGCATTGGATACCGCTGATATGTCCCAGGTTACTGTCTGATAGGTATCCGCCGGTGTGATGTTAGGCGTTATCTCCGTTGTCGTTCCGCCGGAGTCGTGGATACCTATTTTTATATTGCTCCCCGTTCTTGAAGAGCGGACATCAAACTTGATTTGTGTCCTATCGGATAAATTTATCGTAGGTGAAACGGTACGAGTGAGGGTTTTGTTGAGCGATGTGGTTATTGTTGAAGTGGACTTTAGTGCGTAAGAACCTTGCGTTTTGATAGTGGATTCAGAAAAGTCCTGTAGTCCCGGAATTGGGTATCTTACTATGACGATGCCGGAACCACCGGCGCCGCCACCCGTATTTGTGCCTGCTTGATTCGCTCCTCCACCACCACCTCCAGTATTTGGTGTTCCTGCCGTTCCATTACTAGGTGCAGCACCAGAACCTGCTCCACCACCACCTGAACCACCGGCTACATTTGCATATAAAACACCACCACCCCCACCAGCATAAATAACAGATGTGCCAGAAATAGAAGATGCAATCCCATTACCGCCAGCACCTAACCCACCGGCAGCAGAAGCACCGCCTCCACCACCGCCCTTACTTGGCCCATCCGGGGTTGCTCCGGCAAAACCTTGTTCAGATGTTCCTGTGCCAGCAACAGTTTGATTATGAGAACCACCACCTCCAGAACCACCAGAGTTACCACTATTCGGTGAGGAAGCACCACCACCGCCACCAATGGCAGTTATTGTACTAAAAACAGAATTTTCGCCATTGTTTCCAGAACTAGAACTTGTTCTGGCCGCACCGCCAGCACCCACAGTTACAGTATATGCCTGCGCAGTTACAACAAATCCTGTACTAGTTCTAAAACCGCCCGCACCACCACCGCCACCTTCATATCCACTGCTAGTACCATTTCCACCCGCTCCGCCACCAGCAACCACAAGCACTTCCACATTCGTGGCGACATTTATCGTGAATGTTCCGTTGCTCATAAAGGTATGAATCCGGTAACCGCCGACCTCTGTTATCGTTCCGCCGGTAGCAGAAACACCAGCATTACTCAGATATGCCGCCTGTGCATTGACATCTGAATTATACTCCATATAATCAAGTTCCAAAGAAGTTGCAGCTACGGATGTCGGCACAAAAGCGAGCAAACTGAGAATAGAAATCAAATAACCAAGTCTTTTAATCATATTTCACCTCTAAATAGGAAATAAAAAACCAGCCCACATACTTGTGAACTGGTTTCTTTCTTTATTACTTCTATTTACCTTATCCTTACAAGGATAGATAGATAGATAGATAGATAGATAAGGAACTTAAATAACGAAATTTATGCGTTTTAATGATATTTGTCAGCGTTTTCATACTATTATTATACATAATCTATTGTAACTTTTGGGTAACTTATTTGTAACTTATTTGTGACTTTATTTGCAGGCGTTATTATACATTTCTTCTCTTACGGCAAAAGTATAACAAAAAACTCTAATCCTGTCAAGTGATTTTTAATCTATATGATGTTCCAAATGTAAATGCGGGTGAACGTGAATTTTATTTTTATGCATATGGCTGTGAATATGAATGAGGTTATTGTCCCGAAGCAACTGTTCGTCTTTTAGAATTTCATCCGGTTTGCCGGATTTGATTATTTTTTTTTCACGACTGAAGACATAAACCGTATCCGATATTTCCTCAACGATATGCATATCATGGGTGGAGGTAATGATTGTTTTACCGGCTTTATTTGCCTGAAGTAGCAAATTTATAATGTGTCTTGTCGTTAAAGGATCAAGCCCGGAAGAAGGCTCATCCAGGATAAGGACATCCGGATTTATCATCAATACCGAGGCAATGGCAACTTTTCGTTTTTCGCCTATGCTTAACTGGTGGGGCGACCTATTCAACAAGTCCGCAATATCCAATAGATTGACAAGTTCATACAGCCGTTTTTGAATCTCCTCTTTTTCAACTCCGAAATGCAGCGGCCCGAAAACAATATCCTCCTTTACCGTCGGACAAAACAACTGGACGTCGGAATTCTGAAAAACCAGCCCTACTTTCTTTCTAAAATTTTTTGAGAAATCCTCGTCGTTAAAATCATTTTCCTTGAATCCTTTACCAAAAACCTTGATAGCGCCTTTATCGGGGAAAATGAGTCCGTCAAGCATATGTAAAAGCGTGGATTTCCCGCAACCGTTCGCACCGATGAGAGTTATTTTTTCTCCCTGCCTGATATTTATATCTATACCGCATAGTGCAGGAAATTTTCCGAGATACGAAAAATGCACATCCTTTAATTCAAAAATTAGATTATCCATAATTAAAATACAACACCCCGGCGGAAATTATTACGACCAGACATAACCACAGCCAATCTTCTGTTTTGATTTTGAAATCATCCAGTGCAACTGATTCTCCGCGATATCCCCTGGAAAGCATCGCCTTATATACATCTTCATTCAATTGATACGAACGCTGCCAAAGAAATGCAATATTCCATGCAACAAGATGCTGTCCTGTTTTGTAATGAACTTTTGTTCCGATGCGGCTTTTAACGGCAAGATAAGTGTTTTCTATAATCTCTATAAACAGGTAGATGTACCTGTAACACATTCCGACCGTCATCACAAATACCTGCGGGATTCCGAAAATCCGCAAAACCTTAAGCAATTCAAAATGCTTGGTCGTAATGCTTAAAAGAACGGCAAAAGATACTGAGGTCATCACACGCACGACAAATAAAGATGCCCCAAAAAATCCCTGACGGGTAATTGTAAGTTTAATTCCGGATATGTTTAAGACAGCCAGCGTTTCACCCGGCGTAAAAATGCTAAACATAGCAGGGAACGCAATAAAAAGAGAAAACAAGGGAATAAATATCCAGGTTCGCTTTAAGAAAAACCCTAAGTTGATTTTAGAAATAGAGCCCAGCAACAAACACAACGCATACAGGTAAAATAAGATACGGATATTCTTTGTAAGAATTATCAGAACGATCAACATCAAGAAAGTTATTGTTTTTATTCTGGGATCTAATGACTGCAAAAATCCTCTCTTCAAAGCATATTCATCGGCAAAGACGGATTCTTTTAAAAAGTGTAGAGCGCCCGCAAGGGAGCGCTCTATAAAATTATTACTTTTTGACATTTAATAATTTTCCTATACCCGTTATGACGAGCACAATCAGTCCGATTCCTACGATGGCTGATATTATATAAGCAAAACTTAACTGCGATAGTCCCTTTTCTTCCCAGCCCTTAAAAGCGTAATCCGGCATAGGAGCATTCCAAATGCTCGCGAACTTTTTGAGTCCTTGAGGAATATAACCTACGAGTTTTTGCATTTCGTTTGCACTCCATTCGCCCCAGGCAGAGCCGGCTTTAAAATGCTCCGGTAATATAAGCCCGAGCGGAGAAAGTATAACCAATACCGCCAGCCCCAGCCAAAGTTTAGTAGTAATCTTCATCAGTTTTTCCTCCCTTCTTCAAGAAGTTCCGTAGAATGTTTCTGCAGATATTTTATTACAAGGGCAGTTACAATCGCTTCCACCCATCCAAAAATCAACAGGTGTTCTCCCAACATTACAGGCAAGGCGACATTTAATCCATAAGGACAATAGAGTGCCTGTCCGCTTGCTGTTTTATGTAACAGGGGCTGGATACCGAACTCAAATCCGGTAAGTCCTGCAGCAATATTAAGGGCTACATAACCGGCAATGCCTGCGGCAATGACTCTTCTATTTGAATATGCAGAAGAATTGTAACTAATCGTTTTATAGATGTAATACCCGGCAAATGGAAGCACAAAAGCCATGTTAAAACAGTTAGCGCCGATTGCCGTAATGCCTCCATCACCGAATAAAAGCGCCTGAATCACAAGTGCCACGGTAATGGCGATACTTGCCGCCCATGGTCCAAGAAGTATTGCAACCAAAACGCCGCCTACGGCATGCCCGGTTGTCCCGCCGGGTATCGGCACATTGAACATCATTATCACAAAACTGAATGCCGCACCTATTGCCAGAAGCGGCACCTGTTTCGCTTTGAGTGTATTCTTAACAATCTTTGAAGCGACTGCCCATATTGGAATCATAACTGCATAGAAAAATCCGCAGGTTACCGGTCCTAAATATCCGTCTGGTATGTGCATATTAACCTCCCGTTAAAATTCTGTGTGAAATCCAAAAGAGATTTTCTCTCCTGTATTTTTGAACCCCTTCCCATAAGCAAAATTCAGCGAAGAAATATCGGCAAGTTTGTATCGGACTCCTAATAGGTAATTCTGAAGCCCAATTTTTTCGCCGACAACTTCACCCACTAAATCAATTTTTTCCAACGGGTATTCAATCGCGGAACTGTAAATTATTTCGCCTTCTGTGTTTTCATCGCCAGAAACCGCATAGCCAATATTTGCGTGAACGGTGACGGGTTGGATTTCCCTTGAAAAAATACCGTTCAAAAAATATTCTGAAGAACCAAGTTCATTGTTGACGGTTAAAGCAAAAATATCTTTCAGCAAAAGGAATTTGAAACCAAGCGTCGTCATCCCAAGCGGTTCCGCCGGTTTCGGCTCTACCTGATATGGGAATGAAATCCCAATGTCCATTTTTTCCGTAATTCCGTGTTTCAGCGATAAACCGCAGGAGTGATTTCTGAAAATATTTTCATCCTTACAATTATCATACCCCACTTCCAATTCATACTTTCCAATTTCAACGGTCCCGATATCATCCGTCGTTAACGGATGAGCCGCAAACAAAACAGAACCCCATAAAACAACCAAACAAAAACCAAACGCTTTTCTCAACATACTTTTTGCCTCCATTTTCAATTAGACCAATTGGACTAATTGGATTTTTTGCTACAATTATAAAAATCGTGCTACTTATAAAACAAAAAAAATTATACTTCCTTCCCCGTTGTTGACATGCTTAATGCTGTGTGTTTCACGCCTTTTATTGACTTTAATATATCCGATAGTTTTCTGGCTTCACTGGATTTCCCTCTAACCGCAATTATTTCCAGACAATTATCATGGTCTAAATGAATATGCTGCGTTGAAATAATTAAGTCGTGAAAATCGTGCTGTATATCCGTAAGTTTATCCGCAAGTTCTCTTTTGTGGTGATCGTAGATAAGGGTTATCGCTCCGGCGATTTCCTTGCCCTCCTGCCATTCCTTCTTTATTAGTTCCTGGCGAATTAAATCGCGAAATGCCTCCGAACGATTTGTATAGTTTCTGGATCTTATAAGTTTATCAAATTTATCAAGCAGGGTCTTTTCTAATGAAACGCCGAACCTGAATAATTTTTCCATAGTAGCACCTTTCCGGCAATTGTAGCACAAAATCCAAATTCTGTCAAGTACTTTTTTTTATTTTTGAAAGTTTATTTCCTGAGGTAAGGCAATCGGAGAGTCTTTGCCGGCGGAAAATCACTTTTTAGCCATTAGATACCCGGAAGATATCGCGGTAAATGGTACCGCAAGTAAGAAACCTATGGAACCGGCGACGGTCTGAAACACAACTATAAAAAACCATTCATTATTAAAAAGGTTTGTTAAAGAACGGATTGAAACGGTCAAAGAAATAATTAAAACCAGTTCCGCACCGAAATAGGCGAGAACAAGCGTATTGGAAACAACGGATGATATATCCCGTCCCACATTCATTCCATAATGTATCAGTTCCTTTCTTGATATGCCGGACCTTTTTAATACAATCTGCTCCATTGAAGAAGCAACACAGACAGCGACATCTATAATCACGCCGCACGCACCTATAATTAAAACAGAAAAAAGTAATTGCTGGAAATTGTTAAACGGCTGTGAAGAATAATTTTTTGAAAAATAGTTAAGAAATTGAACCGGCTCTAATGAAAATCCGTTTATATTCGCAAGCGGATAAAAAATCATGCCGAGAATTAAAACAAAAATTATGCTCAAAAGTGTTCCGACTATCGCTGATACGGATTTTCTGCTGAATTTCCCGATAAAAAAAATTATCGTTGAGGTGATAAAAAATACAATGAAAAGTGAAATTACCAGAGGACTGTATCCATGAATTATTAAAGGCACATAAACAAAAATTATAATTACTATTCCCGCAAAAAGAGTGAAAAGTCCGCCAAGTTTATTCAGCCCTCCGATAATTAGAACGAATAATAGAAACAAAAATGCCAACAACGCAAGCGATAAAGTTCTGTCATAATCAACCACAGTCGCTTTGTTGATATTATCCTTATAAGAAATAAGAATCCTGCTACCCGGACGCACATCAATTAAAAATCCTTCTCTGTAATTTGCGGCTTCCGCAATTTGTCCGCGGGACGCACCGAAAGTAATTTTTACCGACAGAATATCCGACTGCTTATCAGTTTTTATTACCTTGATAACTTTGCCGACGGCATAATTATCTTTTGATTTTGATATTTCAAGCAAAGGATGAGCATAAAAATCATGTTCCGGCGGTTCGGGCCAAGAATCAGCGAAAATAAAATTGACCGATAACACAAGTAATGAAACCAAAAGAAAAAAATTCCTGCGCATATTTTAATTTTTTGAAATGAAACCCATTAAATAAACCGTCGGTGGAATTGAAACGACAAACGCTAAACTTGAAATAAATGCCTGTATTACGACGATAGAAAAAAATTCCCAGTTTATTATTCTTATAAACGGGACATGAAGAACGGTGTAGACCACAATCATTACCAGTGATGTGCTGACAAATACGAACAACAAACTGCCCAGCATCCCGCCCAAAACATCCCTGCCTATTTCAAGACCCGATGAGATTAAATCACTTTTTTTAATGTCCGGATTGGAAATGGAAACTGAATTCATTCCGGAAACAACATCCACAACCACATCAATAACGGCGCCGAGCGAGGCGATAACCGTGCCGCCGGCGATAAGCGATGCAAAATCCGTAATTTTCCAACTATCGGAAGTTCTTACCATTGTAATAATCATCCGCGAACCCTCTAAAAAAATTCCTGAAATTTTACTTAACTTTAAAAAAATAAGCGTAGTAATACCTGCGAATAAAATACCGGCGGTTATACCGCACAATGAAACAAAAGATTTCTTCGTAAAACCGAAAATTAAAAAAATCGTAATAATTGCCCCTATTAGAGCAACGGCACTGCAACTGATAAGCGGGGAATAACCGTCCTTTATTAGAGGAATAAGCACTTTTACAAGAAGAAAAATATTTAAAAAAATAGAAGCGAATGCTCTTGCCCCTTTCCAGCCGCAGACCGAACACAAAACCGCAAAAAAAATCAAAACGGTTAAAAGCAAAAATTTATCCCTGACATATCCTCTAATAAAAACATTTTCAATTTCACCGCATTCATTTTCCGCTATTGCGACCACTACTACGCTATTTTGTTTTATTTGCGTATTGTAATTTTTTTCGTCCCATAAATAATTTTTCACATCAACAATTTTATTTTTGTGTTTGCCGGATATAATTTCCAATGAAACATTTTCAATTTTAACATTTTTTTTTATTTCCGAACTGCCGATTTTCAGAACCTTCGCTTTAGAGAAAACATCCGCAAAAATATACTGGCAGAGCAAAAGTTCAATAAATAAAAATAAAATGAAGTTTTTCATATGGTGAAGGAATAAATGGACATTTGTCCATTTATGGTAAATCAATTATTTCAGGGGTGAGATTTATCGTGTTAAGAATTGCGATGGTGCTTCTTCCGGTGAGCCATCCGCCGCATTCTCCGGGATTTATAACAAGAGCGGAATCTTTTCTTATATCAATTTCGTGGGTATGCCCGTAGATAACGATATCGTAATTTTTGCATATCTTTAACTGGTCTATGAATTTCGGCTGGTGCATAACGACGACTTTTTTCCCGCCGAGAGCCAACTCAAAAAAATCCTGCTTAATTTCCCCGATATTTTTAAACCTTTCCAATAAATATGGTTTATCTCCGTCGTTATTACCGAAGACACCGGCAAATTTCATCTTTAATTTTTCAAACTCTTGGGCGGTAAAAGGCGAGACAATGTCACCCGCATGCAGAACAATTTCAACATTTTTTCCGTTGAAAAAATCCACCGCCTTCCTGATGGCGTTCATATTATCGTGAGAGTCGGACATAATACCTATGAGCATATTTCTACCTTTTTATTCACGGAGCGAGCAAGAAATTTCTGAAGAGCCTCAATTTACGACTTATTCGTTCCAGGAATAAATTGCAGAGCGAGTTCTGACGAGCGTCTCAAAGAAATTTGCTTGCGAGCGACTATTCTCCGATGATTTTTACCAAAACTTCCCTTTTCCGAGGGCGGTTGTCCATATCAACGAAAATTATCTGTTGCCAGACGCCCAAAACCATTTTGCCGTTATCAACCGGAACGGTCAACGAGGGTCCGAGAAGCGACGCTCTTAAATGCGAGTGGGCGTTACTGTCGGAATGCGTCTTGTTATGCCCGTAGTCGCCGGCTTCAGGCGCAAGTTTTTTCAGTAAGTCCTGTAAATCGGAAACCAGACCCGGTTCGTATTCTATCGTAGTAATAGCGCCCGTCGCACCGGCAATAAAAACATTCAAGATGCCGTTTTTTATTTTTGATTTTTCCAAAATCTTTTTAAGTTCCGGCGTAATATCAACTATATCGCAGTTGCCTTTCGTTTCAAAACCAATTTTATCGGTAAATATTTTCATACTGTAAAATTATTTATTTTTCTCTTTTTCCTTTTCCGCTTTGAGTGATTTAGTTAACTGCCAGCGGGCGCCGACTCTCTGAAAACGGTCTAAATTCCATTTTATATCCCGGGTATTCGGTATTCCCCTTAACGCCATATCCAGAGTTTTAAGCATATTTATTACGGCAGATTCTTCTAAATCCTTCGCCGCGCTGCCGGTAAAATCCAGTTCGCCTTTAATTTCCACATTGCCTTTCGCCGTCGTAATCCTCAGTTTTTGAACATTTATCCATCTTTTTACAAGTTCTATTTTTACATTATTGTTAATCTGCCAGTCAATTTTTCTGTCGTACTCCATATCAACCTCCTATTTTTTCAAACCCCGTATATTTTGCAAGATTTTTTGGAATTGAAACCGAGCCGTCGTTATTTTGAAAATTTTCCAGAATTGCGGCGAAAGTGCGGCCGACGGCAACTCCCGAACCGTTTAACGTGTGGACAAATTCTAATTTTTTATCGCGGCGGATTTTGCAGTTAAGCCGTCTCGCCTGAAAATCTTTACAGTTTGAAACTGAAGAAACCTCGCGCCATTTCTTTTCGCCGGGCATCCAAATTTCCAAATCGTATGTCTTCGCCGATGAAAAACCTAAATCGGCCGTGCAGAGTTCAACCACGCGATATGGGAGTTCAAGTTGTTTCAAAATCTCCTCGGCGTCCGAGACCATTTTTTCAAGTTCAGCCATTGATTCTTCCGGTTTTGTAAATTTTACGAGTTCAACTTTATTAAACTGATGGTTCCTGATAAGCCCGCTGGTATCTTTCCCGTAAGACCCCGCTTCCCGCCGGAAACAGGCGGTATATGCGACATATTTGAGCGGGAGTTGTTCTTCCGTTAAAATTTCTTCGCGGTGAATGTTGCTGAGCGGGACCTCCGCAGTAGGTATCAGATATTCGTTATCGTTGCACTTGTAAAGTTCTTCTTCAAATTTCGGAAGTTGCCCCGTCCCGATGAGGCATTTTTTTTCAACAATAAAAGGCGGAAAAATTTCTTTATAACCGCTCGCCAAATGAATATCAATCATAAAATTTATTAAAGCGCGCTCCAATTTTGCGCCTTCATTTTTAAGCAGCGCGAAACGACTGCCGGAAAGTTTTGACGCCGTTTTGAAATCAAAAATTTTAAGCCCCTCGCCGAGTGTCTGGTGGTCAAGCGGTTCAAAATCAAATTTTTTTATATCGCCGGACTGCCGCACAACTTTGTTGTCCGTGGGAGACATTCCTATCGGCACGGTATCGTCGGGCATATTCGGGATATAAAGCAATTTGTCAAAAAATAGTTCGTCAAATTTTTTCAGTTTTTCTTCCGCATCTTTTATACTCTGTTTCAGACGCTGCATTTCGGGGAGCAGTTCGCTTTTTTTGGCGGGGTTTTTGGATATGTCGTCCGTGATTTTATTTCTTTTTGCCTTCAGTTCCTCGTTTTCCTTAAGGATTTTTCTGTAATCTCCGTCCAAAGAAACTATTTCGTCCAGGTTGAATTTTGAGTTCCTTTTTTTGAGCCCTTCTTTTACAATCTCCGGATTTTCCCTGATAATTTTTATGTCAATCATATTTTAATTTTAACAGAATTTTCGGGATTTGTCAACCGCACTTATCCATTTTTTTCTAAAAGATGAAAAAATTCAAGTCCGGCACAAAATACGTTTCAGAATACGCACTAAATTGTAATTGAATATTGCCTGTTACGTCTGGTACCGACAGATATTACCCTTTTTGTTTTTAATAACGGATTTAATACCTTGTAGACACCCTGTCGGGTAATTTGAAGTTCCGCCGTAAGTTGTTTCATTGTTTTTGGACCGTCTTGCGCCAATATTATCAGCAATCTCTTCTGCGTTTCGGAAAGTGAAGGCAGTTTTTTTTCCGTTGCCTGCGCCGATTTAAGACGATTATATGCCCGCTCAAGCCCTTCAGCCGTTATATCGCAGATATATTCCAGCCAGTCAGCCAATCCGCCGGGTTTTCTTGCGTTGCTTAATTGCGAATAATAGAATTTCCTGTTTTCCAATAAAATATCGTCCAGCGTAAAAACGTGCAGGGTGTCAAATCCGCGGCGATATAATTCCCAACTGGCTAACACTCTGGCTACTCTGCCGTTGCCGTCGCGGAAAGGATGTATCGTTGCAATTTCAAGATGAGCAATCGCAGAACTTAAAACAGGATGATATTGATGGCTTTCGTTATTTAACCAATCTAAAAACTTTTTCATAAGATGCGGAACTTTTTCGGGCGAAGGCGGCGTGTGGTCTCCGACATATACCTGAACCTTTCTGTATTTACCGACAGGAACGCCGGCAACCGCTTTTTCACCGATAATTTTGTGCAATGTAAAAATACTGCCTTCCGTAATAACTTTTGTATTTTCTTTTTCTCTTATCCATCTGACGACGTCCAGATAATTTTTTACCATCTGTATATGGAATTCCGGTTTTCGCGGTCTTTCACCGTCATCCACCTGTTTGACTTCCTGCGGAGTCAACGTGCTTCCCTCAATTGTCGTTGAAGCATAAGCCATTATTACCGCCGATTCTTTCTGAACTACCGGAACGAACACTCCTTTTGTTGAACTACCCGCAATTTTGCCATGCAGATAATCTATCTCCGACAGCGTTTTCATTACTCTCGGTCTGATTTCAATGTTATCCGGCATATTTCTATCCTTTTGTCATCTCTATGTCAACCTTATGTCAACTACAGTTTACATAAAGTTTCTCATAAAGTCAAGTGTTTTTTTATTTTTTTGAGGTAAGTTGCAGGTCAAGTAAAATTCTTGCATGTACTATAGATGATGCGTGGTTTTATGAAAATCTCTTATACTAAAAAAAATAACAATGATTATTAAAATGATAAAACTAATCCAAATTAGATTAAAATTAGGAATAGTCTCATATTTTGGCATACCTACTGACAATAATTCAGAAGTTGCTGGTTGATTTTTACTTTTAAAAACAATCAATCTGTTTTGACCAGGTTTTAAACACGAGATGTTAATATTTATTAAACGTTTCTTTATATTATCAATTTGAAATACTTGGTTTTCTATAACCTCTTGAAGTAAGCCTATTCCAGGAGCATCGCTCATATTTATTGAAATTGGAATGTCAATTGCGTCAGATTTACCAATGTTTTTGATTTCAAAAGGTGTCAAAGTAATATACCGTGTTTCGCTTAGACTTTTATAAGCTATCAATTGTTTATTTATTTCCGTTATTTTTCTTATTTCAATATTTAAGATGTCTTTAAAAAACTCAATTAATGAATTATCGGTCGCTTTATATCCATATTGTAATTGTAATTGTAATAAAAAATTGATTGGTGAATTAAACATATTAGAAGGACTTAAAGCAGTTTCATCTTGTTGTTTTTCATAACCGAGTTTGCATTTCAGGATTGATAAATTAAATTTATTTTGATCAAAATCTTTTGCCTGAATTGCTTTCTTGTCATATTTGTCATAAAAATTTGATTTTGATTTATCATACCAGTCTAAATAATGACATATAAAATATGGTTTAATCAAATTTCCCTTAATTGATGCACTTCTTAAACCCTCATATTTCGTATACTTCTCTAAATCAATAGTAATATCGCATCCATTCTTTTTTAACTCTTCATTAAATTTAATAAAATCAACAATCACAACAGGATTGTGCGGGATAAGTTTTATTTTAGGTCGATTCGTTAAAAAACCATATGATATAATTAATCCAATTATCACAGACAAACTAGAAAATACCATTAAATAATTTTTCAAATTATTAATTTCAACAAGCCACAATAAATATTCTTTTATTTTTTTCATTTATCTTAATAACATATACACCTATTCAGGGACAAATTTTATATACTCATCCTAAAATTACTTTTTAAGTTTTCGAATAAAAAACCAGAACCGCTCTGATTATATTTTTTTCAATATTACAATATATTCTTGGGTCATCGTATCGTCTAATTTGCCGAGCTCGTTTGAAGGGGAATTTTTTGCGGGCATTCTTTTATTGGGTATGTTTCTAACGCTGGTTTTTATATGCTTAAAACCGTTTAATTCGAACATTTTGACTATTATTTCGTCAGTCGGCAAAATTGTGCCTTTTACTTTTCGGTTACCTACAACATAGCAAACAACTCCGTTTTTTTTAACTTTTTTTGATACATTATTCACGGAAGAAAATAAATCAATATAAAATGAAGCAACATCTTTTACCCTGTTTTCATCCTTACTTTTTATTTTTTTTATAATATCGTCTAATACTTTTATATCAAACTTCGGTATTTCCTGCACTCTTATACCGCCCATCAATTTTTTATCTACTTGATTTGCATTTTCAGAATCTAACCACTGATTTGCTAAACGCGAAAATTGCCCATATGCAACGGTAGTTCGTGAATCCCCGTAAGGTGGAGATGTTACGACAATATCAACGTTCCCATCGGCAATTATATCATCAGGTATTTTTTCGGAAGAATTAAAATCAAATACATCCGTATGTGCACCGTTACAAAGTTTTTCACTGAATTTAGCATATCCGTTTCTATTGCGCAATAATTTACCGAACATTAATCCGAAAACGTCCGGCTCAAACTTCTGAATTTGTTTTTCAGACATTCTGTATAATTTAAATTCACCGTTTCTCGTCAGCGATGCCTCCCTTACCGTTTCACTGAAAGCAACTTTGAAAAAATCTTTTATGTCTTCATCTTGCACATTATTCACGTATTGTTTTACGGTAGCCAAATCCATTATGATGTTTTTTTTGAACCAGAAATTTATATTATTGAAATCAGGTATTATTAATGATTTACGGGAATTGTTAAAATGTATTTGAAAAATGAAATCATTAAAATCTCTTATAAATAAATCCAAATTCTGCAAGTTAACTTTTGTAGTTTTAACCTTAGAAATCAACCGAGCCAATGGATTTAAATCAGTTCCAATAGCATTTATGTTTTTTAAATTTGCCTCTACCAAAGACGTTCCAGTACCGCAATATGGGTCAAACAATAATTTTGCTTTTTGACCATACGTTTCTATCAATCTTTCCGCTATTTGAGGAATCATCATAGCAGGATAACTATGAAAACAATGGGTATATGTTTTGGTATTCTCGTTTCTAAAATCCCAAGACAAATCCATGGATTTTTTCATATCTTATATTATTTTTCCCTTATGTAAGAAACAATCAATGAGATATTTCTCTTCAATTCTGAAAGCAGTCCCATGATTGCGAACCGTTCCATTCGGTTTCAAGTGGATTCTTATGTCCATTATTATAATACCTTTTTCAATGTAATCAAGAAAAATTTTGCTATTGACATTTTCCAAAAGATACGCTTCGTTGTACCAAAATTCTTCTTCGTTTTTTTCGTTCAATTTAGTATCTGCAAAAACAACCATTAAATTAGGCATTTTTTTCTCGAATTGCTCGGTAAGATGAGTTAATTTCCACTGTCCTAATACAACTTTATCAATGTGTTTTAAAAGCATTAAATCATTATTTTTATCAATTTCTAAAAATAAACCTTGCGGATTTGGGTTATTATTGACCGTACAATAAAGTGCCGGACGCTCATCCTCATCTTTATAGCCGTATTTTTCAACGATATAATTCTGTTTCTGCTGCCAAGCGCCTCTATTAAAAGTGAACATTGTTACTCGGTTAGATACATTTTTTCTTTGGGTTTTAAGTTCAATTTTTTCTAAATCAGGCCCGGCAATGTTGTTTTCAGTTAAACCAAGTTTTTGCTCCAAAGTGTGTCCTACCCCGGTATTGCCGCTCCTCATGGACTTCATATAACCTTTTTTCGATATTTTATTAATCTCAATTTTAAACTCTTCTAAATTCATATTATTTTTGTTTTTTGTTAAACTAATTTTGATACAAGTTCTTTGAAACTTTTGACTTCCTGCCAGCCGGTGCATTTTACTCCGACTTCACCGTTATAGAAATAATAAACGTTGTCTGTAATTTCCGTTAAACGTTTTTTTCCGTAATAATTCTTAAGATAATTATGAATTTTCTTTTCTAAAAAATTTTCATTTTTCGCAGAGAAAATTTTCCCAAAATTTTGTTCATATTCCCCGCAGATAAATTCAAAATCAACAAAATAGATTCCATTTTTTCTACAATTATTTTGCATATTTTTATAAGTTTATTCTACTTTTTTTGAGATAATAAGTCAAACTCTATTTGTTAATTTCTTCGGCTTCGTCAGCGGAGTGCCAGTTTTCCAGATTGCTCAATATTTCTTTCTGATTTACAGGCAATTTTCTTGCTTTTATTATTGCTGAATTTTCATCTTCGGCTTTAACTTTATAAGTGCAATAGCCGGATGAGTAAATTTTAACTTCAAACTGTTTTTGATTTTTCATATACGAAATCTTTCATTCAAAACCACATAATCGTCACTTGTTTTTGAGTCGCATTCAATGCAAACATAATCGCCTTTGGGATAATTTACATTATTTGCTTTTCTGGTGGCGATATCATTCAGGTCGGGGACTCTGTTGACAAACCAACCGGAACCGAGCGACACACTTCGGCCGCAGTGATTACAAATCTGAATACTTGGTTTTATTTTTGAGATTCTCTGTTTCGCGGTTGGGGCTGTTTTTTTCATTTCGCTCCGTGGGACGGGAACGACGGGTCAATGATGCGGCGTGATTTAATTATATCTAATTTATGCCGGTGTTAACTTTTTGCTGATTTATGCAACTTATCCCTTCAACGAAAATATCTGTTTATGATAGTCAAGCGTCAAAATAAATTTACTCAAAAAACTTTTCACACCAAGTAACGGGACGTTCAAATTCGGCATAAAATCAATCAGAACATCTTGACCGGTAAAATTTCGTATCTCAATCCTGACCGTGTGTGAATATGCAGTAGTTTTACCGTTACCGGTATTTATTTCTTTCACAAAACCGGCATTTAAGTTATGTCCGAGAATACTTGCAAAACGCGAGGGTAGGGCACACTCATCCGCACCGGTATCAACCAATCCCAAAACTTTTAATCTTTTATTTGTATGAGGATTTATTATGGTGACGGGCAACCACGGACGGGAGATGTCTCCGGAACTTAATTTTGAAAAAGGTATGTTTAAGAGTTCCATTCTTAATATATTTGAACCATGTTCTTGGCAGGTACAAATAATATAACGGGGTCGGAGAATCCTTTCCCCGTTGCTTTTTTATATGCTTTTTGCGGGTCTTTATCGTGGGCAATTACATCCGGTTTGTTAAAATCCGCTATTGCAACATATTGCCCGGAATATTTTTTTTCTTTTATCAGTACATGCGACATATCAATTCCTCCAAATAAAACTTTTTCTGCATTTAAGTATATCTAAAAAAATAAAAAAGTCAAGTGAAAAAATCGGTTTTTGATTTCTGCTACCCTTTTACCACGCCAAGCGGTTTCATTTTTGCGACTTTTTTGGAGATGCCGGCGCGGTGGCACACATCAACGACCATATTTACGTCTTTGTAAGCATTTGGCGATTCTTCGGCAAGTGTTTTCCATTCTTTTGCCTGAACGGTGATTCCTTCGCTTTCAAGCCGTTTGGCAAGTTCGGAGCCCCTTTCACCTTTTAACGCCTGCGTTCTTGACATCACCCTTCCGGCGCCGTGGCAGGTGCTTCCCCAGGTCTCTTTTAATGCCTGTTCGGTCCCGACCAGCACATAACTTGCCGTTCCCATAGTTCCCGGGATTAAAACGGGTATGTCCGGAAATGAACGGGTCGCACCTTTTCTGTGAATGAATATTTTTTTACCGCCGTGTTCCTCAAATTTTCCGATGTTGTGAGCGACATCGTAGACCAGTTCAAGTCCTAAGTCCTTCGGCGATTTCGTCAGCACTTTCATAAACGTTTCCCTGACCCAGTGCGTAATTATTTGTCTGTTCGCAAATGCGTAATTTGCCGCGCAAGCCATCGCCGAAAAATATTTTTTGCCTTCATCGGATAAAACCGGCGCGCAGGCGAGTTGCTTGTCAATTAAATTTATTCCGTATTTTCTTGCCGCAGAAAGCATTACTTTGATATAGTCGTCGCAGACCTGATAACCCAGCCCGCGGCTTCCGGTATGAATCATCACCGTTATTTGTCCCAAAAAAATTCCGAATTTTTGCGCATATTTTTCGTCGTAAATTTCAACAACTTCCTGAATCTCCAAAAAATGATTTCCGGCACCGAGCGTGCCTAACTGCTCTCTCCCTCTTTCAACTGCTCTGGGCGAAACCGCTGAAAAATCCGCTCCGGCAAGTGTTCCTTTTTCCTCAATGTTTTCCGAGTCCTTTTTTTCGCCGAAGCCCGAATCTTGCGCCCACTTTGCGCCTTTTTCAAGAACATTTTTTACTTCCTTGGACGAAAGATTTAACTTGCCGGTTGAACCCACTCCCGACGGTATGTTTGTGAAAAGTCCGGCAACCAGATTTTTTACGTGGTTTCCCACGTCTTTTTTTGAAAGGTTCGTCCGCAATAACCGCACGCCGCAGTTTATGTCGTAACCGATTCCCCCGGGGGAAATTACTCCGTCATTAAGATTAAAAGCGGCGACACCGCCTATCGGGAAACCGTATCCCCAGTGTATATCCGGCATTGCAAGTGATTTACCGATAATACCCGGGAGTGTAGCGACATTTGAGACCTGCTGGTATGCGTTGTCATTACAGATGTTAGACACCATTTTTTCGGAAGCAAAAATCAGCCCCTCGGTGCGCATCCCTCCGATTTTTTCAATCTTCCACCTGTAATCGTCAACTTTTTTTAAGGGACAGAACTGCGGCATATTTTCTGTTTTTACACATCAAAAATTATTTGGGTTTTGTAGCCGGCGGTGGTTTTTTCAATTTTCAAATTGTGGTAGGTGGCGGCTTTGATATCGTTTGAAATTTCGTGGGCGGAAATCTGTTCGCCGGATATGTTGGCATCCAGATGGGTTTCGCTTATTTTTAAGATATCAAATCTCTTAAAGAGTACTTTTTTTGTTGAATAATAATACAGGAGTTCATTAAGAAAGGTTATCAGAAGTTCCTCGTTATCGTGTGCGTCAATTGAAACGGATATTAAAATTTTTTCATTAATTTTTTCAAGCGGGGTGATAACGGAGAACATTCCGAATGCGGCATTTTCAAAAAGATCGCCGGTGGTTTTTCCGTAAGCGATAATACCCACATCCGCGGTGTGATTGAGCGTCTCAAACTTCTTTGTCGTCTCCATTTTCGGTTTCCTTCGCCGCATAAGCGATTGATGCCAGTTTGTCGCCCTCTTCAAGACGGATAAGCCGCACGCCCTGCGTGTTTCTTCCTATGACGGAGATGCCCTTTGCTGCCATTCTTATCATAATGCCTTTTTCGGTCATCAGCATTATGTCGCTGTCGTCCTTTACATTTTTTATGCCGATGACGCAACCGTTCCTATCGGTGGTCTTTATGTTGATAACGCCTTTTCCGCCGCGGGATTGCAGACGATAGTCGTCTATGTGAGTTCTTTTTCCGTAACCGTTGACAGCTGCGATTAAGACGGTATCTTTGGCAGAAACCGTTTCCATTCCGATGGTCTCATCATCTTTGTTAAGACGGATTCCGCGCACGCCTTTTCCGGATCTGCCTATTACCCGTATTTGTTCTTCGTTAAATCTGATGGCAAGTCCGTTTTTGGTAGCGAGAATGACCTCCTGTTTACCGTCGGTGTGCTTGACGTCTATTAAAGAATCGCCGTCGTCAAGATTGATAGCGATAATTCCCGATTTTCTTATATTTGAGTATTCGGCAAGTTCGGTCTTTTTGATTGTCCCGTTCCGTGTCGCCATCAAAAGATACGAACTCTTCTTTTCTTCAAACGACCTTATCGGAATCGCAGCGGTGATTTTTTCCTCAGTGGATGATAGTTGCACAAGATTTATTATCGCCTTGCCTTTTGATGTCCTCTGCGCCTCCGGGATTTCATAGACGCGCAGCCAGTAAACGCGGCCCCTGTTTGTGAAAAGCAGCATATAAGAATGCGTAGATGTCACAAAAAGATTTTCTATAAAATCTTCTTCGCGGGTCGTCATACCGGTTACGCCTCTTCCGCCGCGATGCTGTGATTTGTAAGTTGTCGTCGGCATTCTTTTGATATAGCCGGCGTGGGAAATGGTTACGACGACATCCTCCTCAGTAATTAAATCGTCCATATCCAGGTCAACCGCATTGGCAACAATTTTTGTTCTTCTTTCGTCGCCGTATTTTTCTTTGAGTTCCGCCAGTTCAGTTTTGATGATGGTCAAGACCTTTTTTGGGTCGTCTAAAATGGATTTCAGTTTTTCAATCGTCTTTATCAGTTCAAGATATTCATCGTCAATCTTTTTCTGTTCAAGACCGGTAAGTTGCGACAGTTTCATATCCAGAATCGCCTGGGCCTGAATTTTTGATAACTCAAACTCTTCCATCAAGCGGGTTCTGGCTATATCGGTATCTTTTGATTCCCGTATAAGTTTTACTATTTTATTGAGGTTATCAAGCGCTATTTTCAAGCCCTCTAAAATGTGTGCGCGCGCTTCCGCTTTGGCAAGTTCAAACTTTGTCCGACGGACAACTATTATTTTTCTATGCTCAACATAATGCACAAGCATCTCTTTTATGTTGAGGACGCGGGGACGGTTATTGACGAGGGCAAGCATTATTACTCCGAAAGATGATTCCATCTGGGTATGTTTGAATAACTGGTTTAACACGACCTGCGGGTTGCCGTCCCGTTTTACCTCAATAACAAGCCGCATACCGTCCCGGTCCGACTCGTCGCGGATATCGGAGATGTCCTCAATTTTTTTATCTTTCACGAGGTCGGCTATTGTTTCAATAAGGACTGCTTTATTGACCTGATACGGAAGTTCGTTGACGATAATTGCCGTTTTTCCGCTTTTTATATCTTCAATATCCGCTTTTGCTCTTATTCTTATTGAGCCGCGACCCGTCGCAAAATAGTCCTTTATTCCCTGCCTTCCAAAAATAATTCCGGCAGTCGGAAAATCGGGACCTTTTATAATTTTTGAAAGTTCCGGAATATCAATTTCAGGATTTTCTATAACTGCGGCTATAGCGTCGCAAATTTCAGTGAGATTATGAGGCGGAATATTTGTCGCCATACCGACGGCAATTCCGGAAGAACCGTTTAACAAAAGATTGGGAAGTTTTGAAGGAAGTACAAGCGGCTCGGTCATAGACGCATCATAATTCGGTCCGAAATCAACTGTGTTTTTATCAAGGTCGCCGAGCACCTCTTCTGAAATCTGGTCAAGCCGAACTTCCGTATAACGCATCGCAGCCGGCGGGTCGCCGTCAACACTGCCAAAATTTCCCTGACCTTCAACGAGCGGATAGCGGAGCGAAAAATCCTGCGCCATTCTGACCATTGCCTCATACACTGATGAATCGCCATGGGGATGATATTTACCGAGACAATCGCCGACGACTCTCGCGGATTTTTTGTATGCCGTGTTGTGCCTTAAACCCATTTCTTTCATCGTGAAAAGTATGCGGCGGTGGACGGGCTTCAAGCCGTCGCGGACATCAGGCAATGCGCGGCCGACGATGACGGACATAGAGTAGTCAATATAGGACGTCTTCATCTCGTCCTCAATGTTGCGCGGAAAAACATGTTTCTGTTCTTCTTCGGTTAATTGCACCGGTTTGAGCGGAGGCGGAGTAGAGGCAGACGCCGTCTCCGCCGGAGATATTTCCTTCGGCGATTCATCCTGCTGCTCAACTTTTGCAACTTCCTTTTCCTTATCTACTTTAATCTTTCTCGGTCTTCCTCTGGGCATAAATTTGATTTCCTTTCTATTCCTTTGACTAATTTTATATTTTTTATATATCCAAATTTCTTACTTCGTGGGCATGCTGCTCTATGAACAGCCGGCGGGGTTCAACTTTATCGCCCATAAGCGTTGTAAAAATTTTGTCCGCCTCAACCGCATCCTCTAATTTCACCTGCAAAAGTTTTCTGTTTTTCGGGTCCATCGTTGTTTCCCATAACTGAGTAGGATTCATTTCTCCTAAACCTTTATACCTCTGGATTACCGACCCTTTTCTTCCCAAATTCATTACGGTATCTATCAACTGGCGGAAATTGTGGACATCCGCTTCCTCGCCGGCCGACGACACTATCCTGTAAAGCGGTTTTCCTTCGCCGTTACCGTAATTTTCTAAATCAACGTTTTCCGCCTCAAGTTTCTTGGCAACAAGGTCAAGTTTAACAAGTTCCCATAAATCCTTTACTTCAGTTCCGAGTTCCTCGTCGCCGACAACCATCGGCAACTCGCCCGCAGATGCAAGTTCTTTTGCTCGTTTCTCCTTTTTCTTTTTCAGGTATTCCGCCTTAAAATTTTTCCACTCTTTTTCCGTAAAAATATATTCCGGTTTATCATCGGTATCAATTTTGTAAAGCGGGAATTTTTCTTTTTTCTTAAAAGAAAGATAATCGTCCCAAGAAACGCCTTTTTTGACAAGTTTTTTTATGAGGATTTCAAACTCAATTAAATTTTTAAGAATTGCCGAAAGTTTTTTCTGGTCGTACTCCGTGGAAATTTTTTCTTTTTCCAGTTCGTAAATTTTTATGTCAGAAAGCCCTTCTTCCAAAAGCATACTTTCAAGTTTCTCTTCGGTCTCAACATAAAATTCCTTTTTGCTTTTTTTGACTTTATACAACGGTGGCTGGGCGATATAGATATTTCCGTTCTGTATCAGTTGAGTCATCTGGCGATAAAAAAATGTCAATAAAAGTGTTCTTATGTGCGCACCGTCCACATCGGCATCGGTCATTATTATTACCCTGTGATAACGCAAATTGTTTATGTCAAAATCCTCTTGACCTATACCTGTTCCGAGGGCAGTAATGAGAGTCCTGATTTCGTCGTTGGCGAGCATTTTGTTTATGCGGGATTTTTCAACATTTAGTATTTTTCCTTTTAACGGAAGAATCGCCTGAAACTTTCTGTCGCGGCCCTGTTTTGCGGAGCCGCCGGCGCTGTCGCCCTCAACGATATAAATTTCGCATTTTGACGCGTCCCGTTCCTGGCAGTCGGCAAGTTTTCCGGGAAGCGAACCGGAATCCAGAGCGCCTTTCCTTCTTGTTAATTCGCGGGCTTTTCTTGCCGCCTCCCTGGCTTCCGCAGCCAAAACCGCTTTTTCGGTAACTTTATTTGCTACCGTCGGGTTTTCTTCCAGAAATGTGCCGAGCGCCTCCCCGACGATTGATTTCATAATTCCTTCAACTTCGGAGTTGCCGAGTTTCGTTTTCGTCTGTCCTTCAAACTGCGGCTCGGGAATTTTTATTGAAATTACGGCGGTCAACCCTTCGCGGACGTCATCGCCGGACAATGAAACATTTTTGTCTTTTATCAGTCCTTTGTTTTTTATGTAATCATTTATTACCCTTGTTAAAGCGGAGCGGAAACCGGTAAGATGCGTCCCGCCCTCGTGGGTGTTGATGTTGTTGGCGAATGAAATAACATTTTCGGAATAACTGTCGTTGTACTGTATGGCAACCTCCGCGATAATTCCGTCCTTTTCTTTCTTAAAAAATATCGGCTCGGGGTGAAGCGGATGTTTATTCATACTTAGATATTTCACAAACTGGACTATGCCGCCGTCATAAAAAAATGTATGTTCTTTATCATCCCTTTCGTCAATGATTGTAATGCGGGTCCCGGCATTTAAGAAAGCAAGTTCACGCAGGCGACTTGAAATCGTATCAAAGGAATAAACGATGGACGAAAAAATTTCTTTGTCAGGTTTAAAAGTGACTTTCGTGCCTATATCGTCGGTAGAACCCTTAGTTTTTATCGGCTCATCCGTTTTTCCCCTCAAATATTTTTGATAATAAATTTTTCCGTTTCTGTAGACCTCAACCTCAAGATATTCCGAAAGTGCGTTGACTACCGACACGCCCACGCCGTGAAGACCGCCGGAAACCTTATATGACTGATGGTCAAATTTTCCGCCGGCGTGAAGAATCGTCATAACGACTTCCAGCGCAGATTTATTTTTATATTTCGGATGCGGCTCTACGGGGATACCTCTTCCGTCATCCGTAACCGAGACGGAATTATCGTCGTGAATTACAACATCAATCGTCTTGCAAAAACCCGCCAGCACCTCGTCAATAGAATTATCAACTACTTCATAAACAAGATGATGGAGTCCTTCAACACCGGTTGAACCGATATACATCGCGGGTCTTTTTCTTACCGCATCCAGCCCTTCCAATACCTGAATTTTTGACGCACTGTACTGTTCCGCCGCTTTTTCTTTTTCTTTTGTCATAATATTTATTCCTCAACTATTTTTAGATTTTTTATTTTATCGCTTCCAAAAAACTCATTTAACGCTTTTATAATTTTTCTTCTCATTAAAGTTATTTCGTTTTTTACGACAGCGGATTTTACCGATATAAAAACGGTATCTTTTGAAAATTTTACAAGTTCCGCATATTTTGAAAGTTTAGGACCTATAAACTCGGAAAAAAATACCCTTAGTGCGTAACCGTCGGGAGTAATCGAGCAACCGCTGAGAAACTTGTCAACAATAGTGCCGATATGCCTAACTTCGCCTTTCCTCATTTAACACCAGAACATAGTGCATAGAGCACAGAGTACAGAACTACGCTCTCTCAACTACGCTCTACGCTCTGCCTCTCTAATCCAGCCGCATAGGCATAATTATGTAAAGATAATTCGGGTCGTCAGCGGGTCTCAAAACCCCGGGGCTTACCGGTGTAGTGAACTCAAAAATAATTTCATCGTTGGTCACCACGCGCAGCATATCAATAACATAATTGGGATTGTAAGCCACAGTGAACGGCTCGCCTTTGTAGTCGGTTTCTATTTCGTCGTTTCCCTCGCCCTTGCCCTGCTCCATTGAATAAATTAAAATTTTACCCTTGCCGACTGAGTATTTTATTGACGAGGGCCTGAACGGCAGCACCCGGTCGGTGGCATCAAGCAAATCCTTCGTCTTTATTTTGAGAGAGCCCTTTTTCTCCTTCGGAATAACTTGTTCGTAATTCGGGAAATGCCCCTCAATAAGCCGGGAGCGCAGAATTGTCTCGCCGATTTTAAACCCTATCTGGTTTTCAAACACGCCGACTTCCGTTTCCTCAATTGATGTACCTGAAATAATTTTTAAAAGTTCTTCAATCGCTTTTGACGGAATTATAAATGTACTTGAGATTTTTTTATCAACCGCATTTTCTTTTGAAATGTAAGCAAGCCGTTTTCCGTCGGTTGAAACCATAATTGCCTTGCCTTTTTCAATAAGAAAATATATCCCGTTTAAGACGTATCTGGTCTCATCCATTGAAATAGCAAACTTGGTTTTTGTTATCATATCTTTAAGCGTAGCCGTCGCTATTTTGAATGTTTTTCCGCCTTCAAAATCAACGGCAACCGGGAACTCCGTCTTTGAAAGTCCTACAAGCGAATATTTTGTTTTCCCGGATTTTATAATTACCTTTTCGTTTTCGGAAACCTCTATCTCTACTTCCTGCTGAGGCAGTTTTTTGATGATATCAATTATAAGTTTGCCGGGCAGAGTAATTCCGCCTTCTTTCAATACCTGTGCTTTGATAACCGTTTTAGCGGCAACTTCTAAATCAGTCGCTGCAAGCGTTAAACTATCTTCTTTCGCATCAAAAAGCAGGTTTGACAACTGCGGCAGTGTGCTTTTTTGCGAGACAGCACCCGATACAATTCCCGTTCCTTTCAAAAGTTCGTCCTTCATACAAACAATTTTCATTTGGTCCCCCTATCCCCTTTTTTTGGTTTCTTGTTATTATATTAAATATATAATCATAATCATCATAATAGCTGTGGATATGTTAGTTATACCGCATCCGGCACTTTTTATTTTTTTTCATACTCGGTAAACCGCAGTAATTCCAACTTTATTAATGTTAATTATGATGTTGATAACCGTCCAATTTTATTAACACTGCCAAATTTTTTTATTTTTTCTTGAACTTATCAACCGTTATAAAAAATTACTAACAAACTTTAATACTTTTTATTTTCCCGATTTTATTTCCTGGATTATTTTATTAACCTGTGCCGCAAAATATGCGTCTTTTGCCATCGTTTTTTCTATTTTATCAAATGAATAAAGAACTGTAGTATGGTCTCTGCCGCCGAATGCCTCGCCGATGTCGGTAGTGGATAGTTCCGTAAATTTTCTTGCCAGATACATAGCAATCTGTCTCGGATGCGCAATGGCATCCGTTCTTTTTTTGCTTTTCAAATCCTTTATGTCAAGATTGAAATTTCTTGCTATGATTTTTTGTATGCGTTCCATTGTAACCGGGAACTCCACGGATTCCTGTCTTACTATATCCTTGAAAATTTCATGCGCTCTGTCAACTGTAATCTGGCTCCCTGTCAGTGATGCGTGCGCCACTATTTTTATAAGTGCTCCCTCAAGCGACCTTATATTTTCTTTTATCTGCGCTGCGATGAAAAGTATCACATCCTCAGGAACATGAATTCTTTCGTCAAAGATTTTGCTTTTTAATATGGCAATCCTTGTTTCCAAATCCGGCGGCTCAATATCCGCGACCAACCCCCACTCAAACCTGCTTTTGAGCCGGTCCTGCAGCGTTATTATTTCTTTAGGTGCGGAGTCGGCGCACAAAACAATCTGTTTCCCGGCGTCATATAAGGAATTAAAAGTGTGATGAAACACCTCCTGTATCTGCTCGCCCCTCCCGAGGAACTGGATATCGTCAATAAGAAGTGCGTCAAGCGAACGGAATTTTTGGTGGAACTGCGGCATCCGGCCTTTCTGCATTGAATCAATCATTTCGTTGGCGAATTTTTCGCAGGTGATATATAAAATTTTTGCCGCCGGATATTTTTGTTTCATCCTCTGCCCTATTGCATGAAAAAGATGCGTTTTTCCCAAACCCACTTTTGCGTAAATAAAAAGCGGATTATACGCCTTGCCGGGATTTTCGGCGACCGCAAGCGCCGCCGCCTGTGCAAGACGATTGGAATTTCCGACGATAAATTTTTCAAAAGTGTATTTAGGATTAAACTGGTTTTCAAGAAAAACGGATTCTTCTTTTGCAACAGGTATCGGCTCGGTTATTTGTTCCGCCCGTTTTAACATCTCGTCCAAATTTTTTGTTACAGTATAATCAAGTACCATCGCGGTCCCGACTTGTCCGGAAATTTCTTTTTCTATATTTTCCTGAATATTTTCCCTGAACCAATCAATAAAAAATTTGTTCGGCACTTCAATTATGAATTTATTTTCAATAATTGAAACTGCTTTTGCGGGTTTTATCCACAATTCAAAAGAATTTTCAGGAATTATTTTTTGAATAACTTCAAGCGTTTTTTCCCACAATTCTTGCGGAGTTTTGTTCATTATGAAGACCTATTGAAAACTTACTAACAAAGTTATGCACAAATGTTAATAACATTCCAACTTGTTTTTAATTATCTGATACTACCATATTTTATCAGGTTTTCCCATTACTTTTGCAATTATACAAAATGTTTATTAGGAAGTCAAGGAAAATATTTTTTCAAAAAATATTTTTTTTCTTGACAAATTTTTTTATTTTTATATAATTACTTTAATTATGAAACAGCAAGCACTTGTTATTATCAAACCGGACGGACTGAAAAAATCTTTAACGGGAAGTATACTGTTAAAACTTTCCGAGGCGAAACTTGAAATTATCGGAGCGAAAGTTGTTAAACCGACCCGGGAACTCGTGGAAAAACATTATGCCCACATGAAAGAAAAACCGTTTTTTGAGGAAATAGTCCAGTATCTTTGCGGTGATATTCACAAATTAAAGCGGGTGCTCGTACTTTTGTATCAGGGAGAAAATGCAATTGAAAAATTAAGAAAAATATCGGGTGCTACAAATCCCGAGGATGCCGAACCGACTACCATCCGCGGTTCTTACGGAAGAATTACCACAAAAGGCGTTTATGAAAATGTCCTGCATGTTTCCGGCGCTGACTCGGAAGCCGAGCGGGAAATAAAATTATGGTTTCAACCTTCCGAAATCGTTCACGAGATTTATCCCACCAAGGAAGTTGTAATAGAAAAATTAAAAATTAAAGAATGGGCGTAAAAAAACCCCGGACCGCATGGTTCAGGGCTTTTTTATTTTAGCTGCAACTTATTTTTTTACCGGTTCTGCCGCTTTTGCTTTAGCTTTTGCTGCAGGTTTCGGAACTTTAACTTTTATTGAAGTTGCGATATTTTTTTCAGCTTCCATTCTGTATCTCACAGAAACTTTAGTGCCGGCAGCGAGTTCGGACAACTGAATTGCTTTATCTTCTTTTGTCAGTTTCGTCTTTGCGTCCACCGTTACGATCTGTGTTTCACCTTTTTTCTCATTTTTGATCGTTACCTGCGAGTTCGCTATGTCGACGGCGACAACCTCACCGGTTATAGACATGGACTTCTTTTTTGCTTTGGCTGCGGGTTTTATTGTTTTGGAAGGCGCCGCTTTTACCGCCTCGGGTTTTGCCATCTGTTCCTCGGCATAAATTAAACCGATTCCTGCCGTAAAACTTAACATTACCAATAATGCCATTAAACGTTTCATTTGTACTTCCTCCTTTAAGATGAGATTTTACTAAATTTTTAGTTGATATTCATCGGATATTTTTGTCGTTCACCTCCTATTTTTCCAAGTTTGTGAATATCATCCGTCCATCAGTAAAATCTTTTTTTTATTTTCCTCTTCCGCTGTTGCAAAAAAACTTATTTGAAAAAGTTTAGGGGATAAAATTCCTCGCAAACGGGATGTAGAATAAAATGACCGATAAAACAATTAGGAAAAAAACAATTTAACAGGTTTCCGGAAACGAAGTTGTTATTCGTAAAGGTATTGAAATTTCCGGATATGCTATGCAAATCAAAAGTTATTTCGTAGAGACCCGGCAACGAATAATTGGATGTATCGTAGCGTTGCTGTATCTCCTGGTCGGGAATTACAGGATTATCCTTCTCGATTAAAAACAATGCACCGGCGGAAACAACAAAGATAAACAAACTACTCAGTATGCTGAATAATCCCAATGTTTTGAATATTATAGTATATTAATAAAATTTTGTCAAGCACTTTTCTGCCTGATCAAAAAATATACCACAAGGTCGTAATAAACCTGAAAATTCTGATATTTCGGTAAAATAGCCGGTTCATTGCCGTCCGGCAAATATTATTTATTTCTTGCCGAGGATTCTGAACACTTTTGTACCGCATTCAGGACAAACGCCCTGCAGCGCCCTTCTTCCGCCCTTCATCTCAATTTCTTTTGCGTCCTTAATCTCCACCTGCTTCTTGCACTTCATACATCTGCCTTCCGCCATTTTGTCAGCCCTCCTTTTTTGATTTCGGTTTTAACTATTTTTTTGATTTATGCCGCAAGATGTTAACGATTCTGTTCAGGTCGTTAAGCGATGCGCACGAGACGATAATTTTTCCTTTTCCCCCGCGGTATTTTATTTCAACTTTTGTGCCTAAAATCCGCTGGAGTTCCTCCTCAACCGCAATAATGTTGCTGTCTTTTTTTGATTTTGATTTTTTTGAATTCTTAGAAATTTTTTCAACATCCCTGACGGTGAGTTGCTGGTTTATTATCCTTTCCAAAAGCAGCCGTTGCTTCATCGGGTCGTCAATTGATGCGATTGCGCGCGCGTGTCCTTCGGTTATTTTACCCTCTGAAATCGCATCCTGTATGTTCCGCGGAAGAGAAAGCAGCCGGGTTATATTTGCGACTGTTGAACGGGATTTCCCCAGCGTTTTTGCGAGGTCTTCCTGAGTTAAGTTGAACTCTATCATCAGCCGTTTGTAACCCTTCGCCTCTTCAATCGGATTCAAATCGCTGCGTTGTAAATTTTCAATTAAAGATATTACGAAACATTCTTTTTCCGAAAGCGGTTTTATTATTGCGGGGATTTCGGAAAGCCCGGCGAGCATTGATGCCCGCCACCTGCGTTCTCCCATAACGAGTTCGTAAGTGCCGTTTTCGTTTGACGGCCGCACCGTTATCGGTTGCGCAAGCCCGTGTTCCAAAATTGAATCAGCGAGAGTTTTTAACTCGGCCTCATCAAATTTTTCTCTTGACTGATATTTATTCGGCTTGATTTTGTTGACAGATATTTTTACAGTTCCTTCTGCGTTGATTATAGGAGTTAAAAGGGCGTTTCCTATTTCCGGTATAAGTGCTTCCAATCCTTTCCCAAGTGCTTTTCTCATAAATTTCCTCCGTCTGAAAAGTAATACATTTGTAGTAATTCGTCGTCGGTAGATAATTCTAAAAAATAGATTTTATTGTCTATGAAATAAAACATTTGTAGTAATTTTTAATCCACGGGATACCCGCCGCTTTTTCCCTATTCTAAATTTTATCATTCCCGATTCCCGTAATTTTTTCAGATGCGAAGTTACAGTCCGTGTGGAAAGTCCGAGATATTTTGCAATCTCCCTTACCGTCGGCGGGATTTTGCGGTTTTCAAGCGACTTGCGGACAAAATTAAAAATCCGTTTATCCGTTTTTTTTAGCAATATCTTTTTTCTCATTTTCTCTGCTCGTAATCTCTTTTGCCAAATTCATATATGCCTCGGCCCCGCGGGAATGTTTGTCGTATAAAATAACCGGCTTGCCGAAGCCCGGTGCCTCTGCCAGCCGAACATTTCTCGGAATTATCGTCTTATACACTTTGTCGCCGAAATATTTTTTTATTTCCGTAATCACCTGCCCGGAAAGATTTATTCTCGCATCGTACATAGTCAGCAAAACTCCTTCAACATAGAGATTTATATTTAAGTTTTTTTTCAAGGCGTCAATTAGTTTGAGAAGTTGCCCCAGTCCTTCTAATGCGTAATACTCACATTGTATGGGAATAATTACAGAGTGGGCAGCAGTCAGAGCATTTACGGTCAGCAAACCCAAAGACGGCGGGCAATCAATTATGATGTAATCATAGACCTTTTCAAATTTCGCCAGTGCGGTTTTCAGCCGTGTTTCACGGGCAAGCATATTTACAAGTTCAATTTCGGCGCCCACTAAATCCAGTCCGGACGGTACAATTTCGCACCATTCAATTTCCGTCGGAAGAATAGTATCCTCAAGCAGTTTATCATCAATCAAAACATTGTAAATACTTGCCGAGACCTCATCTTTTTTAATTCCGAATCCGCTGGTGGAATTCGCCTGCGGATCCATATCAATAAGAAGCGTTTCGTAGGAAAGCAGTGCTAAAGATGCCGATAAATTTATAGCGGTTGTTGTCTTCCCCACCCCGCCTTTTTGATTTGCAATAACGATAATTTTACTCATAATTTTTAATCAGTTCCCTTCGGATGTTTTTCAAAAAAATTCCACATCTCATCGGTAGCGGAGATTTCCGTCGTCGGAATGTCGCCTCCCCGCCATGCCGGTTTTCCGCCGGGCCATGCGTGTTCTCCGTTTTTTATTGTGACTAAAACAACTTCGGAATTATTTTTTCCGCCGGTATATTTTTCAGTTATGATATTTCCTTTTTCGGTGCGATTCGGTTTCGGAGAGCAGCCGTTATGAGTTACCCAAAAATCAGCCGCAAAGGCAACGGATTTGTCGGTCCTGCGCCGCCTGTCTGCCCGTTTTTTCGGTTCGCCGCCCTCATAAAGTACGTGTTGGTCTGCCGTGCCGTGAAATATCATTACCGAAACGGGATTTTCCGGTGTGCGGTCAATGTTTAACGCGCCAGCGACCGGCGCAATTGCGGCGATTTTGTCAGACAGTTCACAGGCAAGCCGGTAAGCCATCATTCCGCCGTTTGATATTCCTGTCGCATAAATACGCCGCTCGTCTATTTTCAACTCTTTTTCAATTTGATTGATAAGTTCCTGTATAAATCCGACGTCATCCACATTATGTTCAAGCGCATAACCGCAGCAGTTGCCGGCATTCCACGTAAGAATTTTTTTCAGCCGCCCGGTGCCGTTCGGATAAACAACGATGAAGCCCTCTTCGTCCGATTTTTTGCTGAAGCCGGTTGTCTCCACGGTTTTTGAGGCATTCCCGCCTCCGCCATGCAGCACGATGACCAGCGGCGCTGCTTTTTTTTCGTTAAAAGACACAGGGATATGGAGCAGGTATGTCCTCGTCCGTCCGCCGAATTCCAGTTTTTTCCAGTAGTCGCCGGCTTTATAACTTTCACAGCGAGCTTGCGTCGCACCGAACATAATCACGGCTGACAGGGTCATTGCAGTCAGAACGGTTGAATTTTTTGTCATAAAATAGAACATTTAATCTCACCTGCTTTTTGCACGCAGCGTAAAAAGTCAGGCGTAGCGCTTTGTTAGACATTTTTAATTTTATTTGTGATTAAATCCCAGCGATTCAAATACTTATCAATTTTCCAGCCATTATGATTTTTTCCAGGAGGAAGTACTAAACCTCGACATTTTGTTGATGCATCGTGCTTTCTTCCATTTTTTCCAGGTTTTGCTACCCATACTTCATGTTGCTCTTGCATATTTTTTGCCATATCTTTACTTGGAATTATATAGTATTCAAAATCAGAGGATTGGGTTGGGTTTGGGATGCCGGCAATTACCCAAAAAAATGTTTCGTTGTAAATCTTTTCAGACTTAATACCAACCATACAAGTATGACTGCCAGGCAAAAATGTTTTCACTTGAATATGAACAAAATCTGTAGCGGATTTATTTGTGCATAATATATCAACATTTGGACAATTACCCAGTGTAACATTAGCGACTAATCCGCGACGACATAGTTCAGCCGCAACAAAAAATTGACTAGCACTCGCTCTATGGCTTTTATCATGTTCTTTTTTCATATTTATTATTTTCCTTTGCCTATCAATGTATTAGATGATACAAAAATTATTTAAAATGTCAAGAAAAAAATGCCAGATTGTTTCACGTGAAACATTTAAGCAATCAGGTCATAAACATTTTTAACTTCAAGTATCTTCATTTTTATAAGAGCGCCCGCTTCTTGTTCGGATGAAAAAATAACCCTGCCGTCTATTTCCGGCGATTGAAATTCGCAATGACCGTATTTTCCGCCGTCAATCAAGACCTCAAAAGTTTTTCCGACCCGCTTTTTGTTTTTCAAAAAAGTAATTTTCTGCTGTTCCGCCATTATTTCACTCAAACGTTCTTTTTTAACTTTTAACGGGACTAAATTGTTCATTTTACAAGCCGTTGTTCCTTTTTGCGCCGAATAAATAAACCCGCCCAGCCAATCAAATTCTAATTTTTTAATATCATTTAACAATTTCGTAAAACTTTTTTCCGTCTCTCCGGGAAACCCGACCATAACGGTTGTCCTGAGTGCTATATCCGGAACTTTTTTTCTCAATTTCTCAATAGTTGAAAAAATTGTCTTTGATGAAGGTCTTCCCATTTTTTTTAACACTTTGTCATCGGTGTGCTGGATAGGAATATCAACATATTTGCAGACCTTTTCGTTTTCGGCAATTTCAGAAATCAATTCATCCGTGAAATGTGCGGGGTGAGTATAAAGCAGGCGAATCCATCGCAAACCGTCAATTTTAGAAATTTTTTTGAGAAGTAAAGCAAGCATCAATTTCCCGCCGTAGATGTCAATTCCGTACATTGTGGTGTCCTGTGCGGTAAGAATCACCTCTTTTCTGCCGGATTTTACTGCATTTTCAACATCGGTTAAAATATGTTCCATTTTTCTGCTTCTGAAATTTCCCCGTAGTTGCGGGATGATACAATAACTGCACCTGTTGTCGCACCCGTCGGCGATTTTTATGTATGCGTAACTTTTAGGTGTTGAAAATAATTTTGGTTCGTCGGATATGATAAATTTCGGAATGCTAATTTTGCTCATCGGTTTTTCGGCTGCTGCTAAAATATCAACAATTTTAGTAAAATCGGAACTTCCCAGTATAGCGTCAATTTTCGGGAATTTTTGAAGTAATGCGGATTTTTCATATTGCGGGAGACATCCGCAAACAACAAGTTTTTGGTATTTAGATTTGTTTTTTGATATTTGATTTATCGTATTGTACGCTTCTTTTCTCGCACTATCAATAAAAGCGCAGGTATTTATTATAATGATGTCGGCTGTTTTCGGCTCGCCGCATAATGCATAGCCGTTTTTCGTTAAAATGCCGGCGACCGTCTCGGAATCAACCAGATTTTTAGGACATCCCAAAGAAATTATATGAACTTTTTTCATTTTATTGCAGAGCGAGTTCTAACGAGTGTCTCAAAGAAATTTGTTCCCGAGCGACCTTTCATTGTTTCACGTGAAACATTTTAAGAGCCGGCTTCGCTTCGCCGGTTTTATCAAAAAGGGCAAAGTCCGTCCACATTTTCTCCGTGTACCATTCCGGGCTCCAGTAGAAAATACCCGCTATGTTTTTGTTTCTTGCGCATCCGTCAATAAAATCCGAAATCCACCGTTTTTGTCCGTCAACGGTCAACGGATAACCGACGACCGGCTTGTTCCACGCGGCGAATTGTCCTTCAATTTTTCCGGAAGAAGGGTAAGCAAACTCGCAAATAATTACCGGTTTTTTAATCTCCGAAACCAGCAATTCCACAAATTTTTCCAAGTCCTTAAATGTGTTATGCGGGCTTAAGCCGGAAGAGGGAAAATAGGATAAACCGAGTTCATCAATCTGCACTCCCGCCGTTCTCATTGTTTTATAAAAATTTCCACAGAATTCCGGATTCCACCATTGGGTAAGATGCAGTATAAATTTCGCCTGCGGGTTAACCTTTTTTATTCCTTCCTGCGCTGCTTTGATGAGTTCCGCCTCGTTGTTCCAGATATTTTTTTTCATCCAGTTGATATTAAAACGCACGCCCCAATCCTCGGCGAACTCTCCGCATATACCGAAGTCAATTTCATTTCCTATTTCATATGTGTCAATTTTTATACCTGCCTGTTCAAAAGCCGTTGCGGTATTTTCAGAGTATTTTTTTACTTCTTTGATTTTTTCGCCGAAAGATAAATTTTTCCATTTTTCCGGGACAGGTTGCTTTACATAATCAGCCCAAGTATCGCTTAAAAAAACAACAAGGTAGGGCTTTAAGCCAGCCCGCACGGCCTCTTTTGCAATTTTAATGGAATAATCCAGTCCACTATGCCCGTTTTTATTTGTCCATAACCTTATTCTGAACCAATTAAACCCGTTTTCAGAGAGAATTTGAAATATATTTTTTGTTTTTCCGTTAATTTTCCAATTTATGCCCTGCTCCGACATATCTAACGAATAATTCGCATCTGCGCCGATTTTGAACTCCCGTTCCGAATCACCCCAGATAGCGGAAGCCCATTCCGGATGGTCAATAAACGGGTTGCGGTTTCCCTGAATTTGAAATATCGCTTCATTTCTGTCGTTTTCCTTTTGACTGACAGGGTCGCTTAAATGCCATTTTAGAAGCGTTTTTATTGCCCAGTCGTTAAAATTCCCGCCGTTTTCCGTTACCATCTCGCTTTTTGAACAATTAAGCGGGTCCTCGCCCGTCATATATCTTACGACAAAGTAAAAATATCCTCTCGCAAAATCGCCCTTAAATTCATCCGACGGCTCAAATACGTCGCCCTCAAAACCAAGTCCTTCCCGCGATTTTCCTACTTTTGAAATGCCATACTGCTGATAACTTTTTCCGACCTCGCCCAATGGTTTAACCCCTTTTTGTCCGTTTGTATGGGCGTCCGCCAAAATAACATTAAAGAGGTCGGAATGCGCGGGCGTATCTTTCCCGCCGCCCCACCAATCTTTAGGCCAGGAATGTTCGCGGGTTAAAAAACCACCGACCTCGCCGGTTTTTCCGGATTGAACGGACTCAAAAGAGTCAAAGTTATATCCCGAATACATACACCACGGTTTGCCTTCCGGCGTTGCGTCGGTTTTTTCAAAATATTTCCAAAGTTCCGAGTAATCCGGGACGGAATGGTCTTTTATTATATTATGCAACGATACCCTTAATTCATTCTCGATTTTTCCTTTTGCGGAGTCATAGTATCCTTCCGGCTCTTCTGAAAACAGAGAACAACAGGAAAAAACTAAAATGGCCGCAATAATTATATTCTTTCTTTTTTTCCGTAGCATATTATTATATTAACCTTATTATTTCTCGCTGAGCGAGCAAGAAATTTGTAATCATATCGCCGAGCGAGGGAGTTGGTGAGTCGGGTTTCTCACAGGTCGGCTTACTCTTTCAGCCGACCGGGAGAGAGCACTGCATCAAGCAGAGACAGCGTTCCGACGAGACAATTCCCGTGCGACCGAAGCCGACAGGGCGGTCGGATGAGCGACCAAAGGGAGTCCCTTTAGGGGTGTTTCCGACAAATTTACTTGCGAGCGATTGTTTCACGTGAAACAATTATCTTTCATACTCCGATTTCCGGAGAAACTCCATCTCCGCTTCTTTTTTCAAACCCGCCTGCGAAAGAATAACTCCGGCATTGACGGATGCGTCTGTATAATACGAAATCACAGTTTTTTCATAGTAATCAAGTTGGTTTTTAGGTTTTCTAAAAGGATAGAGTTCAAAAAGGAAACTGCCGCTGCTGACCTTTTCCGCTTTTTGAATTGCAGTCGCATTTTTAATCACCCTGCAGCCCAGGCCCCGCGGGATAACATAATTTTCAAGCCCCGGATGCACGCCTTCGGTAAAAACGGGCTCTTTGTCCGATTTTTTAAGAAGCGCATCAACAGTAGAAACAGAATTTTCATTGTAAAAAATTTCGGGGTATTTCTGCTCGTATTCGGCAATCCGCCAGGGCATAAATGAACTCAGAATTACTTTTACATCCCGCCGCATTTTTTCAACATTTTGAAAATAATTAACGGTAAAAATAGGTATGTCGGCGGTCATTAAAAGATAGGAATTTTCAGGAATTGAACGGAGCAGGTTTTTACCGTAATCGTGGGCAAGAAAATTGTTCCGCTTGTCTAAATGTTGAAAATTTTGGTAAAACAGAAATCCCGGCAAAATGAGAAAAAGCGGGGATAAAATACGGGAAAAAAGTACCTGTCCCTTTATTATATCCATAAGTCCGCCAATCCCCATACCTATTATTAAGGCAATAAAAACAGAGGACAAAACGCAAGCCGGTTCAAGTATCACAAGTGAAAATTCATTGTTCGGCAGTCGGGAGAGTAATATAAAAAACGGTCCGGTGAACAGGAAAAAAAAGAGCATTGTTTTTCCGAACCCGCCTTGAAGGTCTCTAAAACAGAAAAAAACACCGCTCGCCGTCAAAATAATGCCGAGCCGTCCGAATTGGTTCCTAAACAATTGCCAAAACATTTTTGCAGAATCTTTAAGCGTATTTCCGTGCGCCGCGCCGGAATGCCTGCTTGAAAGTTTGACCGTGCCGTAGTCGGTCCTCATCAAAACATTCGCAAAACTGCTTATTGTCTGCGGATTGCCCCAGTTGTTTAACGGCTGTTGCTTCGCCCTTATAGGAAGGAAAATATAAACGGAAAAGCCGAGAAGAAAAAACAGCGAGAGGGAGAGCAATTTTACCTTTTTACGCTTTAATAAATAATAAATTATTCCTGGGAGTAAAAGCACAAGCGTATGGTGGTTTCCGAGACCCAAACCGAATAAGAAAGCGGCGAGGAGCGTGTAGTTGCCGGGCTTGTTCGGCTTAGTAGCAAGTAACAAATAAACTATCAAAATGGCGAAAAGGGCGTTCATTGAGTATATTTCCGCCAAAATGGATTGCCGCCAAAAAGCAGTGGAAAACGCCAGCGTTAACGCAGATATAAAGGCAGTGAAGGAAAGCGAAAAAAAGTGAAAAAAAGTGTTTGACGAACTGCTTTCATTCAATCTCGCCCACTTCCGTTCACTTCTTTTCACTATTAAATAGACCATCATAACGGTTAATGAAGATGTAAAAGCGGAAAAAATGTTCAAACGGTAGCCGATGTTTCCGAAAGGAATTAGAATCGTCCATATTTTGCCGAGAATCACATAAACGGGATACCCCGGCGGATGTGCTATTCCCAGAGTAAAAGCAGAAGCGGTTAAATCACCTGCGTCCCTGAAAGGCGAAACGGAGGGGTAAAGAGTATAAAGATATGTTGAAAAACTGATTAAAAACAGAAAAATAGCCATTGTTTCACGTGAAACATTAAATGATTTGGTATAATTGGAGACCGTTGAAAAACCTTGTTTTTGTAGGCACGGTCTATGACCGTGCTAATATGCCATAGACGGAGTACGAACAAAGTTCGTGTCTACAATAAATATACCAAACACTTTTTCACCGGTATTATTATACAAAAAATTTAGTTTAATTCAAGTCCTGTTGGATTAAGATTCTCTATCTAATTGGGGCAAGCCCGCCAAAAACAAAAAATCGTTCTGCATTTTTTTTGTTGTATTTTTTCAAAAATTTTGTATAATTTTTTTAGATGGAAAAAGACTTTTTCGTTAGAAAAACCGGAAAAACAGGGGAAACCAGAACCGTCCCCGTATTGCGTTGAGAAATATATGAAAAAACGTTTAGAGAATACCGTCCCGAATCACCTCTGGAAACAATGGATTGCAATTGGGATAATAGTTTTGGCAACAACAGTTGTCTATTATAACTCACTAAAAGCACCGTTTATATTTGATGATATTGGAAAAATTGTTGAAAATCCCGATATAAACGATTTAAGAAATCTCAAAACAAAACTCATTTACCCTTATAGTAAGAATAAAATATGGGAGCGAAACGATCCATCCCGCCCAGTTACATATTTGACTTTTACACTAAATTATTATTTTGGGAAATTAAATACTTTCGGTTATCATCTATTTAATCTGCTCATACATATATTTAATGCGATTCTGCTGTTCTTTTTGACAAAAAAAATGATATTGTATCTCTGTAAGAAAGATTCTGTTGTTTTCTCTTTTTTTGTGGCATTGTTTTTTGCCGTTCATCCAATCAACACAGCCGCAGTAACGTATATTTTTAGTCGTTCCGATGTTTTAGCTACTTTTTTTTATATTTCATCTTTAATGTTATTTATAAAAACACGAGAAGTGACTTCGGACTTTGGACATCGGACACTTTTATACATTTTATCATTAGTGTGTTTTATATTAGCCCTTTTCTCAAAGCAAATAGCAGTAACTTTGCCTGCGATAGTGCTGGCTTTTGATTATATTTTCCTGAACGATTTCAGTGCAAAAAAAACTCTTGAAAAAAAATATTATCACATACCGTTCTGGATTCTACTGATTGCGTATTTATTATTCCGATATTTTTATTTTGGCGGGCTGGGAGATGTAGAAGCAGAGACAAAAGATACTTGGAATAGATATTCCTATTTAATTATTCAGCCATACATAATTTTAAAGTATTTAAAACTGTTGCTTATTCCTATCGGACTTTGCATAGACCATCTAATCAGCCCTGTAAAAACATTGGAATTAAAAACAATAATATCTTTTTTGTCTCTTGCGGTAATATTCCGGTTAACTTACAGGACTTATAAAAAGAAAACAGATATTTCAAAGATAATTCTATTTTGTGTGTTGTGGTTTTTTATAATTTTATCTCCGACATCCAGTTTTTTTCCTACCACCAGTGCATTAGTTGAGAACCGGCTGTATATTTCAGGTATTGGATTTTATTTTTTTATTACTTTTTTGTATTTTAAAATATTTAAGATAGATTTTGCACTTGCGCAGGAGTTGAATTTAACCCGGAATTGGATTTTATTTAGTGTTATAATGCTTCATATTTCCCTGCTTGGTTATGGGACAATAAAACGAAATCAACTTTATCAAAATCCTATATTACTATGGCAGGATGTTATTTCAAAATATCCTAATAATCCAAGAGCATATACCAATCTCGGACTTTTATTGGAAAAGTTAAACAGATTTACAGAAGCGGAGAAAGAATACAGGGAGGCGATAAGGATAAATCCGAATGCTGAAAAAGCGCACAACAATCTCGGCGGTTTATTGTGTAATTCAAAAAGATTTAAAGAAGCAGAGAGAGAATTCAGAGAGGCAATAAGAATAAATCCAAATAATGCAGGAGTGCACTACAATTTCGGACTTTTATTGTATACTTCAAAGAGATTTAAAGAGGCAGAGAGAGAATTCAGGGCGGCAATAAGAATAAATCCAAATTATTTAGAGGCGCACAACAATCTCGGCGGTTTATTGTATAATTCAAAAAGATTTGAAGAAGCAGAGAGAGAATTCAGGGCGGCAATAAGAATAAATCCAAATTATTCAGAGGCGCACTACAATTTCGGACTTTTATTGTATACTTCAAAGAGATTTAAAGAGGCAGAGAGAGAATTCAGGGCGGCAATAAGAATAAATCCAAATTATTTAGAGGCGCACAACAATCTCGGCGGTTTATTGTATAATTCAAAAAGATTTAAAGAAGCAGAGAGAGAATTCAGGGCGGCAATAAGAATAAATCCAAATTATTCAGAGGCGCACAACAATCTCGGAATTTTATTGGTAAGGTTAAACAAATTGGAAGAAGCAGAAAAAGAATTCAGGGAAGCGATAAGGATAATGCCGAATAATACAGAAGCACACTACAATTTAGGCAATTTGTATTATGAACTGAAAGAATATAACAAGGCACTTCGAAAATTTGAAACTGCTTTAAGATTGTCACCAGACAATCAATTTATTCAAGATAAAATCAAGTTGTTACGTCAATTAACGATGGAGAGGAAGTAAGAAACATAGTTGCAGACGAGATAAAAATGCAAGGAATGAAAGTAAAAGGCAACGTTTAAAAATTTGCGGGTTGTTTTTGTGGATAACGTCCTTACAATATTAATTATGGATCGGTTAAATCTTTAAAATCTACAATTTTTAATTTATTTTTTGGGAGGATTCTATGAAAAGTAAATTGGTTTTATGCGTTCAGGTGTTGTTTGCGGTTGCTGTCATTTCGGGTTCGGCTGTTTTCGGTCAGGAGTTAAAAACGATAAAACTTCCCGCTCCTCAAATGAACGGCGGAAAACCTCTTATGCAGGCGTTAAAAGAAAGAAAAACCGGCAGGGAATTCAGCAATAAAAAAATTCCTGTTCAGACGCTGTCAAATTTACTCTGGGCGGCTGACGGGATAAATCGTCCCGACGGTAAGCGTACGGCTCCTTCGGCGATGAATATGCAGGAAATAGATATTTATGCGGCGATGTCGGACGGTCTTTATCTTTATGACGCAAAGCAAAATTCACTGAAAATGATTTTTTCGGAGGATATTCGCGCGTTAACCGGTTCCCAGCCGTTCGTAAAAGAAGTTCCGTTAAATCTTATTTATGTTGCGGACATTTCCAAATTTGGCAATACTCCGGAAAAAGATGTCTATCTTTACGTCGGCGCGGACACCGGTTTCATCAGCCAGAATGTTTATCTTTTTTGCGCATCCGAGGGTCTGGCGACGGTCGTGCGCGGATACGTGGATAAACCTGCTCTGGAGAAAAAAATGAATCTGAATAAAAATCAAAAAGTGATTCTTGCGCAGTCCGTCGGATATCCTGAAAAATAAATGGATGGAGTTAATAAAGAGGGCATTGCTGTAGAGAAGAAAAGCAGCCGGCCGGAGCATTTCTAAATCCACTTCATTTTTTTAAGTATATAATAAGCGCCAATTCCTATAAGTACCAATCCTAACGTAAAAAGTAGATACGAGAATATCCAATTCGTGTTGGTGGTACCGGTAATCATGGACCATTCGGACATCCCGCCGATTCCTGTGATAACGGTCAGCGGCATGAAAACAGTCATAATAGCTGTAAGCCGCTTGATAACATCGTTCATTTTATAAGATGAAATTGAAAGTTGCGCATCTAATGTATCCCGCCCCATTTCGTTATATTCTTTAATCTTATTTCTGATTTTCTCGGCGTGATTGATTACATCATTGAAATACGCGATGCTATTTTCGGAGAAATATCCGTGCTTGAAACACAGGATGTCCGACAGCACTTCAATCTGGGGCAACAGAACACGTTTCATTAAAGACAAGTTTCTTTTAATCCGGTAGATGTCATTAATCGTATCATGTTCCGTAAGACTGAACACCTCTTTTTCAGTTTCATTAAGTTTTTTCCGCAAACTTGAGAGTACCGGATAGTAGGAATCAATCATAGTATCAAGAATATGCTGAACGATAAAATCAGTTCCCTTTAAAAAGTGGGGATAATTATTTCTGAATTTTTTTTTCAGCTCCGGTATGAACGGCACGGGTTTCAGGTGATTGGTTACTATGAAATTTTTCCCGACGAAAAAATCAACTTCCCAAGTTGCCACGCGAGAGTCCTCCTCATGATAGACCAGTGAATGAAAAACGCCGAACAGGTACGTATCATAATCGTCAATCTTCGGATGGTCAACGAATACTTGGCAGTCCTCCACCGTTAACGGGTGAAATTTGAACAAATCCAGAAGCACCTTTCTTGTTTCTTCCGGAGTCGGGGCATACAGGTCTACCCATAAAATCCCGGACGCTACCGGATGTATCTTTTTTAGTTCCTCAATCGGCATCTCTCTTGTTTCTTTACCGTCATTATAAAGTATTTCAATCATACGAGCACCCTCCCTATCATCATTTTTCGTTAAGCCAGGCGGTTTCCAAGTCGGACATATTCTTGAATTCCGATTGATAGCCCCAGAACAACGCCTCGTCGGTGTTTTCCGTCTCGCGCAGTTTAGTCAAAAAATTATAAAACTTTTCTTTCGGATATTTTGCAAGTAAAAAGCCGGTCAGTGATTCCGCCTGAGAATACCAGATATTAACTTTTTCCGCCGTTGCGGTCTCAAAATCAAATGCCAGAAATTCGCTCAACGTCAGCCGCTTGGTTTTGTCAAACGGCGGTTTTTTTATTTTTATATCTAAATTTTTGGTTTCTTCATACATCGCAAGCCCTTCATTTATCCATTTTGTTACCTTCGTCGCTTTTTCTCCCATAAAATCGTTGAAAATAAGATGTGTTATTTCGTGAGGTAGAATATATGATAAATGTTTTCCTTCAAAAGTGTAAATTTTTCTGTTAGTAGCGAATCCGCCCGACCATTCCGGCCGTTTCGTGTTTTCTTTGTATGATTGTGCATCGGGATAAATGTAAATTAAAAATCTTTCCGGCGGGTTGAAATTATAAAGGTTTGTGTCGGAAATTACCGTTCCGTAAATTTTTTCAACCTGTTGTGCGAGGTCTTTAAGCGACGGTTCGTTCGTTGAATGAACGGTAAAATGTGTTGCATAAATTTGAGATAAGCCGTCGGGTAGAGTGGGGGTGATTTCCTCCGCCGAAACGGTGTCCGTCTTAAATCTCTGCTGCGAGTTAATCTGTTCTTTTAATGTCTGTAATTCTTCCTCTTTTTGTTTTGTGATTCTTTCGTTTTTTATATCAATGAATTTGGAAACCGCCATCAGGAAAAACCAAAGATAAATCGCCAGAACAATTCCGATTGTTGCCAGCCAGTAAGACCGCTCTGCCGAAATGCCGAAAAGTTTCACAAAAGCGATTATACAATAAAACTTGATTTTTAACAAGTGATTTGATATAATAAAAATAAGGTTAGCAACAAGTATTCAACTACTTCCGTAGTTGCGAAAGTAGTTGAATAGGTTTTATTTTACCGACGATAAGAGGTATTTTATGATTGTCAAATTTTGGGGTGCAAGGGGTTCTATTCCTGTTTCGGGAAAAGAATATTTGAAGTACGGCGGCTCAACTACCTGCGTTGAAATCACGACGAAAAACGGCGAAACAATAATAATTGATGCCGGTACGGGTATCAGAAAATTAGGCATAAAAATCGCCGCAGAAAAAAGAAAAAATATAAATTTGATTTTTACTCACGCGCACTGGGACCATATAATGGGTTTTCCGTTTTTTAAACCTCTCTATGCGAAAGAAACAAAAATAAAAATGTTCGGTTGTCCGTTTTCACAGGAATCGGTAAAAGATTTATTTTCCGAGACGATGCACCCGCCGTACTTTCCGGTTAACTTCAACGATATAAAAGCGAAAATATCATATAGCAAATCATGTGAAAGAAAATTCTTGATAGACACTGTTGAAATCACGCCTATCCCGTTAAGTCATCCGAATTCCGGGCTTGGCTATAAGTTCACTGAAGACGGTAAATCGTTTGTTTTTCTGACGGATAACGAACTTACTTACAGGCACAAAGGCGGGTTGGATTTTGCCGGTTATGTCAAATTTTGCAAGAATGCGGATTTATTAGTTCACGATGCGGAGTTCACCGGGAAGGAATATAAATTCACAAAAACTTGGGGACATACCGTTTTTAATGATGCCTTGCGGCTTGCACTTTATGCCGATGTTAAAAAATTTATTTTATGGCATCATAATCAGGAAAGAACCGATATCGCATTAAATAAAATAGTTGCCGCTTGCAGAAAGATAATAGAAAAAAGCGGAAAAAGTTTAAATTGTTCTGCTGCCCGGGAAGGGACGGAGATAAAACTGTGATTTTATATGAATAAAAAAATATCAATTTATCTGATGCTTTTGATTTTTGTTTCCGTCGGAGTTTATTCCAATTCTGTTTTTAATAAATTTGCGTTTGACGATGTCCACATCGTTGAAAATAATCCGCTGATAAAAAATACGTTCCGCGGTGCAGGGTTGCTTTTCAAGAGCGAATACGGGGCGCAAACGGACTTCGCCGGAGTAAAAATTTACAGACCTCTGGTTATGGTTTCGTATCTTTTAACAAATATTTTTTCCGGTAATAAACCTATCTTTCATCATTTAGGGAACGTAATTTTACAGACGATAAATGTCCTGCTCGTTTTTTTTCTTTGCAAACAGTTGCTTGCATTTTTTTACAAAAAAGAAGGTTTTGAAACAGAGGCATTTTTATGCGCTTTGTTTTTTGCGGTTCATCCTGTTCACGCGGAGGTTGTAGCCGGCATTGTCGGGCGGTCGGAAATTTTAGCGGGGTTTTTCTGTTTTGTTTCGTTCCTGCTTTACATTAAAAACAATCTTTTTTGGTCCATGGTTGTTTTTTTTCTCGCCCTTTTATCAAAAGAAAACTCCGTCGCATTGTTAGGTTTAATTTTTTTTTACGAGGTTCTTTTCAATAAAAAATTGTCAAAATCAATAATCGGTTTTTTCGGGATTTTTGTTTTCTGGCTTATTGTCAAATATTTTGCCATCGGCGGCATTTTTACCGGTAGCGAGAGATATTTCAAGGAGGGCTTGGCCGTTAGGGTTTTTACGATGAGCAAAGCGACGTTATTCTACATAAAACTTATGTTTATCCCGTATCCGTTGAACCCCGATTGGGGCTTGAGCGATATCATTTCAATTTCACAAACATTTTTCGAGCCGTTTGTCATTTTAAGTTTTTTAACCCTTGCCGCCGTGTTTTTTGCCGCATACAAAATGATAAAAATAAATCCGGTTTTTGCATTTTCAATTTTATGGTTTTTCGCCTTTCTTTTTCCGGTGTCCAACATCATTCCAATAGGCGATTTTATCGCCGAGAGATTTTTATATATTCCTTCATTCGGTTTTTGTCTGTTTGCCGGCGATTTGGTCCATCGTAATAAAAAACTGATAAAAATTGCACCGCTTATTTTGGTAATTTTTTCTTTTATCACAGTGAAACAAAATACCGTCTGGAAAAACAATATGTCGCTATGGACGTACACCGCTCAAAAATTTCCGAAAAATTGGCGTGCGTTCTGGGAATTGGGCAAATGTTACCGGACTGAGAAAAATGCCGGCGATACGATAAAGTATTTCAAAAAATCAATAGCATTAAGAGAGACGGATTTAGTTCTGTATGATTTAGCGGTTGAGTTGAGAAAAAAAGGCGATTGTCCTTCTGCAATTGAGTCGCTCAACATTCTTATCGGCATTGACGGGAAAAGTGCAAAGGCGTATCTTGAAAGAGCAAAATGTTACGGTCATACAGGCAGTTATAAAGATGCCGTCTCGGATTTTCAGACCGCCGCACTTTTGTCGCCGAAAGACGACAACATTTTTTACGAGGCCGGCAGGTTTTATATTTTAAGAGGCGATTTGTCGTCGGCAAAAAATAATTTTAAGAAAGCGGCGGAACTTAACGGCAAAAACGCGAATGCTCTCGTGGGCGTCGGCGTATGTTTTTATCAAATGAAAAATTTTAAGATTGCAAAAAACTATTTTTCCGCTGCCCTGAGAATTGATTCTCAAAATACGGAAGCCATGTATAATCTTATAGTCGTAAATGTATCGCTTGGGAATAAGGAAGAGGCGAAATCACTTTTAGAAAAATACAAAAATCTTAACCCTGATGACCCAAAAATCAGCCGGATTGAGGCGGGTATTTTATGAGAAAATTTAAAATAGGGCTGGCTTTAGGCGGCGGCGGTGCGAGGGGAATCGCCCATATCGGCGTGCTGAAAGTTCTTGAAAAAAACGGCGTCAAGCCGGATTTCGTTGCGGGGACATCTATGGGAGCGATTATCGGCGCTATGTATTGCGCAGGATTATCAACGGATGAGATGGAAAAAAAAGTTGCCCTGTTTATTTCTACGGATATTTACAGAGAGCTGAAATTTGACAAAATGACATCTCCCGAATCAAAAAATATTTTTACCGAGATATTCGGAAAAATAAAAGAGAAGTCACTTTTTTATCTCTCCGGAATTAAACCGGCGTTTCTGGAAAAAAAATCAATTGACAAAATGATAGAGTTTTTTCTGCCGGACATTGATTTTATAGATTTGAAAATTCCGTTTGCCTGCGTGGCGGTGGATATTTTACAGGGGAAAGAGGTTGTATTCCAAAAAGGTCCTATCTGGGAAGCAGTGGCTTCCAGCATTTCAATTCCCGGAATTATGCCGCCTGTAAAATATGAGGGCGGAGTTTTGGTTGACGGCGGCGCGGTCCAAATTGTTCCCGTTAAGGTCTTGAAAGATTCCGGTTGCGATTTCTCAATAGGCGTTGATGTCAGCGCCGGACTTTTTGCTGTTTCGGAAGATGAACTGAAAAGCGCTTTTGATATCACCCATCGTACAAGTGAAATTGCACTTTCGGTATTAAGACAGATTCAAATTAAAAATGTTGATTTTTTAGTCAAGCCGGAGGTTCAAAATATAAAATGGTTTGAAATAAAAAAATTCCGCGAGTGTATTTTAGCCGGTGAAACGGATGTATTAGAGAAAATCCCGCAACTTAAAAATAAAATAATGACAAAAAAAATAAAAACATTTTTCAGCCGTATGTTTGCTATTGACAAAGCGAAAAAAATAAGTTAAAATAAAAAAATCATGAAACCGACTTTTAATCCGAATGTAAGAAGAAAGAAAAAACACAAAGGATTCCGCGCTAAGATGAAAACTTCAGGCGGAAGAAATGTTTTAAGCCGTCGCAGAAATAAGGGCAGAAAAAATCTGATACCGTAATGGGTTTATCGCGGTTAAACCGTCTGACAAAATCCGATAATTTTGCGAGAATAAAAAAATCCAAACGCTGCCGGAAATTTTTATCGGGCGGTTTTGTTTTCTATATCTGCCCGAACGGAAAAAATGTTTCCCGTATGGCCGTTGTGTGTTCTTCAAAATTAGGCGACGCCTGTAAACGCAACCGCTTGAAGCGTCTCGCTCACGAGGTTTTCCGTTTCAATCATACACGGTTTCTGCAAAACGCGGACATTATTGTAATCCCGCAAAAAGAAGTTATGCCGTCGGTAAATTACCGGTATATTGAAAAACATTTTTTAGAGGCGTTTCAAAAAGCGGGGTTTCTAAGAATGGAACCACAGATGAACGCAGATGGACACAGATAAAAGTCAGAATTAAGAATTGGGAATTATCTGCGTAAATCGGAGCCTGCCCCCGAATGATTCTATCGGGGGTTTATCTGTGCTAAAAAGAATGAAATCGCTATCGGTTTTTCTTATCAAAATATACCAGTTTTTTGCCGGACTGTTTCCGAAACAGTGCAGGTTTTATCCAAGTTGTTCCGTCTATGCCGTTGAATCATTGGAAAAATTCGGATTTTTTAAGGGATGGTTTTTAACGATAAAACGGCTTTTTAAGTGCGGTCCGTGGCATCCCGGCGGTTTTGACCCTGTGCCGTAAAATAGAAAATCAGCGTCTAAGAAGTAATACAAATGTATCAGTTTTCAGACGACAAAATTTATTATTAAATTAAATCTTCCGACGACTAATTAAAACAAATGTTTTAATTTTGAGAGAGAAAAAAATGGAAAAAAGAACTTTTTTGGCAATAATTCTGTCATTGGTAATTCTTTTCGGTTGGAATTTGCTTTTCAAACCTAAACCCCGCTTCCCGGTAGAAGCGCCCGCTGCAGCGAATACTTGTGAGGTATCGCCGGCAATATCTCCCGGGCAAAAAAACATCGCACCGTCAATCCCGTCCCAAAAATCTGCCGCAAAATTTCAGATAGAAACGGACAAGGTGATATATGTTTTAAGCACGGACGGAGCGTCAATTGTAAATTGTTTTCTCAAAGAGGAGCGGCTGAAAGAAAAAACTACGGTTGAACTCGTATTAAACGGTAAATTATTAAACGATAAGGATACCGGCATCTGGTCAAACATTTGGGCGAAAAATCAGTCGTGCCAGGCAACTTTTGTCCGTTCAACGGGCGATTTTGATATAGAGAAAACTTTTTATTTTAGTAACAATTCACATATAGTTGATGTAAAATATACCGTCTCAAATAAAACCAAATCCCCGAAAAGTTTTGAGGGTTTAACGCTGTCAATCGGCCCCGGGCTCGGTACCGATAAAAAAGAATTAAAGGAAAATATGAGATTATTAAGAGCAATTTCATATTCGCAAAAAAAAGTTGAAAAATTAAATGCCGGTGTCTATCAATTCCCGTCAAAGTGGGCAGGCATTGACAATAGATATTTCCTTTCAGTTTTTTTGAGGACGAATAATGACTTCAAAAATATAAAAGTTGAAAAAGCGGAAAAGTTGCCGTTAATGGAAATTTCCACCGGTAAAATTGATTTTTTGCCGTCTGAAAAAAAGAGTTTTTCAACGATTGCCTATATAGGTCCGAAGGGTTATACGCATCTTAAGGGGATAAAAGTTGACGGATTAAAACCGCAACTTGAAAAGGCGGTTGATTTCGGATTTTTCGGCGACCTCGGAGAATTAGCGCTTTCCGCGTTGAATTATATCTATAAATACACCCACAATTACGGTTGGGCGATTTTTATAATCTCGGTAATTCTTAATATCATATTTTATCCGCTTTCTAAAAAGTCATTCACATCTGCACAGAAAATGAAATTGGTTCAGGGAGATGTAAAGGCACTTCAAATAAAATACAAAAGCGACCCGAAAAAAATGAATACTGAAACATGGGCGCTTTACAAAGCAAAGGGTGTCAATCCGTTCAGCGGGTGTCTTCCGATGCTGGTCCAGTTGCCTATTTTCTGGGCGCTTTTTACGATGTTGAGAAACGCCTACGAATTGCGCGGTGCATATTTTATGTTCTGGATAACGGATTTATCGGCGAAAGACCCTTATTATATTTTACCTATTTTAATGGGCGGCGGAATGTTTTTGCAGCAGTGGATGTCCACGAACATTGCTGACCCGACGCAGAAGCAGATGATGATAATGATGCCCATAATTTTTACCGTGATGTTTCTCGGATTTCCTTCGGGTCTGGTTATCTACTGGCTTACAAACAGCATTGTAACGATTTTGGAGCAGTGGCTTATTTTTAAGAAAGCAAAAGCATGATTCTGGAGGTCTATTTATTATGAAAAATGAAATTGAGGTAACCGGTAAGACGGTAGATGAGGCGATAGAGAAAGGACTTAAAAAACTTGGAATTGACAAAAAGGCTGCCGAGATAAAAATTCTTGACGAAGGAAAATCCGGGCTTTTCGGATTGATGGGTTTTTCCCCGGCGCGAATAAAAATTTCAGTTAAAGGCGGGACTACCGCATCTTCAAAAAGTAATGAAAAAAGCGATGAAATTAGTTCCGCCCCTCCTGTAGATTACGCTGTCATATCAAAAAATGCCGAAAAAATTATCAAAAAGATACTGGAATTAGCCGGTTTCGTAGCCAAAGTGTCCACAGGGACATCGCCTCGCGGTCTCGTCTTAAATATCTCCTGTGATGACAGCGCTATTTTGATAGGCAGGCAGGGACAGACAATAGCGGCGTTGGAATACATACTGAAACTGATATTGAGCAAACAGGAAAGCCGCGGGGTAAGAATAACGCTTGACATAGACGGCTACCTTGAAAGAAGGAATGAAAAAATTGTCAATAAAGCAAGAGAAATAGAAGAGCGGGTAAAAATGAAAAACGAGCCGGTTGAAATAAAACTTCCGGCGAGCGAAAGAAAAATAATACATCTTACTTTGCAGGACAGTGAATTTGTTGAAACGGTGTCCGAGGGCGAAGGCGAAGACAGAAAACTTATTGTAAGACCGAAGTCGCGCCCCTAATTTTTCCGGAGTTTTACCCCATTCTAATTAAGCGGGGTTTTATCAAAGAGGTGCGGGGTGAAAATAAATTCTGATGATACGATTGTCGCCATATCCACACTTTCTGGTTTTGCCGGCATAGGGATTGTCCGTCTCAGCGGTCCCGCGGCATTAAGCATCGCTTCCAAAATCTTCCATCCGAAAACGAAAAAAAAAATTTCAGAACTTTCCGCCAACACTGTCCATCTCGGGAAAATAAGTGACGGTAAAAAATTTGTTGATGAAGTGCTTTTGACGGTTATGAAAGCTCCGAAATCATATACCCGCGAGGATATAACAGAAATTTCCTGCCACGGTGGCCCCGTCCCGCTAAAAAAAACTCTTGAATTGTGCGTCAAATACGGTGCGCGTCTTGCCGACCCCGGCGAATTTACAAAGCGCGCTTATCTCAACGGGCGGATAGATTTATCTCAGGCCGAGGCGGTCTGCGATATTATAAAGGCAAAAACGGAAGCAGCTCTCTCCTGTGCGGTTAGTCAATTGAGCGGGGTTTTATCGGAAGAAATAAACAGGCAAAAAAGCGAACTTGTGGACATATTGGCTACAATAGAAGCGGCGATTGACTATTCGGAAGACGAGATACCGGTTATAGACGGTGAAGAAGTTCTCGGAAAGGTTGAAAAGGTAGGAACTGCGTTGGAGAAAATCCTTCTGACATTTCAGACCGGCAAAATTTACAGAGACGGAGTAAGAACCGCTATTATAGGCAAGCCGAATGTCGGAAAATCGTCGCTTTTGAATGTTTTAGTCGGGCAAAATAGAGCGATTGTAACGGAAATTCCAGGCACGACAAGGGACATCATAGAGGAGACGATTGACATTTCAGGTATTCCTTTGATTTTGACGGACACCGCCGGCATAAGAAAACACAGCAAAGATATAGTTGAAAAAATAGGAATTGAGAGGGCGCAGGAGACACTGCAAACTGCCGATTTGGTCCTGTTCGTATTGGACTCATCTTCAGAATTAAGTCATGAAGATTTTCACATTGCCGAACTGCTTGTTTCAAAAAAAGTTATTCTGGTTTTGAATAAATCCGATAAGCCCTCTAAAATCGGCAATGTTTCTGAGTTGGAAATTCCTGCTCCGGTTGTTACAATATCCGCTTCAAAAAATGAGGGTTTAGAAGAACTGAAAAAGATTATTTATAATTTGTTTATAACAAGCGATATAAACACCAGCGATTTTTTACTTACAAACACAAGGCATAAGATATTAGTTGAGAATGCTTTGAACTCGCTTGAAAAAGCGGCGTCGTCGGTTAAAGACGGCTTATCGGAAGAGTTCACGGCAACGGATTTGCGGAGTGCTCTGAATTATTTGGGCGAAATTACGGGCGAGGTTCCGACGGAAGAAATACTTGACAGGATTTTTTCAAATTTCTGCGTCGGAAAATAGTTGCTTGAATTTGCTTTTTTTATCGTCTGAAAAATGAAACATTTGTTATAGTTTTCCGTTGGCAAATTTTTTTCAGATTTTAATTAAGAGGAGAGAAAAATGCTCAACATTGCGTATCTAATTGTCGGTTTGGCGGCGGGAATTATGGGCGGGCTGTTCGGACTCGGAGGCGGCACAATTTTAATTCCGGCACTTGTTTATTTTTTCAAAATGACTCAACATCAGGCACAAGGGACATCTCTTGCTGCTATGATTCCGCCGATAGGACTTCTTGCAGCCGTAAAATATTATCAAGCAGGGCATGTAAATATAAAAATTGCCGCACTTGTTGCTGTTGGCTTTTTTATCGGCGGATTTTTCGGCGGCGCTCTCGCACAACCGGTCAGCGACCCGGTCCTTAAAAAAATCTTCGGTGTTTTTATCGTAATAGTCGGGTTAAATATGTTTTTCGGAAAATAAAATGCAAAAAATTTTCAAGGCACGGTTCCTGATTTTACTTTTAACTTTTTGCTCTTGTTCTTTCCATCGTCCGAAACAAAAAGTTTGCAAAATAATTTATGAACAGGATTTCCCCATATCATTAGAATCTGTCGCAGTTTTTCCGGTTAGAATAGGATTCCCCACCGCATCTGCAACCGAATTCATCCCGCTTGTCAAATCACCGCTTATTATAGAAAATAAATCAGAGGATTGGCTCGGCCGCCGAGAGGAAAAAATGATAGTTGACTTTGAGACAGCCGAAAAAATAAGCAATATCACATCCGAGCATTTTTATACCATTTTGATAAAAAAGAAAAAGTATCGCCGCCTCGTCCATCCTGACACCGTAAGAAATGTAATGCTGAATAAAAAAACCTGGGGTATCGGTAATTTTAAGAGAGTAGATGATTTAAACAATCCCGAAACCCTTAAAAAATTATATGAAATTTCCGACGAATTAAAAGTTGACAGTTTGCTTATCAGCGTTATAAAAAAATGCGAAACGATTATTATTAATAAAAATGTAAAATCAACCGGTAGACGGGACTTCGGCGAGTATCAGAAAAGTATGAGTTATTCTTATAAATTTGAACTTGAATCAGGACTTTTCGCCGCCTCCGAGAAAAAAATCGTTTGGATTGGCGAAAGCAGAGAAACAAAATCAAACCGCACGCCGGAGTTAGAGCAGAATATACTTGTCGCATTCGCCACAAACGGACTTGAAAAATTTTTTAGAAAATATCTGACGGAAAAAATTTTAAGGGAGGAACCGGAATATCAATGCGTGTTAAAAATAATAAATACCTTGCCATTTTGAAATCTGTGTTAATCTGTGTCAATCTGTGGTTTCATATTTTGACTTTTTGTTTTTTGTTGAGTGATTTTGTATATTCCGAGTCATTATCCGGAAAAATTATTATTGTTGACCCGGGGCACGCCGCAAAAAATTTTAACGGAAAAATTGTAAATTACGGATGTAAAAGTGCTTCCGGCGTGAAAGAAACAGATATCGTTGTTGATATTTCCGAAATTTTAGACGGGATTTTTTTGCAGGAAGGTGCGACGGTATATTTTACCCGTGACAGAAAAAATTACTGGCGGTTAGCAGAAAGTCAGGACGCCGATAACCAAGCTCGCGCCGAGTTCGCCAACTCAAAAAATGCCGACCTGTTTTTACGTGTCCATTGCAACTGGTCGCCGAATAAAAAAAAGCGCGGCGTTTCGGTTCTGTGGTATAAAGACGACTCAAAAAAATTCGCAGAAACGGTGTATGAAGAAATAAAAAAATCCGGAGTTATCGTTGACGGCATTCATAAGCAATACCTTGTCGGTTTTGAGTTCGCAAAAGTCCCGTCAATTTTAATAGAATACGGCTATCTCTCAAACAAATCAGACGAAAAACTTTTGAAAGATAAAAAATATCTGCAAAAAGTTTCAGAGACGATTATAAATGGACTAAAAAAGTACTATAAGTGAGGTAACAATTTATGAAAAAGTTCAGATTAAGTTTTTTAATTGTTTTAAGTATTAATGTAATCCAAATTTTAAGATTATTTGCCGACGACACATACGTAGAAATTGCCGGGGGCGCCGCTAAAATTATGGATGAACACAACAGTATATCTATGGTTTCAGAATATGTAATAATGGATATTACGAAAAGTGAATATTACACAGTTGATGCGAGTTTTGAATTTTATAATAATGGAGTTGATACTGAAACAGTGGTTGGTTTTCCACAAGTGGAATGGGTTATGAATAATGATGATTTAAAAGACGAGGAGTTTTCTAATTTTGTGTCATTCAAGACATTTATAAACGAATCCGAAGCAAAAACTGTAGTAATACCGAATTCTGAAAAAAAGACAGATGTAAAAAAATGGATAATAAAAACAGTAAAATTCCCTTCCCAAAAAGTGACAAAAACAAGAGTAATTTATAAAGCACCTTATGGGGATGTTTCAGGTAGAACTATTTTGGCTCTTTATTTGTATGGAACCGGTGGCTCTTGGTATGGTAGTATTGGTAAAGTAATATTTGATTTAAGGTTTTCAAATGACACATGGATACAAATAGAAAATTCTAATTATTTATATCCCTTTATGTCACTATGGTGGAAAAAACGATCAGGACAAGAGATTCCAATGGTTATTTTCAAACGTAGGAAAAATGAAATGATTTGGGAATTAAAAGATATTGAACCCCAACCGAATGATTATTTTAAAATTTCCTTAGGAGGACATGGAAGGCATATACCTTGGGGTTACTCATTTGATTGGGATAAAAATAAACTTGATGAACCTTGTCTTGAGTTGCTGTCAATGTGGCAATTGAAAATTTTCAGGAATGAGTTTTATGCAAGACACGGAAGAATTTTCAAAGATAAAAAATTACAAGAATATTTTGAGTCACAGGATTGGTACAAGCCAAACCCAAATTTCTCTGAGAAAATGTTAAATAAAACTGAATTAGAAAATATCAAAAAAATCAAAGATTATGAAACAAAAATAGAGAAAGAAAAATAATTTTATGTTCACATATCCGGAAAAATTTGATGTGATTGGAGCAAAACAATTTTTTCCGGATAAAATCACTTGACAAATTAACTATTATTGTATAACATATTACTTGTCAGGTAATTTACATTACACAAAGAGTTGAAAAAATGAAAACACTCGGGAAAATCAGCGCCAATCTTATAGCCGAACTTTATGATGAAAACAAGCCGGTTTTTATGATTGACGATATCGTCCGTATAAATAAAACATCCCGCCCGAATGCGGCGAAGTTGGTTTTTGATTTAATTAAAAGAAAAGTAATCCATCGGCTTAAAAAGGGCAAGTACATTATTATTCCGCAGGAACTCGGTTCGGCGGATACATTTACCGGTAATTTGTATGTAATGGCAAAGGAAATTGTAAATACACAGAATTACTATATTGCTTTTTATAGTGCTATGAAATACTGGGGAATGACGACCCAGCCGGTTATTAAAATGTTTATTGTCACATCAAAAAGACAGTTCCCGCCGAAAGCAATCGCAGACAAAGTTTCGTTTGTATTTGTGAACAAAAAAAATATATGGGGTATAAAAAGCGAATGGATAACAAAAACGGCGAGAGTGAATATTTCCGATATTGAAAAAACGATAGTTGACGCGCTTTCCCATCCCGAATACTGCGGCGGGATTACGGAGGTCGCCAAGGGTATCTGGTTGGTTAAAGATAAAATAAATTTTAAACGGCTCGTTAAATATACGACGAAATATAACAAAAAAGTGGTCGCCAAAAGATTGGGTTATATTCTTGAAATACTCGGCATAGATGCCGGCGATACATTTACAAAACTGAAAACTTATGTTTCAAACAGATATGATTTATTAGATCCGACATCCATAAAAAAAAGTATTGATAAAAATAATTGGCGTTTGATTGATAATATCGGAAGCAACCAGATATTAAAAATTATATCTGCATAAAATTATGATTGAATACAATTATGTAAGAAAATTGAGTGAAAAAATCGGTATTCCGGAAGAAACCATTGAAAAGGACTTTTGTATAGAATTATTGCTCAGCCGATTTTGTAACAGTGCCATCTTGACAAAAAATTTTGTATTTCGCGGAGGGACAGCATTAAAAAAAATGTATTTTCCGGAGTTCCGTTATTCGGAGGATTTGGATTTTATATTAAAATCCGACGATAATTTAAGTATTTATGAAAAAATCATTGAAGATATTTTAAGTGAAGCGGTAAAGCATTTGCCGATAGTTCTTAAGATAAAAAATATTTTTTATTCTCAGCGGGGGCATCTGCAAATATTTATTCTGTATGATATTATTCCGGAAATTCGTTCCGCTAAAGAACTGAAGATAGACATAATTGAGGACAGTATTGTATTGCCCTCAAAAAATAGAAAAATCAATTTTTCATTTGAATATTTTAAAAAGTCAAATTGCTTTCTGAATACATATAATTTGGAATCAATAATTGCAGAAAAAATCGGTAGAATTTTGGATGTGGTAGATGAGCCGCGTGATTTGTGGGATTTACTGTATCTGCTGAAATCAAAAATAAAAATTAGAGATGCCAAAAAATCATTCAGGAAAAAATACGGGACAGAAATAAATGCACCAAGTTTGCGTAATGCCGTAAAAAATAAAAATTACAAAAAAATGTGGGATATAAGATTGAAAAACCAACTGCCGAATCTCACCGAGTATGAAACAGTTGTGAAAGAACTTGAAATTTTAATAAAATCTTATTTTCAAGCGAGCGAGTGAAAAACAAACTTGTTTGTTTTTCCGAGTGAGCGCCGAAAGCAAAGGGTTTAATACCCGTTATTTCGGCGATGTATAAAAAATAATTCCCAATTAGTCCAATTGGACTAATTGGGAAAAATAGATTATTATGTTCACATATCCGGAAAAATTTGATGTGATTGCGGTTGATGGAAGTTCTTTCAATGATAGACGAAAAACTTGAGCAGAAAAAAAAGCAAAAAAATATTTTAACAAACAAGATTTCCTAGCCGGGAAAAAGAGGGTAAAAATATGAGCAAGATAATGAGTGTTGAAGGGTTATACGGTAAGATAAGAGAAATTTTAGAAAGCGCCCGCAGTAATTCTTATCGTGCGGTAAACTTCGCAATGGTTCTGGCATATTGGAATATAGGAAGGATTATCGTTGAAGAAGAACAAAAAGGTAAAAACAAAGCGGATTATGGCACATATCTTATAAAAGAACTTTCAAACAGGTTGCGAAAAGAATATGGCGAAGGGTTTAACGAAACGAATCTGAAATATTTTCGGCAATTTTATGTTGCCTTCCCAATAAGTCACGCGGTGCGTGACCAATCTCATATTGCTAAAAAAGGTCACGCAGTGGGTGACTTTTTCTCTGTTTTGCTGAATAAGAATCTATCTTCTAAGTTAACATGGACGCATTATCGGCTATTGCTTAAAGCGGGTAATTCATCAGCGAGAGAGTTTTATATAAACGAATGTATTGAAGGCAACTGGAGCACTCGTCAACTTGAACGGCAGATAAATTCCTTTTATTACGAACGGCTTTTGGCAAGCAAAAATAAAAAAGCGGTAGTAAAAGAAGCATTAAAAACCGCGGATAAGTTAAAGACCACTCCGAATGATGTTATCAAAGACCCATATGTTTTGGAATTTCTCGGTCTGAAAGAGAATAAAAAATACCTTGAGTTAAATATAGAAAAAGCGATTATTGACAAACTTCAGGAGTTTTTGCTTGAACTTGGAAAAGGTTTTTGTTTTGTTGCCCGCCAGCAGCGGATTTCTACAGAAAGCCAGCATTTTTACATAGACCTTGTGTTTTATAATTACATTCTGAAATGTTTTGTTTTGATTGATTTGAAAGTCGGGAAACTTACTCATCAGGATATAGGGCAGATGGATATGTATGTTCGCTTGTATGAAGACAAAATAAAACCGGAAGGACATAATCCAACAATAGGGATAATTCTTTGCGCCGAAAAAGACGAGACGGTAGTCAAATATTCCGTATTAAAGGAAAACAAACGATTATTCGCTTCAAAGTATAAATTATATCTTCCCACTGAGGCAGAATTGAAAAAAGAACTTGAAAAAGAAAGGAATCTTATTGAAACAGAGCAAAAATTAAAATAGGATTCGTTCGGCACTTATCCGGAAAAATTTGATGTGATTGCGGCAGAGAAGTGCACTGCCGTGGACTAAGGATATTTTTATGAAAATAGAATACGTATCGTTTAAAAATCGGGCTGCCCGTTCCGGGTACATCCGCGACAGGTTTTCACACTTGTTAGCCGGAAAAATACTTGATGTCGGGTGCGATATGGCGGTTTTAAAAAAATTATTGCCGGATGCCGAATACACCGGCGTAGACATTGCGGGCGCTCCCGATATTAAATTGGATTTGGAAAGCATTGACAAACTTCCATTTAACGACGGAACTTTTGATTGCGTGATTTGCTCAGACGTATTGGAACACCTTGATAATTTACATCATATTTTTGATGAATTGGTCCGGGTTGCAAAAAATCATATTATTATTTCGCTGCCGAATAACTGGGTCAATGCAAGATTGCCGATAAGCAGGGGAAAAGGTTCGTTCGGGCACTATGGGTTGCCTGCCGTTCCACCGCCCGACCGCCACAAATGGTTTTTCGGACTTTCCGAGGCGATAAATTTTATAAAGAAAAAATCTGAAACGTCGGCGGTTACCGTTGCTGAAATGTATATAAACGAAAAACCGAGACCGGTACTCTTGAGGTCTGCGCTGAAATTGATGAATGCTTCACGGGAACGTTATCTGAACCGCTATGCGCATACCGTGTGGTTCGTCCTCAAAAAGAAATAGGAAAATTATGTTCACATATCCTGAAAAATTTGACGTGATTGTGGTAGGGGCGGGGCATGCGGGTTGCGAGGCAGCTTTGAGTTCAGCGAGAATGGGGTTGAAAACTCTGCTTCTTACCATAAATGCGGATACCGTTGCCCAGATGTCCTGCAATACTGCAATCGGCGGCGTCGCGAAGGGACAAATCGTCAGAGAAATAGATGCCCTCGGCGGTGAAATGGCAAAAATCGCTGATAAAACCGGTTTGCAGTTCCGTATACTCAACAAATCAAAAGGACCAGCGGTGCAGTCACCGAGAGCACAATGCGACAAAAAACTTTATCAGTTCACAATGAAGCATACGATTGAAAAGCAAAAAAACCTGCGGTTCATTCAGGCGGAAGCGACAGAAATTTTAACCGACGGGAAAAAAGCAATCGGTATTATCACAAAACCGTCAATAAAATTTTTAGGCAGAACCGTAATTATAACAACCGGCACATTTTTGAAAGGGCTTATCCATATCGGCGAGACAACTTTTCACTCCGGAAGAAGCGGCGAATTTGCGGCTATGCATCTTTCGGATTCACTGAAAAAACTCGGGTTTGAAATCGCACGTCTTAAAACCGGGACTCCGCCGAGAATTAACGGAAAAACGGTTGATTATTCAAAATGTATTGCACAACCCGGCGATGAACCTGCTATACCATTTTCATATTTTACAGAAAAAATAACGCAGAAACAACTTCCCTGCTGGCTCACTTATACGAATGAAAAAACCCACAAAATTATATCGGCAAATTTTCACCGCGCGCCGCTTTTTTCAGGACAGATTAAAGGTATCGGGCCCAGATATTGTCCGTCCATTGAGGATAAAGTAAAAAAATTTCCCGAAAAGAACCGCCACCAGATTTTTCTTGAGCCGGAGGGATATGATACGGAAGAGGTCTATTGCAACGGAATTGCGACCTCGCTTCCATATGATGTCCAATATGAAATGTTGAAAACTATAGACGGGCTGGAAAATTGTGAGATGATAAGACCCGGCTATGCGATTGAATATGATTTTTGCCAGCCGACACAACTGAAGCCGACTCTTGAAACGAAAAATATTGAAGGTTTATTTTTTGCGGGACAGATTAACGGAACTTCCGGTTATGAGGAAGCGGCAGGTCAGGGAATAATTGCCGGAATAAATGCAGTTGCAAAAATAAAAGGTATTGAGCCGCTGATTCTTCGTCGGGATGAAGCGTACATCGGAGTTTTAATAGACGATTTGGTGACGAAAGGCGTCCTTGACCCTTACAGAATGTTCACTTCCCGTGCCGAGTATCGTCTTATTCTACGCGCCGACAATTCTGATTTGCGTTTGATGGATTACGGTTATAAATACGGTTTGATTGACGGCGAAATTTACAAAAAGTTTCAGAAGTACAGGGAACTTGTTAAAGAAAATAATTTTGAGTTTGACGCAGATATTTTACCGTGGACAAAAGAGAAGATTGAATATGAAATTGAAATTGAAAAAAAATATGCCGGCTACATAAAAAGACAGATTGCGGATGTTGAAAAATTCAAAAAAATTGAAAATAAAAAAATTCCGGAAAAAATTAACTATGACAAAATTCCGGGCTTATTGACGGAAAGCAGGCACAAGTTGAATCAGGTGCGTCCGGTTTCCGTCGGTCAGGCATCAAGAATTTCAGGGGTTACTCAAGCCGATTTAAGCATAATTATGATATGGCTGGAAAAGAAAAAGCGCATAAAGAGGGCAAATTATGGATAATTTCATTAGTAATGATGTCCCGTTGGATGTCCTTGACACCGAACTCGTTTTGGAGGTCGCTTCAAAAAATATTTTAGGATTTGAAAAACGGTTTAAGTTTTTTAATACCCATTTTGAGTATAAGAATTTTTTCGGAAGAAAAAGAAAGGTATATTACAGTTTGTTAGAAAAAATTTATTATGCTAAAAACAAAATAAAAATAAAACTTTACGGTAAAATGTTCGCCATATCGTTGTGCGGTGTAGAAAATTCCGTAGAAAACTACGACAAATTGAAAAAATTAACCGGATTTTGATATGTTTTTTTTGGTTTTTAATTCCACATTTATAATTTATCTCTGCACGATGTATCCGACCATATCGCCTTATCGCGATAGCGGCGATATGATTGTTTCTGCATTTACATTGGGTATCGCCCACCCGCCGGGTTATCCGCTTTATGTTTTATTGGGAAAAATTTTTACCATTTTGATTCCGTTCGGTAACATCGCATATAAAGTAAATTTGATGTCCGCATTTTTCGGCGCCGCGGCATGCGGGATTTTATATCTGTTGATAAAAAAAATCGGTGAGCAAATTTTTAGCGATAAAAAACCGGTTTTGATTTTCAGTTCGTTGTTTGCAGTGTTTTTGTTTTCTTTAAGTTCATCAATGCACTCTTTAAGCATCGTTTCTGAAATGTATTCTATAAACACCTTTTTTGCCGTTTTGATAATTTATTTATTATTTACTACTAAGCCGAGCCAGCCCGGCAACTACACGATACTCGCCGCTTTCTTATTCGGCTTGGGTCTCGGGAATCATCAAACGCTTGTACTTTTACTCCCAGGAATAACTTATTTACTGATTAAGCGGCTGGGCAAAACCTTTCTACCGTTTACCCTCTACCTTATACCCGCCTTTCTTATCGGCTTTTCCGGCTATCTTTTTTTACCTATCCGGTCCGCACAAAATCCTACTGCAAATTGGGGCGACCCGTCGGCAAAGGTTCGAAATTTTTACAGAGTGCTCACCCGCGCCGATTATGGCGGCGTCCGTCTTCATCCGGAGAAAAGTCCGACGGAACAGAATTTTTCAACGGTGATAAAAAATTTCGTTAATTTTTTAAACATATCTATTGAAAGTAAAAACGGCTGGGCTGTTGCGACGATTTTTTTTCTTGCCGCGGGCCTTTATTTAGCATTCAGAAAAAAACTTTTTTGGACTTTGTTTTTATTCTGGTTTTTTTCAGGTCCGGTATTTTTTATAATTTCAAATTTACCGCTGACCGATAGAACCTCGCTTCCGATTTTGGAGCCATATCTAATAATGCCGATGATAGTTTTTACGATATTCGTTGCTTTGGGATATTTTCATGGCATTTTAAGTTTAAGCAGATTTATTGGAGATAAAATTGTAATATTTGTGATTTCTGCCGGTATGTGCGGAATAATTTTATTTAACTTGCCGCAGTTGTCAAAACGGTATGAATTCATCGGATACGATTATTCAAAGGACTTGCTGAAAACTCTGCCGAAAAATTCGGTATTGTTTAATCCCGACGATACAACAACTTTTACCCTTAAATATCAGCAGGATTGTATCCGGAGAAGAAAGGATGTCAGATTAGCCGTTTTTTACAAAACATTGTGGGGTTACGGGCAACTTAAAAAGAAATATCCTGAAATTTTGCCGGACTATGAAATAAAATCAGGGATTGAACTTGAGGCCGTGCTTTTGTCATATAATTTTAACCGATTTCCTTTTTATTCCGATAATATAAGCAAAATTCCTCCGGACTATAAAATTACGCCAAAAGGATTTCTTTACGGCAACTCGGATATTTCATCGTCGGAAAAGATGTTTGATTTTTATGTTTTGCCGCCTCGCACTTTTGGAAAAAACAGGTTTTTCACTAAGCAGATAATAAATTATTACTCTGCGGGATATAACAATCTGGGGCTTGTATTTAATGAAAAAAAATTATACAATAAAAGCGTTCCGCTCTTTGAAAAAGCAATTTCTGTCGACCCGTCGCTTTCTCAGGCGTATAATAATTTGGGTGTAGTGTATTGGGAAAAAATGGATTATGCAAAAGCATCCGAGTATTTTTCCCAAGCGCTTAAAAATGCTCCGAATGACGAAGGCGTAAAAAGAAACCTTTTTATTGCACAAGAAAAATTAAAGGGTAAAAAATGAAAGTCACTCGCAAGCAAATTTTCTTGTGACGCTCGTCAGAACTCGCTCTGCAATTTACTCCTGCAGGGCATAGGTCGTAAATTGAGGCTCTTCAAAAATTTCTTGCTTCGCTCTGGTAGAGAATGGTTAAAAAATGAATTCGCAATCGCTGAAAGTTTTTTTAGATGGACTAAAAGTTCTCAACATAAAACTTGATAAACGGCAAATAGGACAGTTTTCAATTTATTTTGACGAACTAAAAAAGTGGAATCAAAGGTTTAATCTGATAGGTCCCGCAACGGATGAAGAAATCATTAAAAGACATTTTTTGGATTCCTTAAGCGTGCTTTCAGTTTTACCTACACTGCCCGATGCTCCCTGCTTTTTAGATATAGGCACCGGCGCAGGTTTCCCCGGCATACCCGTGAAAATTGTATTGCCGGCAATATCGCTGACGCTTTTGGACTCATCAAAAAAGAAAACGGAATTTTTGAGGCATCTGTGCAAAAAATTAGACATAAAAGCAGAAATAATCTGTAACAGAGCGGAGAGCGTAGTCAAAATGTCCACATATCAAAGTAAATATGATTTTGTCGCCGCAAGAGCCGTAGCCAAATTGTCAACAGCGGAAGAATTGTGTCTGCCTTTTCTTAAAACCGGCGGAACTTTAATTTTGCAAACAGGAAATAAAACAGATATCAATCTGAAAAATGGAGAAATTATGGAAAAGTTTCGGCTGCCGGAAAAAATTCTGCCGGGACGAGCGGTTTTATCAATCAGAAAAAAAACCGTAGGATTTACGCTTATTGAACTTATGATAGTTGTTGCTCTCATAGGCATTCTTGCTTCTATTGCAATTCCTAAATTTGCGGAAATGATTAGGAGAACCAAACAAGGGAAAACAAAGGGCGAGTTGGGAAATTTAAGGAGTGCGATAACTCTTTATTACAGTGATATGGAAGGCATGCAATATCCTCAAAATGCCGTTGCTATTTCTAATGAAGCAGGTCCTCTGCAAACGAAATATCTATCAAAAATGCCGGCTGTAAAACTTGGGTTAACCAGCCATCAGGAAACAACAGATATAGATGATTTTAATGAAGGGGATGCTTCAACCGATTTAGGAAATTGGGGTTACATAGCAAACCATGGCAGTGTATTTGTAAATTGCGTTCACACTGACGCAAAAGGCGAACTGATAAGCGGCTGGTGAATAAAGATAGAACAAAAATGCAAAAGTTCGCAAGGACAGAAGAATAAAAATAAAAAGGGCGGCAGAATTTTGTAAAATTCAAACCGTCCTTTTTTAATTGATTCAAATCCGGTTGTTTCTGAAAATTATTCAATTGTGTGATGCGTTCCAGATGCATCGGAAGCATCTATGTAATAACCTGTGTAATTTCCGAAAGTTTCGTTAAAAGTAAGATAAACATATGCGACCTGTTGTCCCTGATAATAAATCGGTCCCTCGCATTTATGCACTGACCCTACGGTGCTGTAAGTGTTCGTCCCGGTATAGCCGGAAGAACCCGAAATAGTCATAGAACCGCTTAAAGGTACGCCGACTATTGCCCCTTGGACCGTTTTCTTTTCAACGATCATATTGGTGATTGTCGCCGTAAATGTTCCGCCGACGGGGTCGGAAGTCGTTATTGTCCCGCTTTCCATCGTTTCGTAACTTGACGTGCTGTACAACATTGTGAAATCGCCGTTGAATGTCCCATAAGCGTATTGTGATACGAGTACAACGTGAATATATTTGAGAGTCAACATTTCTTGACTCTGTATATTCATAATCGGCTGTCTTGAAGAATTCAGAAATTGAAGTTTCATAGTTGTGCCCGTATATCCGCCGAATGTGTAATACCCTTCAGCGTCAGGTTCACCAAGACCTGTGACAACTTTGTGAAGACTCGGTGATAGATGAGGTGCAAAGGATACTCCGCCGCCCGCCGCCTTCGCCGCCATACTTGCACAATTTGCCGCTACGCTTGCGGTAGTGCTTTGTGAAGCAGGTTGTCCTCCGCTTGTACCCGTCAAAAGCGACGTTTTCTTTTCATTTTTTCCGCATCCGGCGAAAAAAATTGCTCCGATTAAGATTGAAATTAAAAATAAATTAAATTTTTTCATTTAACTCACCCCCCTATATTTCAAATTTATAAGCGCCCGCGAGAATAACCTTCCAGTCCCACGAATCGTAAAAATGCGCAAGACCTGCCCGCTGGTTTTCGTCTCCGACGGCGAATTCAAAACCAAGTTTAAGTTTCATGGCGTCTTTCAGGTACTGTCCGCCTACGAGAAAATCAAGCGTTGAACCGTTTGAATCGGCAATGTCCGTACTTGTCCCGCCGTCGGTTTTCGCTTTCGTTTTTCCGAAACTCTGAAACTGTACCTCGCCGATAACAGAGTATTTTTCTATCGGGTATTCAACGGCGCCTCTTATAATGAGCGGGTCGCCCGGGTCCCACTCCGTTTTGTCTTCGTCTTCGTATTTCATTTTAAGAAGATAACCGGCATTCCCAGAAATTTTAAGCGTATCAATCTCACCGGACGCAATAAAAGATACTCCGATGTTCGTTCCTTCACCGAGCGTTTTATCAACATCGCCCGTCGGCATCTGGACGTCAAGTCCTGCCGCAAAACTTTCGGCAAGAGCAAGTTTTCCGCCGATAGAAATCTGTCCCAGCCCCGCCTCGTCATCCTTATATTCTGTTCCGCTGATTTCAATTTTGGAGTTCCAAGAGCGGTAAGGGACACCAAGGTTCAATTCTAAATTGTCGGTAATCCCGTATTTTGCCGGAATTTTAACTGCCATAAGGGAAACGCTGCTGTCGCCGTCCTCTCCTCCGTCCCATTTCCACGTATCAACGCCGTAAGATACGCCCAATCCCAATTCCATCGTATTAGCCGGTATACATTTTGATTCTGCGGTCAATATCGGCTCGGCGGCAGCAACCGAAACCAGGACCAGAATACCGAAACATGTCGACAAAAGTTTTCTCATTAAAACACCTCCCGTTCAACGTTCCGTCGGACTTTCCGACATTTCTTATATTTATATCATAAATTAACAATTTTGTCAAGTACTTTTTTGTTGACTTATTATGTTTTTTTTGTAAAATAAAAACATGCTCAACGAAGACAGAAGAAAATATCCGAGGATTATTTATTCGGCAACGGTAAATATTAAGCCGGTCGGCTCGGGTAAAGTTTCTCACAGCGGAATTATAAAAAATGTAAGCGTCAGCGGGCTCGCATTAGAAACAGAAAGCGAATTGAACAGCGGTGCAGAATATATTTTTGAGTTCTATCTGCCGGATAAAAATACCATAAAATCAAAGGGTAAACCGGCGTGGGAGTTGAGGTCAAAAAACTCAAATTTTTACGGCATAGAGTTCACATCAACCGGATTTTTGAATAAACTGAAATTGAAGCGGTTTATAGAGGATAAATTGCGTGAAATACTGGGCTAAATCACTTTTTGTATTTTTACTAATTTTATTTTTATCTTCCGTCGTATTCGCTGAAAAATTAGACACGAGCAAGTATTCTTTTGTTGACTGGACGGTCCCTCATATAATAGAGGAAGTAAGGGTAGAATATGTGTTTGACGGTGATACTGTAAAGACCACCGACGGTCAGACAATTCGCCTGATGGGAGTAGATACGCCGGAGATAGCGCATCCCTCTCACGGTAAGCCACACGGTGAACCGGGCGGCGAAGAGGCAAAGTCATTCGCAATAAAGCAGATTGAAGGCAAAGATATAATGTTGGTGATTGACAAGGAAAATACAAAACGCACCTACGGCAGGATTTTAGGGCTGATATTTTATAATGATGAAAACGGCAAACAGAGATGTTTTAACTGGGAACTGATAAAAACCGGATACGGGCAGGTGCTTATTTATTCCGACAACCGTCTATGTATAGAGGACGATTGGGACACAATGTCAACTGCATCATCCAAAAAAACTCCGAATAATTTTTATACGATTGCCGAGCAGTACTGTACGGAGGACTTAGAAGAAGAGGCGGTTGAAATATATCAGGCGGGCATCAAAAAATTCCCGTCGGAAATCGGATTTTATGAAGAACTTGCCAATCTGTATGATGTTTTAAATCTCCCCGGCTTGGAAGTTGATGCTTACCTTGCCTGCCTTGAAAAAAATCCGGATTCGGTTGACATAAGGCGGAAACTCGCGATTGCATATGAAAAAATGGTAAAAGCAGTCGGCTGGGTGGCAAAGGGCGGCTATAAGGAAAATGCAATGTCCGAGTGGAAAAAACTTTCCGGCACAAAATATGAAAAAGAAGCCCAAACGCATCTTGCTATGCTTGAAAAATAAAAATATGGAACAAATGTTCCACTTCTCACTCGGTAGAATTTGTTAAAATAACGCAAAAGGAGGCAAAATGGAAGAAAAAAAAGAGGTAAAATTTAAAAGAAGAAAAATTTTAATTGACAAAAAAATGCAATTGAAATATGCGTTTATGATAGGCGGCGTTTTAATAGCGATGTTACTTCTTGTGGAGTATCACACTTACCTTACTATCCAGTCAATTTTGCCCAACATTCTTTCGTCGGCAATAGGCAAACAGGTCAGGCAGATTCATTTGTGGCTTATCGTCAACAGTTTTATTTACACCGCGCTTGTCGCCGTTGTTTCCGTCTATATTTCCCACAAAATCGCCGGTCCGGTTTTTAAGTTGAAAAAACAGTTACGGGAAATTATTGATTCCGGCGATACGAATAAAAAAATTTTTTTAAGAAAAGGCGATGAGCTAGCTGATCTTGCTGCCGTGATAAACGAACTCTTGGAAAAAATGAGCGTGAAAAAATAGTCGCTCGGGAACAAATTTCTTTGATAATCACTCGGAAATTGTCTCGCAGAACCGCGTCCCGCCTGTGCGGGCGCTCTCACTCGCACGGCAGATAGCGTAAGCCGTGCTCCGTGAAGTTCTGCTCAACAACTTCCTCGCTCATAACATTTTACAGAAATTTTTCCCTTGTTTACGATTAAAAAAGGTTAAAATAAATGAAAGCACTGGTTACCGGCGCAACAGGTTTTTTGGGAAGTCATCTTGTAGAGGCGTTGCTGAAAAAGGATTTTTCCGTAAAATGCCTCGTCAGAAATCCTAAAAAACTGAAATGGCTTGAAGGACTTTTCGTTGAAATTATTAGCGGCGATTGTTCCGACAAAAAATCTTTGGAATCAGCGGTTGAAAATACCGATTATGTTTTTCACTCGGCTGGACTTGTCAGAGCAGTTTGCTCAGACGAACTTTATACAACAAATGTTGCAGGAACAAAAAATCTTATAGAAGCAGTTTTTGAAAAAAACCCTGACATAAAAAGGTTTGTCCATATTTCATCTCAGGCGGCGTCAGGTCCGTCAGAGGACAGAGGACAGAGGACAGAGGACAGAATTGCTAATCCGGTTTCGCATTACGGATTTTCTAAACTTTTGGGCGAATTGGAGGTTTTGAAATTCAAAGAAAAATTGCCGCTCACAATTTTGCGCCCTCCGTCAATTTATGGCCCCCGCGATAGTGATATTTTTGTTTTTTTTGATTACGCCAAAAAGGGTTTTCTCCCGCTCCCGTCCGACGAAAAATTCATAAATATAAGTTATGTCTCGGATATTGTGAACGGAATAATTTCATCAGCGTTGAGTGATACAGCAAAAGGCCAGACATATTTTATAGGCGACGATAAGGTTTTTTCTTGGCGAGATTTATGCGAAGTGCTGAAAAAAACTGTAAATCCGAAAGCCCGCATAATAAAAACTCCGCACTTCGTTTTTTGGACATCAGCATTTTTTTCTGAAATTATTGCACGGTTAAAAAACAAGCCCTCACTGGTTTCCTTTGACAAACTTAATGAAATGAAACAGAAACGCTGGCTGTTTTCGTCTCAAAAAGCAAAATCCGATTTTGACTATTCAACAAAAATTTCACTTGAAGAAGGGGTAGAAATTACATATAGTTGGTATCTTAAAAACGATTGGTTATGAACTTCTCGTGTTCTCTACTTGTCGGGAAGACGAGAACAGTAGTATTTAGAAATAATAGAGACGGAGGGAATTGGGTATGCACATTAAAACAAGATTTTTAGTTTTGGTTTTTACGCTATTTCTAAATTGCCCCGTGTTTTCTAAAAACATCGCAGTAATCCCATTTCAGAATATAACCGGTGATAAAGAAAAAAACTGGATAGGTGCGGGTTTTTCAGAGACACTGACTACTAAACTTGTTAAGGTAAGTGAAATAACCGTAATTGAAAGAGAAAATCTATCAAAGATATTAGAAGAAATAAAGTTTCAATATACCGGCGCTGTTGACGAAAAAACCGCAGTTGAAAAAGGCAAACTGTACGGCGCCGATGTGATAGTTTTCGGCTCTTTTCAGGTTATAGGGGCTCAATTAAAAATTACCGCAAGATTTGTAGATGTCCAAACCAGAAAAATAATTGACACAGCAGAGGCAAATGGAAATATTTCCGATATTTTTAAATTACAGGATGAGATTGCGTTTAGTTTATTGGACAGTTTGAAAATTGTCCTTGGTGAAAAAGAAAAAGAAGAAGTAAAAATAAATCCAACCGAAAACCTAACCGCATACCAATGGTTTAGTAAAGGGTATGAAGCGGACACTTTGAAACTTTATGATAAAGCGATTGAATATTATACAAAGGCAATAGAAATAAATCCTAAATTTGAAGATGCATACGTCAATCGTGGGGTTGCTTATGGTAATAAGGGATTATATGACGAAGCAATAGAAGATTGTACAAAGGCAATACAAATGAACCCAAAAGATGCGGGGGCATACGTCAACCGTGGGATTGTTTATAATAATAAGGGATTATATGATGAGGCAATAGAAGATTGTATAAAGGCAATACAGATAAATCCAAAACTTGCAGAGGCTTATTTCGGCCGTGGGGTTGCTTATGTTAAGAAAAGATTATATGACGAGGCAATAGAATACATTACAAAGGCAATACAGATGAACCCAAAATTATCAGAACTTTATCACCCATACGCATACAGTTACCGTGGGATTGCTTATAACAAGAAAGGATTACCTGACGAGGCAATAGAAGATTATACAAAAGCAATACAGATAAATCCAAAATATGCAGAGGCATATGTTAACCGTGGGATTGCTTATTATGGTAAAGGTTTAGATGACGAAGCAATAGCAGATTGTACAAAAGCAATACAGATAAATCCAAAACTTGCAGAGGCCTATGTCAATCGTGGGAATGCTTATTATAATAAAAGATTAAATAAATTATGTATTTCTGATTGGAAAAAAGCCGCAGATTTAGGAAGTGAAAAAGCGAGACAAGGTTTAAAAGAGTTTTTTAATATTGATTATTAAATAAAGATATTCCTTTAAAAATATGGAATTAAACATTTTATCTTTTATTGGTTATGTGTTTGCATTATTTGGTGCTCTCTTTGGTTTAGAACATTATTCGGAAAAAGAAATTCTAAAACACATAAATGATTTGAATCAAGAACACACTGAAATATTTGAAAAGATACGAGAAACCTATGTAATATCATATAAACTTTGGCAAAGAAGAATTATTTTTGGTGCAATTGCTTTGGGTTTATTTTTACAAATGTTTTCAAAAATGTTTCATAGTATTTATATTTGCGTTGGACTTTATGTCATATTATTAATAATTGTTTTGTTATTAATTATTTGTGAAGTGTGGTTTAGAATTATTCGCAAAAAAGTAATAATTCATTTTGCAATAAAGCGTGCTGAAAAACTGATAAGTAAGTTATAAGTATGGGAGAATAATAGGGACGGAGGTAATTAAAACGAGATTGCCACGGGCTTCGCCCTCGCAATGACAGACACGGGACTCGCAATGACAGCATTAAAAATCCTGTTAATCCTGTCAAAAAAATTCACAATAATCATTTTCTACTTGACAAAAGCATATTTTTTTGATATACTACATTTATGGAAATAGTATCTGAACCGATTTTCTTTGAATGGAATAAGGGCAACATTGACAAAAACTTACGCAAACATAATGTCGCAAATAGGGAGACCGAAGAAGTTTTTGAAAATGATCCGAAATTTATTTTCAGAGATGAAAAACATTCCCAGAAAGAAGAAAGGTATGGTCTTTATGGCAAAACAAAAGCAGAGAGATTGCTCTTCGTGGTGTTCACTATCAAGAGAGACAAGGTCAGGGTGATATCAGCACGAAATATGAGCAAAAAAGAAAGGAGAGTGTATGAAGAAAAAATTAAGGGTTATCCCAAGATTTAAGAGCGAGGACGAAGAAAGGGAGTTTTGGGCAAAGCATGATTCAACCGACTACTTTGACATAAGTAAAGCCGAACCCGTTATTTTTCCGAACCTGAAACCCACTACAGAATCTATCTCATTAAGAATGCCCGGGTATTTGTTATCAAGGATAAGAGCGATAGCAACATCCCAAGGCGTTCCGTATCAATCTTTGATTAAAATATTTCTTGCAGATAGAGTAAAACAGGAATTGCGAAGGGCTTAATACAGATCGTTTTATTTACACAGAGATTGCCATGGGCGGAGTTTATCCCGCACATTTTGAAAACTGGGATTGCTTCACTTCGTTCGCAATGACAAAAAGGTGCGGGGCTCACAATGACGAAATGTGCGGGATCCTCGCAATGACAGCATTAAAAATCCTGTAAATCCTGTCAAAAAAATTCTTCCACGGGCAAAACTTATTACTTCGTACTTAAAAATAGAAAAATTCACAACAATCATTTTCTACTTGACAAACAAGATAACTTATGTTATACTCATATAGCAGAAGGAGGTTTTTATGAAACTTATAGCGTTACGAATACCGGAGGAATTAGATTTAGCAATTGAAAAAATTGCAAGGGAAATCAATCGTGCCAAAAGTTTTATAATCCGTAAAAGTTTAGAAACCTATCTTAACGAGCATATTGATTATCAAATTGGGTTAGACCGTTTGAATGACAAAGACGATTTAATTATCCCGGAAGAAGAAATGATAAAAAGGGTAGGAAGGTAATTCAATTGAAAAATAAAATTTTTTATAAATCAAGTGTTGAACGAGATTTAAAAAAAATAGACCCGCAGCATCGGACAAAATTAACAACACAAATACGGGAAGAATTATCAAAGGACCCGGACAAAGGCAAGAAACTCAAAGGTGAATTCCAATCCATGAGGGCTTTGAGAATCGGTGATTACAGGGTAGTGTATATTCTAATTCCGGATGGCGTTCTTATTCTACGAATTGCCCATAGAAAAGAAGTATATCGTTAAGTTTTGGTTGCAGTTAACCGGACGCACAATAAAAATATAATCACAGGAGAGTTAAAATGAAAAAATATAATGTTGCTGTGGTTGGGGCTACGGGTGCGGTTGGACTTGAAATGGTTAAGATGCTTGAAAAAAGGGATTTTCCCGTCGGGAATCTCGTGCTTTTTGCGTCCTCAAGGACTGCGGGGCAAAAACTGAGCTTTAAGGGAAAAGAAATTGTCGTTGAGGATATAAATAAAATTACGGATTACTCGTTACTTAAGTCGCATAGCAATGCGACCGCTACGGGATACTCGCTTGACATAGCCCTTTTTTCCGCCGGCGCCGCAATTTCAAAGGACTGGGCTCCGAGATTTGCCGAGCAGGGAATATTTGTTATTGATAATTCCTCTTATTTCAGAATGGAAAAAGATGTTCCGCTGGTCGTGCCCGAGGTAAATCCCGATACACTTTCAAAAGAAAAAAAAATTATAGCGAACCCGAACTGCTCAACCATACAGATGGTCGTTGTGTTAAAACCGCTGCATACTGCCGCTAAAATAAAAAGAATAATTGTTTCCACTTATCAGGCGGTTTCCGGCGCCGGAGGCAAGGCGCTTGACGAGTTTGAAAATCAAACAAAAGCATGGGCAAAAGGAGAAAAAATTCCGCCGGCTGTGAAACTTCCTTATCAGATTGCTTTCAATATAATTCCCCAGATTGATGTTTTTTTAGAGAACGCATACACCAAAGAAGAAATGAAAATGGTTCACGAGACCCAAAAAATTCTCGGCGATGACACTATAAAAATTTCTTCCGCCTGCGTTCGCGTTCCGGTAATGCGGGGGCATTCGGAAGCGGTCTGGATTGAGACGGAGGAAAAACTTACCCCGCAGGATGCCCGCGATATTCTCAAAAATGCCGAAGGTGTAGTCGTTATTGATGACCCCGCACAGAAAAAATATCCGATGCCCATAGATGCCGCAGGATTACAGATGACTTTTGTCGGTCGCATCCGTGAGGATATTTCGTCGGAAAACGGGCTTGCAATGTGGATTGTGTCGGACAATCTGTTAAAAGGTGCGGCGTTAAATGCGGTTCAAATTGCAGAAGCGCTTGTGTCAAAAAACTTTTTATGATTGACAAAAGAGTTTTTTTTGATATAATAGCGCTCGGCAGTAAATTTTTTCAGACACGCTCAGCCGACCGCCCTGTCGGCTTCGCTCTGTTCGTCGCTCCTGAAAGCGTAGTCGCTCCTCAAGGGTCTGAATAAAATTTCTGCCGCGCTTGAATGAAAAAGTTTAGTTAAAGTTACTGAAAAAAGGAAGGTAAAAATTATGGCTGACAGAAAATGGTATTGGATTGATGCAAATGGTGAGGTTTTGGGACGGCTTTCGACGGTTGCCGTAGGTATTTTACAGGGCAAAACAAAGCCGGAATACTCGCCCAATAAGGATATCGGCGATTTTGTGCTTGTAACAAATGCTGCGAAAGTGAAAATGACCGGCAATAAATTGGAGCAGAAATTGGATTACAGGCATTCCGGTTATCCCGGCGGCGACAAATACACGCTTTACAAGGATTTGATTCTGACTGACCCGGAAAAAATCATCAAACTTTCTATAAGCGGAATGCTGCCCAAAAACCGCCTGCGTACAAAACGCCTGAGACGTCTTAAAATCTACAAAAACGATGCAAAACAATTGGAGGCACAATGTCAAAAGATACAGGTAAAGTAATCACGGCAATAGGAAGAAGAAAAACGGCGGTGGCGCAGGTAAAACTTTCGGCCGGTAGCGGGAAAGTGGTTGTTAACGATAAACCGCTGGCATCTTATTTTGCCGGTTTAGTGAGATTTCAGCGTGCCGCTCTTGCGCCGTTTGAAGCGGTAAAAGTTTCTACGCAATATGATGTTTTGGCAAGTGTTGCCGGCGGCGGAGTGATGGCGCAGGCGGAGGCAATAAGACACGGTATCGCCCGCGCTTTGGCATCAATTGACGGCGGATTTAAGGCGATAATGAAAAAAGAGGGATATTTGACCCGCGACGACAGAATGGTTGAGAGAAAAAAACCCGGAAAAGCCAAAGCAAGGAAAAGTTTCCAGTGGACGAAAAGATAGTCGCTCGCAAGCAAATTTGTCGGAAAAGCCCCTAAGGGACTCCCTGCGGTCGCTCATCCGACCGCCCTGTCGGATTTCGCTCTGCTTGCCCCGTTAGATAAGATTCTCTATCTAACGGGGTGAATCGCTCCTGAAAGCGAAGTCGCTCCTCAAGGTTCCTTACAAATTTCTTGCTCGCTCCGAATTAGAAAAAATGAAGAAAAAAACAATCGGGTATCTGCTCGGCATATCGGCAATTCTCATAATTCTGGTTATCAATTTTTTGGGCATATTTGAGTTGCTTGAATACAAATCCTACGATTTCCGTCTGAAATTAAGGGGTCAAAAAAATCCCACCGGAGAAATAGTAATTGCTGCGATTGACGAGGATAGTTTAGATAAATTAGGACGCTGGCCTTGGGACAGAAGCGTTCACGCAAAACTGATAGAAAAATTGATTTCTGCCGGTGTTAGAGTTATCGGGTTTGATGTTTTGTTCATTGAAAAAAGTAATCAGCAGAGCGATAAATTGTTGTCCGATGCGATGATGAAATCGCACCGCTGCGTTAACGAAATTCTGTTTGAAGTTGTAAAGGGCGTGTCGGTAAAAGCAAAACCTCCTATTGAAGGTATCATAAAAAGTTCTTTGCTTCTCGGTTCGCCTAACATTTTTCCTGAAACCGACGGTGTTGTAAGAAAAATGAAGCCGGTTATAGAATATCAGGGTGCTATTTATCCTCATATTTCAGTAGCGATTGCCTCTGCATATCTTAACAAACCGTGGCAGGAGTTGGTGAAAAATCTTTCTTTAGACGAAAACGGCGAGATGTTGATAAATTACGGCGGCGAGTTTGAGACATTCAGATATGTTTCGTATTCCAAAATTATTGAAGGTAATGTTGACGCTAAAATTTTCAAAGATAAAATAATTCTAATCGGCTATGCGGCTGCGGGATTAGGCGACAGGCATGTTACCCCATTTTCTCCTGCAATGCCGGGAATAGAAACGATTGCAAACAACATCAATGCGTTTATTAATTCGGACTTTATTTCGTATCCGAATGCTTGGGCGGGTTTTTTATCCATTGTTATCGTCGGTTTAATTTTAACCTTTTTTCTGCCGAAACTTTCGCCGTGGAAGTCAACGCTTCTGACGATTTTTATTTTTATTTTCTGGTCTTTTATATGCAATTATTATTTTGCCGAAAGAAAAATCTGGCTTAAGTATGTACCGACGGCATCTCTCGTTGTTTTCTCATATATTTCAATAACAGCGTGGCGGTTTATTACCGAAGAAAAAGAAAAAAGGTGGCTTAAAAAGGCGTTCGGGCAGTATCTTTCCCCGATTGTCATCAACGAACTTCAGAAAAATCCGGATGCACTCACGCTCGGCGGTAAAAGGGCTCAGTTGACCGTTCTTTTCTCGGATATACGCGGATTTACGACAATATCGGAGGCGTCCACGCCTGAAAAGGTCGTGGCGCTTCTTAATGAGTATCTAACAAAAATGACGGAAGTGGTTTTTAAGTATGAGGGCACGCTTGACAAATTTATCGGCGATGCGGTGATGGCTTTTTGGAACGCGCCTCTTCCGCAGAATGACCACGCAAAAAGAGCCGTCTTCTGTGCGATAGATATGATGGGAGAACTTGCAAAACTTCAGGAAAAATGGCGTTCCGAAAAACGACCGGTTATAGACATAGGTATCGGCATAAACACCGGCGATATGGTCGTCGGGAATATGGGTTCCGTTGAAAGAATGGACTATACGGTTATCGGCGATAATGTAAATCTCGGCGCCCGGCTTGAATCACTCAATAAAGAATTTTTAACGCATATAATTATTTCAGAGTCAACATACCAGTATGTGAAAGATTTTGTAAAAACAAAACCGCTCGGTTCGACGAAAGTTAAGGGCAAGGAAAAACCGGTGGAGATTTTTGAAGTAATAGGAAAAGTATAATGTATTTTTTCTGGCGATTACTTTTGGCGCATCTTCTGGCTGATTTTACATTTCAGACGGACAGAATCGCAAAATGGAAAAGAGAAGATATTTCCGGCATATTTTTTCATGTTCTTATATTTCTCTTTTTTGCGGTTGCGATAAATTACCAGTATCTTCCCCAGAAGGATTTTGCGTTTGCGCTTTTAATTCTCGCAGTGACACATGTTATTGAAGACCAGTGGCGCGTGTTCAGCATAAATAGATACAATTCGCCCGACAATATCATGTTTTTTTTGTGGGACCAGTTTGTCCACATCCTTCTCATTTTTGTGCTTGCTCCGGCAAACCCCATCGGCGCCGAGACGGAGAAATGGGTTTTTATTTTGATAATTTTTGTGGTTGACGCACAGTTTTCAACCATTTTGATTTACTTTATCAAAAAATTATTTTATGACGGGGCAGGTATTATAACCCAGGAAAAGTATCACGGGATTGCCGAGCGACTGCTCGTTGTCGGTTGTTTCATAATTCCCGGAAAATGGTACTGGCTTGTGCTTCCCTTTGCGGTGATACTTGTAATAACCGAGCGGTTCTCTCTGAAAAAAACGGACAACGACCTTGATTTTTCCGCTTTTAATATAATTACCTCAAATGTCATAGCGGTAATTTTAAGCATAGCGGCCCGGAGTGTGTGGTATTAGTTGCGCCGTTAGCTCAACTGGACCCCGACTAAAAGTCGGGGCAGGTGCCGCATTCGGCGGAGTTTATCCCGTAAAAATGCGTCGTTAGCTCAACTGGATAGAGCATTCGGCTACGAACCGAAAGGTTGCAGGTTCAACTCCTGCACGACGCGGATAATTAAAATGTCCGATATTTTTTTTTTGAAACAAGCACTTAAAGAAGCAAAAAAGGCGGCTAAATCCGGCGAGGTGCCGGTCGGGTGCGTTATCGTCAAAGACGGAAAAATCATTTCCCGTGCGCATAATTTAACGGTAAAAAGAAATGACCCGACTGCCCACGCGGAAATTTTAGCGATAAAAAAAGCGGCACAAAAAATAGAAAATTACCGCTTGACAAATTGTGAAATGTATATTACAATTGAGCCGTGCCCGATGTGTGCCGGCGCTGCTGTTTGGGCCCGCGTTAGAAAAATTATTTTCGGAGTTTGCGACGAAAAGTCCGGTGCATGCGGAAGCGTAGTAAATATCGCGAACAATAAAAAATTAAATCACCGCATTAAAATAAAAGGCGGCGTACTTTCAAGCGAGTGCGCCGATTTAATGAGAAAATTTTTTAAGGAGCGCAGATGATAAAAAAAACAATTAAGAATTACGGTTTGTTTTTGATTCTCATTCTTAATTTTCAATTTTCAATTTTCAATTGTCTTTATTCCGCTCCTCCCGGCATAGATGTCGGAAATAAATCGGTTGATTTTTCGCTCAAAGTCCTTTCGTCAGCCGAAACATTCAAACTTTCAAATTACGACGGTAAAAATCCCGTACTTGTCAATTTTTTTGCAACTTGGTGTCCTTACTGCGTTGAGGAAATTCCGGTGTTAAACAAAATCCATAATGAATACGGCAAGAAAGGTCTTCTTATCGCTTCAATAAATATTCAAGAGCGGGAGAGTAAAGTTGCGGATTTTGTCAAAAGAAAAAAAATACTTTACAAAATTTTGCTTGATACGGATTCCGAAGTTTCAAAAAAGTTCAAGGTCTACGGCATCCCGACCAATATTTTGATTGATTCAAAAGGCGTAATTGTTTTTCGCGGTAATAATCTGCCGGATGAAAAGGATATAGAGAAGGTGTTACCAAGAAAAAAAGCGAAAAAATGAAAGTTCTCGGAATTTCTGCTGCGGCAACGCCAAATAGCCGGAGCGAGTTGCTTCTTAACTCACTTTTAGATGAATTCTCAAAAAATACCCTTGATGTTAAAAAAATTTTCATCCGCGACCTGAAAATATCTTTTTGCGACGGGTTTCGCGGCTGTGAAAAAACCGGAAAGTGCAAATTTACCGACGATATGCAGGTTCTGGAAAAAGCAATTTTATCGTCGGATATTGTTGCCGTTTCCGCTCCGATTTATTTTACTTCACTTCCGGCAAAATTAAAGGCAGTTGTGGACAGATGCCAACTCTACTGGGCGAGGAAAAATATTTTAGGCACGTTTTCGCCTTCGCCGAAAAAAGGGTTTTTTATATCGGTCGCCGGCAGAAATCCGGATTTCAGTCATGCGGAAACAATTATCAGGGCTTTTTTCAGCGTATTTAATATAAAATTCTGCGGGAACTTTTATCTTCCGGATACGGATAAACTTAACGATGAACAGTTCGCGAAAGCAAAAGATGATGTAAAAAAATTATCCCGCGAAATCGGGGCGGAGGTTACGGATGAAAGCAATTGTTGATAAAGATGTTTGTACCGGGTGCGGGTTATGCGTAGATACATGTCCTGATGTTTTTGAAATGCAGGACACCGTAGCGGTAGCGAAGGTATCGGAGGTTCCGGCATCTGCAGAGGATTGTGCAAAACAGGCGGCATCGGATTGCCCGGTAGAGGCGATAAAAGTAGTGTAACGCTCGCAAGCAAATTTTTTTGAGACGCTCGTCAGAACTCGCTCTGCAATTTACTCCTGGAACGAATAAGTCGTAAATTGAGGCTCTTCAAAAATTTCTTGCTTCGCTTTTGGTAAAAAAAGGTAAAATATGAAAGACATTATTGAAATCAGATGGCATGGTCGCGGCGGGCAGGGTGCAAAAACTGCTGCGCTTCTTTTTGCGGAAGCGGCACTTTCAACAGGGAAATATGTTCAGGGTTTTCCGGAATATGGTCCCGAAAGAATGGGTGCGCCCGTGCAATCGTTTAACCGCCTATCAGATAAACCTATTACGCTTCACTGCGGGATTACCCAGCCGGATTTCGTTGTCGTGCTTGACCCTACGCTTATAAAAACGGCTAATGTTACGGCGGGCTTAACCGATGCGGGTGCTATCATCATAAATACCGAAAAAACTGCCGCCGAAATGAAAAAGGAATTAAACTTCAACGGCAGGGTCTTCGTCATCAACGCATCAAAAATTGCAAAGGAATGTTTCGGCAAAGCGATTCCCAATACTCCGATGATGGGTGCGCTTGTCAAGGTTACAAATTTTCTGGAAATTTCAGGCGTTTTGGAAGATACGAAGAAAAAACTTGAGAAAAAATTTTCCCACAAACCGGAAATAATTGAGGGTAATATAAAATCAATAAAACGGGCGTTTGAGGAAGTAATGGGTTAAAATTAAATATGGAAAAAAAACTTGGTTGGAAAGAACTGCCGGAAGGCGATATTTTAGAGGCAGGCACCGCAAAAAATTTTAAGACAGGCGACTGGCGCAGTATGAGAGCCGTTTTTCACCCTGAAAAATGTATCCAGTGTTTCATCTGCTGGATAAATTGTCCTGACTCGTCAATAATTGTTAAAGACGGAAAAGTTATAGGAATTGATTTAGAACACTGCAAGGGCTGCGGAATCTGTGCAAGAGAATGTCCGCCCAAAGCGACTGCGATAACGATGGAGGAAGAGAAAAAATAGTCGCTCGCAAGTAAATTTCTTTGAGACGCTCGTCAGAACTCGCTCTACAATTTGCTCCTGGAAAGAATAAGTCGCAAATTGAGGCTCTTCAGAAATTTCTTGCTTCGCTCCACGATTAAGAAGAGGTATGAAATATGAAAACAGCAAAAACCGGAAATGAAGCGATGGCTGAGGCGATGCGTCAGATAAATCCTGATGTCGTTGCCGCATATCCTATTACGCCTGCGACGGAAATCGTTATGATTTTTTCGCAGTTTGTTGCCGACGGGCTTGTTGATACCGAATATATTGCAGTTGAGTCGGAACACTCCGCGATGTCCGCCTGTATCGGTGCCGTTTCCGCCGGAGCGCGGGTTATGACGTCCACATCTTCGCAGGGACTTGCACTGATGTACGAAATGCTTTACATTGCGGCAGGATTGCGGCTTCCGATTGTCGTTGCCGAGGTCAACCGCGCACTTTCATCACCTATAAACATTCACGGCGACCATTCCGACACGATGGGTGCTCGTGATTCCGGCTGGATTCAGATTTTTTCCGAAAACTCTCAGGAGGCATATGATAATATGATACAGGCGGTCAGGATTGCCGAAAAAGCGAAACTTCCGGTTATGGTAATGACCGACGGATTTATTATCAGCCACTGTCTTGAAGTTATTGATATGCTCTCTGATGCCGATGTGAAAAAATTCGTCGGCGAATATAAGCCCGAAAGATTTTTGCTTGATGTAAAAAATCCGTTCACGCTCGGTGCGATTGACCTGCAGGATTATTATTTTGAACACAAAATGCAGGAAGCGGAAGCGATGAAAAATTCCGGAAGAATTATTTTGGATGTCGCCGCGGATTTTAATAAAAAATTCGGAAGAGAGTATTCTTTTTTTGAAAAATACAAATTAGAAGATGCCGAAATTGCGATTGTCTGCATGGGTTCAACCGCCGGCACAACAAAAGTTGTCGTTGATGAACTGCGGGAAAAAGGAATTAAAGCGGGTTTATTGAAACCGCGGGTTTTCAGACCGTTCCCGTATAAAGAAATCAGCAACGCACTTTCTCATCTCAAGGCAGCCGCCGTGCTTGACCGCTCCGATACTTTTTCCGCTTATGCCGGTCCGCTTTTCACCGAAATCACATCCGCTTTATTTACTTCCAACTTCCAACTTCCAACTTCCAACTATATTTATGGCCTCGGCGGGAGGGATATAAACACAGAAGACATTAAAAAAGTTTTTGATGAATTGACGGTAATTTCCAAAACGAAAAAAGTTGAAAAACCGATAAATTATATAGGTGTTAGAGAATAATATTAAAAGTATTCTAAGTTAGCAACCGAGATTATTTGTACAGATAATTGCAAAAAATCATTACCCGACTAAGTTGCTTGATAACTCCATGTTTCATCGGTATTTGTTAATTTCAAAAGGTGGAAGCAAGAAAAAAGGGGACAGGTATAATAAATTTTAAAAAAGAAAAATCTGCGAATAAATGAAAAAGGTAAAAAGCACATTTTCATTAAAGGAAGTTTCGGAAGAAGTTATTATTAATAAGATTTACACCATTCGTGGCAGGCGGGTAATGCTGGATAAAGACCTTGCTGGATTGTATGGTGTAAAACCAATAGCATTAAGGCAGCAGGTAAAAAGGAATTGGGAAAGATTTCCTGGTGACTTTATGTTCCAGATTACGGATAAAGAAGTGAAAATCATGGTATCACAAAATGTGATACCATCAAAAAAATATCTTGGTGGGCATTTACCATATTTATTTACAGAATATGGTGCGATAATGATTGCTTCGGTGTTAAATTCTAAAAGAGCAGTTGATGTTAGTATTTCTGTGGTCAGGGCATTTATCAAAATGAGACAAATGTTAATGGAATATAAAGAACTGAAAAAGAAAATTGAGAAAATGGAGAGAAAATACGACTATCAATTTAAGATTGTTTTTGATGCAATAAAAAAATTATTAGAACCGCCGCCATCTCAAACATTGCCTAAACAGATAAAAGGTTTTTTACGAGATAAAATCTGAAAAAAAGAAGAAAAAAAAGGGAAGAAGGATAAAATATGGCTAACTTGAAGGAACTGTCTAAAAAAGAGGAACTTTTTACAGGGGGGCATCGGTTGTGTTCGGGATGCGGTGCGGGGATTATTGCCCGCCAGGTTTTACTTGCGTGCGATAAGCCGGTTGTCGTCGCAAATGCCACCGGCTGTTTAGAGGTTGCAACAACAATTTTCCCGTTCACCGCGTGGAAAGTGCCGTGGATTCATTCTGCATTTGAAAACGCTGCGGCAACTATTTCCGGGGTGGAAACGGCTTATAGGGCATTCAAAAAGAAAGGTAAAATTACCGATGACATAAATTTTATCGCATTCGGCGGCGACGGCGGGACTTATGATATTGGCTTGCAGTCATTGTCCGGTGCAATGGAAAGGGGTCACAGAATCCTTTATATCTGCTACAACAACGAGGCGTATATGAATACCGGAATCCAGCGTTCATCCGCCACGCCGAAAGGGGCGCATACGACTACTGCGCCGTCGGGAAAAAAATCAACCGGAAAAGTTCAGATGAGGAAGGACTTAACCGCAATTATGGCAGCCCACAATATCCCGTATATTGCACAGACAACGCTCAGTTTTCAGAATGATTTAATCACAAAAGTCCAAAAGGCGCTTTCCACCGACGGTCCGACATTTATGAATATTATGCAACCCTGCCGTCTCGGATGGATTTATCCGCCGGAGGAAACGGTCCGGCTCGGACGACTCGCTGCAGATACCTGCGTCTGGCCCATTTATGAAGTTGAAAACGGGACATATAAACTCAATTACAAGCCGAAAGAAAAAAAACCGGTTGCTGAATGGTTGAAATCACAGGGCAGGTTCAAGCATCTTTTTTCACCCGGGAACGAGAATTTGTTAAAACAGATTCAGGACGATGTTGATAAAAACTGGGAAAAAATACTTTCTCTGTGTAAATCCGTGTAATCCGTATATTATGGAAGCAGAACTTGATATTTTAGATGAAAAATGGGCTAAAGAGTTTTTTAAGAAGATTGATTTTTTGTCCCAACTTACCGAGCAGGAATTGACGGCACTTATATATAAAACCAGAAAAATTAACTTCAAGGCGGGAAAAACAATTTTGTTCCAGGGCGAATTCTCAAACCGGCTTTTTATCGTTGAAAAGGGTCTGGTCGGGATTTATATTTCAAAAGAAGCCAAAAAAGAAAAGGTTGCGGAACTTGCCGAGAACAATTATTTCGGAGAGATTTCGCTGGTTCATCCCGTTTCCGCATCCGCAACGGTTACAGCGGAGGTTGACTCCGGCATACTTGTAATTGACAAAGAAAATCTTGACGAACTTTTCCAGACCAATCCCGCCGTCCTTGATGTAATCCATAAAAAAATAGAAGAGAGAAATAATAGGAGAAAGACATGAAAATTATAAAACATTTGACATTTCAAATCTTGTCGGGTTTAGTAATTGTTTTGTGTCTTATTCCAGTAGTTTTTGGACAGAAATCCAAAAAAACCAGGATATTTATTGTTTCCAGTTATCATAGAGAATATCTATGGTCTCAGGAGACAAATGAAGGTGTCTGCGGCGCACTCCTTGAATTCGGCTACTTGGACAATAAAAGTCAGATAAAGGAGTTCACTAAAAACGATTATGCAGAGACCTCAAATGCTATCGTGAAAAAATCGTGGATGGATACCAAACAGAAAAGCAATAAAGACGAGATGGTGAAATCCGCAGCCCGCATTGTAAAAGAAATAAAAAAATTCAATCCTGATACGCTCCTCCTCGGAGATGACAATGCCGCAAATTATATCGGGAATCAATTTATTGACACCAAAATACCGATTTTTATATGGGGAGTAAATGTAACGCCGGTAAAATACGGATTGGTTGACTCAATTGAAAAACCCGGTCACAATGTAACGGGAACTTACCAGGCGGGATATTACACGGAGTCGTTGGAATTTCTAAAAAAAATTGTTCCGGGCATAAAAACCTTTGCCGTTCTTTCCGATGACTCCGAGACAGGGCGTTCCCATTTGAAAAGAATTCAACAACTTGCGGAGGAAGGCAAACTTCCCGTTAAATTAGTAGAAACGGTGGCAACGAATTCTTATTCAAAATGGAAATCCAAAGCACTTGAACTGCAAAAGAAAGTGGATGCATTTTTTACTGTTAATCATAGCACGATTAAGGATGTTTCCGGAAATCCGGTTGACGAGTTTGAAATAGGAGCGTGGTATCTTCGAAATATCAAGAAGCCGGAATGCACGCATCAAAAATCTTTTGTCGTTGAGGGAATGTTATGTGCTGCCGACGATTCCGGTTTTAAGCAGGGCTACGCTGCCGTTAAATCAATGTATGAAGTGCTGGAAAAAGGCAAGGACCCGGCCACACTTCCCTGCAGGGCGATAGAAAGAGGCCCGTTGGTAGTGAATCGCCAAAGAGCGCAAATGCTCGGCATTAAACTTACGGAAAAACCGGGCATAGAAGAATACATAGACAAATGTCTCGCATTGGAAAAACATCCTGAAAGTAAATAATTATGAAAAAAAAAGGGCTACCTATTTTATTTAGAATTCTTTTACCGTTTCTTGGAATTTTACTGTTAATTACGGTAATTTTAGGGTTCGTATTTTACGGTTATAACCGGGGGTTCATCATAAAAGCCGTGAATGAATTCGTATCTCATGAACTGGAAAATACTTTATTCTATTTTGACGGAAACTATAAGGTGGTAATCAATACAAACTTAAATTTTTTCCAGGAATCTTACCCCCTTAACGATTTTATCTCTGCGGAAGAGATTGAAAAACCCATCCGCCGCGCCGCCGCTGAAAAACGATTTATCAGTTTGTCTAAAATCAATAAAAATATTCTCTCAACAAGATTTATTGATTTTTCAGGCATTGAACAGATAGTAATAAGCGGCAGCCGTCGGATAAGAACTTATCAATCAATGAAAAATATACCCTCGGGGGATATTTTTTACCAAAATGCAGCCGGATTATTTAAAAGATTAAGAGTTATGCCGCCGGGCACCATATTTTTTGAAGGACCGTTTAAGGACTCAGAGGGCAGGACAACATTTTTAGCGGGAATATGTAAAGAAGAACCGGAAGTAGGCGGATTCGGCGGTGCGGTAATTATACATTATGACCTTACCGATTTTATCAACTATTTATCACAGTTAAGAATACTTGACAGGTCGGTCGCATGGCTTCTCTCCCCGACAAATGATGTTTTACTCCGCCCGGTATCCGAAGAAAATTCGCCTAATCCGGTACCGTATATATCTGCGAAAAAAAGCCCGCCCGATTTTCACTTTTATTCCGCAGAATGCAAACTCGGAACGGATAAAGCGAAACTTTTTACGGTGATATTCAGCATATCACCGAAGATATTTTCATCTGAAATGTATCCGTTAGTATTGCAGACATTTATAATTTTTCTGCCCGCGTTTATTATCACCTCATTTGTCGCATTTCTCATCGCAAAAAATATTTCTGCACCGATTATTAATATGGCCCGGACCGTGACATCCATAGGTAAAGGGGATTTTACGGTAAAAGTTAATACTGACGCAGGAGAAATAGGAACGCTTGCCGACGGTATAAATAAAATGTCGGAGGATTTAAAAAAATTCAGCGATGAAATTATCTCTGACAAGGATTATGCCGAGAATATCACAAAATCAATGGCCGACGTCCTGATTGTAACCGATGCATCCGGAGAGATTAAAACCGTAAATCCGGCGACCTTAAATCTTTTGGAATATAATAAAGAAGAACTCCTCGGGCAGTCAACGGAAATAATTTTTGCCGAAGAAGGAGAACTGTTATTCAAAGGAATTAGAGCGGAAAAGTTATTGAAAGAAGGCCCGGTTGAGAATTATATTATGACATTGCGGGCCAAAAACGGAGAAAACATACCGGTAAGTTTTTCCGGTTCGGTTATGAAAAACAGCGCCGGCGGTATTATCGGTTTTGTTTGTATTTCGCGTGATATAAGAGAAATGTTAAAATTACATCAAAGTGAAAAAGAACTTATAGCGGAAAAAGTAAGGGTTGAATCGCTGAAAGAAAGCAAGAAAACAATTGAAGAACAGAATAGGGAATTAGATGTTGCACTTGAGAATTTGAAATCCACGCAGGAAGAACTGATTGCGTCGGAAAAAATGTCAAGTTTGGGATTTTTAGCGGGCGGAGTTGCGCACGAGTTGAACAATCCCCTTACGGGCATTCTCGGGTTCACCCAGTTGTTGTTAAAGCAAACGGATGAAACGGGCCCGCAATATCAGAACTTGAAATATATTGAAACATCGGTGCTTCAATGTAAAAAAATTATCGGCGAACTTTTAATGTATTCCGGCAATGGAAAATTTGAATTTGGACCGGTGAACATAAATAAAACAATAGAAAGTGCCGTATGTTTAGTTAAACATATTGTGCAAACCGGTAAAATAGAAATAATAAAGCAATTTTCCGACGATTTACCTATTGCTTCAGGCAGCCGTAATCAACTGGAACTGGTGTTTGCGAATCTGATAAGAAACGCAGCGGATGCGATGACTGACGGCGGAAAATTAACAATAACAACAAAATCAATAAAAATGTCTTTTGTTGAAATCTCTTTTACCGATACAAGCGCGGGTATGTCGGAAGAAGACATTAAAAAAATATTTGACCCGTTTTTCACCACAAAACCGACCGGTAAAGGAACCGGGTTAGGGCTTTCCATATCGTTAGGTATTATTAAAGCACATAGAGGAGATATTAAAGTAGTAAGCGAGGTTAACAAGGGGTCAACTTTTACCATTATATTACCTGTTTAAGTTCCGTAATGCAAAAAATGGAAAAAGAAAGATCAAAAACCAGCGTATTAATTGTAGATGATAGCTCAATCATACGGCTGTTTCTTGAACAATTGTTTTTGAGCGAGGGCTGTGATGTCGTAACTGCCGAGACCGGCGAGGAAGCCGTTGAGAATTTCAAGAAGCGGGTTTTTGATGCGGCATTTATTGATATCCGGCTTCCCGGGATGAACGGTCTTGAAACATATAGAGAGATGCTTAAAATAAATCCAAAAACAAAAGCGATTATGATGACTGCCTACGCAGATGAAATTGTGGAAGAAGCGGTGAAATTAGGCGCTGCTTGTTGTCTCTCAAAACCATTTGGAATTGACGAGGTATTGAAAGAATTCAATAAGTTAAAAAAATAACGTGGACCCCGGAAAAACGGGGCATACGGTTCCGGTAATGGCTATTTTATAGACAGTCATTTTTTTATTGTAATTTTTCTATTATTTTGTATAATTAAGCGAAAGCAATTAAGAATTGAAAATTGAAAATTAAGAATTGTAGATTTTGACATTTTAATTCTTAACTCTTAATTCTCAATTTGTAATTGGTTTTTTGGGGGGTAAATTATGGCCGAACCGAGTGTAGCACCGCAGGGCGCAGCGATGTTTTCGTCGCTTATGCCGATTTTTTTGATTTTCATTGTTTTTTATTTTTTGTTGATAAGACCGCAATCAAAAAAACAGAAAGAGCATCAGAAAATGCTGGACAATCTTAAAAAGGGCGACAGGGTTATAACTGCCAGCGGACTTTATGGAACCGTCCATGAAATTCAGGGCAATATCGTAAAATTAAAGATTTCCGAGAATGTAAATGTGCAGATGCTGAAATCGGCAATATCGGCTGTGATAAATGAAACACCACAGATTGAAAAGAAATAAACCACAGATGAACACAGAGAAAAAAGCAGAGAATTAGTTTATACGACAGAGAATTAGATATTGCTTGACTAATTCTCTAATTCTCTAATTCTCTGGTGTTAATCTGCGTAATCTGCGTTCAAAAAAATGAACATCACATTAGAATCTATAAAATCAAATCCGAAAGTAATCGCTTTTCTGGAGGCGGCGAACGAGTATCTCGGAGTTATCGGCTATACCGAGCATGGATTCCGTCACGCAGATACTGTTGCCAATCTTTCCAAAAATATTTTAAACCATCTTAACTATAAAGAACCGCTTCCGGAATTTGCTGCAATTGCCGGGTATCTTCACGATATAGGGAATGTCGTCAACCGCGAAGACCATATTTCCGCAAGTGCCCTAATTGCGATGGATATTCTCGGCGAGATGAAAATGTCGCCTGAAAATATTGCGATAATTATTTCTGCCATCGGAAATCACGAGGAGCCAATCGGCGAGCCGGTTAATTCTGTTGCCGCCGCACTTATATTGGCAGATAAAGCGGATGTCCACAGGAGCCGGGTTAGAAATCCGAAGATGATAGGTCTGGATATTCACGACCGTGTCAATTATGCGGTAGAGCGTTCGTTTTTGAGAGTGGATGCGGACAAAAAAATTATTTCCCTGGAGTTAACGATTGATACAAATATTTCTCAGGTGATGGACTATTTTGAGATATTTCTTACTCGGATGATTATATGCAAAAAAGCAGCGGTATTCCTAAAAACAGATTTTGATTTATACATAAACGGAACAAAACTTTTATGAATGGAGTAAAAAATGGATTCTAAAAAATTCAAATGGATTATTTTCTGGGCAGTGCTGTTAGGTTCGGTTTATTTTCTCTGGCCCACGTTTTTGTGGTATCGGATGTCGCCGGATGAAAAATTAAATTCGCAAAAGATGAAGGACAAAATCGTCTCAAAAATCTTAAATCTCGGACTGGATTTGCAGGGCGGGATTCATCTTGTTCTGGAAATTGACGCCGATAAACTTGAAAAGGATATGAATCTTCAGGACGCATTAAACCGCGCTATTGAAATCATAAGAAACAGGATTGACCAGTTCGGCGTTTCCGAGCCGTTTATCGCAAAGCAGGGCGAAAAATGGATTGTCGTGCAACTTCCCGGGATTAAAGACCCGCAGGCAGCAATTGATTTAATCGGCAAAACGGCTCTTATGGAATTTCGTCTCGTTGAAAACACTGCTGCGATTGAAAAAGTTGCGGCAAAGGCAAGGGACTTAGGAGTTCAGTTAAATGACATTTACGACGATAATCATCTGGTAAAAAAAGAATTTGCAGATTTAATTCCCAAGGGCTACGAAGTTTTTCCCGGAAAAGAAGAGGGCTATTTTCTGGTTACGACGACGGCACAGGTAACCGGTGCGTATCTGACCGACGCAAAAATGAAAATCGGCGGTGAGTACAATATGCCGTATGTAGGAATTGATTTCAATAAAGACGGCGCAAAACTTTTTGCCGCCGTAACAGAGGCGAATATAGAAAAACGGCTGGCGATTGTTCTTGACGGCGTGGTCCAGTCGGCGCCTGTTATCCGCTCACGAATTCCCGACGGGCATGCGATTATTGAAGGTAATTTTACCGCCGAGGAAGCGTCCGGTCTGGCAATTGTTCTTCGCGCGGGCGCGCTTCCCGCCCCAGTAAAAATTATAGAAAACAGGACCATAGGGCCGTCGCTCGGCCGCGATTCAGTTAAATCCGGTCTGGTTGCATGTCTTATAGGAATTCTGCTTGTCGTCGGTTATATGTTTTTCTATTATAAATTTTCAGGTCTTATTGCCGATGCAGCACTTGTTTTAAACTTGCTGATTCTACTCGGCTTGATGTCGCTTTTTCATGCCACGCTCACCCTTCCCGGTATCGCGGGAATAATTTTAACAGTCGGTATGGCGGTTGATGCCAATGTTCTTATTTTGGAGAGAATAAGAGAGGAACTGAGAAACGGAAAAACGGTGAGAGTAGCGGTTGACCTCGGTTATGAAAAAGCATTTTCTGCAATTTTAGACGGAAATCTTACAACACTGATTGCCGCCGCGTTTCTTTTTCAGTTCGGAACAGGTCCGATAAAAGGGTTTGCGGTAACGCTTACTCTCGGACTTATTGTCTCAATGTACACGGCGATTGTTGTTACTCATCAGATATATGATACATGGCTTTCGGGAAGACAGATAGAGAGGTTATCAATATGATGCAATTTTTCAAGAAAACAAATTTTGATTTCGTAGGTAAAAGGAGTGTTTTTTTCGGGCTTTCGGGGTTTTTGATTTTAATTTCCGTTATTTCAATTTTCTTTCACAAAGGACTGAACTACGGAATTGATTTTACTGGCGGGACATTGGTGCAGTTGAAATTCAGCCAACCTATACCGCTTTCCGATATACGCTCCGTTCTTTCTAAAAACGGAATCAACTGTGAACTTCAGGATTTTCCCCAACAGCACTCCGTTATCATCAGAATAAAAAAAGGAACTGATGAGGGCATAGCAAAAAAAATTATGGAGATATTCAAAACAGAAATTCCGGATAATCCGTTTGAACTTGAAAGAACCGAATATGTCGGTCCTACCATCGGCAAACATTTAATCAATCAGGCGTTTTTTGCGCTTTTCTGGTCTTTCGTCGGGATTATTGTTTATGTTGCGTTCAGGTTTAAGTCGGGTATCTGGGGTTTCGCCGGGGTTATTGCAATTATGCACGATGTCTTCATTACCGTCGGACTTTTTTCGGTAATAAACAGAGAAATTTCAATTACCGTCATCGCTGCGCTTCTTACGCTTGCCGGTTATTCAATAAATGATACTATTGTCATATTTGACAGAATGCGCGAAAACATTAGGCTTTACAGGAAAGAATCGCTGTATGAACTGATAAACCGTTCCGTCAATGAAACGCTATCCCGTTCCATTATCACATCACTTACCGTTTTCCTGGTTCTTTTGTCGCTTTTCTTTTTAGGCGGCGAAGTAATCCACGATTTTTCGCTCGCCCTTCTCTTCGGAGTCATCATCGGCTCCTATTCCACGATTTTTGTCGCCGCTCCCATCGTCTATGAATGGGAGATAAGAAAAACTGCGGCGCGCCGAATTTGATTTTTCCCTTGTCAAATCATTTAAGAATGTAACCATAGGTTAGAAGGAATAGAGTTATTAACAATATAAGGTTCGGTTTTAAAATTTTTGTAAATTTTTCTATTTTTTGAGGCAGCGTCATAAATTTTGTCTAATTTTTTATCAATTGTCTTACTCAATTCAAAAGGGTTTAAGGAGAGTGAAAGTTTTTTAAGTTCGGCAACTTTTATGCAATCAACATTTTTGCAAGCACATACTCTCTGAAACGGAGTCTTAGGTTTACCATAGACACGTTTGAGTTTAGAGCCGATATGGATTTTTTTAGATAATTTTACGGAAGGTTGAAAGAAATTCTGGAACCAACATAATTCGTTACGATAAAGGTCGTTCATGAGATTAAGGGCGAATTTTGTATCGTATCTGATGTAGCCGAAAATTTTTCTGACATGCGTCCAATTTTTTTGTTCAATATGTGCGTTATCATCTTTTTTATACGGTCTTGAACGGGTAAATTGAATTTTATTGTTATCGCAAAATCTTTTAAGATGGTAGTTAATAAATTCAGAGCCGTTGTCTGAATCAATCCCGCGAAGGGCGAAAGGGAGAGAATTTTTAATATCAATAATAGCATCAAGAGTTAATGTTTGACCTTTACCCATAACAGCACGTGTCTCTGTCCAAGTAGTATGGATGTCTGTACAATTTAGCGAGAGGATAAAATCACCGTCGGCGGAGGAACCGGAATGAGAGACAGTATCAATTTCCAAGAAACCCGGCGTAGTAACATCCCAGTTATCCGTCTTAATCTGGATTTGATGTTTGAGTAAAGTTCCCGGTCTGGTAGTGCCGTAGATTTTCTTTTTGAGACGATGTTTTTTGTTTTTAAGACGGCGGTCAATCTGTGCGGGACTAATAGATAAAAGTTGTTTTTCTATTTCAGGAGTTATGTTGAATTTTTGTTTAGCCCAAGGAATCCATAGTGGGAGTGCTGCTTTAAGACGCTGCGACCAGAGAAAATCACTTGCTTCCCAGATGGCTTCTAAAATAGATATAACAGTATCGCTATAGATTTTGTTTCGTTTTTTTGGATGTTTATTTTTTTCATCAGACGGTAATGCGTTTAATATGCGGATAGCATATTTTCGGTTATATCCGCAAACAGTACAGAACTCGTTGAGAATTTCTTTTTTTTCTTTACGAGTTGATTTGTGATATCGTTGATAAATACTTTTTAAGTATTGCATTCTTGAGTACCTGTCCATAATGTAGCCCCCTTTTGCCGGGTTACATTATATATGATTTGACGATGACCCCTTGGGTTACATTTTACATGATTTGATACGTTTTCTTGCAAAAACTCCCAATTTCTGATATAATATAAAAACTATGAAAATGATAAAAAACTTCAAGATTAACCTTCGGCAGGGGTATATTTTTCGTGATTTGAAGAAAAAGAAATTTGAAATTTCAGAACAGCAACTTTCCAAAAAATTAAAAGAGATTCACTCGCACTTGAAACCCGCCACCGTCTACGAGACATTTAATCCTGCAGTATTTGGAAAAAAAATTGATTTCGGTAAATCTGTTGCCGTCTCGCTTTTTGCTATTACGATGGGCAGTGCTGCGGAAACTCTTGAAAAAAACGAAATTTTTGAGGCTGCCCTCAAGGACGGCATTGAAGTCGCAAAAAATTTTGTCTTCAAACTTATACATATTGAAGCTGAAAAAGAGCACTGCGAACTTTTAGAACCAACGGAAGTTGAGCCGTCAATTATTTTTGAAAACCAGAAAATTTTATCAAAAATAGATTTCTCTAAAATAGGAATAAAATTTGAAGATGTCGGTTTAACGCCGGTCAATACAAAGTTTTTTGTCATCGGCTGGCTTCTGAAAAAAAAGAAATGAATTTTTTTGATAAAATTTTAGTGTTGGTAGGATTTTTTTATATATGGCTGGTCGGCAGAACTTCAAAAGTTGTTGTTAAAAATTCAACAGAATATGAGGAACTGGAAAAAAATAAAAAGCCGGTAATTTATGCGGTATGGCACGGAAGACAGATTTTTCTTTTATGGTCGCACAGAAAAAGAAACGTATATTTGCTTATCAGTCAGTCAAAAGACGGCAGTTATGTTGCCGCTATCGTGAATAAATTAGGTTTAAAAACTGTAAGAGGTTCAAGCTCAAAGGGTGGCGTCAATGCGCTTGCCGGAATGATAAAAAAAGGCAAAGAAGGTGTTTCGCTCGCGTTTACTCCTGACGGTCCTCGCGGCCCGAAGTGTAAAGTTCAACATGGCATAATTCTTGCGGCACAAAAAACAGGACTGCCTATAATTCCTTTGGTAAGTTCTGTAAAAAGAAAATATGTCATTAAGCACTGGGACGAGTTTCATATCCCGTATCCTTTTAACAAAGTTGCGATTTGCCATGGACAACCTATTTATGTTTCCGAAAACGACGATATAGAAAAAAAATCGCAGGAATTAAAAAAAGCAATTGATGATATAACGGCGGCGGCAGATTCTTTGGTATGAAATTACTGATAATCCAAACAGCGTTTTTAGGGGATGTCGTTTTAACAATTCCGCTGATTCAGGCGGCAAAAAAATATCTGAAAGCGCAAATAAGCGTAATCTGTATTCCGTCGACAAAAAATATACTTGAAGGTCATCCGTCTATTGACGAGATTATCATATTTGATAAAAAAAATTTGGAAAAAGGTTTTTTCCCGCTGATTAAATTCATAAAAAAATTAAAAGAAAAAAAGTTTAATGCTGTTGTAATTCCGCATCCTTCTTTTAAATCGGGTTTGATTTCATATCTTGCCGCTATTCCGGAAAGGATAGGTTTTTCAAACAGTGCCGGAAGATTTTTTTTTACGGATAAAATTTTTTTTGACAAAAATAAGCATCAACTTGAAAGATACCTTGATTTATTGAAACACTTTGGCGTTGAAGCAGGGGAAGAAAAAACTGAAATTCATATTGACGGCAAAGACGAAAAATTTGCCGATGATATTTTGCCGAAAGATAAAATTATTTTCGGTATAAATCCCGGTAGCGTGTGGGCGACAAAAAGGTGGCCTGCGGAAAAATATGCGGAACTTTCCGATAAAATTTCCAAAGAACTCGGCGGGCAAATCGTAATTTTCGGCGGTTCTGATGATATTAAAACAGCGGCAAAAGTTGAAAAAAATATGAAACAAAGAGCAATAAATATTGCCGGAAAAACAACGATTAAACAGCTCGCGGCTTCTATAAAAAGATGCCGTGTTTTTATAACTAACGATTCCGGACCTATGCATATATCTGCCTTGCTAAACATTCCTGTTGTCGCAATTTTTGGCCCTACCGTAAAACAATTTGGATTTTTTCCATATTCCAAAAAAGCAATCGTTGTAGAAAAAAATGTCCCGTGCAAACCCTGTTCCCCGCATGGTCCGAACAAATGCCCTGAAAAATATTTTGATTGTATGAATAAAATAACGGTCGGCGAGGTTTTTGACGCCGTAAAAAAGCAATATGAAAATTCTTAATATAATTGATATACCGTGGAACAGCGGAATAACCAGTTATGCGATGGAATTGTCAAAAGGACTTTTACAAAATGGTCATAAAATATTTTTTGCAGGAGTTAAAGACAGTTTGCCATTGCAAATCGCAAAAGAAAATGGTTTTGAAGCAGTTGAAATATGCACAAGAAAAAGTCCGTTTATTCTTGGCAGCGTTTTGCGATTAAAAAAACTTATTGAAAAAGAAGGTATTGATATCGTCAACGCGCATACCGGCAAAAGTCATTTTTTGGCTTATTTATCGTCGCTTTTTTCCGATAAAAAATTTGCCATAATAAGGACAAAATCGGATACGCGTTATCCGAAAAAAAATTTTCTTTATAAAAAGACGGCAAAAATTATTGTTGCTTCCGAATTTATAAGAAAACAATATCTGAACATTAGAATTGAACCGGGAAAAGTTATTACAATTTATCAGGGAATAAAATTGAATAACTTCCGACTTCCGACTGGAGTTTACCCCGCCAAAAGCGGGGACTCCCGACTTCCGATAATTGGCATCATTGGACGGCTTGACCCTGTTAAGGGTCATAAGTATTTTTTAGGAGCGGCCGCGAGTGTATTGAAGGAAATCCCTGATGCAAAATTTTTGGTCGCAGGTAAAGAAGAAAATATTAAGTATGAGGAACTTAAAAAATTGGCTGTAAAACTTGGCATAGAAAAATCGGTTGAATTTTTGGGATATGTTTCGGATGTTAATGATTTTATGTCAAAATGCACGCTCGGCGTAATTACTTCAACCGGCAGCGAGGCAGTCAGCAGGGTGCTTCTTGAGTGGATGGTATGCGGAAAACCGGTCGTTGCAACATTAGTCGGTTGTATTCCAGAAATTTTGGAAGAAAAGTTTTTGGTTTCTCCGTGCAATACCGAAATTCTTGCACGGAAAATTATTGAGTTATTACAAAATCCTGCACTTGCAAAAAATGCCGGTGAAACCAATCGCAAAAAAATAGGAGAAAAATTCAATCTTGAAAAATTTGTAACCGAAACAGAAAAAATCTACGATGAAGCAATTAACGATTTTGCATATTGATTTTGAAAAAACCTGGCGCGGCGGTCAGCAGCAGCTTTTCTGGTTGGTTGAAGGGCTTGAAAAAAGTGGCCACCGGAATTTTGTTTTATGTCAGCCAAAGAGTGCGTTATCGATTAAATTACAGAAAATTTTTTTTAATATCAAAATGTTTTTTGAATTTGACCCGGTCGCAATTTACAAAACCGCAAAAATCATAGATAAAATAATGCCGGATATAATTCATTTACATTCGGCGCATGCGCATACAATCGGACTCCTGGCTTCAAAAATTTCAAGTCATAAACCAAAAACAGTTTCGGCGCGGCGGGTTGATTTTCATATAAAAAGTTTATGGAAATATAAAAATGTTGACAGAATAATAGCAATTTCAGGGGGAGTAAAAAAAGTTTTATTAGAAGACGGTATATCGGATGAAAAAATATCCGTTGTTCACTCCGGGGTTGACCTGTCAAGATTCAAAAATGTTTGCGGCGATTATCTTTACGATGAATTTAAAATTGATAAAAATGATAAGGTCGTCGGTATTGTCGCATCGCTCGCTCCCCATAAAGACCTTAAAAATTTTTTACAAGCCGCGGATGTTATTAGAAAAAAAATTCCAAATACAAAATTTTTAATTGTCGGCGAAGGGGAATTGAAAAGCGATTTAATGCAGTTTGCGGATAAACTTAAAATATCGGAATCGGTAATTTTTACCGGTTTCAGAACGGATGTCCCGCAACTTCTTTCAATTTTTGATGTCTTTGTTTTGTCATCATATCTTGAAGGACTTTGTACGTCTGTGATTGATGCGATGGCTTCCGGTATTTCTATTGTTGCTACGAATGTCGGCGGAGTCGGCGAATTGGTAGATGACGGCGTGAACGGTTTTCTTGTGCCGCCGAGAAATCCGGAAATTCTCGCTGAAAAGACGGTAAAGATATTAACAGATGGAAATTTACAGCAAAAATTTTCACAAAATGGTAAAATCAAAGCAAAAAACTTTTCCAAAGAAAAAATGGTTAAAGGCACGGAAAAAGTTTATTCGGAGATAGTATGATTTCAGTTTCAATTATAGGCCATAACGAGGAAAAAAATATTGAAAGATGCCTTGAAAGCGTAAAATGGGTGGATGAGATCGTTTTTGTTGATTGTGCTTCTACGGACAGGACCGCTGAAATTGCTAAAAAATATACAACAAAAATATTTCACAAAGGAAATAACCCCAATCTTAATGTCAATAAGCAATTTGGAATTGAACAGTGCAAAGGCGACTGGATTTTGTATCTTGACCCGGACGAAGCAGTTACGGAAAAGTTGAAAGAGGAAATACGGTCGGCAGCAGGCAGCAGGCAACAAGCAGTCAAGGGTTATCTTATCCCTAGAAAAAATTTCTATTTCGGAAAATTTTTAAGGTTTGGCGGAAAATATCCCGATTACCAACTTCGGCTTTTAAGACGGGGTTTCTCAAAATTTCCGTGTAAAAGCGTTCATGAAAAAATTTCTGTTGACGGACAAATTCTCAAATTAAAGTCCCCGATACTTCATTATCCGTATCAGGACGTTTCAGATATGCTTCAAAAGTCTAATTTTTATACTTCAAGAAAAGCGGAATATTTATTCAGCCAGAATAAAAAAACGGGGTTATTTTTAGCAAGACCCGCCGTAAAATTTTTCAGAAATTTTATTCTTAAACTCGGATTTTTGGACGGGTTTATCGGAGCTGTGATTTCTATTATGGATTCGTATAACGAACTGATATCATTTCTTAAATTAAAGGAGTTGCAAAATGAAAAGAAATAACTTGGGAAAATTGTTCAGCGAACTGTCGTCGGTAAATGTTCTTTTATGGCACGAAGAGGACAACGCCCGCCTGAATGATGTTAAAACGGTTTTCAGAGCAAAGAGAAACATAGATAAATTAAACCAAAAGCGAAATGATCTTATTGAAAAAATAGACGAAGCAGTTTTGGAGGCATTAAAAAATGGCAGAAACAGTAGGCAGTTTGGCGGATAAAATCAGCATAATACAGTTGAAGATTTATCATATGAGCGAGCAGTTGGTTCGCAAAGATGCGGATGGTTACCACAAAAAAATAGTTCTCGATAAAATCAAAGTATTAAAAATACAAAAAAAAGATCTTGAAACTGAATTGTCGGAATTGTTCAAAAATTTGGCGGAAGGTAAAATCAAACTTAAAATATACCGGCAGTTTAAAATGTATAACGATACTAAATACCGTATCAAAAATGTATAACGATCCGCGAAAAATTTTAATTATTATGTTAAGAGCCGTTGGTGATGTGTTGCTCACCACACCGTTGATAAGAGCATTGAAAAAAAGTAATCCGACAAACGAAATATATTTTTTAACAGGCCCGCCTGCCGAGAAAATTTTGAAATACAATCCCTATTTATCCGGGATAATTCCCTGGGATAAGCATACGCTTAAAAAAATCAGAGCGCAAAAATTTGGCACAGTGATTGATTTTATGCACTCGGCGATTTCCGGGTATTATACGCTTTTTTCAGGCGCTAAAAAACGGGTTGCTTTTCATCGTCCGTGGAGTTTTTGGTGCTACAACATTATGCCGAAATATATTGATAAGGGTTATACGGTGAACGACCGTCTCCAGATACTTGAAGAGTTAGGAGTAAAAAGTGACGGCGTAGATTTGGATTTAGTATTTGCCGCTGAAAACGAGAAAAAGGTTCTTGAATTTTTTGATAAAAATAAAATTTCCAAACTGAATTATTTGATCACTCTTGATATAACCAACCGTCGGGCATATCGTCAATGGCAGAAAGAAAAGTTTTCTCATCTCGCTGATTTGCTTGCGGAGAAATATAACGCCAAAATTATTTTTTTATGGGGTCCCGGCGAACTTGATTATGTAAAAAGTGCGATGTCTTTGTGCAAAAAACGGCATATACTCTGCGATGATTTTGATATTCTAGATTTAGCCGCGCTTATAAAAAACTGTTCGCTTCACATTGGCACAAGTTCAGCACCGGCACATATATCGGTTAGCCAAAAAACCCCGTCTTTTATAATTTATGGGCATAAAAACGGCGCTTATGGTTGGCATCCACCGGAAAGTATTCATGGGTATGTTCAAGGAGAACTTAAAAATCTCTCTGTAGAAACCGTTTTAGAAAAACTATTAAAGTATTTGGAGAAAAAAAATGTTGAGTGAAGCGAAATCCACCTCTGGCAAAAAGATAGCGATCGTTCATAAGAACATAATCAGTGCCGGCGGTGCAGAAAGATATATGAGAAATCTTGCGATGCTTTTTGCCGAGCAGGGTTATAATGTTTCCGTATATGCCGCTAAATGTGATATTGTAAATAATCCAAAGATATTTTTTCATAAAATTAAAATAATTCCATTCCCGCCATTTCTTAAAATTTTAAGTTTTGCCGTTAATTCAAAAAGAGAAATTCAAAGAGAAAAATTTGATTTAATTTTCGGCACCGGAAATGTGTATTATCAGGACATATATCGTCTTAGCGGCGGAGTGTACAGCAAATATGTTTGGATTTCACTTTTAAAGTACAGGACTTTTATAGGAAAATTCTTAAGATATGTGCGAAGATTGTTAAGTCCTTCGCACTGGCTAAAACTTTACATTGAGAAAAAGATTTTTACAAACGAGAAAACAAATTTTTTTATCTGTCCGTCTAAAATTGTCGCAGATGATTTGACAGAAGCGTATAAAATTGACGGCTCAAAAATTAAAATTATAATAAACGGAATTGATACTAAAAAGTTTAATGCTGACAATAAAAATGTTTTTCGCAATCAGATTTCACAAATGTTCGGATTTTCCGATTCTGATTTTATTTTTTTATTTGTTTCATCAAATCATTTTCTTAAAGGACTTGAACCGCTTTTGGATGCATTTTATCTTTTGAATAAAGAGCAAAAAAATGCTAAAATGCTCGTTGTAGGTAAAGGCAGAGAAACTTATTTCAGGAAAAAATCTCAAAATTTACAACTTTCTGATTTTGTAAAATTTGTCGGTTGGCAGCAGGACATAAGAGAGTTTTACAAAGCGGCAGATTTTTTTGTTTATCCGAGTTTTTATGACCCGTTCCCGAATGTGGCACTTGAGTCACTTGCTTGCGGAACGCCGATAATAGTATCTTCTTTAACGGGTGCATCTGAGATTCTTGAAGATGGTAAAAACGGTTTTGTAATAAAAAATCCGAGAGATCTCGCAGAAATTTTAGATAAAATGCGCAGGGCAATATCCATACCGAAGAAAGAACTGGCAACGATGTCAATTAACGCGAGGGACACGGCAGAAAATTTTTCCAATGAAAAACATATCAAAAAAATAATGGAATTTGTGAGGGCAATATGCCCGTCCTGATTTTGTGCTATCACACGATAAATAAAAACGGAAAAATTACGCCTGAAATTTTTGAGGAGAATCTTAAATCACTTAAAAAGAAAAATTATTCTCCGGCAACGCTTAACGATATTTTTAATTATATCAGCGGCAAAAAAGAGTTGCCGGCGAGAACCGTTCATCTGACTTTTGACGACGGATACCGGGATAATTATTCCGAAGCATTTCCGATTTTGAAAAAATTCAATTTCAAAGCGACCGTATTTTTGATAACTTCCCGTGTAGGCATGCTCGGCTATCTAAACTGGCAGCAGGTGAAAGAAATGGAATCATCGGGCATTTTCAGTTTTGAGTCGCATAGCCACACGCATCCGAGACATTCAACAACACAGCCGACAAAAGAGGAACTGGTTAACGATTTATTAATTTCTAAAAAAAAAATTAAAGAAAATCTGAAAAAAGAAACTAAACATTTTTGCTATCCTTACGGCGAGTATGACAATTTATATGTTTCGGCATTAAAAGAAGCGGGATTTTTAACGGGCTTGACTCTGAATATCGGATTGAATGCCGCCGGTCAAAATCCGTATTTATTAAAAAGGGTTGAAGTAAGAAATCCGAAAAACTGGCTGGGAAACCGGTTGAGAATTTATTCAAAACCGTTCATTTCAAACATTTACGAAAAGATTTACAGGAAAATATGAAGCCGCTTAAAATTCTTTACCCATTTTCGTTTTTGTATTATTTAGGTTTTGTTATTTCACAAAAGATTAAAAAAAGCAGACAGAGAAAATTGGCATGTTCGGTGATTTCTGTAGGCAATATTACCGTCGGTGGAACAGGGAAAACCCCGACAGTTATATTTATAGCCGAGTTGTTAAAAGAATTAAAAAAAAAAGTTTGTGTAATTTCAAGAGGATATAAATCGGAAGTCGGAAGTCGGAAGTCGGAAGTGGTAACGGATGGCAACAAAATTTTATTAGGAGCGAAACTTGCCGGTGACGAGCCGTATCTTATGGCAAAATCTCTTACGGATGTTCCGGTGCTTGTAGGCAAAAACAGATACAAAGCCGGACTTTTTGCGATTGAGAAATTTGGTGTTGATACGGTAATGTTAGACGACGGATTCCAGCACTTAAATCTTTTTAGAAATATAGATATTGTCTGTATAAACGCTCTCAATCCGTTCGGAAATTCTATGCTTTTACCTGCCGGCTATTTAAGGGAACCGGTAAGAAATATAATTAGGGCTTCGGCATTTATAATAACAAGATGCGATAAAATAACTGCTGAAAAACTGGAAGACATAGAAAGTGTCATAAAAAAATACAACAATTTTTCTCCGATTTTTCATGCTCATTTTGTTAAGAAAATTTTTCATAGAAACGGTCGTGAAACACAGGCGGATATGCTTAAAGGACAAAATGTTATCGCTATTTCCGGCATCGCTGTCCCGGAGGATTTTGAGGCAACACTTAAAGAATTGGGTATTAATTTGCTGGTTCATAAAAAATATCCCGACCACTATTTTTTTAAGGATACCGATGTAAAAAAGTTCTATAATGACGCTGCGGAATTTCAGGCGGTTATAGTTACGACCGCAAAAGACGCCACACGGCTACCGGAGGATTTTCCCTGTTATGTGCTTGATGTAAAACTTGAAGTTCAAGAAAAAGATGAAGTGAAATTTTTTCTGGAGGTTCATCTTGCTAAAAAAAATTGATTTAATTTTATACTATGGACTTTTTGTTCTGGCTTTTGTTTTGCCAATATCAATAGCGGCAACAAATACCGTTTGGATATTTCTATTTTTTATATGGATAATAAAAATTGTGAAGAAAAAATCTGCTGATTTTTCGTCGCCATTAACATTTGCAATTTTAATTTTCTTTTGCTCGGCGGTTATCTCGTCTATGTTCGGACTTGATTTTAGAAGGAGCGTAAAAGGTCTTAACGGAAATATGTTATTTTTCATCTTTTTTCTTGTCTTTTCAAATGTGAAAAATTTTAATCACGCCAAAAAAATAATGTATGTATTTTTAATATCATCCGCTGTAATGGGTTTTCTGGGATTTTTACAGTATCTGATAGGAAACAATTTATATGTATGGGATTATTTGCCTGCAAAAGTCCGGCTTTTCAGTTTATTTAATTTCCGTGCTCACGGCACGCGTTCCTGGGCACAGACATATTCGGAAGGATTGCTGATGGCATTGCCCGTAAGTATATTTTTGCTTTTACATTCAAAGAAAAAGTTTTTTTATCCTATAATTTTATTCGTCAGCATTTTTTTAGGCATATTTTTTAGTTATGTGAGGATGGTTTGGATATCAACGGCTATACTTATGGGCACAATTTTTTTGATGTATATCAAACGGTTAAAAAATTTGGTTTATATCATTGTTACGGTTTCAGTTTTGGTTGTAATCTCAAATATATTTATGGATATACGCAGGAGTATTCTTAAAAGAGCGACCGATTTTAACGACCCGGTCCGCATAACAATGTGGAAAACATCTTTTGAAATTTTCAAGGATTACCCGTTATTAGGAGTGGGATTAAAAAATATAAAAAAAGTTTATCCGTATTACTATCAAAAATTGAATTTCTCAAAAGAATTTTACAAACTTTCCCATCTGCACAGTACTTTTATACATATACTGGTTGAGAGAGGAATTATCGGTTTTCTGGCCTTCTTGTATTTATTTTCGGTTTATTTTTACTATGGTATAAAAAAAGCGAAATGTGTAAGCGAGGAAGAAAAATTTTTTATTTACGGCTGTCTTTTTTCAATTTTTGGATTTTTATTATCAGGTTTGACAGAGTATACTTATGGCGATTCTGAAATTCAGATGATTATGTGGTTTTTGATGGCGTTGACATTTTACAAAAGTCGGGCAGTTTTTATTGACAGAGACGGAACCATAAATGAAGATATGCATTATTCTGCCGACGAGCGGAAATTGGAAATTCTGGAAAGTTCATATCCTGCGATAAAATTATTAAATCAAGCGGACTACAAGGTTATAATCATCACCAATCAGTCGGGAGTAGCGAGAGGAAATTTTTCCGAGAAGGATGTCAAAAAATTAAACGAAGTTATCATAAAGAAATTAAAAGAAAAAGATGCCGTAATAAACGGTGTTTATCTCTGCCCGCATCACCCCGACGAAAATTGCAGTTGCAGAAAACCAAAACCCGGGATGATTTTACGGGCAAAAAAAAACCTCAACATAGATATTAAAAATTCCTATATGGTCGGAGATATGCAGTCGGATATTGATCTCGCAAAAAATGCCGGGGTAAAATCAGTTTTTGTTTTAACAGGTGCAGGAATTGATGTAAAGGGTGCGGACTACACCGCAAAGGATATTTTAGATGGCGCAGAATGGATTGTTAAACAAAAAAATGCAGATTAGCGCAGATTGGTTTCGCAGATTAGCGCAGATTGGTTTCTGTGTTCTCTGTGTTTTTTCTCTGTGTTATCCGTGTTTTTCAGAAAACAAAAAACTGCCGGTCGAAGAAAAACTTGTCTATGATGTATATTGGAAGTTTGTAAAAGTGGGTTATGGCACGCTTGAGATAAAAGGCATCGTGGACTATCGCGGAAAAAAGGCATATCATATTTATTCCGAAGCAAAGTCGGCGCCATTTTTTGATGTGTTTTTTAAGGTAAGGGACTTTACAAACTCATGGGTTGATGCGGAAAAATTTCGCTCAATTGCTTTTGAACAGCACATTTCCGAAGGTAGATATAAAAGAGCCAAAAGAACCGATTACGACCAAGATAAACATCTGGCTACAAACAACAAAGGTGAAAGTTTTGAAATCCCGGAAAATGTTTTAGATGTTCTTGCCTCCCTTTACTGGGTGCGGATGCAGGAAATTAAACCCAAAGATATTTTTACTTTAAGTGTCAATTCAAACAAAAAAAATTACAAAATGAAAGTAATATCTCACGATAGAGAAAAAATTAAAATCGGCGGGAAAAAATACAAAACAATTATAGTTGAGCCGGATTTGCAGGATGCGGGGTTGTTTATGCAGAAAGGAAAAGTTTTAATATGGCTTACCGATGACGAACATCACATACCGGTTAAAATGCGTTCGGAGATTTCCGTCGGTTCAATCGTTGCAGAGTTAAACACGGAGGGCGAAAATGTTAAACCTTAAAAATGTAAAAAGATACCCGCTGGCGAAAAGAAAAAGCAAGGTGCGGTTAAGTATGTTTGCCAATCCCGCCGAAAAAGAATTTCTAAAAACTCTTCCCGACATACTCGCCGGGAAAAACTTCAAAGAACTTGTAAAAAGAATTATTGTCGCAAGAAAAAATAAAAAACCCGTAATTTTTATGTTCGGGGCGCATATAATTAAATGCGGGCTTTCCCGATTTGTTATTGATATGATGAAAAAAAATATCATTACGGCAATCGCAACAAACGGAGCGTCAGTTATACATGATTTTGAGATTTCATATTGCGGAAAAACATCTGAAGATGTTGCCGAACAATTGCAGAATGGAAAATTCGGGATGACTTTTGAGACGGGCAGATTCATAAACGAAGAGGTAAAAAAAGGTGCCAAAAAAAATTTAGGACTTGGTGAGTCAATTGGGAAAATAATAAATGAAAAAAAACTGAAGTTTTATAAGGAAAGTATTTTGGGCAATGCGTATAAATTAAAACTTCCCGCGACGGTTCATGTAGGTATCGGAACTGATATAATTTACCAGCATCCGGAGTGCGACGGAGCAAGTTGGGGAAAAACTTCCTACAATGATTTTCTGAAATTTTCGGAAATTGTATCAAAACTTGAAGGCGGCGTAATACTTAATTTCGGTTCCGCAGTCATACTTCCCGAAGTTTTTCTTAAAGCATTGAATCTTTCCAGAAATCTCGGATATAAAGTAAAAAATTTTACCGCTGCTAATTTTGATATGAATTACCAGTACCGCGCTTTTGAAAATATCGTGTCCCGTCCTGCCGGAAACAACGGTTTTTACTTCATCGGCCACCACGAAATTATGCTCCCGCTCCTGTACCGTTCGTTGCTTGAAACGGTATCTGATGTTTCTGGGATGGAATACGGTTACTATCGTTGAGTATGCGGACATCAACGCCGCACGCAAAGATTCGGATGGCCCGACCATGCTGGAAACAAAAGGCATTGTCGCAAAGGGCAGTGCGTAGGAAAGTTTGCAATTTCTGACGGTAAAAAATATCTGAAAAGATAAAAATTTTCCGAAAGTGCAAAAAGTGCTTGACAGAACGCCTAAAATACTTTATACTTATAGCGGTTGGAAAAAGAGCAGTTACCGGAGTACCTATGACAAAGTGTCCTCATAGATTTTTAACGGTGTTCTTTTATGCAGTAGATACTCCGCTTTAACCAAAAGCCCTTGATGCAAAAATCAGGGGCTTTTTATTTGTTCTTTTATTTTTTATTAAAGTTATCACCGATAAAGGCACACGGTCTGAGGAAGACCTCCCGATGAAATCGGGACCGCTGTGAAGCGGGGACGCAAAGCTACGGGACTTTTTAAGAGTTCGCCGAGTTGCCGAAAATAAAAGTCAGCCGGGTTACCGAAAGATAATTGATGTTGCTCAAAAGAGCAATTCGATTAGTTTCAGTAACTTGGCTTTTTGTTTTAAAAAATATGATAAAACAAGAAAAAAATAAAAGCCGGAGGTTGAAAAAAATATGAGAAAAATAATTTTGATTTTGGTAGGTTTGGTTTTGGTAGGCGGTGTCGGGTTGTGCTGGGGTGAGAGTCCAAAAAAGGCAGACCAGCAAGGTGCGGATATGGAAAGTGGGCAGGACGGGACGGAAAAGATTTCAGAAGAAAAAAAAGAAGCTTTAAAAAGGCAGCGAAGATTAAAAGATGAACAAAGAGTAACAATGCCCTGGAAGCCAGGAGACCCGTTAACTCCTGAAGCAAAAGAATGGCTCAGGTCAGGTGTTGAATTTATAAAAAACAACATGTCTAAAAATGATAGGATTATTCAAATTCAAATTAACGCCATATTAGGTGAATATAATTTATTCCAAGTTACTGACATGGCAGCAGACGCGCCAGGCTTTCCCATTAAATATAGAAGTGTCAGAAAACCTGAAGAAAAATTAACATCTATTGCACCTGATGTAGTGAAAGTTTTGGTTGAAGTAGTGAAAAAACATAAGAATCCTCTCATTCGAACAAGTGCCGTGAGCAATTTGAAACTTATAGGTGAGAAATCTGTTATACCAGATTTAATTACTGCCTTAAAAAACGAAGAAGATATGTTGGTAAAGAAAAGAATTGCAGAAGTCTTAGTTGATTTAGGAGAAAAAGAAGTTTCTTTTTCTACACTTATTGATTTTGTCAGAAGGAAAGATATAGAAAAGTGGAAAGTAGATATTGAAGACGGTATTGCCTATACGACTCGGGGAGTTATAGAAATGAGTATCATTAGTGCTATGGAAGTTTTATATAAGAAAGGCACAAAGGAATCAAAATCAGTTATAAGAGAAGCTTTGCATGATAAAGAACCTTTTGTACGTTTAAAAGCGGCTTTTATAATGAGTGAATCTGGTGAAAAATCAATTGCTTTTCCGGTTATTGTTGAGATTGCGCGTAATCCTGAAGTAAATTTTCCTGAGCGATCAAAAGCAATCAGATATTTGGAAAATATTGGCGATAAAAAGGCAATATCTATAATTAAAGAGCTTGTTAATGATAAAAATAAATTTGTTAGAGAGAAAGCTAATGAAACATTGGAAAAATGAGTGAGGAAGGTAATGGGGACGGAGCTAATTAAAAGGTAAAAAGCAAGTTTTAAGACGGGGCCGGTATTTCAGATTGAATAATGTGCTCCGTCCCCATTATTCCCCTATCTCTAAACGGGGTGAGAAAAAAATTAAAGCCGGAGGTTGAAAAGATATGAGAAAAATAATTTTGATTTTAGGTTGGATGGTATTAACAAATAGTATTTTTGGAGAAGAGAAAAAAAATGCTTATGAGGTTTATCAACAACAAAAAGAAAAGGGTGTCATAAAAAGCACAACTACGGTTGATATTTATGAGGAATTAGAGAGATATATGCGAAAGGCATCCAGACCGCTCGGAGGAACAGGAAGATTAACACCTGAAGAAAAAAAACGAAGGAATGAACTTCTGGAACAAGTTGATAAGAAGCGATATCAATTATTGGTAGAAAAAATAGAGAAAGAAGAAAGGGAAGAGGAAAGAAAGAAACTTATGTCTTGTGTGGAAAAAAACATAAAAAAATTGAAAAAAGGATTTAATGAGAAAACATTGGGGTATGCTGGAGAATTTACTATTTTGGATCTTGGGCGTGCAGGAGATTCACGGGCAGTCCCTATTTTAACAAAAATATTGTTAGAGTATGACATAAACGACAAGGGAACACCAAATAAGGCAGCTTCATGGGAAGTAAGAAAATGTGTTGCAGAAGCATTAGGTAGTATAGGTGACCTATCAGCAATACCATCGTTAAGGAAGGCGTATGAAAAAGAAAAGGATATTAAAATAAGATCCAACTGTTTTAATGCAATTGTAAATATTAGGATGATTATGCTTGGATATAAACCTTGGATGTATCCAATACCTGAAGAAGAAAAACCGATGGTAAGAAAAGTATTAACAGAACTTCTTAATGATAAGGATGAGATTGTAAGGTACGGCGCTGTGATGCGATATTGGTCTTGGCTAAATCCAGAAAACGTAGAAAAAGAAAAAATATTGTCTATAATTCGTGAAATATCCCAAAGTGCAGATGATACTGAAATCCAGCGGAAGGCAATAAATTTTTTAGAAAAAATAGAAATGAATAAATAGAAATGAATAAAATAAAAGTCTATTCAACGACGATATTTTTACTGTTATTTCTTTTGAATAACAGTAGTTTTGCATCCGATAGGAATGCGGAGTTTGAATACGCGAAAAGATGGTGGAATGCTGGCCCTGATAACGACAAAGATGGTATTCCTGATAATCTTGAAGATCCTGCATATATATACAAAAATTATTACTGGGGAAAAAATTGTTCCAATTTTTTTTCACAGATTTTAATGGCTGGTGGACAGGATTTAAGTCAATTTCGGTCATATTTGTCAAACTCCAACTGGATGAATAACGAGAACTCAATAATCAATGCTGATGGTATGAACGAGTTTTTAGAATTTACTCACTGGGAAAAAACGACTATAACGAAAGATGAATTGGCTGGAAGGAAACTCGAAGATGTTATAAAAATAAGTCAATATGATGCGATTATTTATGGAGATGATGAAACTGATCCATATCAACACGTTACTTTTATTGGACCTGGGACAGGTGATAATACAGGCAATTTAGGTTATTATGCTCATACAACAGACCGTGGCGGCGAAAAAAATTTAAACTACCCTTTTGGTCAATACTCTATTGCCAATATATATCATTTTCCAACTGAAGAAGAGGCGAAACAGAAAGAAGGAACTGATTACACCTTTTATGGTGGTGGGAATGTATATGGTGATGGTTCATTAGAATTTCTCAATTATACACCACAATTTGCTCTCAATTTCATGGGATATATATTAAATGCTTTAGGTGACTATCAGGATATGGCTGTTGGAGATATTACAAGCGGGAAACCCGGTTGTATATATATGCTGAGAGGTTTTTGCACGGATGCTTTCAGAAATGTTCCAACAATAAGGGATAAATTTAGTCCTGCCTGGACAAGTAATTCGCCTAATCACTGGGCATATTGGGTGAGAGAAACAGTATCGGTGGGTTCTGCTGCTTCTCATAGTCCCCGTACTTACACAGATGAAGATATTTGGAATGCTGTTGCTTACATTACCGACCGAGCAGGAATTTACAATGGACTCTTATCAGCAGTAGGTTATCCTGAAAACGGTCCGAGTAAGAATATTGGACTAAAATATTACATCAAAGGTTATGTTAAAGATTCTAATGGTATTGGTATAAGCGATGTACGTGTAGAATTATCCGGCGATGTAGAAGGATTATATACTTTAACGGATAGCAGCGGTTGATATGAGTTTAGCCGATTGGTGAAGGCCAACTATATTGTTACGCCGATGAAATTAGGGTATGAATTTAATCCGGCAAATAGAAATTATCCTGCAATTGATACATCTTATGAAGATCAAAATTTTGTAATAACCCCAGATATTTCGCCTGCTGTGCCTGAAAATCTCGCTGCCACCACCGGATTGGCGGATAATAAAATAGTTGTCCACTTATCATGGACGCCAAATCAGGAAGGTGACCTTGACGGATACAGGGTCTATCGCAATGAGGAGTTTCTTACGACATTGAGCAAGTCCGCCACATATTATATTGACCAAACAGTTTTAGAAGGCGCCACTTACAATTATTGCATCAGTGCTTTTGACAAATCGGGGAACGAAAGCGGATATTCGTCGGTAGCAACAATTTTTATTCCGGCGTCTGAACCGTTTTTCGTTTCTGTTTCCGGAATAATATCCCAGAATACGGTTTGGAAATATCCCGGGGTGTATACAGTTATAGGCAGTGTGGTTGTAAAACCGGGTGCTGTTTTAACCATAGAATCAGGTGTTATAGTAAAATTCCAGAATGCCACACAACTTCGTATGGAAGGTTCTGGAACTCTGGTTGCTAGTGGCGCGAAAGAAAGAAAGATAATTTTTACATCTGCTGATACAAATCCCGTTCCCGGGAAGTGGATAGGGATAGTTTTTGATTACTCAAGCGGTGACAATGTGATAAAGCATGCGACTGTTGAGTATGCGGAAACTGGAATAGATATATACAAATCCTCTGCAAGTGTAGAGGATTGTTTGATAACTAAAAACTTAAACGGAATAAAGAAATTCTACGATTCTGGTATTGTAACATCGACAATATTGGGTAAGAGATGCGTAATTAGCAGCAATACAGCATGCGGTATTCAAGTACAGAATTCAATTGTTTCCATTGAAGACAGTGTGATTACTGATAATGGGACTTACGGTATTCGTTTCAGCAGCGGTGCGGCGATGAGTGTATCAAAAAGTACTGTGTCGTATAATCAGGGATATGGTATTTATGCATATGTTCACAGTGGTGCAAGTGTTAAAATCAGTAGTTCGTCGGTAAGTTTTAATGAAGTTGGAGTTTATGTTAGAGGAGAAGAAGGGAAATCGGAGATTAGCCGGAACAGAGTAGAATCCAACAATGGATACGGGATTGTTCTTGACTGGCTTGGTGTTGCGAAAGTGGCGGACAACCGGATTGGTTGTAATGGTTCCGATGGATTGCGGATAAAGAATTATTGGCAAAACATTGAGGTGCTGAATAATTTGATTTCAGATAATCTTGGCTCGGGTGTTTATTTAACAGGAGCGGTATATTCAGAGGACCATTTAAGTATATTGGGCAATACCATAATAGGTAATCGTAATTCAGGGATGGTGGGCGAAGTAACAGGCATATATGAAAGAGGGCAACTGAAATGTGCATACAACAACATAGTCGGAAACTCGCCTTATGCAGTTTCCTGGCTGTCTTCCGTATTATTAGAAGCAGAAAATAACTGGTGGGGTACAACAGACCCAGAGGTAATAGAAAATGCTATCTATGATTATAAGGACAATTCTGCTCTGGGACTGGTTAAATATGAGTCCTGGCTGACTTCATTCTGTGAGGCGATACCTCCAGATGCTCCCATACTGGCGCCCGTGACGAAGGTTTCAGGAGTAATCAGTGCGAATATGGTTTGGAAATATCCCGGGATATATGTGATAAGTGGTGATATTACGGTTGAACCAGGAGTAACCCTTACCATAGAACCTGGGGTTGAGGTGAGGGCCATGGGATATAGAGGATTAACAGTAAACGGAGCATTAGTTGCCAGCGGAACAGAAGAGCGGAAAATAGTCTTCACATCGCAAAGAATAGAAGACCTTAGACCCGGACGATGGCCAGGGATAATTTTTAACGACGCAAGTAATGACAATATAAGTTTGATAAAACACGCGACCGTTGAATACGCGGAGACTGGTCTAACGCTCAATAATGCCTCGCCGCGTATAGAGGATTGTCTTATTTCCCGAAATTATACAGGGATAAGAAGGGCATATGATACCACTCTCTCTCAGCCGCTTAATCCTTTGAGCAAAGGATGTGTAATCAGCAGCAATACCGAATATGGCATTTGGATAAACCATGCGATTGTTTCTGTGGAAGACAGTATAATTTCCGGCAATGGGGGTTACGGTATTTATTATAGTAGCGGTGGGGCAATGAACATATTAAGAAGCACCGTAACTTACAATAATAGCTATGGTATTTATGCGAGTATGAATTGCAATAGTGGGGATGTGGAAATCAGTAGTTCAGTAATAAGTCATAACTATTATGGTGTTTACGCAAATATGAGTGCAGGGGGAGATGTAAAAGTCAATAATTCGGCGATAAATTTTAACGACCAGGGTCTTTATATTAGAGGTGGAGAAGGAGTATCAAATAATATAGAGATAGAACAAAATAAAGTAGAATCCAATAATGGATATGGGATTGGACTGTATTATGTTAGTTGGGCGAAGGTGGTAGGTAATCGGATTAGTAATAATGGTTCCGATGGATTGCAACTGAGGTATAATTACAGTTGGCGCAATGCCGAGATATTGAATAATTTAATCTCGGACAATCACGGTGCGGGAATTTATTTAGGTTGGGATGTGGTATCGTGGTTTGACCGTAGCATCATAATGGGCAATACCATAATGAATAACCGTAATTCTGGAATAGTAGGAGCGCTAACCAATAGTGATTCTACAAAGTTTCAGTTGAAATGCACATATAACAACATCACGGGAAATACGCCTTACAATCTTTCATGGCAATCGTCAATGCCGCTGTCCGCCGAGAACAACTGGTGGGGGACGACTGACGCCGAATCAATAGAGTCGGCGATTTATCATTATGCAGATAACCCAAGTTTAGGACGAGTTGAATATACGCCTTATCTGACTTCTTTCTGCGAGGAAGTGCCGCCGGATACTCCCGGATTGATTCCCGTAACGGAAGTTTCCGGCATAATTACAACGAATACAATCTGGAAATATCCTGGGATATATGTAGTAAAAGATAATGTTACGGTTAATTCCGGTGTTACACTTACCATAGAACCCGGCGTTGATATATGGGTCAGGACATCCAGATCATTGACGGTAAATGGCGCATTAGTATCGCAGGGTACGGAGAACCGAAAGATACTTTTCACATCGCAATCCATAAATCCCATACCGGGCAAATGGATAGGGATAGTATTTAACGACTCAAGTGACGATAATACAAGTATCATAAAACATGCGACGATAGAATATGCCGAATCAGGAATAACTCTCAATAATGCTTCGCCGCGTATAGAGAATTGTTTGATAGCGAGGAATTATTACGGAATAAATAGGTCTTACGATTCTACGCTTACGACGCCTATAAATCCGTTGAGCAAAGGATGTGTAATCAGCAGCAATACCTACAACGGCATTATGGTAAATCATGCAATTATTTCTGTTGAAGACAGTGTAATTTCCGACAATGGCGCGTATGGTATTTATTTCAGCAGCGGCGGGAGTATGGAGATAATAAACAGCACTATAACAAGAAATCAGAATTGTGGAATATATGCCAGTTTATGCGACATAGGAGATGTGAAGATAAATAATTGTGTGATAACTCATAATCAATATGCAGGATTATATTGTAGATATGGAATAAAGGCAGAGATAAATAATAGCAAGGTAATATCAAATAACGGATATGGAATAGAATTGCGTAATATATATGTCGCAAAAATTACAAATAATCAGGTCAGTCAGAACACAAATGACGGAATAAGAATAAGAGAAGAATGGCAGAGCAGTGAGCTGGCAAATAATTTAATATCGGACAATCAGGGAGCAGGGATAAATTTAACTTGGTATGTGGCATCATATACAAATCAGGCAAAGATAATGGGAAATACGATAACGGGGAATCAAAATTCCGGGATAACAGGAGCAGTGAGTAGTGAAAATAAATTTCAATTACTCTTTGCCGACAACAACATATTTGGTAATGCACCTTATGACGTTAACTGGCAATCATCAATACCATTAGATGCCGAGAACAACTGGTGGGGGACTGATGATAAAGAAATTATTTCTCAGCATATATATGATTTTTATGATAACTCGAATGTCGGTAAAATTACTTATGAACCATATCTTGTGTCCCCCTGGCCCAATACACTTCCGCCGGCAGATATAACTGATCTGGTAGCGTATGCCGGACCCGGATTGAGAGAGATAACACTTGTATGGACATCACCTGGAAATGACGGAAATCAATGGAATATAGTCGGTGGAAAGTACAAAATTGTTTATAGTAATGTTTATCCGGTGGCATCAACCGAGATTGTTTGGTCAACGAATACAACCCATGGGAAGTTAGAGAATTATAGAGTTACAGGATTAGCAAACAATACAACTTACTGGTTTTATGTTATGACCTGTGATGAAGCGGGGAACTGGTCGGAACCATCAAATACTGCAAATACAAAGACATATGCTGTATCAGAAAGCACAGATGGTTTAGTTTCTTTAATTTATGAATTTGCAACATTGGAAGGTAAAACAACAGATGTTTTTATCAACATAGAAAGCACCACAACAGAACAAGCAACAATAGCGATTTCAACAGCGACTGATTCGGGTTTTGGAACATTTTCATCTCTATATGATTTTGGTCCCACTGGTACAGTATTTTCAAAACCAGCGGGTTTGACATTCTATTACATTGACCCGCCATATGGTGAAGAGACGCTTAATGTCTATAAGTATGACGAAAATATTGGTGGCTGGCAACCTCTAACTAAATTGGAGCAAAATACAACTGAAAACTGGATAAAAGTAGAGATAACTTCGCTGTCGTTATTTGTGGTGTTAATCGATATAAAGCCACCGGAGATTGTGATAAATTCGCTTGTGGAAAATAAAAAATACGTGGCAACCGTTGATAAAATAAAGATAGATTTTGCGGTTACCGATAACACCGACCCTGCCCCGCAATACAGTTTTTACCTGACCGATTTGGAAGACGGCACGACGATGGCAATAAATATCGGTGATGAAATAGAGCCGCTGACGATAGACGACGGGTTCTGGACACTTACGATAAATGCGAAGGATTGGATAGGCAACGTTTCCTCAAAGACGGTAAAGTTTGAAGTGATACATGACATACAGCCGCCGAGGACGGCGTTAACCATTGGTAATCCAAAGTATGATAATTATATAACCAGCGGAACTTTGATTACATTGAATGCAACTGATGATTTAATAAATGTTGAAGATGGCAAAGGTCTCGGAGTAAAAGAGACAAAATATAGGATAGACAATGGCGACTGGCAGGTTTACACAACATCATTTACAGTTCCAATAGAAAGTTCTCACACGGTAACATATTACAGCGTTGATATTATAGGCAATACAGAGCAGTCACAAACATTAAATTTAACGGTTGATAACACTGCACCTGTAACAGAAATAACTGTGTCATCGCCACAATGTACAAGTGACGGTAAACTCTGGATAAGTTCAGAGACAGCGATAATACTTTCAGCAACTGATGGCGGAATAATTCCTTGCGGCGTAAAATACACCGAATACAGGATAAATGACGGACAATGGACAAACTATACAACGGGGTTTAACCTGACGGGACCGAATGGAAGTTATACAATTGTTTACTATAGTGCCGACAATTTAGATAATCTGGAAACATACAAAACGTTGACTGTCCAATTGGACACCACACCGCCGGTTACAGCGGTTACAATTGCCGAGCCGAAATATGTAAGTGACGAAAAAATCTGGATTACATCAAGCACGGCGATAACACTAATTTCAACGGATAGCGGCTGCGGAGTAAAAAATATGGAATACAAAATTGACGACGATTCCTACACCGCTTACCTTTCTACATTCTGCCTTACTACCCTGCCTGAGGGCGAGCATACAATATATTTCAGAAGTACAGACAACTTAAACAATCCTGAGCAGGAAAAATCGGTAGAAGTGATAGTAGACAATACCCCGCCGGCAACAAGCGTCAGCATCGGCAGCCCGAAATATGCAGCAGATGGAAAAATCTGGATAAACAACTATTCGCCAATATCATTATCGGCAGAAGATGGCGGCATAACACCGTCAGGAGTAAAATCTATTGCATATAAAATAGATAACAGTGCTTGGCAGTTATATGCCGGTGCATTTGATTTGGGAATGTTTAACGAAGGTGAGCACACGATATATTATTACTCTGCTGATAATGTCAATAATACCGAGCAGCTAAAGAGTATAAAAGTCATATTAGACATAACACCGCCCGAGACGGCGATGTCATCATCAGAACCCAAATACGACAATTACATCACATCAAATACTATTTTTGCACTAAGTCCGATAGATGGCGGAATAATACCGTCGGGCGCAAAATACAGCCAGTATAATATCAATAATCAGTTTTGGAGTATTTACATCCAGCAGTTTAACATTACAGGTTTAGACGGAATTTACACGATCAATTATCAGAGCATAGATAATGTAGAAAACTGGGAAACAATAAAATCAACGACGGTAAAACTGGATAATACCGCACCCGTTTCTGCATTAACAATATCCGACGGAAAACAATACACATCATCCGACGGAAAATTGTATGCCTCAATAGATACAAAATATATTATAAGTGCAGAAGACCCTGTTATTAACGAAGTGGCATCCGGTTTATCAAAAATAGAATATTCAATTGACGGAAGCAGTTTCACTATTTACACAACAAGCATAACGTTAACGGAGGGGATACACACGATAACCTACCGAGCAATAGACAAACTCGGCAATGCGGAATCAGTAAAGACATTTAATGTCAATGTGGACAACACATCGCCGGTTACGCAGCATACAATAAACGGGATACAACATACATCAGACGGTAAAACATACATCACACCGGCGAGTGTAATCGGGTTCACAATGATAGACCCCGAAATGTTAGGCGTTGCATCAGGAGTTTCATACACAAAGTGCAGGATAGATGCCGGAGAATTCCAAAACATACCGTCAACATATACGTTTACATTGATGGAAGGAATACATACAGTAGAGTATTACAGCACCGACAATGTGAATAATACCGAATCGGTGAAACAAATAACGCTCTATGTAGATAATACAGCACCAATCACGGATATTATTATAGGCACTCCGAAATATACGGCATTCGGTGAGACATACATTTCGCCAAGAACACCGATACTGATTACGGCAACCGACCCTGTTTCAAATAATGTATCCAGCGGAGTAGATGAAATACAATACTCAATTGATGGTTCTGATTTTGTGAAATATGTCAGTTCATTCACTTTAACAGAGGGTTCACACACGATTGACTACCGGAGCATAGACAACGTCCAAAATATGGAGACAACGAAGTTGTTGAAACTCAATGTTGTGTATATCAGCGAGTATGCCGTATTCGGAGTAGATGAGATAAAAATTAACGGTCAAGGCAAGGTCTACGGAAATGCAAGAAGCAACGGTAATGTAAAATTATCCGGTCAGGCATTTATAAACGGCGATGTATTCGCAAGCAGCATAACCCTTACAGGACAAAGCATCATAACGGGCACGATAATTCAGAATGCAACTGCCATAAGCACAAGTGCAATTGACTTAGCATCACTTCAAACGCAGGTATCACAGAACAACGACAACTCAAACATTCCTAAAACGCAGAAAGGCAAAACCGCACTTGTCAACGGAATTCTTACATTAAGCGGACAAGATGTTTTAATCATAACCACAGGGACATATTATTTAGCGGGAATAAATCTTTCGGGACAGACAAAGTTGTATCTTAACGGTGTGGTAAGGATATTCTGCACCGGCAAGATACAGGTTTCAGGACAGAGCGAAGTCCGTTATTCAGGAGCAAATCCATATAATTTGATAATCTACTGCAATACAACAGAGCCGGTAACGATAAGCGGACAAGGCGAGATGAAAGGGATAATATATGCTCCGTCAAGCGATATATCAATAAGCGGGCAGGGGATAACTTTGAGTAACGTGTTCGGTAAAACGGTCAGTGTGGGCGGACAGGGAAAGATAGTCGGCGCAACCTACACGCAACCGCCGATGCTTGCTGTGGGTATACCCAAACCCGCTCCACCGGTATCTGATTTTGTTCTCGGTGAGGTGTATTCCTATCCGAATCCTGCGAAACGAGGTAAATGCCCGACGCTCCACATAGAAGTAGGACTTGCCGACATACTGGAAGTCCGTATTTACAATGTTGCCGGCGAACTGGTTCATTCGGCGGAAATATCGGGAAGCAATTACAAAACAATAAACGGCAAATACGCCTACGAATATAACTGGGACATATCCAACATCGCCAGTGGTGTATATATATATCTTGTGAGAGCGAAGAAAAATGGCTATCACGATATAAAGGTGCAGGGGAAATGCGCGATAATCAAATGAGGTGTCGGCTTATGAAAAAGAATTTATTATTTATCTTTGTTGTTTTCCTACTTCCTACTGTCTATACTCTCTTGCCTGCTAACACTGGTGCCAGTTTCTTAAACATCGGGACATCCGCCCGGGCGATATCTATGGGCGGTGCGTATGTCGGAGTGGCAGATGACGCAAACGCAATCAGTTACAATCCTGCCGGATTATCACAGTTAAACAGAAACGAGATAACAGCCCAACATACAGAATGGATTTCAGATATTAAACACGACTTTTTTGCAGGAGCGTTCCCGTTACAGAATAGCACGATAGGAATAAGCGTTGTGGCACTAACACAAGGCAAACTTGAAGGCAGGGACGAGAACAGGAATAAGACAGAATCATTTGCTGCGTATGATGTTGCTACGACTATTTCTTATTCAAAAAAAATGAATGAAAAAGTAAAACTTGGGACAAACATAAAACTCATACAGCAGAAGATAGAGGATGAAAGAGCGACGGGTGTAGCGATTGATTTGGGGACACTCTACAATACGGCAATAAAAAATCTTACCGTGGGCTTTTCGTTCCAGAATCTCGGTCCAAAGATGACATTTATCTCTGAAGGTTACGATTTACCGCTTACTGCGACGGTGGGGCTGGGATACACATTCAAAAAAGCGGTGACATTTGCGTTTGACATAAAGCGAAAAATAATAGACAACAAGACGGAAGTATCGTTCGGGACGGAGTATACACCGATAAATATATTAGCGTTGCGTGCGGGCTATTTAGTAATGAACAAATCAACAAGTGAACAAATGGACGCCTCTGGTTTTTCCGGTTTCGGCGGCGGGTTGGGACTGCGAATACTTAATTTCTCCACCGACTACGCATTTGTGCCATATGGTGATTTAGGCAATACGCATAGAGTTTCGTTCAGTATAAAGTTTTAATTTATTCGCTTGTTTTTAACCTGCCCGAACAAAAAAATCTCGTTATTGACTTTCCTCAAATAAATTTGTACAATTTCTACTATGAGTTTGAATAATATATTGGAAAAATTTCCGAAAGCGAAAGTGCTCATAGTCGGAGATTTAATTCTTGACAGATTCATACGCGGTGAATCAAAAAGAATTTCTCCGGAAGCGCCCGTGCCCGTAGTTGAAGTCAAGGATGAAATATATAACTTGGGCGGAGCGGGAAATGTAGCTAATAACATAATTTCACTCGGCGGCAGCGTTTCGGTTGCCGGGCGTATCGGCAATGATTATGCTGCAGAAATTTTACTAAAAGAACTTAATAAAAAAAACATTGATACCGGCGGGATTTTCACGGACAAGGCAATAAAAACATCAATTAAAACCCGTGTTATAGCGGGGCACCAGCAGGTCGTAAGATTTGATAAAGAAACGGTATGTGAACTTTCCCCGTTGATGTCGGCAAAAATTATGCAATTCATAAATAAAAAAATACCCGTGTCCGATGCCGTTTTGATATCGGATTATGGCAAGGGTGTTGTAACGCAAAAAGTAATATCTGAAATTATACGGCTAACCAAAAAATATAAAAAACTCGTTACCGTCGACCCCAAAATTGAAAATTTTTCAAGATACAAATTCGTTGATTGCCTGACCCCCAACATTCACGAAGCGATAATTGGAATGGGTGTAGCCAAATTAAAAAACGAAAATGATTTTAAAAACCTCGGAAAAAAAATACTAAAAAAACTTAAATGCCGTTCCGTTTTAATTACTCAGGGTGAAAACGGAATGACGCTTTTTGAAAAAGAAAAAATCACCCATATACCGACGACAGCAAAAGAGGTCTTTGATGTAACCGGGGCCGGCGATACCGTGATTGCCGTTTTAACGCTTGCTTTATCCTGCGGTGCATCGCAGATTTCCGCGGCAAAATTAGCCAATTATGCAGCGGGCATTGTAGTCGGAAAATTAGGTACTGCTACTGTTTCAAAAAAAGAGTTGAAAGAGTCACTTTCTCATTTCGTCAAATGAAAAAACGAGAAGATGAAAATTATTGGCGTTATACCCGTTCGTTATAATTCAACACGTTTTCCCGGCAAACCGCTTGTCAAAATTTTAGACAGACCGATGATTCAATGGGTTTATGAAGCGGCTTTGAAATCAAAATTTTTGGACGAAGTCATTATTGCCACCGATGATAAAAAGATTTTTGATTGTGTCGGGACATTCGCCGCCAAAGTTGTTATGACGCCTAAATGCAACAGCGGTACTGACCGTCTTGCATTTACCGTAAAAAAAATCAATTGTGATATTGTCGTAAATATACAGGGTGACGAACCGCTGATAAAACCGGAAATTATTGACGCTGCTATCAAGCCGCTTATAAAAAATAAAAGCATTCAGGTTACCACCGTTGCGACGGATTTTGAAAATGGAAAGGAAAAAACCAATCCGAATAATGTCAAGGTGATTTTGGATAAGAATAATTTTGCGATTTATTTTTCACGGCTGTCTTTGCCGAATTCCTTAAAACATATCGGGTTATACGTCTTTAAAAAAAAATTTTTACTGAAATTTGCCCGGATGAAACAAACGCCGCTTGAACTTTCGGAAAAACTTGAACAACTGCGAATTTTGGAAAACGGTCATAAAATTTATGTCGCAAAAACAAAATATAAAACGATAGGCGTTGATACTAAAAGTGATTTAGAAAAGGTAAAAAAATGGTTAAGGAAATAAAAATCGGAAATATTGAAATCGGCGGGAAAAATCCGACGGTGCTTATTGCGGGCCCCTGTGTAATTGAAAACGAAAAAATGGTTTTTGACCTCGCCGAAGGAATAAAAAAAATAACGGGGCAGTTAAAAATTCCTTTTATATTCAAGGCATCTTACGACAAGGCTAACAGAACTTCCATAAAATCATTCAGAGGTCCCGGACTTAAAAAAGGACTTGAAATTTTGTCAAGGGTGAAAAAAAAGTATAATATTCCGCTTTTGATTGATGTTCATTGCGTAAAAGACGTGACGGCTGTTTCCATGGTTGCTGATATAATTCAGGTCCCCGCATTTTTATGCCGTCAGACGGACTTATTAATAGCGATTGCAAAAACAAAAAAGGTTGTCAACATAAAAAAAGGACAGTTCGTTTCCCCTTTTGATATGAAAAATGCAGTGGAAAAAGTGGAGTCGACAGGCAACAGAAGGGTTTTACTGACGGAAAGGGGGACTTTTTTTGGGTATAATAACCTGGTTGTTGATATGCGTTCCATCGTTGTGATGAAAGATTTTGGTTATCCCGTTGTTTTTGATGCCACCCATTCGGTTCAACTTCCCGGAGGATTGGGCGACAAAACCGGCGGTCAGAGGGAATTTATACTTCCTCTGTCAAAAGCGGCAATTTCCGTCGGCGCGTCCGCTCTTTTTACGGAGGTTCATCCCAATCCCAAGATGGCATTGTCGGACGGTGCAAATTCAATAAAACTTTCCGAATTGAAAATTTTTTTATGCGAGGTACTAAAATGATAAAATGTTACAACTGTCAGTTTGAAAACAAGGATTCTGCAAAGTTTTGCAAAAGTTGCTCCGCCGATTTAACATATACACCGTGGCGTCCCGGTTGGAAGTGGCATCTTAAAGTTTTGGGCATTATTTATGCTATTGTTATAATTCTGTTTTTTATCGCGAGGTTTTTTCTTGATAAATTTGACAGGAATTTGCCGACATGGGAATCGGAATATCCGATGTATGAAAAAATAGAACCAATGAAAAATGTAAAATGAAAAATTTAAGATTTAAGGTAAAAAACATTTTTAACTTTTAACTTTTAATTGATTTTATTGGAGGGAAAATGAGATGTTCAAATTGTGATGCAGAAGTAAAAGAGGGTTCAAGATATTGCGGTAACTGCGGCACCAATTTTTTATTAACCGCGTCCGCGTGGCTTATCAGAAGAACTCTTGCAGGCGCAATAGCGGGTTGTATCGGATGGTTTTGCTCGTCGGTAATTTTTAATCTTACTATTTTAGCCGTGTCAGATACTGCCTACGGTATTTTGAGGACCATAATTTCTGCCGTTTTTATAGGCATTGTAATAGGTGTTCTTGAAAAATCTACGGGCAAAATTTTATCCGGGATTTTTGGCGGTATAATCGGCGGTGTTTTTGGCGGCATAGTATCTCTTTTGATTTTAAAAAACGATATGCCGATGTGGTTGTTCTTTCCCGAAAAAGCGGGGAATCTGGAGTTCTCATTATACACGACCGCTAATGCTGTCGTGTGGCTTGTTGCCGGCGCAGTTATCGGATTTTTTACAGCCCCTAAAAAAAGAGGAATTTCCGCTTTTATCGGCGGTGCTTTGGGCGGTGCTATAGGCGGCGCCGTCGGTTGGGAAATTTTTTTACGATTGCGATACGAAGCTGTATCTCCTGTTATGTTTGCAACAGCAGATGTAATTTCCGGCGGTGTAATTTCCGGGATTATATTTCTTTTTTTGGGAATTGCCGAAAGATTTTCTCCGATTGCCGACGAGAAACTTGCCGATGAAAGGATTATGGTATGTGCGATATGCAGCAAGGAAACAACGGTCAGCGGTTATTGCATAAATTGCGGGAATATTCTAAAAGCGATGGAGATTGCCAATCCTCGTCGGTACGGCGCGCTTCACCGCATTTCAAATGTTTTCAGATTTTTGGGAAGATTTATACTGATTGTCGGATTTATTTCTGCGATCGGGTGTTTTATTATTTTACTTCCCAAAAGTATTTTTACGTCTCTTCTCGGAATGATAGGTGTGGCAGTTGTTTCATACATAATTTTTATTACATTTAACGCAATAGCAGAAACCATTTTGGTTTTTTTGGATATTGAAAAAAATACGAGAAAATGAAACAGAAAAAAGAAATACTTGATAAAGCAAAAAAAATAAAATTGATTGCAGCGGACGTGGACGGCGTTTTAACCGACGGTAAAATCGTCATATTAAACAGCGGCGAGGAACTGAAATTCTGGGATGTCTATGACAGATTCGCCTTTACACTTTTGAGAAAGTATGCTCCGCATATAAAAATTGCATGGATTACAGGCCGCTCCTCGCCGCAGGTTGCTGCCCGGGCGAACGAGGTCGGCGTTAATTATTTATATCAGAAATGTATGGATAAAATTTCAGCAGTGAACGAGATATTAAAAAAAGAAAATTTAACGATTGATGAGGTTGCTTTTATCGGCGACGATTTTGTTGATTTGCCGGTTCTCTTAAGGTGCGGATTTTCCGCTTGCCCAAAAAATGCACCGTTAGAAGTCAAAGAAGCGGTTGATTGCATAACTGATGCGGAAAGTGGGAAAGGTGTTTTCAGGGAAATAGTTGAAATAATTTTTAAGTCGCAGGGTCTATGGAAAAAGGTTTTGGAAAATTATCGCTGATAGCGGCAGTTCTTTTCTATTTTACGGGTTGCAACGGAAAAAAAGTTGAAAAATTTTTAGCTGGTGAATCATTCCCCGACCAGATTGTAAAAAATTTTACGATGGACAAATATGAACTTGAAACCCGCAAGTGGAATTTTTTTGCCGTCAGGGGCGATGTTCATGAGAAAAGAAAAATTATAAATACGAAAAACATAAAAATAAATTTCTTTGAAAATAACGGAAAAACCGGTTCCGTTGTTTCCGCCGATAAAGCGATTATTAAAACGGATACCGGCGATATAAAAGCGGAAGGTAATGTTGTAATTTTTTCACTTTTGAAGAACACCACAATTTTTACGGAGATATTAAATTATAATGAAAAATCCGGCAAAGTGTCGTCGGATTCGTTTATCCGCCAGGAAAAACCTGATGCCACGATTACCGGCGTGGGTTTTGCCGCCGACTCAGATTTGTCAAACATAACCATTTTAAGTAATGTAAAAGTTGTTAAAAAATAATGAAAAAGTGTAAGGTGTTAGGTGTAAGATTTAAGGTAATGGGTGGATTGTTTTTTACACTTTACACTTTACACTTTACACTTTACACTGTTTTTTCTGGTGAACCGGCAACCATAACCGGCAACAAAATGAAGATGTTACAAAAAGGTGATATTTTGGAGTTTATAGGAAATGTTAAACTTGTCCAGCAAAATCTGACAATTACCGCAGACAAGATGAAATCAAACGAAAAAACCGGAATGGTTGAAGGATATGGGAATATAACGGTTAAGTATTCAAGCGGCACCGAAAATACTTATGCTTGGGGCGACACGGCAGAATATAATAAAAACAGCGGTTCCGGTATTTTTACCGGGAATGTGAAAGTAAAAAGGACAGTATCACAAAACCTTATGGGTACAGATACGGATGTTGTTGATTTAACCTGCGAGGAACTTGAGATTTTTGAGTTCGGCGACCGTTACCACGCGATAAAAAATATTCAGATAAATCAGGAATATACAGTTGCAACAAGCAGCGAAGCATTTTATGACCATAAAACAAAAGAGATTTTTTTAACCGGTGGTCCTCCGAAAATAATAAGAACTGACGAAAAAGGGCACTCTGAGTATTCCGGCGATAAAATTGCAATTGTTACTGATAAGGAAAAGTTCACCGTTTTAGGAAATGTTAAAACAAAAATGGTGATGAAGTAGCCGCTCGGGAACAAATTTCTTTGAGACGCTCGTTAGAACTCGTGGCGCATCGTCCCGCATGCGGGACAATTTGCTCCTGGAACGAATAAGTCGCAAATTGAGGCTCTTCAAAAATTTTTCCCTCGCTCCGTGAGAAAAAATATGGAAATAAAAATAGACGGTCTTGTAAAATCATATGCGCAACGGCGGGTTGTTAACGGCGTTTCGCTTAATATAAAAAATTCGGAAATTGTAGGACTCTTGGGACCTAACGGCGCCGGTAAAACCACGACATTCCACATAATAGTCGGCCTTGTAAAGGCAGATTCCGGCAGCATTTTTTATAATTCTGAAAACATAATAAATTTACCGGTTCATCAGCGGGCCCGTAGGGGAATAGTATATTTATCTCAGGAAGCATCAATTTTCCGCGGATTAACCGTCTGGGAAAATATTATGGCTATTCTTGAAATGCTTTCTAAAACCTCTGAGGAAGCAGGTGCAAAATGCGAGTCGTTGTTAAAACAGCTGAACGTTTATCATCTCAAAGACAGGCATACCCACAATCTTTCCGGCGGCGAGCGCCGGCGGGTAGAGATAGCAAGAGCCCTGGCTATCAATCCGAAATTCATACTGCTTGACGAGCCGTTCGTAGGAATTGACCCTATTACGGTCTCGGATATTCAGGGTATAATTTCCGAACTTAAAAAATCAGGTATCGGGGTTGTTCTGACCGACCACAATGTCCGCCATGCCCTGGAAATTATAGACCGCGCGTACATTATTTACGAAGGCAAAATATTGATAGAAGGTACTGCACGTCAACTTTTAGAAAGCGAAGAGGCAAGAAAAATATATCTCGGTGAGAAATTCAAGATGTAGTCAACTCAACTGCGTGAAATTATCTGACGGGGTTGACTTTTCGGATAGTTTTTGTATCATAAATCAAAGAATATGCGAGAGCGACCGAAGGGAGTCCCTTCAGGGGTGACCGCATTGGGAGAAGCCGAATGATTATAAACATTAGAGCAAAGAGGATAAAGGTTCCGGAAAATCTTGTGGAATACATCAGGGGAAAACTTTCAAAATCAGAAAGATATTTTTCGGTTATAAACAAAATAGAAGTATTTTTAAGTAAACAAAAATATTTATACATCGTTGAAATTATTATTAACATTGTAGGTCGAACAATAAAAATAAAGCAGCATGCGGCAGATTTCCGCTCCGCTGTTGACATAGCGGTAGATAAAGTTGAACAGCAATTAAGAAAGGAAAAAGAAAGAGTTAAAAGCCGCAGGAAATCTTTCGGGTCATATTTAACAGAGGATAAATACCAGCAAGCGGAAAAAGTATCAATGGATTTGAATAAAAGAAAACTTATTCCGGTTGTTTCAAGTGTTGACGAAGCCGTTAAAATTATGGATGATAACGATTATATATTTTGGATTTTTTTAAATAAAGATACCAATAAATTGTCGGTAGTATATGAGAAGTCCGAATCAAATTATGGTTTATTTGAGATTGAGAAAAGGAGGTAGTATAAAGTATGAAAATTTTGGATTTTCTGGCTGAGAGTTGCATTTTGACGGAACTGGAAGGGAAAACAAAAAAAGCCGTGGTGACGGAACTCGTTGAAGTGCTTGCCAAAAAAAAATCACAGATGAAAAATGTTGATAAAGTGGTGGAAGCCATTATGAAAAGGGAAAGCACAGGTTCTACCGGTATCGGACAGGGTGTCGCAATTCCTCATGCCAAAAGCGAAGATGTATCAAAAATAGTCGCATCTCTGGGAATTTCTAAAACAGGCATTGACTTTGATTCGTTGGACGGCGAGCCGGTCTACATAATTTTTTTGATGGTTGCTCCGCCGGAATCCATATCCGAACATTTACAGGCAATTGCAAAAATTTCCCGCCTTCTGAAGGACAAATTTTTCAGGCAATCGTTAAGAGATGCCCAGACACCGTCTGAAATTATTAAGATAATAAAAGAAGAAGACGAGTTATGAAAAGGCAGGTAAAAGAGGCAGAGAATTAGTTTATACTACAGAGAATAAGAGAATTAGTAAAATAGGTAGAAGATTTTATCTAATTCTCTAATTCTCTAATTCTCTGGTGTTATATGGATAAACACATTACCATAAGAGAGCTTTTTGAAAAAAAAGAGACGGAGTTTCTGCTTGAAACCATTTCAGGCGAAGAAGGGCTTAATAAAAAAATAACCGTTTCCGATACAAACCGGCTGGGATTAGTGTTAACGGGTTTTTTTGATTATTTCCCGTACCAGCGTGTTCAAATTTTGGGTCTCGGTGAAACAACATATCTGAAGTCGCACACGGTAAAAAACGAGGTCTTTGAAAAAATATTTTCTTATGACCTGCCTGCCGTATTTATAACAAGAAATTTAGATATCCCGTCGGAATTTTTAAGGTTGTCAAAAAAATATAAAATCCCCATCATAAAAACCTCACTTGAAACCGGCAGATTTACGACGGAACTTACCCTTTTTTTAGAGGATATGCTTGCTCCGTCAGTCGTGAAACACGGCGTGCTTGTCAATGTATCCGGAATGGGTGTTTTAATATTCGGACATTCTTCTATCGGAAAATCGGAGTGCGCACTAGAGTTGATAAAAAGCGGACATATTCTCGTTGCGGATGATGTTGTTGAGATAAAACGCCGTCCGGGTGAGGTGCTTATCGGTTTCGGCGAGGAACTTATCAGGCATCATATGGAGATAAGAGGCATCGGAATTATTGACATCAGAAATCTTTTCGGGATTTTTTCCGTTATGGATTTCACAAAAATTGATTTGGTCGTACAACTTGAACACTGGAAAGGTGAAAAGGAATACGACCGGCTGGGGTTGGACGATGTCACAACTGAGATATTGGGAGTGAAGATTCCCACCGTAACCATTCCGGTTAAACCAGGTAGAAACCTCTCTTCAATAGTTGCAATAGCCGCGATGAATCAGCGACTTAAAATGAGGGGCTATCACGCCGCTCAGGATTTGAACCGGCGACTCATAGAAATGATGAAAGAAAAGAACACGGAACAGACACAGAAATAAAGAAAACCCCGATAGACATCGGGGTAAACTCCACAGACACAGAAAGTTCCGCTTCAGTTCCGTGTAGCGTTCCGCGTAAGTTCAGTGGTATTTATATGGATACACAATTTTTTATTATAACAGGCATTTCAGGCGCCGGGAAAAGTCAGGCAATCAAATGCTTTGAAGACCTCGGATTTTTTTGCGTTGACAACCTTCCGCTGATTCTTATTGAAAAATTCGTATCGTTAAGTGCCGCCTCAAAAGATAACAGGTTCAAAAAAATCGCCTTAGGCATTGACATAAGAGAAGGCGAAAACCTGACCGATTTTCCGAGGATAATATCAAATTTGGCGCTTCGTCCGAGAATACTTTTTTTTGATGCATCCGATGAAACGATTATGAGACGCTTCAGCGAAACCCGCCGCAAACACCCGCTCGGAAAAATTGTTACGGAGGCGGTAAAAACGGAACGGGCGATTTTGCTGGATATAAAAGAACAGGCGTCAAAGGTTATTGATACGACCGGTATGAATCTTCAGGAACTAAAAGAGACCATCGCGGGCCTGCTTAAAATTTCTCAGAAAACGGAGATGAGAATCACAGCAATATCTTTCGGGTATAAATACGGTATTCCGTCGGATGCCGATATAGTTATGGATGTAAGATTTCTGCCAAACCCGTTTTATGTAAAAGATTTAAAGCACCGCACCGGGAATGAAAGAAAAGTAAAAAATTATGTAATGGATTTTCCCGAAGCAAAAAAATTTGCAAAGTCATTTTTCGGGATGATTTTAAGCATAATTCCTAAATACATAAAAGAAGGAAAATCATATCTGACGATTGCATTGGGCTGTACCGGGGGTCATCACCGCTCAGTTGTACTGGCAAACGAACTTAAAGAATATCTTTCCAAAAAGAAGTTTTCGGTTATATTAAAACACAGGGATATAGATAGGACAAGTTAAAGGTGAAAGGTTTAAGGTTAAAATTTTAACCTTAAATTTATACCTTTAACCTGCCGTTAATAGGAGGTTTTTATGTCAAAGAATCCGACATCCGGAATGAGGAAAGTGAAAAAAGTTGAGATGCTGAAGTCGGTCTACATTGATACCGGCTATCCGATACCGGAGAGATATAACGAGGATATTCTTGTAATTCTTCCGAGGGACCCTCACTGGATTTTTGCCTACTGGGATATTTCTGACAAAACATCCGAGCAGTTAAAAAAGAAATACGGCCGTGACATTTTTGAAAAGTCAAATTTTGTTTTAAGGATACACGATATAACCGGATTTAAGAAATTCCCCGGCAACAGATCACGCAAATTTAAGGAGATGTCCGTAAATTTTAACTCCCGCAACTGGTACATAAATGTTGAAGATTCCAGCAGAACATACTGCGTACAATTAGGCATTAAAACCAGAGACGGAAAATTTATGCCGGTCCTTTTATCCAACACTATTATCCCGCCGTCGGGCAGAGTTTCAGATGCGACAGGCGAGCAGTGGATGCTTGTCTACGAGGATTACGAGAAACTGCTTAAACTTTCCGGGATTGACAAAGTTGGTGTGGGCTCATTAGAGATGGCAAAGTTTTTGGCGAAGAGATGGGAATATCTCAACATAGTTTCCCGCGGCGCTTTTTCCGGAATGTTTTCCGGAGTTACCTCCCGCGGTTTTAAGATGCCTTCTTCCGAAATAGGCAAAGCAAGAAATTTCTGGCTTATAGCGGATGCTGAACTGATTGTCTACGGTGCGACAGATCCGTCCGCATCGTTTACGATAAACAGCGCGCCGGTTCAGTTAAATCCCGACGGAACATTTTCATTGAGGGTTGAATTTCCCGACGGTAAAAAAGAGTTCAAAATAAAAGCAGTATCAAAAGATAAAATTGACGAAAGAAGAATAACGATAACTGCGAAAAGAGATACGAAATAGAGATGTACCGGAGTGAAGCGACTATGGAAAAAGAAAAAGGTTATTTATGTCTGGTGCTGCATGCCCATCTTCCTTACATCCGTCATCCTGAGTATGAGGATTTTTTAGAGGAGGATTGGCTGTTTGAAGCAATCACCGAAACATATGTGCCGCTTCTGGATATGTTTGAACGGCTGATGTCCGAAGGTGTCGACTTCCGCATAACGATGTCACTGACACCCACCCTCTGCGGAATGTTTTCGGATGAACTTTTGCAGAACAGATACATCAGACATCTTGATAAACTTTTGGAACTATCCGTTAAAGAACTTGCAAGGACACGCGACCACCGGATGCTTTACAATACCGCCCTGATGTATAACAGAAAAATTAAAAAGTGTCAAGAAATTTTTACCAAACATAAAAAAAATCTCTTAAATGGTTTTAAGAAAATTCAGGACGCAGGCAAACTTGAAATCATTACCTGCGGTGCTACTCACGGTTATATGCCTCTGATGATTCACGAGAAAGCAAAACAGGCGCAGATAAAAATTGCGGTTCATGATTACATTGAAAAATTCGGAAGAAAACCTAAGGGCATCTGGCTTGCCGAGTGCGCATATACTCCGGGTACGGATTATATTCTTAAAGAAAACGGCCTGCGGTTCTTTTTTGTTGATACTCACGGAATTTTATACGGCACTCCCCGTCCGAGGTACGGTGTTTTTGCGCCCGTCTATTGCCCGTCGGGCGTTGCCGCTTTTGCGCGGGATATGGAGTCGGCGCATCAGGTCTGGTCAGCCGATATCGGTTATCCCGGGGACCCCGCCTACCGCGAGTTTTACAGGGATGTCGGCTACGACCTTGACTACGATTATATTCATCCATACCTTCACTCCGACGGCATAAGAAGAAATATCGGAATAAAATATTGCAAAATTACAGGCGACGTAGCACTTTCCGCGAAGCAACTTTACAACCCCGCCTCCGCCCGGGAAAAAGCGGCAGTTCACGCCGGAAATTTTTTATTTAACCGTCAGAAACAGGTTGAACATCTTTTAGGTTTAATCAAAAGAAAGCCGCTGATTGTGTCAATGTATGACGCCGAACTTTTCGGGCACTGGTGGTATGAGGGTCCGGAATTTTTGGAGTTTTTATTCAGAAAAATCCATTATGACCAGAAAACGATAAAAATGATTACTCCATCGGAGTATCTTAAAAAACATCCTGATAATCAGGTGCTTCAACCCTGTATGTCGTCGTGGGGCGACAAGGGCTACAACGAGTATTGGCTCAACGGTGCGAACGACTGGGTCTATCGCCATCTTCACAAAGCCGCCGCAAGAATGATTGAGATTGCAAAGGTTAATCCGAACGCATCCGGCTTAAAAAAACGGGCGTTAAATCAGGCGGCAAGAGAGTTGCTTTTGGCACAGGCATCCGACTGGGCTTTTATTATGACTGCCGGCACCACCATTCCTTACGCACTTAAAAGAACAAAAGACCATATCTACCAGTTCACCGTTTTATACGAGCAGCTCAAGAAAAATCAGATTGACGAGAGATTTTTATCCGACCTTGAAAGAAAAAATAACATCTTCCCGAGCATTGATTACCGAGCATACCTATAGAGGCAGCAAAAGAAAGTGAAGGGAAGTGGGAGGAAGTGAAAGAAAAAATTGTATCTTTTTTTGTTCACTTTTTTTCACTATTTTCTCACTTTTATTCACTGATGTTATATGATTGGTATAGTCATAATTACACACGGGGATTTTTCAAAAGCACTGCTTGAAACGGCGCAGGGAATCGTCGGAAAACAGCAATTTATATCTGCGATAACGATATCATATTCCGAAGACCCAAAATCGGTCCAGCAGCGTCTTGAAAAGGAAATAAACGCGAATAAGACCGTTGACGATTGGCTGATTCTGACCGATATGGTCGGCGGAACCCCGTGTAATATCTGCCTTACGCTTGCCTCCGGAAAATTCATCGGTGTTCCAAAAATATTTGAGGTTGTCAGCGGCGTTAATCTCTATATGCTCATTTCGGCTTTTATCAACAGGGATAAAATGCCGTTAACGGAACTAAAAAATAAAATTATGGAAGATGCCAAGTCATCTATAATGGATGCGAAGGAAAAGTTTCTGTGCCGCCTAAAAAAAGATGAATAATTTATGTCAATTGTTTTAATCAGAATTGATGACCGTCTTATTCACGGGCAGATTATAGAAGGCTGGCTGAAAACGGTGCATGCCGACAGAATCCTTATAGTAAGCGAGGAGGCGGTTCACGACGAAATACAATCGCAACTTATGGGTCTGGCAGTCCCGGAAAATATAAAATTGACCATTGCCGATGTAAAAAAATCCGTAGAAATAATCAACGCAGGGCACGACACGGAAGAGAGGATTCTTGTGCTTGTGCCGGATATTGAGACGGCATCAAAAATGATTGAACTAAAAGTCGACATAGAGTCGTTAAACCTCGGCGGGCTTCACTGGTCGCAGGGTAAAACCCAGTATCTAAAAGCCGTTTCGCTGGATGAGAAAGACATAGAGCAACTCAAAGAAATCAAAAAAAGAGGAATTGAAATAGAATCGCGTGCGTTGCCGATGGACGACCGCCTGGACATATTAAAATTTATAGAGGAAAAACCGGAAAAAATCAAATGAAAAAATCATCCGGAAATTTTTGTTTCGTTCTTCATAGTCATCTTCCGTATGTTAAAAAAGCCGGCGTTTGGCCCTTTGGCGAGGAGTGGTTATTGGAGGGTATGCTTGAAACATATCTGCCGCTTTTAGATATTTTGTATCAATTGAGAGATGAAAAAATCCCTTATAAAATTGTGGTCGGCATAACCCCGATTTTGGCGGAGCAACTCGCCGATGATTATTTCAAAAATAGATTTGAAGAGTTTATGTCGGATAAAATCCGTCGCGCCGATTTTGATATTGAAAAATTTACAAACCGTCATCAGCACAATTACAAACATCTTGCCGGACTTTATAAACGTTCCTTTGAAAAAATACTGGATAATTTCAAAAATAAATATAACAGGAATATAGTTGCGGCTTTCAAAAAACTTCAGGACGAGGGTTATGTTGAAATCATAACGTCCGCCGCGACGCACGGCTACCTGCCGCTTTTATCAAGGGATTCGTCAATTTACGCACAGATAAAAATAGGAATTGATATTTATGAAAAACATTTCGGTAGAAAGCCGAAGGGTATGTGGCTTCCGGAGTGCGCGTACCGTCCGGAAAAATTCGTAAAAATAACCAAAAACGAGTCGTATCGCCGTCCGCCCATTGACGAGTTTCTCGCCGTAGAAGGCGTGGAGTATTTTATAGTTGACGGTCACGCAATTTCCGGCGGCCCGGCATTTTCCGGCTGGAAAAGAAACGGCGTCTACGGCAATATAAAATCGCCGGCTGTTGATTATTCGCAAAAAACAGAAAGAACGACGATGTTTCCGTATCTTACGAAATCGGGTGTTGTCGCCTTCGGCCGGAATTTTGAGACGGGTCTTCAGGTCTGGTCGGGCGAGCACGGGTATCCCGCCGACGGCAATTACAGGGAATTCCATAAAAAGGACTGTGACTCTGGTATTCAATACTGGAAAATTACTTCAACGAAAATTGACCTTGGTCTTAAAGAGATTTACAATCCGGAAAATGTTTCTTCCCGAATAAACGAAAACACAGACCATTTCAATTGGTTAGTTGAAAGCACACTTTCTGTTTTTAGTTCAGGTTACGGAAACGAAGGAATTGTTGTTGCGCCATATGATACGGAACTCTTAGGGCACTGGTGGTTTGAGGGAATTGAGTGGCTCAGGCAGGTTTTGATAAAAATTTCCAAAAATCCGAATGTAGAACTTACAACGCTTTCGGAATATCTTAAAAATCATCCGCCGAAATATGTTGCGGAAATTCCCGAGTCCTCGTGGGGAGACGGCGGCGGGCATTATGTGTGGTTGAATTCTCATACCCAATGGATGTGGTCTTATATTCACGATGCCGAAGTTCAGATGGAGGATATCGCCGGAATTTTCAGTCACAAAGAAATTCCGCCGGATGAGGACGAGTCAAAGGCGTTGAAACAGGCGGCAAGAGAACTACTTTTGTTGCAGTCATCCGACTGGCCGTTCCTTATCACCACGGAACAGGCAAAGGAATATGCGACGGAAAGATTTCTTCTTCACTACAACAGATTCTGCCGTATTGTTTTGGCATTAAAAGATAATACCGTATCAAATAGGGAATTTCTTAAATTTCTTAAGGATATTGAAGAAATTGACGGTGCGTTTAGAGATATAGATTTCAGAAAATTTGCCCGGCGCGAGCCGGAAAGGAAGAATAACGGATGAAAAAAATTAATTTTATTTTTGGCGTGCACAACCACCAGCCGGTCGGTAATTTTGACAATGTTTTTGAGTGGGCGACAAAATCGGCGTACGAGCCTTTTTTGGATGTGATTGAAAAACATCCGGATATAAAAATTGTTTTTCACTATACGGGATGTCTGATTGACTGGTTTGAAAAAAACAGGCCCGAAATTCTTAACCGTCTTAAAATACTTGTGGAAAAAGGTCAGGCGGAAATCTTAACCGGCGGATATTACGAACCTATATTATCCTCCATTCCGGATGCCGATAAATCCGGTCAGATAAAAAAACTTTCCGACTACATAAAAGAGAAATTTTTACATACACCTCGCGGCATGTGGTTGGCGGAGCGGGTCTGGGAACCCTCGCTTGCCAAAACGTTGAATGAAGCCGGCGTTGAATATATCGTTTTGGACGACTCGCATTTTCTTGCCGGCGGCATAGAAGAAAAAAAACTCCGCGGGTATTTCATCACGGAAGAGCAGGGTGCCACGCTTAAAATTTTCCCCATCAGTCAGTATTTAAGATATGCTATGCCATTCGCAGATCCTGCGGAGTCGATAAAATATCTCAAAAGCGAGGCATCCGATGACCCGTCGCAGTTACTTATAATGGCTGACGACGGCGAGAAATTCGGCGTTTGGCCCGATACATATAAGACATGTTATGAGGAAAAATGGCTGGAGAAGTTTTTAACACTTTTGGAGGAAAATTCCGACTGGCTCAACACGACTACATTTTCCGAGTATGTTAAAAAATTTCCGGCAAAAGACAGGATTTATATTCCCGCCGCTTCATATTTTGAAATGAGCGAATGGACGCTTTCCGCCAAGTCGCAGGTTGAATTTGAAGAAATAGTTGCGCATGCCGACAGTAACCTGAAAAGATTTTTGAAAGGCGGTTTTTGGCGCAATTTTCTGACAAAATATTCCGAATCAAACCAGATGCACAAAAAAATGCTGCATGTAAGCGGGAAAATAAATAATGTAGCCTCCGAGTCCCGCGAACAGCGGGATGGACGCCGCTCTGCCCAAAAAAGCAAAGATATTGCGTTGCCTCTACAATTCTTATATAAAGGTCAATGCAACTGCGCCTATTGGCACGGAATTTTCGGCGGCCTTTATCTCCCCCATTTGAGACATGCAATTTATAAAAATCTTATTGAAGCGGAAATAAAGTCGGAAGCCGGAAGCCGGAAGCCCGAAATAGAAATTTTTGATTTTGACAAAGACGGTCAGGACGAAATAATTTTTACGAATAAAATTTTCAACATTTATACAAAACCGTCTCACGGCGGCGCGATAACGGAAATTGATTTCAGACCGGCGTGCTATAATCTGACCGATGTTTTGACCAGAAGGTTTGAGGCATATCATAAAAAAGTTGATATTGCGGTTATTAAAAGTGATGTTGCGCAAAAAAAACTTGAGACCATACACGGCGTATATTATACGAAAGAACTTGAACTTCAAAAATACCTGAAATACGACTGGTACAACAGATATTCCCTTATTGACCATTTTTTTCATCCGACGACAACGCTTGAAAAATTTAGCGACTGCGAATACGGGGAACTCGGAGATTTTGTCAACCAACCGTACAAGTCGGAAGTCACCAGCCGGCAATCAAAAGTAGTGTTAAGAAGAGACGGGCACCTATGGACGGAAAACGGCGCTCTGCCGGTTCAGGTTGTAAAATCAATAAGTTCATCTAAATCGGACATAATCGTCGGATACAAAATTACAAACAATTCCTCAATTGAAAAAGAAATATGGTTCGGAAGCGAATTCAATTTCGCCATGTCTTCCCCTGACGATGAAAATTGCTTCTATAAAATGGAAAAAAGATGTGAAAAATTTAATACGAAAACCTGTTTTGAAAAAACGAGTTTGTTGAAAATATCAGACAAAAATCTTAATATCAATCTTAATCTTATGAGTTCAGATTTATTTGATTTTTGGGTGTTTCCTATCTGGGCAATTTCTTTATCCGAGGGCGGTTTTGAAAAGACATATCAGGGCTCGTCAGTTACGCCCAATAAAAAATTTTTCTTAAAACCCAAAGAGACATTCTCGTTTGAAATAAAAATTTCTGTCTGTAAAATATGAACTATGAGTTATTAACTGTTTCTGTTGCAGGCGGGCTGATTTTGCTTGATTCCACCGTTTTCGGTCAGTTTATGATTTCAAGACCGATAGTTGCGGGACCTGTTATCGGATGGTTGTGCGGTGATGTTAAAACCGGAATTATTATTGGGGCTGTGATTGAACTTTTGTGGATTGGAGTTGTGCCCGTGGGCGTAGGAGTGCCTCCGGATTCAGCAATTGTCTGTATTGTAGCAACCGCACTTGCGGCGAATAAGGCGCAGGATGCTGCGGCAATCGCAATAATATTTTCGGTGCCGTTAGGTATTATTTTCAAGCGGTTGGATATTGCCCACAGAAAATGGAACAGGGTTTTTCTGCCGGTTATTGAAAACGGAATTAAAAGCGGCAGGTATTACATATTAACTTTTGTTATATGGCTCGGAGTTTTGTTATCGTATATAAAAAGTTTTCTGTTTCTATTTATTTGTATTTTTTTATTTAATATAATACTGGCTTATATTTTACCGTTTGTAATTTCTTCGCCGGCGTTAGTTAAGGGTTTGCAGGTTTTTATGTTTGCTCTTCCCGTTTTGGGGTTGGCGTCATTTTTGGCAAGTTTCGTTAAATGAGGTTATGAAAAACCACGAATAGACACGAATAATAAAAATTGTAGATCAATTTTGTTCGCAACAAGTAGGCACGAATTTATTCGTGCAAATTAGTGTTAATTCGTGGCTAAAATAAAAATATTCATATGAAAAATTGCAATATAATAAGAACATTTTTCCGTTCGCTTTTATTGCAGGCGGTCTGGAATTTTGAAAGAATGCAAAATGTCGGTTTTTTGTATTCAATAATGCCGTGTCTAAAAGAAATTTACGTTGCCGACGAAAACCGTCTGAAAAATGCGGCAATGAGGCATTTTGATTTTTTCAACACCCATCCTTATATAGCGAACACGATTATCGCACTTACGCTTATATTGGAAAACGAAAATGTTGCCGCAGGTGAAGAGACAAAATCACAGCAGATAAAATCGCTGAAACTTCATCTCGGCGGGCCGCTTGCCGCAATCGGCGATACATTTTTCTGGTCCCGTTTGAGACCGTTATGCGGTCTTCTCGCAGCGGGTTATGTATTTGTCTGCGGATTTGACAACATCGGGTATTTTTTAATTCCGTCTCTGGTTTTTATTTTTTTGTATAATATACCCCATATTTTTTTCCGTTTTTTCGGTTTCTGGATGGGGTTAAAATATAAAACGGATGTCGTAAAAATCATCAGTAATTTTAAGTTCCAAAAAATTTCAGAAATTATTCGGATTGCAGGAATTTTTGTCTGTATTTTTGTACTTATAATGTATTTGATGTCGTCGGTTTACCCCGTTAGATGTTCACTATCTAATGGGGTAGAATACCGGTTTGCCGGAGTTTTGGTGTTTTTTGTTTCTGTTATCTTGATAAAAAAAAATGTTTCTATTATTTCAGTTTTTTGGGGATTGGTTATCGGATGTGTCGGAGCAGGATTTTTAATGTGATATGATTAGAAAAACGGTAAAAATTAAAAACAAGTTGGGTTTGCATGCGCGGCCTGCATCGCTTTTTGTTCAGACAACTTCCAAATTTAAGTCAGGTATAAAAGTGTTGAAAGACGAACAGGAAGTGGACGGTAAGTCAATAATGGGTCTGATGATGCTGGCTGCCGGTTTCGGCACCGAATTGCAAATTTTAATCGACGGAATTGACGAGAATGAACTGATATCCGCAATAGAAAATCTCATAGAAAGAAAATTTGACGAAGAATAAAGGAGAAACTATGTTATTCAAAGGTATTTCCGCATCGTCCGGTATTGCTATCGGCAAGGCGTTTGTTATTGAGGATGAAGAATTTTGCCCGGTAAAAAGAAATATTGCCAAAGATGAGGTAAAAAAAGAAGTTGAAAAATTCCGCAAGGCGATTTCCGATACAAAAGCGGATTTTGAAAAAACAAAAACGGCTGCCTCTAAACTTCTCGGCAAAAAGCACATAAAACTTTTTGATGCCTATCTTTTTATCGCCGACGACCCTGTCTTAAAAAGTGAAGTAATATCAAAAATCACAAAAGAACTCATAAATGCCGAATATGCTTTATATGAAGTAATAGAAGAAAACGCCAAAGTTTTTGAAAAAATAAAAGACGAGTATTTCAGGGAACGCGGAAAGGATATTTATGATGTCGGGAAAAAAATTATGAAGCATTTGAACGGCGTTCATAAAAAAACTCTTTCCGATGTAAAAGAGAACTCAATTGTTTTTGCCGATAACCTTACCCCGACGGATACTATCGCGATGAAAAATGAAAATGTAATAGGTTTCGCAACTAATCAGGGCGGCAAAACCTCCCACACGGCCATTATGGCGCAGGCGATGGAAATACCCGCAGTTGTAGGAATGAAAGATATAACCTCCAATGTAACACATAACGACATTACCATTATAGACGGCAACGAAGGTGTTGTTATAGTAAGACCGGACCCGGAGACGCTTGAAAATTACCACCGTCGTCTCAAAAATTATCAGACGGAAGTAAAAGAACTTTCTCAATTTGTAAATGTTCCCGCGGTTACTTCCGACGGTAAAAAAATAATCGTTGCAGCAAATATAGAAATTCCTGAGGAAGTCCGTTCCGTAATATCAAACGGTGCGGAAGGCATCGGGCTTTTTAGAACGGAGTATCTTTTCATTAACAGGGCTGAATTCCCGTCGGAAGAAGAGCAACTTGAATCATATCAAACGGTTATTGAAAAAGTATTTCCCAACCCCGTAGTTATCAGGACTATTGATTTGGGCGGCGACAAACTGCTCCCGTATTTCAATATCAACACCGAAAGAAATCCGTTTATGGGTCTTCGCGCTATAAGATTTTGTCTTAAATATCCGGAAATATTCAAAATACAGTTGCGGGCAATTTTGCGTGCTTCCGTTTTCGGAAATGTAAAAATGATGTATCCTATGATTTCAGGTGTTGACGAACTGCGTGCCGCGAATGTGATATTGAATGAAGTAAAACAGGAATTAAAGAGTAAGTCGGTGCAGTTTGACGAAAACATGGAAGTAGGCGTTATGATTGAAATACCGTCGGCAGCGCTTACCGTGGATCTGATTGCCAAGGAGGCGGATTTCCTTTCCATCGGAACGAACGATTTAATACAGTACACGCTTGCAGTTGACAGGGTCAACGAATATGTCACGCACCTTTACGAGCCGCTCCATCTTTCAGTTATCCGTCTTCTTAAAAATATAGTTGACGCGGGCCGCAAAGAAGGTAAATGGGTTTCAATGTGCGGCGAGATGGCCGGCGACCCGTCATACACGGAAATACTTTTAGGTCTCGGGCTTGAACATTTCAGCATGGGCGCTGCCTCCGTCTTAAGGGTGAAAAAAAATATAACAAAAACCAACCTCTCGGCAGCGAAAAAAATTACGGAAGAAATTCTTAACGAAGCAAACAGGGACCTTCTCATCCAAAAAATTAATCAGAGAAAAGGCCATTGAAAAAGGCAGAGAATTAGTTTATACGAAAGAGAATTAGTTTATACGAAAGAGAATTAGTTTAAACAACAAATAATTGGTAAATTGGAAAAAAATCTAATTCTCTAATTCTCTAATTCTCTAATTCTCTGGTGTTAATATGAACATTCGCAATTTTTCTATTATAGCGCACATTGACCACGGAAAATCCACTCTGGCAGACCGTCTTCTGGAATTTACATCCGCGATTTCTACCTCGCATCACGGGCAGGTTTTAGATGCGATGGATTTGGAAAGAGAGCGCGGAATTACGATTAAGGCAAAAGCGGTCCGTCTGAATTATACGAGTTCCGACGGTGAAGTGTACCAGTTGAATCTGATAGACACCCCCGGTCATGTTGATTTTACCTACGAGGTTTCCCGCGCACTTGCCGCCTGCGAGGGCTGTCTTCTTCTGGTTGACGCCTCTCAGGGCGTAGAGGCGCAGACACTTTCCAATTTTGAACTTGCCCGCCAGCACAACCTGAAAATTATTCCGGTCGTCAACAAAATTGACTTATCGCAGGCGGATGTTTCAAAGACCGTCCAGCAGATAGAAAGAGTACTGAAAATTAAGGAAAGCCCTGTTCTTATTTCCGCGAAGCAAAACATAGGTACGAAAGAGATTGTTGCCGCTATAATTGAAAAAATTCCCGCTCCCACGGGTGACATCAAAAAACCGCTCAAAGCGCTGGTGTTTGATTCGCATTACGATTCATTCCGCGGGGTTATAATTTACATCCGCATTTTTGACGGTGAAATTTCAACCGGCAATAAAGTGTTTTTTTTATCAAACTTGGAGAAATTTGATGTTGAAGAAGTCGGATTTTTTCAGATTCAGAACCCGTCCGCTCCCGCCGGCCGTAAAATGACGAAAAAACTTTCCGCCGGTGAAGTCGGCTATGTGATTTTAGGCATCAGGGATATTCACAAAATAAAAATCGGAGATACCATTACGGAATTTGAAAATCCGACGACAACACCCCATCCGGGCTACCGTGAATTAAAACCGTTCGTGTTCTGCGGGTTGTATCCGGTCCAGCCGGGCGATTACGCCAATCTTTCCAAAGCGATGGGAAAACTTCATCTGGAGGACTCGTCTTTTTTTTATCAGCCGGAAACATCCGTCGCGCTCGGTTTCGGATACCGCTGCGGATTTTTGGGACTTCTCCATATGGACATCGTCAAGGAGCGTTTACAGAGAGAGTTTGACCTCAATCTTATTATAACTGCGCCGAATGTCAGGTATAAAATAAAATATATTGACGGCAGCAAACCGGTACACGGCGCAAAAGGAGATGCCGCCGTAATTGAGATAGAGAATCCGTCAAAGTTTCCCGAAAGGCAATTTATAGAAAAAATTTACGAGCCCTATATTCTCGCGACAATTATTCTGCCGTCTCAATTTTTAGGGAATGTAATGGCTCTTTGCGAAGGAAAAAGAGGCGATTTTCTTGATATGACATACATCACCGAGGATAAAGTGAAACTTACTTACGATATGCCGCTGGCGGATGCGATTGTGGATTTTTACGATAAACTCAAATCCGTTTCATCCGGCTACGCCTCGTTTGATTACGAATTTTCCGACTATAAAGAATCGGAATTGGTAAAGATGGACATTCTTGTCAACAGCGAGCCGGTTGACGCCCTTTCCTTTGTTATTCATAAAATCAACGCCGAATTTTACGGAAGAAAAATAACTGATAAGCTCAGAGGGCTTATTCCCCGCCAGCAGTTTGAGATTCCCATACAGGCGTCCGTTTCCGGAAAAATCATCGCCCGCGAAAATGTCCGTGCGTTAAGAAAAGATGTCATCGCCAAATGTTACGGCGGCGACATCTCCCGCAAAAGAAAACTTCTTGAAAAGCAGAAAGAAGGCAAGAAAAAAATGAAGCAGTTCGGCAACGTTTCAATCCCGCAGGAAGCGTTTTTAGCCGTGCTGCAACTTGATGCCGAATGATTTTTAAGCGTAATTTATTTTTCGCAAAAAAGATATAAGATAATACTAAAGATTATTGACTTACTATATATAGTCAAGAGGAAAATTTAAAGAAAATATTTTTTTTAAATGAGTCAGAAATCGAAAAACCATCTAAAAATTAATATATACACGATAAAAACACAAGTTCTTTGAC
>JBBAAR010000009.1:0-134753 GCA_041658185.1 Elusimicrobiota bacterium
CAGAATATGACATTGAAACCAGTAAACAAAAACGTGAAGTGTGGGTGAAAGCATGGAAAAAAATAAGCGGGAAAGAAATTTCTGAAATACGAAAAGAATTAGAAAATGAGTTTCGTAAAATTCTTGGTGTTGATAATAATTAACTTGCTCAGTTTTGATTTGAAAACTTGAAAAATAATTTTGGGATTAGAATATCTGAACCGTCCCCGTATTTCTTCATTTTCGTCTGATAATTCCATAATTGAACAGAAATCAACACTATAAACATATGAAAAAAATAAATTTCATTAAATATTTAAAAATAATATTTATTTTTTTAATTATTGCCATCAATTTATATGCAAAAACACATGAAAAAGAATTTTACGATAAAAAGTATGCTCTATGTATTGGTATTAATAAATATACTGGCGATATCCCTGAATTAAAATATGCTGTTAATGATGCATTGGAGATAAAAAAAGAATTAATTAAACATGGTTTTATAACGAAATTGTTAATTAATGAACAAGCTACAAAAGATAATATTTTAAAGTATTTTCAAGATATAAAATATTTAGCTAACAAAAATGATTTAATATTAATTTATTTTGCAGGTCATGGAACAACGAACACAGAGAAAGATTACCATGAAAAGGGATATTTAATTCCTTACGATTGTGTAAAAGGTACGGATACAGATAAATTCATTCCCATGGAAATATTTTCTGAAATTGCTAAATTAAGAAAAAATAAACAAATATTATTTTTAATCGATTCTTGTTTCTCAGGATATGGTTTTACTAGAAAAGCTGTAAGTTTTGATAAGGGTATTGATTATGCATATAAATTAGCATCTTTAGATAGTGCTCAGTTAATAGCTGCTGGACTAAAAAATGAAACTGCTGAAGAAAAAAATGGACACGGAGTGTTTACATATTTTCTTTTAAAAGCATTAAGTGGAGATTGTGATGCAGACAAAGATAAAATTATTACTGCTAGTGATATAGGTATTTACAGTAGAAAATGTGTTACTGAAGAAACAAAGATGCAACAAACACCTCAATTCGGATGGCTTAGTGGTAATGGAGATATTGTATTTGATTTAACAGAAAGGACAAAGATTTTTACATCAGAGAATTTTGATAAGTTAATTGAATCAAAAGAAGAAATTGTTTTTACAGAAGATAAAATAATGCAAGAATGTGAAAAAGCTGATATTTTTGAAAAACAGGGGAAGTTTATTGAGGTTGAAGAAATATTAATAAATTTGACAAAAAGAATAAAAAAAGAAGATATAAAGGTAATTGCTGAAATTTATTCAAGATTATCAGAAAATGCTTCTGATATGGGATATTATGACTTAGGAATATATTATGGTCAGATAGCACTAAATGCTCAGGTAAAGTTAAGTGGTTGGAATTCTCAGGATACAGCAAATATTATAAATGCTATAGCAATGAATTCAGAAGGTAAAGGAGATTATGATAGAGCACTTGAACATTACATCAAAGCTTTAGACATTACTCGCAAACAAGAAAAGATTAGATTAGATGATGTGGCTAGTTTATACAATAATATTGGAAATATATATCAACAAAAAGGACAATATGATTTAGCTATTAAATACTATAATGAATCTTTAACAATTAAAAAAAAGTATTTTAAGAATGATTATTTAGATTTAAGCAATTCTTATAATAATTTTGCTACTGTTTATGACCAAAAGGGTAATTATGATAGGGCACTTAAATTTGCTTTTAAAGCATTAAATATAAGGAAAAAACATCTCCCAAAAAATCATCAAAAACTAAGTGGAATACTTGATAATATAGGAAACATTTACAAGAATAAAGGAGAGTATGACATGGCCATTGAATATTATAATAAATCATTAAAAATTAAGTCTGATTATTTTGGACGAGAACATCCTAATTTAATTAGTATCTATAATAACTTAGCAAATGTTTATGAGAATAAAGGGGTTTACGATAAAGCAATTGAATTTTATAATAAATCAATGGATATAATCCGAGAAAATTATCCAGACATCAACCTTCCTACTACTGCAAGAATTTATAATAATCTTGGAATTGTATATGCTGATAAAAGAAATTATGAAGAAGCATTAAAATATTATAATAAGTCCTTAGAAATTAAAATGAATTATCTTGAATCTAATCACCCAGATATAATTTCATCATATATTAATATTGGGAATGCTTATAAAGGTCTAAGTAAATATGATTTAGCAATGGATTGGTATAATAAAGCTTCTGATGTAATTTTTTCAATATTAGATAAAAAACATCCACTTGTTGCTAAATTATATAGTAATATTGGACAAAACTTTCATTTGACTGGTAATTTAGTCGAAAGCTTAAAATATTATAATTTGGCGTTAGAAATATACTTAAATAGTTTGGGAAGAATGCATCCTGAGGTTGCAGCATTGTATGATAATCTTGGGACTCTTTATTCTAATATGGGCGATAAAAACGAATCTTGTAAAAATTTTAAAAAAGCATATGAAATTAATGTTCAATTATTTGGTAAAGAAGATGAAAAAAGTTTAAAATTAAAAGAGAAAATTAATTATCTTAAAAAAAAGTAAAACGCTGATTATATCCAAGGGAAAACCGGGACGGTTCTGGTTTGAAAACTAGGGAAAGATTTCGGGAATGCAAATCAAGTTTCGTATTTTCTAATTTATTGTTTATAAGTTTCCTACTTTCGTAGTTGCGTAGTTGCGAAAGTAGTTGAATAGGTCGGGTTTTACCGACGGCAATGCAAAAAACGGAAAGTGTGATTTTTGTCGGGTTTGGTGGACAATGTGGACAATGAGGACGCTTTTAATTTTTTTGTCGGATAAGGAGAACACGATATGCCTTTTGTGAGGATTGATTTGTGGAAAGGCAGGGAAAAGGGAACGAAGAAGAAATTGATTAAGAATGTGACCTCTGCTGTGGTTGAATCAATCGGCTGTCCGCCGGAAGCCGTTCAGGTGGTCATCAGCGAGGTTGAAAAGGAAAACTGGGGTTTGGGCGGCGTACCGGCAGATGAGAAGTTCCCGGATAAAAAATAGCGTCGGGAACGAAAGTCACGGTGTCAGGTTTGATGTTTCACATTTTCAGGATTTTTTATCAGTAATTTTATGTTTCAACACATTTAAAAATATTCCTGCCGGGATGACCTGTCTTGTAAAAATCAGAGTAGTTAGAAACAGAGCAAATAAAATATTCCTTAGATTTTTCACTCCAAAATAACATTGAGTTCATTTTTCTTTTGTATTTTTCCGCATTTTTTGCTACAATTTCCAATATGTCTCAGAAAATCAAGCGATTTATTGATAAATACAAAATGCTTCAGAAAAATGATAGGGTGCTCATTGGCATTTCCGGCGGGCCCGATTCCGTTTTTTTAACCGTTATGCTGAAAAGAGTGGAGCATCTCTACAAAATAAAGATTTTTGCCTGCCATATTGACCACCAGTTACGCAAAAATAGTTGGAAAGATGCGCAGTTCGTAAAAAGGTTTTGCGACAGTTCGGCTGTACCGGTTGAAATAAAAAAAATTAAATTAAAAAAATTTACGGAAGAAAACGCGCGGGACATGAGATATAAAATTTTTTGCGAAGTTGCAAAAAAATTCAGATGCAACAAAATTGCAACCGCCCATACGCTCAACGATAATGCCGAGACCGTTTTGATGTGGTTTGCCCGCGGTTGCGGCGCGAGGGGGCTTAAAGGAATTCCGCCGGTCCGCGGAAAAATAATTAGACCGGTTCTGTGCGTTTCCAAAAAAGAAATTATTTCATATCTCAAAAGAAACAAAATAAAATACCGTACCGACAGCACGAATTTTTCAAAAAAATTTACAAGAAACAAAATCCGCTTGAATATAATTCCTCAACTTGAAAAAATCAATCCAAAAACGGTCAGGCATATTTTTGAACTTTCCGAAAAATTGAGGGGCAGTAGAGTTGACATAAAAGAAAAAAAATGCTATAATAATTTCTTACTGAAAGAAAAAACTGTTTTCTTTGATGCGGCAAAAATTGACATCAAAAAAATCAAAATAAGAAAATGGCGATTCGGCGACAGGATGATTCCTTTTGGAATGGACAATCCAAAAAAGTTGCAGGATGTTTTTACCGACGCTAAAATCCCCAAAGACATAAGAAAAAAAATACCTGTTGTTTGCGAGGACAACAAAATTATCTGGGTTGCCGGGGTAAAAAGGTCTGATGCCGCAAAAATTACGGGAGAGAGTAAAGAAATTTTGAAAATGGAGTTAAAAAATGCAAAATGATATTTCAGAAATAATATTTACTGATGAGCAGATTCAAAAAAGGGTAAAAGAACTTGGCTCGGAAATATCAAAAGATTACGAAGGCAAACAAATTACGCTTGTATCCGTCTTAAAAGGTGCAACTATTTTTCTGGCCGATTTGATGAAAAATCTTTCAATTCCTTTGAGCATTGATTTTATGGCTGTCTCGTCTTACAAAAACACCGAGTCAAGCGGCGTTGTCCGTATGCTTTTGGATTTAAGAGAATCACCGGAAAATAAAAATCTTCTTATAGTTGAAGACATTATTGACACGGGTCTTACGATGAACTATCTCTGTGAAAATTTAAAAACGCGAAATCCAAAATCGCTGAAGATATGTTCGCTTCTTTATAAACCGTCGAGACGAATTAAGGAAATAAAAATTGATTATCTGGGTTTTGAAGTGCCCGACAAATTCGTCGTCGGGTACGGTATGGACTATAATGAAATTTACAGGAATCTTCCGTATATCGGAGTCCTGAAACCTGAAGTATACAGAAGAAAATAGAGAGGCAAATAAAATGAATAAACAGTTAAAAAATGTGGCACTGTGGATGTTGATAATCGTGGGTTTTATTTATTTATGGCAGATTTCGTCGGAAAAAGCAAAAGAGATTGAACTTACATATTCGGAGTTCAAGCAGTTTGTAAAAGAAAAAAAGGTTTCAGATATTGTAATTTCACCGGATATTATTTCAGGAAATCTTGAAAAGGAAGGGAAGAGTTTTAAATTTAGGGCGGTCCCTGTTGCAGACAGCAAACTTGTGGAAGATTTGGAAGATAACCAAATAAAATATAGAGGACAGAAAAACCGCGGTTGGTTTGTTGAACTTCTTTTAAGTATTGTGCCGTGGATATTGATTGCGGCTATATGGTATTTTCTGTTTTTCCGCGGTGCATCAATGGGCGGCAAACAAATTTTTTCGTTCGGAAGAAGTAAAGCCCGTCTTCAGACGGACAAAAAAATCAAAACAACATTCGCGGACGTTGCGGGTGTTGAGGAATCAAAAGAGGAACTCAAAGAGATAATTCAGTTTTTGAAAGAACCCGCTAAATTTCAGAAATTAGGCGGAAAAATTCCGAAAGGCGTTTTGTTAGTCGGACCCGCAGGAACAGGAAAAACACTTCTTGCTAAAGCGGTCGCTGGTGAGGCAGGCGTTCCGTTTTTTGCGTCAAGCGGTTCGGAATTCGTCGAAATGTTCGTCGGTGTGGGTGCTTCCCGTGTTCGTGATTTGTTTGATATGGGAAGAAAAAATGCTCCCTGTGTTCTTTTTATTGATGAAATTGATGCCGTCGGTCGTCACAGAGGCGCAGGTTACGGAGGCGGCCACGACGAACGGGAGCAGACACTTAACCAATTACTCGTAGAAATGGACGGGTTTGAAACAAAAGAGGGTGTTATAATTCTTGCTGCTACAAACCGTCCGGATGTTCTTGATTCAGCGCTTCTCCGGTCGGGAAGGTTTGACAGACACGTCGTTGTCCCGATTCCGGATATAAAAGGCAGAGAAGAAATTTTGCGGGTTCACGCAAAAAATGTAAAACTTTCTCCGTCGGCAGATTTATCCGTTATCGCAAAAAGGACTCCGGGTTTTGTAGGTGCGGATTTAGCTAATTTGATTAACGAAGCGGCGCTTTTAGCCGCCCGACGGGAAAAAGAGGCAGTTGAAATGCCGGAACTTGAAGAAGCGATTGATAGAGTTCAAGCGGGTCCCGAACGGCGTTCCAGAAAAATTTCCGAAAAAGAGAAAAAAATCATTGCTTTCCATGAATCCGGACACGCACTTGTGGCAAAACTCATGCCTAATACGGAGCCGGTTCATAAAATTTCTATAATTCCGAGAGGGATGGCATTGGGTTACACAATCCAACTTCCTACCGAGGATAAATATCTTATAACCAAATCTGAAATAATCTCAAAACTCACGGTCTTACTCGGCGGTCGCGCCGCTGAAAAAATTATTTTTAACGAAATAACAACCGGTGCGGAAAATGACTTGGCAGTTGCCACATCCACGGTTCAGAATATGATTTGTCTTTACGGTATGTCGGATAAATTGGGTAATGTGTCCCTGAAAAAAAGGGAAGAAGAGGTGTTTTTGGGACGGGATATTTTTGCCCAGGGAAAAATGTATTCCGAAAAAACGGCACAGATGATTGACGAAGAAACAAAAAAAATAATTGATGAAGCATTCGTTAAAGCTACAGAATTGATAAAAAACAACATTGAAAAACTGAATCGTCTTGCCGAGAAACTTGTTGAAAAAGAGATTTTGGATGGTGATGAACTTGCAAGATTGTTAAACGGTGAAACTGTTGCAAGTATGGTAAATAAAAATGAACAAAAAACAAATTGAAAAATCGGTAAAAGAGATACTTCTCGCGATCGGCGAAAATCCTAAAAGAGAAGGACTTAAAAAAACGCCTGAAAGGGTTGCGAGAATGTATGAGGAAATTTTTTCCGGGATGCAGAAAAATCCCGAAAAGGAACTTGAGGTTTATTATACCGAAGAGGAACACGAGGAAATAGTCCTTGTAAAAGATATCAGTTTTTATTCTGTCTGCGAACACCATCTGCTTCCCTTTTTCGGAAAAGTTCACATAGGATATATTCCCAAAAAAGACAAACTATTGGGCATTTCAAAAATTGCACGACTCGTGGATGTTTTTTCTAAACGGCTCCAATTACAGGAGCGCATAACAAAACAACTCGCGGATATTATTATGAAAAAAATTTCGCCTTACGGGGTAATGGTTGTAATTGAAGCGGAACATCTATGTATGACGATGCGCGGCGTAAAAAAACCGGAAACAAAAGTTGTAACATCCGCTATAAGGGGAATTTTTTCAAAGGATGCCAAAGCAAGAGCGGAAGCACTTTCATTGATTAAGGGTATCGGATAATATGGTCAAAATAGTCGGAATTCTTAATGTTACACCGGATTCGTTTTCAGACGGCGGAAAGTTTTACAATCTGACCGATGCATTAAAACATGCGGAAAAACTTATATTTGAAGGTGCGGATGTAATTGATATCGGTGGTGAGTCGTCAAGACCGGGAAGCGTTGTTATTTCAGAAGATGAGGAAATAAAGCGGGTTGTTCCGGTTATAAAAGAAATCAAAAAAAAATTTCCGAAAATTCCTGTTTCAGTTGACACATATAAGCCGAAAGTTGCATTAAATGCCGTTGATTCAGGCGCAGAAATAGTTAACGATATCTACGGTTTGAGATGGTGCGACGGAAGTATGGCGGATGTCGTCGCAGAAAAAAAAGTTTCTGTAATAATTATGCATATGAAAGGGACACCGCAGGATATGCAGAAAAATCCGGAATATAATGATGTCATTTCAGAGATTTATAAATTTTTCAAAGAGCGGCTAAAATTTGCGAAATCAAAAGGCATAAAAAAAGAAAAAATAATTTTGGACCCCGGAATCGGTTTCGGGAAAACACTGCGGCATAATCTTCTGATAATGAAAAATCTTTCAGAATTCGGGAAATTAGGAGTACCTGTTATGGTCGGACCTTCAAGAAAATCTTTTATTAACGGTTTATTGAACGTTGATGTTTCAAACCGTTTAGAGGGTACAATAGCCGCATCCATTTATTCATTATTGAACGGGGCTAAATATTTAAGAGTTCATGATGTCTTATCGGTAAAAAGAGCGCTCACCGTTTTTGAGGCAATACAAAATGCTGACTGAAATTCTGCTGAATGTAATTGATATTCTGCTTTTATCCTATATTTTTTACCGTTTAATAGTTCTTATTAAGGGAACCCGTGCCGTTCAGGTGCTTCTGGGAATTGTTGTTTTGGGACTTGTAACGGCGGTGTCAATTTATCTTAAACTTGAAACTACGTCCTGGTTACTTAAAAATTTCTGGTCGGCAGGACTTGTTATTTTAGTGGTCGTATTTCAGCCGGATATCCGTTCGGCTCTTGCACAATTAGGCAGCGGAGAACTAACCCATTTGTTTATGAAAGAAGAAATTGTCGCTATAAAAGAAATCGTTTCTGCCGTGAAAGAATCTTCGCATAAAAAAATCGGAATGCTTATTGTTATTGAACAGCAAACAGGCCTTAAAGATATTATTGAAAAAGGGATAAAAATCAACGCAGATATATCGCACGAACTTTTAATTTCAATTTTTAATCCCCGGACGCCTCTTCACGACGGTGCGATTATAATATCGGGTTCAAAAATTGTTGCTGCTGCCTGCGTTCTTCCTTCAACTGAAAATCCGGCAATATCAAAATTTCTCGGGATGCGTCACCGTGCGGCAATCGGCATAACTGAGGTTTCAGATGCCTTTGTAATTATTGTTTCCGAAGAGACCGGAAGCATTTCAATCTCTCATAACGGTAAACTTGAAAAAGACATTGAGATAAATAATCTTGAAAAGATTTTGTTTAATATATGGAACAAACAGGAAAAACATTTTTTTAAGAGGAGAACAAACGACAGTGAAAATCGACTGGCTTAAAAAAAACTTAGACATAAAAATTCTCTCAGTTATACTTGCGGTGCTATTGTGGTTTATAAAACAGAAACTCGGTAAGTAAAATGAAAAAACTTTTCGGTACCGACGGTATCAGGGGCATTGCAGGTAAGTACCCTCTTGAACCGGATTTCATAAAAAAATTAGGTTATGCCGCCGCCGTAATAACTAACAATTCCTCAAAAAAAGAATTTATTTTAGGGTGTGATACCCGCGAGTCCGCCTCGTGGATTTCAAAAGCATTAAGCGACGGTATAACGGCTGCGGGTGTTGATGTTTTTGATTGCGGGGTTATTCCTACTCCTGCTGTTGCTTACATTACTTCAATTAGAGGTTCATCAGCCGGATGCGTTATTTCAGCGTCCCATAATTCAGCAGAGTTTAACGGTGTAAAATTTTTTTCAAATGAAGGAATTAAAATAGCCGACGCAAAAGAGATAGAAATTGAGAAGTTTGTTTTAACCGAATCTGTTAAGAAAGACAATCAAAAGATTGGAAATTATAAGTTTTCCGATAATTATGCGGATGAGATATACACGAAATTTTTATATTCCACACTTGATAAAGATTTTGATTTAAGCGGATTAAAAATTGTTCTTGACTGTGCCAATGGTGCAAACTATAAAATTGCGCCGGAGGTTTTTTCTCATCTTAAAGCGGAAACAATAATACTATCCGTTTCACCCGACGGTAAAAATATAAATAAAAATTGCGGCTCATTACATCTTAAAAATTTACAAAATGCCGTTGTTGAAAATAATGCCGATTTCGGGATTGCCTTTGACGGCGACGGCGACAGATGTTTGTTTGTGGACGAAAAAGGTGAAAATAGGGACGGTGATTATCTAATTGCGATTGCCGCCGAGTATCTTAATAAAAACGGAGAACTTAAAAATAATTCCGTGGTCGCAACAGTAATGGCAAATTTCGGATTCAACATCGCGATGAAACGTAGCGGTATAAAAATGTTAGAGAGTGCCGTCGGTGACAAATATGTCCACGATGAAATGATTAAAAACGATATAATTTTGGGCGGCGAGCAGTCGGGACATATAATTTTCAGAAATTTTTTAAATACAGGCGACGGGCTTTTGACCTCTATTCAAATTTCAGCCATAATAAAAAAAAGTAAAAAATCATTGTCTGAATTGTCAAAAATCATAAAAAAATATCCTCAAATTTTATTAAATGTAAAAGTTGAAAAAAAGATTCCTATTGCCGAGAATAAAAAACTGTCTGATGTAATAAAATCTGTTGAGAGAAAATTAGACAGTAACGGCAGGGTGCTTGTGAGATATTCCGGTACGGAACCGCTTTTAAGAATTATGGTTGAAGGTCCTGACGACGAAACGGTGAAAGAATATGCCGGGGAGATTTCATCAGCGGTAAATTTTTAAAAATGGTAAAACTTGGCGTTAATATTGACCATATCGCATCAATAAGAAATTTAAGAAAAGGTTTTTTCCCAGATCCGGTTTGTGCGGCGAAAATTTCCGAAGATGCCGGAGCCGATGGAATTACCGTGCATCTTCGCGAGGACAGAAGACATATAAATGATAGTGATGTAGAAAATCTTAAAAGGATTATAAAAACAAAACTGAACCTTGAAATGTCCATATCTGCCGACATAGTTGCTTTTGCAAAAAAAATAGTTCCCGACTATGTCTGCCTTGTCCCGGAAAAAAGGCAGGAGTTAACTACCGAGGGCGGGCTTGACATCGTATCAAATAGAAAAAAAATTGAAAAGGTTGTCAGCGTTCTTAAAGATAAAAAAATAACGGTAAGCATTTTTATTGACCCCGATTTTAAACAGATAAAATCGGCGAAAAAAATAGGTGCGGATTTTGTTGAACTTCACACCGGAAATTATGCCGATGCTAAAAATAAGATTGGAAGATTAAAAGAACTTGTAAAAATTCAAAATTCAGCCGACTTGGTTCTGAAACTCGGGTTAGGGCTTAATGCAGGTCACGGACTGGATTATGAAAATGTTCAGAGTATTGCTGAAATTAGAGGGATGAATGAACTCAATATCGGGTATTCAATAATCTGCCGTGCCGTTTTTGTCGGGCTTTTTCAGGCGGTAAAAGAGATGAAAGAAATAATCAAATCGGCAGAATAAAAAATGGGAAAGAAAGCGGTTATAGTTTTGATTGTTGCCGTAGTCGGAATATATTTTGCAACGGATTACTTTAAAAAACAAGCACGGCTTTCCGAAAAAGTCACGCAAACTATAAAGACACCGACGGACAGGGCGTCAGAAATCGCCCGCTCGGCAAATTTGAAAATTTTAAATGATGCCATACGAAATTATAAATATGAAAAAGGAAAATTCCCGGAAACGCTTGATAAAATGGTATCTTCAGGATATATTGACAGAATTCCGGAAGGTAAATGGGAGTATGATATATTAACAGGAGAGGTGAGATAGCGAGGCAGAGAATTAGTTTATACGACAGAGAATTAGATATTGCTTGACTAATTCTCTAATTCACTAATCTCTGGTGTTACTATGTGCGGAATTGTAGGCTATATCGGAAATAAAACGGCGGCAGATGTTATATTAAACGGACTTAAGCGGCTTGAATACCGCGGATATGATTCATCAGGTATCGCAACTATTGAAAACAAAAGTATAAAAATTTCCCGCGCCGTCGGAAAAATTAAAAATCTTGATGTAATAATTCAAAATGACGCCCAGCGAAAATTTTCGGGAAGGGTGGGGGTGGGGCATATCAGATGGGCTACGCACGGCAAACCCTCCGAGGAAAATGCGCATCCGCATACCGACTGCTCTGGAAAAATCGTCATTGTCCATAACGGAATCATTGAGAATTACAGGCAGTTGAAAAAGGAACTAATATCTTCAGGTCATAAATTTCGCTCGGAAACTGACACGGAGGTTATTGTCCATCTTATAGAAAAGCATTACAGCGGCGATATTTTGTCGGCGGTGAAAACCGCAGTGAAACATCTCAAAGGTGCATATGCCCTCGGTGTGATTTCACAGGATAATCCGGATGTTTTGATAGGTGTCCGTTATGATGCCCCGCTGGTAGTTGGATTAGGCGAAAACGAATTTTTTATCGCATCCGATATCCCGGCGCTTCTTTCGTACACAAAAAAATTTATTTATCTTTCCGACGGCGACATCGTGGAACTAAAAAAAGATTCCTGTAAAATTTTTGACAAATCTGATAACATCACCGAGAGAAAAATCAACACTATTGAGTGGGATTCTCTTATGGCGGAAAAATCCGGCTATAAACATTTTATGCTGAAAGAAATAATGGAGCAGCCGCAGACAATTGAGGATACTTTCCGCGGTCGCCTCGCCGTTGAAGATATAAGCGAATTTTTCGGCGAGATAAATATAAATCCGCAAATAATACGGGATATAAATAAAATTTCAATTGTTGCCTGCGGAACATCATATCACGCCGGTTTAATCGGAAAATTTCTGTTTGAATCGCTTTCCGGAATTCCTACCGAGACGGACATCGGTTCGGAGTTCAGGTACCGCGATTTGATTATTGACGACAAAACGCTGATAATTGCGATAAGCCAGTCGGGTGAAACAGCCGATACAATCGCTCCGTTGAGAGAAGCAAAAAAGCATGGTGCGAAAACACTATCAATATGCAATGTGATGGGTTCAACTATTACCCGCGAATCGCCCAGCACTTTCTATACAAGATGCGGTCCGGAAATAGGGGTCGCTTCCACAAAAGCATTTACCGGGCAACTTACCGCCCTGCATCTTTTGGCGCTTTATTTCGGAATCGTAAGAGGAAAAATTACAAAGGATTTGGCATCTAAATTTATTGACTCACTTATACAAATTCCGCATGACATCTCTGAAATTTTAAAAAAAGAAAATGAAATAAAATCAATCGCAAAAAAGTTTTTCAAAAAATCACATTTTCTATATTTGGGTCGCGGACTGAATTATCCCATTGCGTTGGAAGGTGCGTTGAAACTAAAAGAAATTTCATATATTCACGCGGAGGGCTATGCGTCCGGCGAAATGAAACACGGACCCATCGCGCTTATAGACGAGAATATGCCTGTTGTATGCATCGCAACGGCCGGCAGGGTCTACGAAAAAATTCTTTCAAATATAGAGGAAGTAAAAGCCCGCGAGGGAATAGTAATTGCCGTTGCAACGGAAGGCGACGAACTGATAAAGGCAAAATCGGATTATGTGATATACATTCCTAAAACGGATGAGGCGTTATATCCTTTGTTGAGCATAATTCCGCTTCAACTATTGGCGTATCACATAGGTGTTTTGCGCGGCTGTGATGTTGACCAGCCGAGAAATCTTGCAAAATCGGTCACTGTGGAATAAAGAGTATTATACCCTTTGTTGCCAGCGCGCGCCCGCTTGAAAATAAAAAAATTCCGCAAATTAAAAAAATACTTGACAAAATGCGGTTTTTTATGTATAATTATAATGGGATGATAGGGTTGATAAAAAATCTTCTTAAATCTGAAACTGCTCAAGCGGGCAGTGAAAATTCTCTGCTTATTTTTTTACTTCTTGCTTCAATTTTAGCATTGAGAGTTTTTTCAACCGTGCTGAATGCCATTTTGGTTAAAGCCGCCGGAAGGATAACAGGTGCGGTATAATGAAAATTACAAATTACAAATTGCAAATAACAAATAAAGGCCAGTCAATGACGGAATATTTGCTTGTTGTTTTTTTGGTTTCGTTTGCCGTTTTTCAGGCGGTTGATACGTTCGGAAAAGCGATAAATGTCGCATTTTTACAGGCAATAAATAATATTGCTGTCAACATAAAATGAGGTGAATAAAATGAAAACAATCCGTTTTAAAAAAGGTCAGGGAATGACTGAGTATGTCTTAGTGATTTTTCTTATTGCTTTTCTCGCCTATATTGCCATTGAAACATTCGGTAAAAAAATAAGATACGGATTTCTTTCCGCCGGGAACAAGGTTTCCGGAATTTGCAATGCCGAATCACCGGGGATTTATAAATAATTTTGAAGAATATATCTAAATCAAAAAGAAGTTCATTTAATTTGTAGGAAAGGGAGGTGAAAAAACGATGTTAAAACGGTTCTTGAAGGACGAGAGAGCGCAAGGAATGACAGAATATGTTCTGGTAGTATTTCTTATTGCTCTTCTTGCATTTGTTGCAGTACAGTTGTTCGGCGGTAAAGTGAAAAATGCATTTAATAAAGCCGGAACAAAACTTGACCAGGCAACGAAGTAATATCTTTAAGTTTTTTTTGGTTCTACTTATCTAAAACAGTATAAGGATTTTTTTATTTCTATTATGAAGTATTTCAGTAAGAAAGGTCAGTCAATGACCGAGTATGTATTGGTTCTTATGCTATGCGTCATAACAGCATGGGTGGGAACCAGTTTTTTTCAGAGGCGATTGAAAAATGTCTACAGCGGTGCATCTCGTACCCGTGCAGGTGTTCAGGGAATGTTGCCGTAAATGTCGCTCGGAAGATTGTTTTGCGGAACCGCGTCCCGCTTGAGGCGGGCGCTCTCACTCGTTTCGCTGAATGCGAATGCGAAACTCCGTGAAGTTCCTTAAAACAACTTCCTCGCTCCGGAATAAAAAGGTAAAATGAAAAATAAAAAAGGGCAGACGATGATTGAGTTTGTTTTAATCGTAATTATTTCACTTGCACTTATTTTCGGAGTAATGGACATTGCACGGCTTTCGTGGACGATGTTTCATCTGCACGGCGCCGCTTTCGCCGCAGCCAGAGCGGTAGTTGTCGGAAAAGACGCCAATATAGCGGCAAATTATATAACTATGAGAACACTCGGCGCACCTTGTGCGGTTTCAACAAATCGAACAAGAGTTGATTCACAAAATCCACCGTTAACATTTTTTCCATTGAGTAGCAGTGATTTGGAAATCCGAGCGGTTAATGCAACGGTAAATTATATTTATAGACCTTTGTTTGCTTACGGCTCATTTAGATTGGGTATTCCGCTGCGGGTTTCATCCAGAATGTCAACGGAAACTCCAAATCTGATTCCACAATCAAACTAAATAAAATGAAAAAAATAAAAATTTGCTATTCACACTCTAAGGGTCAAATTCTTCCGCTTGTTGCACTGACGGTGCTTGTGCTTTCTATGTTTTCATTTCTTGTGTGGAATCTCGGAATGCTTGAGTTCAACCGTCAGAAAATGCAAACCGCCGCCGATGCCGCCGCAATATCCGCCTTAAGATGCCGCGCCGCTTTTTACAATGCGATGGGAATTTTACATGATACATTACACGCCAGTACTATCTGGATGGGGCACAATATTAAAAAAGGAGCGATGGACACAAGGCAGAGACCCACATATGAGTTCAATCTTGGCTTATTAAAAGGCATGAATAAAGGTGGTGGTGGTGCACCGTATTTGACGGGTTATCAAGCAGCCCGCTTAAACGGTGCAGAAAGAAGCGTCGGAACATTTATTAAAGGTGGTCGCGGGACAGGATTGAAGGGTAGAAAAATGACCTTTTATTCCGGTAAAATTACGATAATTCCTTATCCTCCTTATATTATTCCGCTTCCGCCATATAAAAAAAAGACATATAATCCTGCTTATTATTGCCGAACCTGGGAAAACGGATACAGAAAAGCACAGCCGAAACAGGAAATGATATGGACAGCATATAAAGCAAATCAAACATTTGCATCATCTTTGATTGGATTAAGAAGACCTGCAAAAGCACAGGCGATTGCACAGGCGAAAATTTATTTAAATGTGAGGGGAAATGCTATCGGACACAACGGCGGTTTCCCGAGAAATAAAAAAGAAGGACTATGGGGTTATGGTCCAGAACCATATGCAGGTTATCCGCAATTTGATGCACGGCTGGTTCCCGCTCGCGGAATGATTGCTCACTAAAAAAATGAAAAAACATAAAATTTTTGCTTTCCACTTTCCACTTCCCACTTCCCGACGTAAAGGTCAGGCGTTTGCAGAGTTTATTATCGCGTTAATTGTGCTTCCCTTGTTTATCACAGGCACTATCACGATTGCGAGAATGTTTATGGTCAATATGCGGCTTCATCAGGCGGCAAGACACGGTGCATTTCTGATGGCTACCCGTCGGGTTACTTGGACAAATACCCGTGAGGAAGTTATGAAATATTTTACACAGGGTAATCCAAAATTCAATACATCAAATATAACCATAACCCATCAAAATGTTCGCGTGGGACTGATTGCCGGCGACAGGGTTACCGTCAATTATCGTTTAAGAATTTTTGATTTAGGACGGCTTTCTTTTTGGAGCGGAACACCGAAGATAGAAAAGAGATTCACACAATCTGCCGTTTGCGGAAGGGCTGCTTTTTAATGAAAACCCGCGAGATTTTTTTAATTATTTTTATTTTGGCGCTTTTAACAGGCGCCTATTTTTTTGTTCAGAAAAAATTTATAAATCCGCCGGTAAAGAAGTTTGAAACATTTAACCCACCGGAAGTTGATGTTACGGAACAACAGATGGAGTATTATGAAAAAAACGCCGATAAGATAACTGCACAGGAAGAAAAAAAAATCAAAAAAATGCAGAAGGAAATGGATGCCGCAAAACCATACATCAAACAGGCAGAGGACTATTATAAAAAAGAATACGGGTATATTTCCAAACTCCCGCCGAAACAACAGGAAAAAGAACTGAAAAAACTTGTTGAAAAAAAACAAAAAGAAACAGAAAAATACAAAAAGTACTTGCCCCGTTAGATAAGTATTCAACAGAGGTTCGTTCCGGTATCTTTAATATATAGCAGGGCTTGTCAAAAAAATAGTAGTTGCCTTGACATTTCTTGTTTTTTTTTGTATAATATAATCCGTTGATTTTAAAATTTCGCCACAGGCGGACGGGAGGTTATTATATGGATGATAAACCGAAATACAAAAGGAGAATCGTAATTATCAAAAGAGCGCTGCAGTTCAAGTATATCGCCGTTGTTCTTATCGCTATGATTCTGGTCGCTTTTACCGTCGGCTGGGATGTTTATTATACCGTAGGTCGGGCAATTATGGAATTAGAAGCCCCGGGTCTATATCCGATTATGGTTAAAATCAACAATCTTATGCTGGGAAAACTTGCGGTTCTTTTAGTAATAGTTTTCATAATTGCCATTTTTGTTTCGCATAAGTTTGCAGGTCCCATATTTAAGTTTGAAAGGTCTTGCGATATGGTTGCCGAAGGGGATTTGACATACAGAGTGCATTTAAGAAGCGGCGACGAACTTATTGAACTTCAGGATAAATTTAACGGGATGGTTTCGGAAATTCAGAAAAAAGTTTCCGGGGATAAAGAATCGGCAAAAATCGTCGGTGAAAAACTTTCGGCAATTTCCGCGCGGCTTTCCCAAAAAAATGTATCACCCTCAGAACTTTCTGAAATTTTGGGGCAGATTAACGGAATAATCGCGGAATTGAATAAAATTTCTTCCGGCTTTAAGATTTAATTTTTAACCTTTAACCTTTTAACTTCGCCGAAGGCGTATCTTATGTATCTTGAATTATTTTTTATATCATTTTCGGTTTTAATAGGGATTTATTTTTTCAACAGGTACAAATCCCAGTTGAGTCAGTTGTTTAATATAAAAATAGAAATGTCTGATGTAAAAGAGAAGTACATAAACAGTGTTGCTGCCGTAGATAATCTCATCAACATGCTTATAGAACTTCACAACTTCGGATTGAAACCTTCGCCGAGTCATAACAAGCAAACCCTCTCCAAAATGATAGTTGATTATGCGGTAAAGGTCTTAAAGACAAATATCGGTTCTTTAATGCTGGTTGACGAAACAACGAATGAACTTGTAATTGTCGCCGCGAGGGGACTTGCAAAAGAGGTTATGGAAACAACGCGGCTTAAAATCGGCGAGGGTATTGCGGGACTTGTTGCTCGCGATGGAACTCCTATTTTCGTTGAAGATATAGAAACCGACCCGAGATTTTTCAAGGCGGAAAATGTTAAGTATCCTTCAAAGTCGTTCATATCCGTTCCTCTCAAAATAAGAAACAAGGTTATCGGTGTTTTGAATGTCAACAGGGAAAAAGAAGGTGAAAAATTCGTAGAAAGGGATCTGCGGCTCTTGCAACTTCTCGCGGGTCAGGCGGCTATTACAATTGAAAATATTGAACTTTACCAGAATCTTCAGCGGCTTTATCTTGAAACGATGCAAACGCTTGCAAAAGCAATTGACGCAAAAGATGCCTATACCAGAGAACACGCCGACCGCGCCGGATATTATGCGAAACTTGTTGCCGAGGAACTGCATCTTCCTAAGTCAATGGTAAAACATATTGAGTATGCCGCTATGATGCATGATGTGGGAAAAATAGGAATCAAAGAGGAGATTTTACTGAAAGCGTCGAAACTTACCGATGTGGAAATGGATGAAATAAGAAAACATCCTTTGATTGGTGAAAAAATAATCGCTCCCATTGAGTTTCTGGCTCCCATTGCGCCTTTGATTCTTTATCATCACGAGTGGTTTGACGGTACGGGTTACGGCGAGGGTTTGCTGGGCGAGGAAATTCCGATAGGTGCGAGAATTGTTGCGGTTATTGATTCTTATGATGCGATGACATCAGACAGACCGTATAGAAAAGCGTTATCTTGTGAGATTGCAATTGATGAACTGAAAAAAGGTTCAGGGACGCAATTTGACCCGAAAATCGTCAATGCTTTTTTGAAGGTTTTGGATAATGAAAAAAATAAAACCGGTGAAAAAAAGACGGATAAAAAGCAGGACTCAGCGGTCTCAAAACCCGACTGAAAATACAGAGTAAATACCTTTATGAGCGGGGTTCTTTATGTTGTTGCAACACCAATCGGTCATCTCAAAGATATCACATTAAGGGCATTGGAAACTCTTAAAGCGGTTGATTTAATTGCCTGCGAAGATACCCGTCGGACAAAAATTTTGCTTGTGCATTATGACATAGCAACTCCGCAGATAAGTTTTTACTCGCAAAATCAGTTCAGAAAAATACCCTATCTGATAGATGAGTTAAAAAAAGGAAAAAATGTTGCACTTGTTTCGGATGCAGGAACTCCGGGCATTTCAGACCCCGGATTTTTTCTTGTAAAAAAAGCGATTGAGCAAGGATTAAAGGTTGAACCCGTTCCCGGTGTTTCAGCGGTTGTTACGGCACTTTCGGCAAGCGGTCTGCCGACTGATGGATTTGTGTTTTTGGGATTTCTACCGAGGAAAACAGGCAAAATTAAAAAAGTTTTTGAGAAAGTTGCGGGACTTAAAAAGACGATAATTTTTTACGAATCACCATACCGTATTAAAAAAACGCTGGAAATAATTTCTGAAATTTTTCCGCAGGATTCTGATATTGTTATTTGTCGTGAACTTACAAAAAAATTTGAGGAGTTTATCCGCGGAAAAGTTTCGGATATAATTAAAAAACTTCCGGAGAAAATTTTAGGCGAAATTACAGTTTTAATTTCTGAGGGGAGCGAATAAAAAATGATAAATGTTGCTATTGTCGGTGCAAAAGGTTATGCAGGCGAAGAACTTATAAAAATTCTTTTAAAACATTCAAAAGTAAAAATTACTTCTTTATCAGGCAGAATGGACGGGAAACCGAAACATATATGTGAAATGTATCCGTACTTAGAAGGCAAATTAGATGTATTTTGCGAGGATATTGACGAGAAAAAAATTGCCGAAAATGCAGATATTATTTTTACCGCCCTGCCGCATGTGGTCTCAATGGAAATTGTTTCAAAGTTTATAACTTTGGGTAAAAAAGTAATTGATTTAAGCGCTGATTTCCGCCTGAAAGACCCCGCCGTTTATGAAAAATGGTATAAAACAAAACATATAAATTCCGAACTTTTGGAAAAAGCGGTCTACGGGCTTTGCGAACTCTACAGAAAAAAAATAAAAAAAGCAAAACTTTTAGCAAATCCCGGTTGTTATCCTACGAGCATAATTTTAGGTTGTTATCCCGCACTTAAAGAAAAAATCATCAAAAAGAAAGGAATAATTATTGATTCAAAGAGCGGATATTCGGGCGGCGGCAGGGATTTTGTCAAAAATTACAAAGAGCCGAATTGTTATGCATATCAAGTCGGAGGAATTCACAGACATATTCCGGAAATTGAGCAGGAATTAAAATGCCGGATAGCATTTACGCCGCATATAATTCCGCAGGAAAGAGGAATGCTTTCAACTGTTTATTTGCAATTAAAAAAAGAGATTTCTTCGGCGGATGTTGTTGCAATTTACAAAAAATATTATGAGAACGAACCGTTTATCAGAATAGTAGAAACAGCGATGACAAAAAATGTTGTTAATACAAATTATTGTGATATAGCGGTAAATATTGACGGTAGAACAAATAATTTACTCATCACATCCGCTATAGACAATCTTGTCAAAGGTGCCGCGGGGCAGGCCGTCCAAAACATGAATATAATGTTCGGCATTGACGAAAAAGAAGGTTTGATATGAATTTTCCGAAAGGTTTTTTTGCTAACGGGTTGCATTGCGGGATAAAAAAGAACGGAAAAAAGGACATATCACTTTTTTATTCTGAAAAACCATGTGTTGCGGCGGGCGTGTTCACAAAAAATATTTTTAAGGCTGCTCCTGTGATTGTTTCACAGAAAAATATAAAAAATAAAATTTATGCAATCGTGGCGAATTCAGGTTGTGCTAATGCTTGCACGGGTGAAAGAGGAATTAGTGATGCAAAAAGAACATGTGAGTTGACTGCTGATAAATTAAATGTAAAACCGGAAAATATTTTAGTTGCTTCAACCGGTGTGATTGGTCAGTATCTACCGATGCATAAAATTGAAAATGGCATAAAGAAACTTGTTCCACAATTTCAGAAAAGTGAAATGGTCTCGGCGGCAGTTGAAGGCATTATGACAACGGACACATTTTCAAAAATTATTAATTCTCAGTTCTCAATTCTCAATTCTGAAATTAATATTTGGGCTTGTGCAAAAGGTTCAGGAATGATTGAGCCGAATTTGGCGACAATGCTTTCTTTCATTTTGACAGACGCACAAATTACAAAAGAAGCATTAAGCCGTGCCTTGAAAATTGCTGTTGAAAAAAGTTTTAATTGTCTGACTGTTGACGGAGATACATCAACTAATGACACAGTTTTTGCTCTTGCCAACGGTGCTGCAAAAAACAAACTTATTTTCTACGGTAAAAACTTTCAATTATTTTGCGATAAATTAACTGCTGTTTGTATTGAACTTACAAAAATGCTTGCCCGTGACGGTGAGGGTGCGACAAAACTCATCGCTGTGAATGTCAGGGGCGCTGAAAATATCTATGATGCAAAAAAAATTGCAAAAACGACGGCAAATTCCCCGCTTGTTAAGACGGCAATTTTTGGAAATGACGCAAATTGGGGACGTATTGTTGCTGCAATCGGAAGAAGCGAAGTAAAGGTTGATTCAAAAAAAGTTGATGTTTCTTTCGGTAATCTCTGTGTCTTCAAAAAAGGGAGACCGGTTAGTTTTTCAGAAGAAATTGCAAAAAAAATTATATTACAAAAAGTTGTCTCTATAAATATAAACTTGAATAGCGGAAAAAAGTACGCAACCGTTTATACATGTGATTTCAGCGACGGTTACATAAAAGTCAACGCTTCTTACAGAAGTTAAAAAATGAAAACCTATAAACTGAAAAATTTAGATAAAAAGGCGATAAAAGAAATTGCGCAGGATTTGAAAAACGGAAAAATTGCGATTTATCCGACGGATACTATCTACGGCATCGGAACGAATGCATTTTGCCTGTCAGGTGTAAAAAAAATTTATAAACTGAAAGGCCGCACCGATAAAAAACCGTTGCCTGTTCTCGTAGATGACATTATAAAAATAAAAAAAATTGTAAAAAAAATTCCGACAGGGGCGGCAAAACTGGTAAAAAGATTCTGGCCCGGACCACTTACACTTGTATTTGAAACAAACGAACTTGGTACTATGCTTACAGGGGGCAGAAAAAATATAGCGGTAAGAATTCCCGATAATAAAGTTTTACTTTCAATTATAAAAGAAATGACTTATCCGCTTATAGGAACAAGCGCAAATGTTTCCGGGAAAAAAAATTGCAGATGCGTTTCGGATTTAGAAAAAAAAATTCTTAAAAATGTTGATATGATTATAGACGGAGGTACTATCTTACAGACGGGCTTAGTAAAACCGTCAACCGTTTTGGATGTCAGTAAATTCCCTTATATTGTGTTAAGAGAAGGTTGTATATCAAAAAAAGAAATAGAAAAATTTATGAAAATATAGGAGTTATAAATGCATCTGAAAAAAACGGATTACGAAATTTGGGAAGTGATACAAAACGAAACTAGGCGGCAGTCGGAAAATCTTGAACTTATTGCTTCTGAAAATTTTACATCGGAGGCAGTTTTAGAAGCGCAGGGCTCGGTTTTAACGAATAAATACGCCGAGGGTTATATCGGAAAAAGATATTACGGCGGCTGCCAATTTGTGGATGTAGCGGAAAAACTTGCAATAGAGCGTGCAAAAAAACTTTTCAATTGCGAGCATGTAAATGTTCAACCGCATTCGGGAACCCAGGCGAACATGGCGGTTTATTTTGCGGTACTTGACATCGGTGATACTATTATGGGTATGCATCTTTCACACGGCGGTCATCTTTCACACGGTCATCCCACAAGTTTCTCGGGCAAATATTTTAAGCCCGTGCCGGTCGGCGTTTCAAAAAAAACAGGACTTATTGATTATGTGGAAGCAAGACGGCTTGCAAAAAAACACAGACCCAAACTTATCGTCGCAGGCTCATCCGCGTATTCAAGGGTTATCAACTGGAAGAAATTCAGGGATATTTGCGATGAAGCCGGTTGTTATTTAATGGCTGATGTTGCCCATTATGCGGGTATGATTGCCGTCGGCTTATATCCTTCTCCTGTTCCCTTTGCCGATTTTGTAACGACAACAACTCACAAGACATTAAGAGGTCCCCGCGGCGGTATGATTATGTGCAAAGAAAAATATGCGTCCGTTATAGATAGGACCGTTTTTCCGGGAACGCAAGGCGGACCGCTGATGCATGCAATAGCTGCAAAAGCGGTCGCATTCGGCGAAGCATTAAAACCGTCTTTCAAAAAATATCAATCCCAGATTCTAAAAAACGCAAGAAAACTTTCTGAGGCATTACAGGAAAATGGTTTCAAAATTGTATCAGGCGGCACGGATTCGCATCTTTTACTTATTGATTTAAGTCCTAAAAAACTTACCGGTTTTGAAGTTGAAAAAGCCCTTGATAAAGCAGGAATTACCGTCAACAAAAATACAATCCCGTACGACACCCAAAAACCGTTTATTACATCGGGAATACGGCTCGGAACGCCTGCCGTTACAACCCGCGGCATGAAAGAAAAAGAAATGCAATTGATAGCGGATTTTATCAGCGAGGCGGTAAAATACAAGGATAGCGAACCGTCGTTGAAAAAAATAAAAGAAAAAGTGAAATCATTTTGTAAAAAATTTCCATTGTATAAAAACAGGTTAAGATAATTTATGAATTATATTTATTTGACCGCCTTTGTCGTTGCATTATTTGTTTCTTTTGCAACGACCCCTGTTGCCAAATGGCTTGCAAAAAAGTTTGATGTCATAGATAAACCCGACGGCAGAAAGATTCACTCAAGAATTATGCCGCGCTGGGGAGGAATATCCATATATCTCGGTTTTATAACCGGCATTGTATGCCTGTATTTTTTTCAGCGGTTTCAAACATTGCTTGCATTCCGGCATAAAGTATTTATTAATAACGAACTTGAAGGTATTTTATCAATTGACAAACAACTTACCGGAATTCTTATAGGCGGCACCGTTATTTTTATTCTCGGTCTTTTTGACGATAAAAAAAGCGTGCCACCGGTTGTAAAATTTTTAATTCAGATAATAGTGGCGTTGTCTGTCATAAGTTATGGCGTTAATATATCCGGATTGAATCTTCCGTTTTTCAGAAATTATCTTAATTTCCCGCTTTTGTTAAGCCAAATTATAACTATTTTCTGGCTTATCGGTTTTATGAATACCATAAATCTTATTGACGGACTTGACGGTTTAGCTTCCGGTGTGGTAGCAATTGCGGCATCAACATTTATGATTGTTGCAATTCTACAGAGCGACACAAAAATCATTCTTTTTTCAAAACAGTTAAAACTTGCGGCAATTCTGTGTGCTGCACTTTCCGGCGCATGTATCGGTTTTTTATATCATAATTTCCATCCCGCAAAAATTTTTATGGGTGATAGCGGCAGCCAGTTTTTGGGTTTTATGCTCGGTGCAATAAGCGTTATAGGAACATTAAAAACGACGGCAGTCGTTGCGCTTTTTATTCCGATAACGGTCGTAGCGCTACCCGTTCTGGATGTAGCGTTTTCAATATTAAGAAGATTTAGATCTAAAAAAAATATAATGTCGGCTGACAAAGAGCATTTTCATCATCGTCTTTTGAATATCGGCTGGACTCACAAAGAAATAGTGCTTTTGATATATGTGATAACTTTTGTTTTGTCGTTTTGCGCTATTTTGCTTACTGTCTTCAACGGAAAAGTTTAACGGGGAGTTTTTATGGAAAAAAATCCGAGATTGGATGAATTGTCGCTGGATGAGATTAATGCTGTTTTGACACACAAGTGGTTTTTGTCACAAAAGGCCTGCCACGATGTCGGAATTGATTTTGCCTTAAATGACTGGTTTCAAAATCATTCAAAAAAATGGCGTGATGAGAAGATGAAAGCTGATTCTGAAGCACAAAGAGCCGAAATTGAAAAACACAAATGGTTTCTTTCCAAAAAACTCGGTTATGATGTCGGAAGGCAACAGGCGGCGCTTGACTGGATAAAATCCGGATTTGCCGAAGCGTGGAGAAATAAATCGGGACCCTATTGCGAAAAAAAAGATAGTAATGTAAAAGTGGGTAAACCCGCTCCTAACAATTAAAATGAAATACACAGTCGGCAATATTGGGAAAGCAATAGTTGCAAAAATAGAAAACGGTGACGACCTGATAGGGTGTCTTACAGAAATTACGCTGAAAGAAAATATTAAATCCGGAATCGTTTTCATTATCGGTGCAATTCATAAAAATAAAGCCGTCTGCGGTCCGCTTAAAGCTGTAATTCCTGCAAAACCTTTTTGGCAGAATTTCCCGGGACCGTCTGAAATCGTAGGTATCGGAACTATTTTCCGACAGAAAAATCAGCCGAAAATTCATCTGCATTCGGCAATCGGAAGGGGAAAAATTACCCGTGTGGGCTGTTTAAGAAATAAAACGGGAGTGTTTTTAATAGTTGAAGCAGTCATTTTTGAAATTAAAAATGTCAAAGCTAAAAGAATGTTTGATAAAAAATTCGCCTTATCTTTATTAGAGGTTTTGTGATTAAGATAAAGAGCACCAGCCTTTAATTTACATCGTCTCAGCCCTTTCATCATAAACTTTGCGATATAACTAACATTTTTATTTGCAATTTTTTTAATTATTTTGTATAATAATGCGATAGGTTTTGAATTTTTGGAGGCAAAAATGAACAAACTTAAAATTGGACTGCCGAAAGGGAGTTTACAGGAATCAACATTTGAACTTTTCAAAAAAGCGGGGATAAAAATTTATACATCAGAACGGTCATACTTTCCGACCTGTGATGATGACGAACTTGAGATTACACTTGTGCGGTCACAGGAAATGGCAAAATGTGTTGAAGATGGTGCGTTTGATGCAGGCATCACCGGTTATGACTGGATTTATGAGACGGGTGCTGATGTAAAAGAGGTTTGTGAACTTGTTTATGCAAAAAGCGGTTTTCGTTCTGTGAAATGGGTTCTTGCTGTACCAAATGATTCAAAGATTCAGAGAGTAAAAGATTTAAACGGGAAAAGAATTGCGACGGAACTTGTAAATGTCGTTAAAAAATATCTATTAAAAAATAAAGTGAAAGCCAATGTTGAATTCTCTTGGGGAGCAACTGAAGCGAAAACCCCTTCCATTGTAGATGCGATAGTTGAACTTACAGAGACCGGCTCGTCGCTTCGTGCTAATAACTTAAAAATTATTGATGAAGTTTTAACATCTACAACCCGGCTTATTGCAAATAAAAATTCCGTCAAAAATAACTGGAAAAAGAAAAAAATTGAAAATCTCACTATACTTCTGAAAGGTGCACTTGCAGCATTCGGTATGGTCGGGCTCAAAATGAATCTTAAAGAGGAAAATCTCGCCAAAATTATGAATATACTTCCGGCGCTTAAAAGACCGACGATTTCACGGCTTACAATTCCCGGCTGGATAGCAATTGAAGTAATCATAGAGGAAAAAACTGTCAAAAAAATTATACCGGAATTAAAGCGAGCCGGCGCCGAAGGAATTATTGAATATCCGCTTAACAAGGTGATTTACTGATGATTAGAGTTAGATTTGCCCCGTCGCCGACGGGTTTTTTGCATATCGGCGGATTAAGAACCGCGTTGTATAATTATTTATTTGCCAGACATAATGACGGTAAGTTTTTAATCCGTATAGAAGACACGGACAGAACCCGCATGGTTCCCGGTGCAGTTGAAAAACTTTTTGAGATATTGAAATGGTGCGGTCTTAATAATGACGAAGAGCCGGTGATACAATCCAAACGGCTTGATGTTTACAAAAAATATGTGGAAGAACTTTTAGAAAAAGATTCGGCATATAGATGTTTCTGCACATCAGAGCGGCTTGAAGAGATGAGAAAGTTGCAAATTGCTAAAAAACAACCGCCGAAATACGACGGCTTATGCCTTAAACTTTCAAAAGATGATTCCGAAAAACTCTCCAAAGAAAAACCTTTTACGGTAAGAATGAAGATGCCGCAGGAAGAAATTAAATTCATTGATATTATCCGCGGCGAAATAAAATTTCACGGTTCTTTAATTGACGACCAAATTATTTTAAAATCGGACGGTTATCCCACATATCATCTTGCAAATGTTGTGGACGACCATTTGATGGAAATAAGTCATGTTATCAGAGGCGAGGAGTGGCTTTCTTCTACTCCGAAGCATGTAATTTTGTACAGGTATTTCGGTTGGATGCCGCCGCAATTTGCACATCTCCCGCTTTTACTTAATCCTGATAAGTCCAAATTGAGCAAGCGACAGTCCGATGTCGCCGTTGAGGATTACAGGGAGAAGGGATATTTACATGAAGCACTGTTAAATTATATTGCATTGCTCGGTTGGTCAACAGAGGACAGCCAGCAGATTTTTGAAATTAACGAATTAATTAAAAAGTTCACGCTGGAAAGATGCGGAAAATCCGGCGCAATTTTTGACGCACAAAAACTTTTGTGGATGAACGGTGAATACATCAGAAAAATGCCGGTTGAGGAACTTGCCCGCCGGTCAAGTCCATTTTTACAAAAAGCGGGATTTGACATAAAAAATTTTGAATTTTTAAAAAAGTGCATTTCACTGGAGCACGACAAAATAAAACTTTTATCCGATGTCCCGCACCTTATTGACTTTTTCCTGAAAAATGATATTATTTACGACGAAAAAGCAGTAAATAAAGTTCTCAAAAAAGACGGCGTGAATAAAATACTTACGGATATTGCCGGCATTTATTCAAAAATAGAAAATTTTACTGCGAAGGCAATTGAAAACGAAACAAGAAAATACGCCGAAGTTAACTTGCTGAAAACATCCCAAATTTTTCATCCCGTGAGGGTTGCGGTTTCGGGAAGAACAGAAGGCCCGTCGCTTTTTGATATGATTGAAACTTTGGGAAAAGACAGAGTTTTATCGCGGTTGAGAAATGTAATCGGAGGAAAAAATGGCTGAACAGGAAAAGATAAATGAATATTTTTTGAGTTTGGTGTTTTCACTTTCTGCGGCGGCAATGCAACAGATGGGAAAAATATCCAATCCGGTAACTAACAAAATCGAAAAAAATCTTGAACAGGCAAAAGTTTCAATAGATATAATTGAAATGCTTGTTGGGAAAACAAAAGGCAATCTTTCCGCTGAAGAAAATAAATTTTTATCGTCTACACTTTCAGATTTACAGTTAAATTTTGTCGACGAACTTGATAAAGATTCAAAAACGGAACACAGGACAAATTAATATTGAGCGAGCGAGAGTTGCCGGGTGGTGTAATGGTAACACAGATGCCTCTGGAGCATCCGTTCTAGGTTCGAGCCCTAGCCCGGCAGGATTTTGAAAATTATATGAAAGGTTTTTCTGATATTCTTTTACTTCGGTAAAAAAACATCGGGATTACTAAAGACAATCGGAGGAGAAAAATGAGCAAGATTAAAAGAATTGTAGGACGGGAGATTCTGGATTCACGGGGTAACCCGACGGTGGAAGTTGACGTAATTTTGGAAAACGGGATTTTGGGCAGAGCGGCTGTTCCTTCCGGCGCTTCAACCGGAGAACATGAAGCGGTGGAATTAAGAGACGGCGATAAAAAGAGATACCTCGGCAAGGGTACGCTTAAAGCAGTTGAAAATGTCAACAAAATCATTGCGCCGGCAATTATCGGAATGAATGCAGAAAACCAGATTGAAATTGACAGAAAAATGATTTCTATTGACGGAACAAAAAATAAAGCAAAGTTAGGCGCCAATGCAATTCTGGGCGTTTCGCTTGCTGTCTGCCGTGCATCTGCATCAGATAAAAAACTTCCGCTTTATAAATACATCCGTTCAGCGTATAATATTAAATTAAACGATTATGTTTTACCTGTCCCAATGATGAATATCTTAAACGGCGGCTCCCACGCCGACAATAATGTTGACCTGCAGGAATTTATGGTTTTCCCAAAAGGCGCCAAAAGTTTTCGTGAAGCATTGAGATACGGGACAGAGATATTTCATAACTTAAAAAAAGTGCTGAAAGACAAAAATTATAATACTTCCGTCGGTGACGAGGGCGGTTTTGCCCCGAATCTTAACTCAAACGAAGAGGCACTTGAAGTAATTATTGAAGCCATAAAAAAAGCGGGCTATGTTCCCGGAAGAGATATTTTCATTGCACTTGACCCCGCATCGTCGGAATTTTACAAAGACGGAAAATATATTTTGGAGGGCGAGAAATCGGACAAAATAAAAACTTCCGAACAAATGGTAAATTTCTACGAAAACCTCGTAGGTAAATATCCTATTGTTTCAATTGAAGACGGTCTTGCCGAGGATGATTGGGACGGTTGGAAACTGATGACCGATAAACTCGGAAAAAAAATCCAGATTGTCGGCGATGACCTGTTCGTCACAAATGTTGAGCGTCTGCAAAGAGGAATAAACACAAAAACCGCGAATTCTATTTTGATAAAACTCAACCAGATAGGAACTCTTACGGAGACGATTGATACGATTCTTATGGCGCACAAGGCGGGTTATACGACGGTAATTTCGCATCGTTCGGGTGAAACAGAGGATAGTTTTATTGCGGATTTATCCGTTGCTGTAAATTCGGGTCAGATAAAAACCGGTTCCGCCAGCCGTACCGATAGAATTTGTAAATATAATCAGTTATTGCGGATTGAAGAGGAATTGTCCGATGCCGCTAAATTCGGTAAATAAGAAAAAAATATATTTTTGGATTGCAGTAACCTTAGCGGTCTTGGTTCTTTTCGGCAACGACGGAATGAGAAGCATAATTAGCCAGCGAATAGAACTTACGAAACTGAATAAAAAACTTGAAGCGATTGAGACGGAAAACAGGGATTTAAGAATTAAACTTTACAATTTTGAAAACAATCAGGCATACATTGAAAGAGAGGCAAGAAAAAAACTTGGGCTTATACAACCCGGAGAAATAAAATATAAATTTGTTGAAGCCGAATAAGTTGTTGCAAAAAATATTTTTTTGTGATATAATAACAAAAGTTTTCCTGCACTTTACTATCCTGTGCTTTAGCGGGATGGTCATATGTCCAAAAAGGAGGCGTTCATGCCTAATTACGAAACGGTTTTTATTTTAAAACCGACATTATCAAACGAAAAAGTTGAAGAGGTCTTGGGAAAGGTAAAAGGAATTATAACTTCCGGTAACGGCACCGTTATTTTGTCGGACAGTTGGGGGAAAAGACGGCTTGCATATCCCGTTAAAAAAAATAAAGAAGGAACTTATTTCCTCTTACAATTTTCTGCCGACGGCAAAGTTGTAGGTGTTCTTGAAAATTTTTTCAGAACCACCGATGATGTTATAAAATATATAACTATTAAGATAGAAAAATCCTTCAAGAAAAAAACTGAACCGAAAAAGGAGGAAAAATCCGACATTGTCAAACCGGAAATAGAAGGTCAGGAAAAACCGGTCGCTGAATAAAATCTAAAATACGGGGGGGGAATTATGGCAAGTTTCAGTAAAGTTATACTGATGGGCAATGTTACAAGAGATCCGGAAATAAGGGCGTTACCGAGCGGAACTTCTCTGGCAAGTTTCAGCGTGGGAATCAACAGAAGATACAAGGGTTCAGACGGTAATCCGAAAGAGGAAACCTGTTTTGTTGACATAACATTTTTCGGTAAATCGGCGGAGATATGCGAAAAATATGTTCACAAAGGCGACAGCATTGTTATAGAAGGCCGTCTGAAACAGGATAGTTGGGAAAAAGACGGGCAGAAAAAAAGCAAACTTGTCGTCATCGGCGAAAAACTTCATCTTATGCCTAAAAGAGGTGAAAAAGCGGATGAGTCGGCGGTGGAAATTGTAAGTGAGGAATCGGTAGAGAATTATAAACCGGTGTTGAAACCGTCAAAAAAGAAAAAAGACGACGAAGTGCCGTTTTGAGGGACAGAGAAATAGTTTATACGACAGAGAATTAGTTTATACAACAGAGAATTGGTGAATTAGAAAAAAATCTAATTCTCTAATTCTCTAATTCTCTAATCTCTGGTGTTAATAGGGGGAATGATGTTGATTAATAAGAAAAAAAATACAAAAAAAGGCGGAAAAAAAACATTCGGAAAATTCTCGAAAAGGAAACAGTTTAAAAAAAGATTTTGCCGTTTTTGCGCCGACAAGATAGAAATAGATTACAAGAACGTAGGACTTCTGAAAAATTATATTTCCGACAGAGGTAAGATTTTTTCATCAAGATTTACGGGTGTGTGTGTGAAGCATCAGAGGATTTTAACAAGAGCCATTAAAAGGGCAAGAAACATTGCCATTATACCGTTTGTTAATTTGTAGGATATGTCTGCAATAAAAAAAGTTTTTCTATTTGCGTCTTTTTCGTTTCTTTTTTTTATGTCGGGTTTTGCAATTCCGTTTATAGGAATTTTTTTCCTGCCGCTGTCTTCGGTATCACTCGTCCTTTTATTTGTTAAAAGCGGAGTTTTGTCGGGGCTTATAGGGATTATTATAACAACCGCGGCAATTTACGGATTTATTCCCCACGGCGCCGTCCTTTCTTTTGCTTTTTTATTATTTGTTGTCCTCAATTCATTGTTTTTATATTCCGGAATAAAAAGAAAAAAAAGTTGTTGGCGGATAATTGCGGATTCCTGCATTGGAGTATCGTTCGTATCCGTTGCAGTTATTTTGTCGTTTATAATTTACGGCTTTCAGATTTCATGGATAAACTCCAGAATTGCCGCCGGCATTCCGAAAGATATTGCCGCCACGTTTGTGGAACTTATTACAAGAAACATTTATTCAATAGCGGTAATTTTTGTTGTTATAATGGTAACGCTTTCCTATATCTTTCTCTCTGCGGGAGCGGATAGGTTTGATGTAAAAATAAAAAAACTTCAACCTCTTGAAAAATGGCGGCTGCCCGAAAAGTTTGTATTCGCACTTATATTTTCGCTTTTATTTTATATTGTTTTCAAAGATGGAAAAAGTACCGTTCTTTTTCAAATTTCGGAGAACATTCTTAATCTGATTTTTTTTATTTATTTCGTCGGCGGATTATCAGTAGGCAAATTTTTTTTCAGCAAGTCAAAAGCGATGCTTGTCCTTGCATATATCGTTTTTATTCTATATTCGCCGGCGGCAGTATTTCTGGGTGTTTCGGATGTATGGCTTGATTTCAGAAAGAAAAAGGAGGATGTAAATAATGAAGGTTATCTTAAAACAGGAGATTAAAGGGTTGGGAAAAATAGGGGATATAAAGTCCGTAAAAGACGGTTACGCCAGAAATTTTCTTTTTCCAAAAGGACTTGTACTTGAAGCAAACGACAGGAATCTGAAAATTATTGAGAAAGAAAAAATAAAGGTTGCAGAAATTATGAAAAACGAACTTACCTCAGCCGCCGAGTTTGCAAAAAAACTTTCATCAGTTTCAATAACGATACCGGTCGCCGCCGCATCCGGCGAGGAAAATAAAATTTTCGGTTCCGTCGGTCCCGCAGATATTTCAGCAGCACTTAAAACAGAAGGTTTTGATATTGACAAAAAATCAATCGTTCTTGATAATCCCTTAAAAGAACTCGGGGCGTTTGATGTTGCCGTAAAAATTCATCCGGAAGTAACCGCAAAAATAAAGGTCTGGCTCGTCAGAAAGGCAGAGAATAGAGAATAGAGCGGAGAGCGGATAGTTTTCTATGCACTATGCTCTGATGTTATTATGTCAAATAATAATCCGATTGATCTCGTAGTACCTCATAGTTTGGAAGCAGAAAAGGCAGTTCTCGGCTCTATGCTTATTGAGAAAGATGCGATAGAGATTGCTATAGAAATGCTTTCCGAAAATGATTTTTACGCTACTGCTCATAAAGTAATTTTTAGCGAGATAGTAAAAATTTACGACAAAAATCAGGGTGATGTTGATATATTAATAATTTCTGAGAAAATAAAATCTGATCCGCAGGTTGAACAGTTGGGCGGCGCCGCATATCTTGCATCTCTTATTGATACGGTTATCACCGCTTCAAATGCGGAATATTACGCAAAAATTGTCAAAGATAAAGCGATTCTCCGGGAACTCATACATGCGGGCAGAAAAATCATCGGCGATGCTACGGGTCGGATTGACGATGTTGACGAAATTGTGGACTCCGCCTCGCAGGCGATATTTAACATCTCGGACAAAAAAGCGATAAAAGGTCCCATATCAGTTTCTGATTTGATTGACCCCACCATTGACGCTATTGAAGAAATTTATCTAAAAAAAGAACATGTACCCGGATGTCCGAGCGGTTTTAACGATTTGGATAGTGTGACCGGCGGTTTCAAAAAATCAAATTTTATTATTATAGCGGGTCGTCCCGGAACAGGCAAAACATCGTTATGTATGAATATAGCGGAAAATGCGGCAATACTTCACAAAAAATCAGTTTTGATTTTTTCGCTTGAAATGTCAAACGACGAACTGATGACAAGATTTATATGCTCGCAGGCGAGGGTCGCTTCCGACCGTGTGAAAAATGCATATATGTCAAAGGATGACTGGCCCCGAATTACGACCGCCGCCGGAAAATTCAAGCCGGCAAAAATATTTATCGACGATTCTTCCGCACTCAGCGTTCTTGAAATGAAAGCCCGCGCCCGTCGTCTTTATAAAAAAGAAGGACTTGACCTTGTTATAATTGATTATCTTCAACTTATGTCAGGTAAAACCGGTCGCAGCGAATTCAGACAATTAGATGTCGCCGAAATATCCCGCTCATTAAAAATTATGGCGAAGGATCTGCAACTTCCGGTAATAGCGCTTTCGCAGTTATCCCGAGAACCGGAAAAAAGAACCGGAAATCAGGCGGGCAAACCGCGGCTTGCGGATTTAAGGGAGTCGGGCGCCATTGAACAAGACGCAGACCTTGTTCTTATGCTTTATCATCCGAGTTTGTACAAAGCCGACGGTATTGAAGCGTCAAGTCCGGTTAGCGACACGGAAGTTATAATCGCAAAAAACAGGCACGGCAGAATGGGAAACATAATGTTAAGATTTTTCAAGGAATATACTAAATTTGAAAGTGCGGCAAAGGGTTCTACTTGATTTATCATGAAAATTTTAAGACCTACCCGTGCAGAAATAAATCTGGAAAATATAAAATTTAATGTCGGAATTATAAAAAAATTTGTCGGAAGATACGTTGACATACTCGCTGTTGTAAAAGCGGATGCCTACGGTCATGGTGCCGTTCAAGTTGCGCAAACGCTTGAAAAATCCGCTGTAAAAATATTCGGAGTCGCAACAATAGAGGAAGGAATTGAACTCCGTCTTGCCGGTATAAAAAAAGATATTCTTATATTAGGAAGCACCTATCCGTTTGAAAATTTTTCCGAAGTAATAAAACACAATCTCACTCCGACAATTGCAAGCATTTCCGGTCTTGAATTTTTTAATAAATTTGCGAAATATAAAAATAAAAAACTTCCTTTTCATCTTAAAATTGATACGGGGATGGCAAGGTTAGGAATATCGCCGAAAACCTTTGTTTCGCTGATTGAAAAAATCAAAAATCTAAAAAATATTTATATTGACGGGATTTATTCTCATCTTGCCTGTGCCGCCGAAAACGAAAATTTTACCGAAAAACAAATCCGCGAGTTTGAAAAATTATCCCGGAAAATCCCCGCCAGGTTTGTACATATTGCCGCAAGCGCAGCAATAATCAGATATAAAAGTTCGCATTTCAATCTCGTCCGTCCGGGACTTTTAATTTACGGTCTAAAACCGTTTGAAAATTCAGATTCAGCCATCCGGGTTCAACCTGCGATATCTCTAAAAACAAAAATTGTATATCTAAAAACGGTTCCTAAAAACACATCAATAAGTTATTGCAGGACATTCATCACAAAAAGAATTTCAAAAATCGCCACAATTCCAATTGGTTATGCCGACGGTTTTTTAAGATGCAACTCTAATAATGCAAAAGTTTTAATTCATGGCAAAAAGGCATCTGTTGTCGGCAGGGTTTGTATGGATATGACAATGATAGACGTTACCGGTATAAAAAATGTTATTGTCGGGGATGAGGTTGTTATTGTCGGCTCACAAGGTAAAGAAAAAATTTCAGCGGAAAATGTGGCGAAAAGGTGCAATACGATAAATTACGAGATAGTAACATCAATTTCAAAAAGAGTGCCGAGGGCGTACGGATGAAAATTATCGGTTCTATAGGAAAAAAATTTATTAAAGCTTCCGACGATATCGGAAACGCTTTCCTAATGTTGGTAAAAACGGTTTACAGTTATATATCCTACAAACAGGACAGAAAAAATATTATTAACCAGATGATACAAATTGGCGTTATGTCGGTTCCGGTTACCGCGCTTACTTCCGTTTTTACGGGAATGGTGCTGGCGCTTCAAACCGCATATTCAACCAGAAATATTTTTAACGAGCCGATTTATATCGGAAGTGTGGTCGGTTTTTCTATGGTGAAAGAACTGGGACCCGTATTAACCGCAATAGTCGTTGCCGGCCGTGTCGGAGCAGCGATTGCGGCTGAACTTGGAACGATGAAGGTTACCGAACAGATAGATGCGTTGTACACTCTGGGAACCAATCCGATAAAATATCTGGCGGTGCCGAGATTTATTTCAATAGTGGTAATGCTTCCCATCCTTACCGTTTTTGCAGATATAATAGGAATAATCGGCGGATTTTTCGTCAGTGTTTATAAATTGGGAATTGCGGCAACTGTTTATAAAAACGATATTCTGGATTATATGCGGGTTGAGGATTTATTTCACGGACTTATAAAATCGGTATTTTTTGCTCTGATAATTGTTACTGTTGCCTGTTACAAAGGTTTTAACTGTGAAGGCGGTGCCGAGGGCGTGGGGCGTGCCACAACGCAGACCGTTGTAATTTCTATGGTTATGATTCTGGTATCCGACTATTTCCTGACGGCGCTTTTAGTGTTATTTGGTATTGGATAGCAAATGATAAGAATAGTTGACTTACATAAATCGTTCGGCGAGAATAATGTCCTTTCCGGCGTCAATCTGGAAATAAAAGACAGGGAAACGATTACTATTATCGGCGGAAGCGGTTGCGGGAAATCCGTTTTAATAAAACATATCGTAGGTCTCCTAAAGCCGGCTTCCGGCAATATATTCGTTGATGAGACGGAAATAACCGGACTTAACGAAAAATCGCTTTCGGAAGTTCAGAGAAATTTCGGATTTCTTTTTCAGGGCGCTGCGCTTTTTGATTCTTTAACCGTCGGCGACAATGTGGCTTTCGGGTTAAGGAATCTTACCGAAATGCCTGCGGAAAAAATTTCCCAAAAAGTTAAAAAGTGTCTTTCAATGATAGGACTTGAAGGTATAGAACAGATGAAACCGTCTGAACTATCAGGCGGGATGAAAAAGCGGGTGGCACTGGCAAGGGCAATCGCAACAGACCCGAAATATATTTTTTACGATGAGCCGACGACGGGGATAGACCCTATTATGGCTGATGTTATTAACGACCTTATAATATATCTTCAAAAATCATTAGACATTACCTCAATAGTTGTAACTCACGATATGACCAGCGCATATAAAATTTCAAATAGAATTGCTATGCTTTACGATGGTAAAATTATAGGGATAGGAACGCCGGACGAAATCAAAAAAACGGAAAATCAATATGTAAAACAATTCACGACGGGTTCTTCGGTGGGCCCCATAAAAATGAAAGTAAGAGAGAGGTAAATTATGAAACAGGAAACCAAAGTTGGAATTGTAATTATTTTAGGAACTCTGGTGCTTGCAACGTCTATTATGATTTTGTCAGGTGTCCGTATTTTTGAGAAAGGATATGAGATTAACATTCTTTTCAATGATATTCAGGGACTCTTGAAACAGGCAAAGGTGCAGGTCGCGGGAGTAAATATCGGTTATGTGAAAGATATCACGCTGGAGGAGGGAAAGGCAAAAGTAACGGTCTGGCTGGATAGAGACGTGAAAATTTATAAAGATGCCGGCGTGTATATTTTTTCGTCGGGAATCATCGGAGTAAAATTTATACAACTTACCTCCGGAAGTGCCGCAAGTGAATTGTTAAAAGACGGCGATACCATTACCGGCGTTGACCCGATAAGCATTGACAAGATGTTTGATAAAACACAGGTGGCAATAAATTCGCTTTTGGATTCACTTAAAAGTTTAACGGGCGATACTAATATCAAATCAACAATTAACAACCTGAATAAATTTTCCGAAGATTTGACGGTTATATCAGCAGAACTGAAAAAATCGGTTTCCGCCGGGCGGCTTACAAACATTTCAAGAAAACTTGATGCAACGCTTACCTCTCTTGAAAAAATTTCAAAATCAATAGAAACCGGCGACGGTGTTCTCGGAAAACTTGTAACAGATAAAAAACTTGAAAGCGATTTGAGAGAGACGATAAAAAGTTTCCGGGTTTTCAGCAAGATGGTGGAAGATGCGCCGTCAAAATGGATTGTGGACGATAAAAAAGCAAAAGATGTGAAAAAAGAGTTGGAAAAATCGGAAAAAAAAGAAAAAAAATAAAATAAAATGAACAAAAAAGATAAAATTCAGTTTGTCTGTCAGGAGTGCGGCTATGAATCCACGAAGTGGCTGGGAAAATGTCCCGACTGCGAAAAATGGAATACTTTTGTAGAAGAAAAAAAAATTGCCGCCTCAAAAACCCGTCCGCACATAACGAATTTTTCGTCAGAAGTTAAAAAAATTAATGAAATTATTGAAACACAAATTTATAAAAATAGATACAAAACTAACATTAACGAATTTGATAATCTTTTGGGCGGCGGTCTCGTTGACGGACAGATGATTTTAATAGGCGGGGAACCGGGCATCGGGAAATCAACACTGCTTTTGCAAATTGCCGGGTGTCTTTCATCTCAATTTAACTGTTTGTATGTTTCCGGCGAGGAGTCACTTGAACAGTTGAAAATGAGAGCCCAGCGACTTAAAATTGATAAAGGACAATTATTTCTTGTCTCGGAAACGCTGCTTTCCGAAATCGTTAACAGGGTGAATGAAGTAAAGCCGAAATTTCTTTTTATTGATTCTATCCAGACGATGTACCGCGACGATATTGAATCGGCGCCGGGAACAGTTTCTCAGGTGAGAGAAACGACTGCGGAACTTTTGTCAATAAGTAAATCAATCCCGCTTACCACGTTTCTCTGCGGACATGTCACAAAAGAGGGAACGCTTGCAGGTCCCAGAATTTTGGAACACATCGTTGATACCGTTTTATATTTCAGTTCGGAACAGCATCACACATACCGGCTTCTTCGTTGTTTCAAAAACAGGTTCGGTTCAACAAACGAAATAGGAATTTTTGAGATGCAGGAAGAGGGTTTAAAAGAAGTAAAAAATCCGTCTGAGATTTTTATAGGGGAGAAACCGAAGAATGTTTCCGGGAGCGTTACGACTTGCATTATTGAGGGTGCGCGACCGATTTTATTGGAAGTTCAGGCATTAGTTTCTTCAACGCCGCTTCCACTTCCCCGCCGGCAATTTTCCGGGTTGGATTACAACAGGGCGGTAATAATAATTGCAGTTCTTGAAAAACGGCTCGGACTTCGGCTTGTCAACCAGGACATTTTTATAAATATCGTAGGCGGAATCAAAACGAAAGAACCGTCCTGCGATTTATCCGTTGCCTGTGCGATTGCTTCTGCCGTCGGAAATTTTGTGGTTTCATCCAAAATAGGGATTATTGGAGAGGTTGGGTTGACAGGCGAGGTAAGAGCAGTGACTCATATTTCGCAGCGGCTTTTAGAGTTTGAGAAACTCGGATTTGAAAAATGCATAATTCCGAAGGCGAACTTAAAAGGAATAAACGGGAAATTGAAAATAAAGATAGTTCCCGTTGAGACGGTATTTGATGCAATAGAGGCAATTAAGAATTAAAAATTATGGATTTTAACATTTTAATTCTTAATTCTTAATTCTTAATTCTCAATTGGTTTATAGGGGGTTTTTGTGTTTATCTGGATTATAAGGTCAATGATAATTATTGCGGGACCCGTTATCGGGTGGTTTCAGATTTCAAAAGATGCGAAGGGTATATTGATAGGAGTTGCCGTCGCACTGGTCGTAATTTTTGTTGAAATTTTGATTGAAATGATTCCGCTTGATTCAATCGTCGCAGGCGGTCTCGGTGCCATTCTCGGACTTATTTCGGCAAAACTTTTGGATTATTCAATTTTTCTTATGGAAGATGCCAAATTAGACAGTTTTATGAAAACATATTCTATTTTGATAAAAATGGTTTTGGCGTATCTCGGATTTATAATCGCCATAAGAAAAAAAGAGGAACTTTCATTACTTGACAAGGATATACACCTTACATCAAAAAAACGTCAGGAGGATTTAAAAATTCTTGATACTTCCGCGATTATAGACGGCAGGATTCTGGATATCATTGAAACAAATTTTGTAACCGGCGTGATTGTGGTCCCGGAATTTGTCGTTTCGGAACTTCAGACACTTGCCGATTCCGCTGATTCTACCAAAAGGCAGCGGGGCAGACGAGGACTTGACCTGTTGAATAAAATAAGACAAAATCTTGTTGTGCCGGTAAAAATTTTTGAAAAGGACTATTCCGACATAACTCAAACCGACGCAAAAATACTGAAACTTGCGGAGGACTTAAAGGCAAAAATTATTACGACCGATTTTAATTTGAATAAAGTTGCATCCGTCCACGGTGTCGTTGTTTTGAATGTCAACGAACTCGCAGGTGTTATAAAACCCGCTCTCCTCCCCGGTGAGGTGTTGAACATTTACCTTATGAAAGAAGGCAAAGAAAAAAAACAGGCGGTCGCTTATCTTGAAGACGGCACAATGGTAGTCGTTGAAAACGGCCGCAGTCACCTCGGAAAAAAAGTTGAAGTAACTGTAACAAATGTTTTACAAACTTCCACGGGCAGAATGATTTTTGCTCAGATGAAAGAGGAATAAAATAACATAGATAATATGAAAGTATCAGCGATAATAGTAGCAGCCGGCAGCGGTAAAAGGTTCGGCTCAAAAAAGCAGTTTGAATTTATAGGTAAAAGAAAAATTATTGAATTAACCATATCAAAATTTCTTAAAATTTCCGATATAAAAAATATAGTTTTAGTTTTACCGAAGGAAGACATAAAACGGAAATTAGATTTTTCCAATAGAGTCAAAATTGTTCCCGGCGGGAAAACCAGACAGCATTCCGTTTTCAACGGACTTTCAACTTTGAGTTCTGACACGGACATAGTTTTGATTCACGACGGCGTTAGACCATTTGTATCTGAAAAAATCATAAAAGATAGTATCGTTTCCGCAAAAAAATATGGCGCTTGCGTTGTCGCAGTTCCGTCAAATGACACGGTAAAAATTTGTAAAGGGGGATTTGTAATTTCAACTCCGGAAAGACGGAACATTTTTCTTGCTCAAACTCCGCAAACGTTTAAGTATTCCCTGATAATGAGAGCATACAAGAAAGCGTTTGAGAAAAAATATTTTTCAACTGACGATTCTGCACTTATTGAAAAATTAGGTAAAAAAGTAAAAATAATTTCAGGCGATTACAAAAACATCAAAATCACCACAAAAGAGGATTTATCTTTAAACTCTAAACTATGAACTCTAAACTCCGAATCGGTTTCGGTTATGATATACATAAACTTGTAAAAGGAAGACCGCTTTTTCTGGGCGGAATTAAAATTCCTTATTCAAAAGGTCTGCTCGCACACTCCGACGGCGACGTTTTGCTTCACTCAATCTGCGATTCACTTTTAGGCGCTGCAGGACTCGGCGATATCGGGCAGCATTTTCCGAATACTGATAAAAAATACAAAAACATTTCAAGTTCGGTTTTGCTTGAAAAAACTTTTGTTTTACTAAAAAAATCCGGTTATAAAATAATAAACATTGACACAATGCTCGTCGCAAAAGAGCCGAAATTTTCCCCGTATATTAAAAAAATGAAAAAAGAAATATCAAAAGTTATCGGGACAAAAAATATAAGCATCAAAGCAACAACCAACGAGGGTATCGGCGCCATCGGCAACGGCAAGGCAATTTGTGCATATGCCGTGTGTTTGATTAAAAAAAATGTATAAAAAGAAGAGAAAAAGAAAATTAACTATAAAAGATAATGCTGTGATTTATCAGTCAGCAAAAACCATTAACGATTTTATCAATAAAGTAATTGAAGGCGATTGTATTGAAGTTATGAAAACAATTCCTGATAATTCTATTGATTTAATTTTTGCCGACCCGCCTTTTAATATAGGTTTGAAATATGATAATTACAATGATAAGAGAAGTTATGAAGATTATTATAATTGGTCGGTATGTTGGATAAGAGAAACCTACAGGATATTAAAAAAAACCGGGACAATATATATTGCCATAGGCGATGAATTTGCTGCTGAAATAAATTTGATTTTGAAAAAAACAGAATTTAATTTTAGAAATTGGATAATTTGGTATTACACTTTTGGACAGAATCAAAGAAAAAAATTTAATCGTTCTCACACACATATTTTATATTTTACAAAAGATAAAGAAAAATTTATATTTAATGATAAGGATGTAAGAATACCATCGGCAAGGCAACAGATATATCATGATAAAAGGGCACATCCCGATGGAAAAGTGCCCGATGACGTTTGGGAGTTTACAAGGGTTTGCGGTTCGTTTAAGGAAAGGTTGGGCGACCATCCTTGTCAAATGCCGGAAGCACTATTAGAAAGAATTATCAAAACAAGTTCAAATACCGGCGATGTTGTTTTAGACCCTTTTGGCGGGACAGGCACAACTGTCTCTGTTGCGAAAAAATTAAAAAGAAATTACATTACGACAGAAATATCAAAAAATTATATTGATGTTATTAGAAAAAGATTGGAAGGTCGTCACGAAGAAATTAAAAGAAAACCAGAAAGAACAGAAAAGGATAGTTTGCCGTTATTTGAATTTTGTGGTCGTTAAATATAAGAATATATGAATAAAACAAAACTTGGTTCAAAAACAGCAAAAGGCGGATTTGCAAACGAGAAGGACATTTGTAAAAAGTTTAATAATTGGATTGCCGATAAAGAGGCGAAAGAATGGCTGGAAATAATGGGTTATAATTCGGATAAGATTGACTTCGTAAAAGCCATACAAATACCGACCAGAATAAAAAAAGAAGATTTAGAAAAATTTAGTATTATTGAACGGGATTATAGCGAGTTTGTAAAGTTTAAAAAAGCAGATGCTCAAATCAAAATTATTATAAAAATAGGTAGTATTCTTAAAATTGAAAATTTATCATTGAAAAAAGTAACTATCAAAAAAAATAAATTAAATTCTGGATTTAATCAAGTTGATAAAAGATGGATTGATGCCTATCAACAAATTTGGCATTTTGATAATGAGATAGCATTAGGGTTAAAACTATTTACTGGTGAGATAAAACCACCCAAGGAAATAACTTCAAGGACAAAAATACGGGATAAAAGAAGATTGTATTTGGATGAACTTCCCGGTCATTTGAGAGATAAAATCGTCGGTTTCTTAAAAAACAATAAAATTCTTATAGTTAGTGATATACTAAAGGGCAGAGGAGGATTATCTGCCGACTGGATGTTGGTTACAAGATACGATGAATTACAGAATATTACGACGTGGACGTTAAAAGATATTAACATGGCTATGAATTTTTTCGGTTATGGTGATGTAACGGTTTCTAAAAACGGTTCTCTACATATTGGAAAAATTAGTATGCAAAGAAAGGGCGGAGATGCAGGAAGACCAACGGCTAATATGCTTCAATTTAAGTTTAAACCTTGTGAATTATTTGAAATAAAATGTTAAAAATTTACAACACACTTTCTGGGAAAAAAGAAGAGTTTATTCCGATAGATAAAAACGGCAAAGATGTCAATATGTATGTTTGCGGGATTACACCTTATGATGAGGTGCATCTCGGACATGCGCGGTGCTATGTCGTTTTTGATGTTATCCGCCGTTATCTCAAATACAAGGGGTATACGGTAAAATATATTCAAAATTTTACGGATATTGACGATAAAATTATCAATAGAAGTTTGGAGGCAAAAATCCCGCTTGCGGAATTGGCGCAAAAATATATTGACGATTATTTTACTCAGATGAGAAAACTGAACATACAGGATGCCGATTTTTATCCGAGAGTAACTCAAAAGATTCCGGATATAATAAGTTTTATTAAAAAAATTATAGATAACGGTTATGGGTATGTCGCAGCCGGCGATGTTTATTTTTCAGTTAGAAAATTTAAGGACTACGGAAAACTTTCAAAAAGAAATGTTGACGATTTAAAAAGCGGGTCAAGGGTTTTACCGGGCGAACAAAAAAAAGACCCTTTGGATTTTGCTCTCTGGAAAAAAGCGAAAGAAGGAGAACCGTCGTGGGAAAGCCCGTGGGGAAAAGGTCGTCCGGGGTGGCATATTGAATGTTCAGCAATGTCGTTAAACGAGTTCGGTCTTAATACTTTTGATATTCACGGCGGCGGTCAGGATTTGATTTTTCCGCATCACGAAAACGAGATTGCGCAGTCGGAAGCAGCACTCGGAAAACCATTTGTAAAATACTGGATTCATAACGGTTTTGTTACAATCAACAAGGAAAAAATGTCAAAATCGCTCGGCAATTTTTTTACACTCAGAGAAATTTTTGAAAAATACGACCCGATAGTTGTAAGATATATGCTTTTAACACAGCATTACAGACAACCTCTGGACTTTTCCGAAGATAAATTGGAACAGTCAAAAAGCGCTTATGCTTTAATAAATACAATTAAAGGAAATGAAGAACTTTTAGGCTTAACAAATAAAATTAATAATGCGGAAAATAACCCGGAAGAAAAAGAAGAAATCAAATACAATACTAAAATTCTGGAAGAATTTGAAAATGCCATGGAGGATGATTTCAATACCTCTATTGCACTTGCATGTATACATAAATTATTAAAAGAAATAATAAACGAAAAAACAATAAATTATAAAACAAAATCTGACTTAAAAACTATGATTCTGATTTGTAATACACTTGGTTTAGAATTACGAAATTATAGACCTTTTGCAATTAATTTAATTGTAAAAACTTTAATAAAAGCCCGTGAAGATGCAAGGAAAAATAAAAATTGGAAATTATCAGATGAACTAAGACAAAAAATTAAAGGGGAAGGTTTTGATATAGAAGATACGAAATCCGGACCAAGGGTAAAAAAAATATGAGCACGGAAATTATTTGCGGCAGGCATCCGGTTTTTGAGGCGCTCTCGGCGGGTCAGCGAAGCTTCAAAAAAATTTTAATCGCAAAAAAATATGAAGGCGATATCGTAGATAAAATCATAGACCTTGCGAGAAAAAAAAACATTCCCGTTCAGTTTGAGGACAGCAAAAAACTGATAGGATATTCAAGCAACCATCAGGGTGTAGTTGCATTCGTAACACCTAAAGAGTACTGGCAGTTTGACCGTCTCGTAAAATTGACGGAAAAAAAACAGGACTCCGTCGTCTGTATTCTTGACGAAATTGAAGACCCGCAGAATCTCGGAAGCATTCTCCGTTCGGCGGTATGTTTCTCTGTTGACGCAGTGCTCATTCAAAGCAGGATGTCGGCAGGAATTTCAACTGGTACCGCAAAAGCATCGGCAGGCGCTATTGAACACATCCCGATTGTAAAAGTGGTCAACATCGTTCAAGCGATAGAGTCGCTTAAAAAAATCGGTTTCTGGATTTACGGCGCGGATATGCAGGGCGAGGTAATTTCACAAAAAGAAATTAAAGGCAAAATCGCGGTTGTTATAGGCAGTGAGGGTAGTGGTCTTCACCGGCTGACAAAAGAAAAATGCGATTTTCTCGTTCAAATTCCGATAGATAAAAAAATATCTTCCTTGAATGCTGCAATGTCGGCATCCATAATTTTCTATGAAGTCAACCGCCAGAAAGGACTTGACATTTCAGTCAAAAAAGATATAATTAAACGATGATTAAACTGACAAAACTTAACGGTGAAGAAATATATATCAATCCCGACTTAATAGAAAAAATGGAATGTCATCCGAATACTACGATTCTTTTAACAACGGGAAAAAGCACGATAGTTAAAGAAACACCGGAGGAAGTTACAAACAGGATTGTTGAATTAAAGAAAAAAATACATAACAAAGCGGAGGGATAATTTATGGACATAGCAACACTTACCGGTATAATCGTATTTTTGGGATTTGTTTTCCTTTCAATATTTTTATCGGAAGGAATGAAGGGATTCGGACCGTTTATAAATATGGAAGCATTTTTAGTGGTCATCGGCGGTACATTTTGCGCTTTGCTTGTAAATTATCCTCTAAGGCAGGTTATCGGTGTCTTAAAGGTTTTAAGAAAGGTTCTTTTTACCGGCGGCGGCGAAGATACGACCGAAATTGTCAGTTCATTTGTTGATTTTACAAAAAAAGCAAGAACTGAAGGGCTTCTCTCGCTTGAAGGTGACGTAAAAAATGTAAAAAATGATTTTATGAGACGGGGCACGCAGTTAGTAATTGACGGTTTTGATTCTCAATTTATCAGCAGTATGTTAGAAACGGAAATCGGATTTATCAGAGAAAGACACAAAGTCGGACAGGAAATTTTCAATTCATTAGGCACATATGCCCCCGCTTTTGGAATTATCGGCACCGTTTTGGGAATGATTCTTCTCTTAAGCGGTGTTGACGATGTTGCTATGGTTCCAAAAAGAATGGCAATGGCACTGGCTGCCGCATTCTACGGGCTTTCCGCAGGGTATCTTTTATTTTATCCGATGGCAGGAAAATTGCGCCGCCGTTCCGAGGAAGAACTTCTCGTAAAAGAGATTATTATCCGCGGTGTTTTACTTTTACAATCGGGAGTGAGTCCTATAATTATGGAGTCAAATCTGAAAGCGTATCTTGAGCCGGCGCAGCGTCTGGCAATAAAATCAACAGGAAAATAATTTATGATATTAAAACCGCCCAGAGGGTATATCGCGGAAACTGACGCAAGAGTTTCGCAGGTAGGTCATGCAGCGCCTCCGTGGCTTATTAATTATGCTGATTTGATGACGGAAATAGCCGCTTTTTTTATAATGATGTATGCAATGGCAGCCGCACTTTCCGGTACGATGCAGAAAGCAGCCGTAGAAGTAAAACAGACAATGGTCCAGGAAGGAATAGCAGGTGAAGCGAAAATGACGAAAGAGGGATTAAGAATTACGTTTGAAGAACAGCAGAGCGTCCCGTTTTTTGTTTCCGGCAGCGCTGAACTTTTACCTGCCATGAAGATGTACATTGACAAAATCGCCGATGCTTTGGTAAAAGGAGTCGCTATTAAAAACATTGTTCTTATTATTGAGGGTCACACGGATAACATCCCTATAGCAACTTCGCAGTTTGCATCTAATTGGGAACTTTCCACCGCGCGTGCGACAACCGTTGTAAAATATCTTATTCAAAAGCATTCCATCCCGCCTGAAAAAATAGCGGCAATCGGTTACGGGGAACATAAACCGATTGCACCGAACGATACGGATGTTAATAAAGCGAAAAATAGAAGAGTTGTATTTTTAATAAAATTAGTTTCACCGGAAGGTGGAGAAGGAGCAAAATAAAATGGCAAAGAAGTATGTGTATTTTTTCGGGTTAGGTCACGCGGACGGAAATGAGAAAATGAAAAATCTTCTGGGAGGCAAGGGCGCAAATCTTGCCGAGATGGTAAAGATAGGGCTACCTGTCCCTGCAGGTTTTACGCTTTCTACTGAGGTCTGCACGGCATATTACAAAAACAAAAAAAAATATCCGCCCGAGTTAAAAAAACAGGTTGAAACGGCGTTAAAAAGAGTTGAAACATTGATGGGCTGTAAGTTCGGCGATAAAGAAAATCCGCTTTTGTTATCCGTAAGAAGCGGTGCAAGAAAATCAATGCCGGGAATGATGGAAACCGTCTTAAATGTCGGACTCAACAATGAAACCCGCGAAGCACTTATCAAAAAAACCGGCAATTCCAGATTTGTTTATGACGCCCACCGCCGGCTAATCCAGATGTATTCCGATGTTGTTATGGAAAAAGCAGCCGGAATTGAGACGGAAGAAGGTCGGGGTATTCGTCAGCAACTTGAAAAAGAACTTCACAATATGAAAGAAAAAAGAGGAGTAAAACTTGACACCGATTTAACTGCAGATGACTTAAAAGAACTTATTGAAACCTATAAATCAAAAGTGAAAGAAGTTTTGGGTAAAGATTTTCCCGAAGACCCGATGGAACAGTTGTGGGGCGGAATCAGCGCCGTATTTCAGTCGTGGCAGGGAAAAAGGGCGATTTCTTACCGTCGGATAGAAAATATTCCTGATGAGTGGGGAACGGCGGTAAATGTTCAGGCGATGGTTTTTGGAAATATGGGTAATTCTTCCGCAACAGGCGTGGCATTTACAAGAAATCCCGCAACCGGTGAAAAAGTTTTCTACGGCGAGTGGCTTGTTAATGCCCAGGGTGAAGATGTCGTCGCCGGCACCAGAACTCCCAACCCGATAAACGAGCAGGGTAAAACGGAGCGGAACAAAAATCTTCATTCACTTGAAACATCAATGCCGGAAATATACTCGCAACTTGATTCATTCCAGAAAAAACTTGAAAAACACTATCGGGATATGCAGGATATTGAGTTCACAATTCAGGAAGGAAAACTCTGGATGCTGCAGTGCCGTATTGGAAAAAGAAACGGTCCTGCCGCTATCAGAATAGCGGTTGATATGATGAAGGAAAAATTGATTACAAAAGAGGCGGCAGTCATGCGAGTGACGCCGTCTCAACTTGATGAACTCCTGCATCCTATTGTTGACCCTATTTCGGAAAAGAATTCTGCGCCGATAGCAAAAGGACTTCCTGCGGGACCCGGCGGCGCCACCGGAATGATTGTTTTTTCCGCCAATGATGCGGTTGTGTGGAGAAAAAGCGGGAAGGATGTTATTTTAGTCCGTGAGGAAACCAATCCGGAGGATGTCGAGGGTATGCGTGCTGCGAATGCTATTTTAACCGCTCGCGGCGGAATGACGTCTCACGCTGCGCTTGTTGCACGCGGTTGGGGCAAGTGCTGTATCGTCGGTGCAGGGGAGATTCACGTTGATTATAAAGAAAAAACGCTGAAAATTTCCGGCAGTGATATTGTGCTGAAAGAAGGCGACTGGTTAACTCTCAACGGTTCAAAGGGTTATATCTATCGCGGCCAACTTCCGATGGTAAAAGCCGCCGAGGAAAATCCGTATTTTATGGACTTTATGAAGTTATGCGACAAAATCAGAAAATTAGGTGTGAGAACAAACGCCGACACGCCTGATGATGCAAAAAGGGCGAGAACTTTTGGCGCCGAGGGAATCGGACTTTTCCGGACCGAGCATATGTTTTACGGAAAGGGCTCCGAGCAGCCGCTGTTCTTTTTAAGAAAAATGATTGTCTCTAAAGACGAGGAAGAAAGAAAAAAAGCGCTTGCTGAACTTTTCCCGTTTGTTAAAAATGACATCAAAGGCACGCTTGCCGCAATGGAAGGTTTTCCTGTTGTGGTTCGTCTTTTAGACCCGCCATTGCATGAATTCGTTCCAAAAAATGAGGATGAAAGAAAAAAACTTGCGGAGGCGCTGGGAATATCTGATGAAGAATTTAACAATAGAGCAAATGCTCTGCATGAATCAAATCCGATGATGGGACACCGCGGTGTCCGTTTGGGAATTACATATCCTGAAATTACCGAAATGCAGGTCCGCGCGATTTTTGAGGCATCTGCTGAGTTAATCAAAGAAGGCAAAAAGGTTATTCCGGAAATTATGATTCCTGTGGTCGGCGCTGTTAACGAATTAAAAAATCAAAAAGAAATCGTTGAGAAAATTTATAAGGAAGTATTAAAAAATTCCGGGTTGAAGAAAATTTCATATTTGTTCGGCACGATGATTGAAATTCCGAGAGCATGCTTAACTGCGGGAAAAATCGCCGAGGTTTCAGAGTTTTTTTCCTTCGGAACGAATGATTTAACTCAAATGGGATTCGGTTTTTCCAGAGACGACATAGGCGGATTTATGCCGGATTATCTGGAGAAAAAAATTCTTCCCTGCGACCCGTTTGCGATTATTGATTTTGAAGGAATCGGGGAGTTGATTAAAATCGGAATTTCCAGGGGCAGGAAAACTAAAAAAAATCTTGAAGTGGGAATCTGCGGTGAGCACGGCGGAGATCCTGAGTCGGTAAAGTTCTGTCATCGTGTAGGGATGGACTATGTTTCCTGTTCGCCGTTCAGGGTTCCGATTGCCAAACTTGCCGCCGCCCAAGTGGTCGTAGAGGAGAAAATGAAATGAGAGAGATAATACAGAAAATAAAATTTTCTGCAATGCTGTTACTTTTCACTATCTTTTACAGCTGTGCATCAAATAGACCCGTTAGGACGAGCGACTACTGGGGAAATCAGGCTGCGGTTCAGCAGTTTCAGAGAGCAGAAAAATATTACTACGACGGTAAATATAATGAAGCAATTGCAGAATACCAGTATTACATTGACCAATTCGGCGATATCTATTACGGCGACGAGGCACAAAAAAAAATCGCAGAGGCATTTACGAGAATGAATCAGTGGAACGAAGCGGCGGCGACATATGAGGAACTGACGGATAAATTTCCCAAAAGTCAATACGCTTCTTGGTCACTTGAAGAGTCGGCAAAAATCCATGAGCAGATTTCCGCTTTTAGGGAAGCAATACGGGTTTATCAGAGAATAATTGAACAGTACTGGACATCTCCGCAACGACCCGATGCGGTGAAAAAAATAAAGGAGATGTTGATTGCTAAATTTCCAGAAAATAGATGGGCAAAAAAAAAAAATATAGAAATAGATAAAATGATTTCCAGAAAACAGAGGGAATAATTATGAGAAAAGTTAGACGGAAGACGGAAGACGGAAAACGGAAATCCGAAATTTTTACAAAGATTTTACTTCTTACTTCTCACTTCTTACTTCTTGCTGTCTTTACAGGCTGTGCCGGATTTCCGATTATCGGTAAAAAAACAACCGGAAAAATTACAACTATCAGCGAAAATTTTAGTCCTGACCGCCTGACAGATTTGGGAGTCGTCAAAAAACTCGCGGGTTATAAAAAGTTTTTATTTATGTCTAATGCCAATTATACCGACTGGTTTGAAGGATTTTTAAGAGGTGAAATTGTCGGTGAAGACGGAGTCCCCGTAGAAAATATTCAAATTATGGTTGATGGCATCGGTTTTGAAAATGCGGTAACTGATGTCAACGGCGTCTACAAAATAAGATTTTCAGTTCCTATCATAAAGGGTCTCGCCGATGCCAATGGAAAACTTATAATTCATCCCAAGTGGGAGTCGGAGTTGGAAATAAAAGGCAGTTCATACCAGCCGGCAGTCAAAGATGCACCGTTTAGGATTTATTACAACGGAAATGTTGGCGGGGTTGTTGCCTTAAATGAAGGAAAACTTCCGCCTAAAATTGTCGTCAAAAAAATAACGCTCGGACAGTATAAAACGGAAACCAAAAAGAAAGAAGCGACTGAAAAATCAACTGAAACTCCTTCCAGAAAACTCCCAACGGAAAAACCCGCAAAAAAAGAAGATGCCGGTTTTGGCGACGACCTTTTCAAACAGTTGGAAAATTTTAACAAATAAAAATGGGAGAGGAAAAACCCATGCAAAAAAACAGCAGGATGTTTTTAATTATATGCCTTGCTGTTTTTTATTTTGGTCCGCTTTATTGTCAAACGAAAACAAAAAACATAGAAATTATTCTTGATGCATCAGGGAGTATGAACGATACTTTTGACAAAAGGGAAAAGAAAATTGATATCGCCAAAAAAACAATTCTTAAAATTCTCTCGGAACTCTCGTCGGATGCAACTTCACAGATAAAAATCGGTTTAAGAACCTTCGGGGAAGAGAGGGAACTAGACCACAAAAAAGACACGAGGCTTCTTATTTCGATTGCGGAAATAGATATTAAGAAATTTGAAAAAGCACTTAAAGAATTAAAAGCAGGCGGTTACAGTCCTATTGCATATTCAATGCTTGTGGCGGGCTTTGATTTCCCGATTGCCGGCGATAATATGATAATTCTTGTAACCGACGGTAAGGAAAGTTGCGGCGGCGACCCCGTGAAGACAGTTCGGCGTCTGAAAAAGGAAGGACTTGATGTTGTTATAAATGTTATCGGCTATGCTGTTGATAAAAAAGAAGAGGATTCCTTAAAAGAAATCGCTTCTATTTCAAGCGGAACGTATAATTCTGCAAATGATACCGAGGAACTTGAAAAAAGTTTCAGGAAAATAATAGGTGCCGAAAAGTTTAAAAAAAGTTTTGTAGGATTAGAGAAAAAGTCATCTTTGGACAAATGGGAGAAAAAAAAACCTGTTGAGGCGCTGAAACGTTCCTTGATTTTTCCGGGTTTAGGTCAGTTTTACACGGATAGACCAATACCGGGAGTAATCAATTTTTTTTCCCAATGGGCAATACTCGGTTTTAATTATGCGGTAACCCAATCGCATGAATATAAAAAAAATCCGGATGCTTCTTTTACAAAGGACTTTCTGGATTTCTCAAGTATCAGTTTTTACATTTCAAACAGTGCAGGCGTTTATCTTTACACAAAAAACAGAAACAATAAGGAACACTATAAAATTAAATCGGTGGAAGGCACATTTTTAAGGTCAATGATTTTGCCCGGATGGGGGCAACTTTATCTCGGCGATAATCCCGAAGCAGGGCTTTCTTATATCTGCTGGACGGGATTTTTTTATTACAAAACGTTTAAGCCCGTGCCGAAAGGTGTTAAAAGTGAAAGTTGGGAGAGGCAGAGTATCATAACCAGAAGCGGTGTATTTCTGTCTTACATTTATTTGCTTCAAATACTTACTTTAATATCAGTAGAAAATCACAATGAGGATGCAAGGGCATACAGGGTGTTTTCAGAAAGTAACATAAAAACGGATTTCGGTTTTTTTGATGGTTCCGATTTTTTGCCGCAGTTAACTTTAAATAAAAAGTTTTAGTTATTTTCAAGCAAGCGGGCGAAAAGCAAACTTGTTTGTTTTTCCGAGTGAACGCTGAAAACAAAGAGTTTATTACCCGTTATTTTCTCTCGAAAAATATGTTTTTGCCGGAGGCGTCGAGGGGAATTCCGAATGCGATTTTGACATCTTTATCAATGAGTTTATTTTTTACGGCGGTATAGCCGGCGGTATACATAATTCTGTTGTCAATACGGTTGTCTGCAGCAATTGAAACGGCAGAACCGATTGCAATTCCCAAGTCGCCTGAATTATAGACACACACGCCTTTTAAATCTTCTAATTTTTTGCATGATTCAAATCCACAGAAGCCGCAGTCAAGTCCTATGGTAGCAATTTTTGTTCCGATTAAAACTATCGCGGCTGCTTTTTTCACGCAATCCGCATCCCTCAAAAATGTATTTGTCCTGTATCCGGTGTTTGCAATTTCAACCATTTTTGCCGAGAGTTCTTCAATCTCTTTATCAGTAAGAATTATTGTTACAATATTGTCAATTCCTCTTGCTTTTGGCGCGGTTCTTGCCGCAATACACATTAAATTCGCCACCGCAATAATTCCGTTTTTCTGTGCATCAGATGATTTGATTCTCATTCTTTCCTCCGTTACACGGTTCTGTTCTAAAAGCCGCCTTCGGTATCAAGTCGGATTGCCGGTAAAACTGGCACCGCCCGGGTTGTGCCTTCCGTTAGACCGGTCAAAATTTGAGGTTCCGTTTCATCATCCAGTTTTTTGACAATGGAGACACCTTTCCCGAACGAAAACTCTTTTGGTTCTGTTCCGCTTAAAAATGCCTCTAAATATGTTCCTTTTGGATTTCCAAGTGCTAAAAGTCCTGTCTGCGGGTCAATTTTTGCGAATGTAATATTTGAAGGCGTTGCAAAATCTATAACGGGTTGTCCTCTCAAAGCCGCCCGCATAAGTTCGGTCCAGATAGGGCAGGCCAGCCGCCCGCCGGTCATTTTTTTGCCGAGAGTTCTATGGTCATCATAACCAACCCATACGCCGCACACGAGTTGAGGGGTGTAACCGACAAACCATGCATCCTGACAATCGTTTGTTGTTCCCGTTTTTCCCGCTGCCGGTCTTTTCAATTGTCTTGCATAAACGCCTGTTCCGTGTTCAACAACTCCATGCAAAAGATTTGTCATCAAAAATGCCGTCTGGACGGATATCACATCTTTTTCTTCCGGAAAAAATTCCTCCAAAACCCTGCCTTTATTGTCTAAAACTTTTACAATTGAATAGGGAGTTGTTTTTATTCCTGAATTTGCCAAACTGCCGAAAGCAGATGTCATTTCTTTCAGCGTAACATCCGAGGCGCCGAGTGCCAGAGAAATCGTTTCCGTAAGAGGTGATTCAATCCCGATTTGTTTTGCATAATATGCAACTGTCATCGGTCTGATTTTATCGGTCACTTTTATTGCGCATATGTTAAGAGAATGTTCCAGTGCCTTTCTTAATAAAACCGGTCCGTGAAATTTTTCTGAATAATTCTGCGGCTGCCACAGAACCCGTTCATTCGGTTTGTTATTTTCAGTTGCTTGCTTATCTTTTTCCAATAGTTTATTAAGAAGATTTTTATCCTGAACATCGGAAAAATCGGTCGTGTTTGACAAAAGTTCCCAGTCGCGGCCCGTGTTGTAATAGGTAACGGGTGAATCATCAATAATTGAAGTAGGGGTAAAACCGTTTTCAATCGCGGCAGTGTAGACAAAAACCTTAAATGCGCTTCCAGGCTGCCTTTTTGCCTGAAATACCCTGTTAAACTGACTTGTCTGAAAATTTCTTCCACCTACCAACGCACGAATTCCGCCCGTTTTTACATCAAGACATAAAATGGCGCCCTCTACCGGAATGGTTGATTTTGAAATCGAGTCAAACTCCGCCAGTTGTTTTTCAAAAACTTTTTCTGCCGTTTCCTGAATTTTCTTATCAAGCGTTGTGTAAATTTCAAGCCCGCCCTGATATAACATGCTCCCGTATTTTGACTCAAGCGTCTGCCGAATATTGTCAATAAAATGAGGTGCTATTTTTGTAGCGATGTGCGGCGGCGAAATAATAATGTTTTTTCCTTCCGCTTCTTTTTTTTGTTCGTCGGTTATAAATCCCACATCACGCATTCTTGCTAAAACCACAGCCCTCCTCTGAATTGTTTTTTCGGGATTTTTGAACGGCGAATACATGGACGGCGCTCTCGGAAGTCCCGCCAAAAGTGCGCATTCTTCAAGTGACAACTGCGAAACATTTTTTCCGAAATAAACTTTTGCGGCGGTTGCAACCCCGTAGGCGCCGTTTCCGAAATAAATCTGGTTAAGGTACATCTCCAGAATTTCATATTTTGAATAATCCCGTTCCAACTGAATCGCAAGAATCACCTCTTTTATTTTTCTGGCGAAAGTTTTTCTTCGTGATAAAAAAATCACTTTTGCGAGTTGCTGGGTAATAGTTGAACCGCCTTCTACCACTCCGCCCGCTTTAATGTTTGAAACAAAGGCACCGACTATTCTGTACGGGTCAATTCCCCAGTGTCTGAAAAAACGGGTGTCCTCAATTGCGATAATAGCGTTTATCATATCTTTAGGAATTGTAGAAAGAGGAACAACGGTTCTTTTTTCCGTGAATAATTCTGCAATTAATTCTCCGTTCACATCATAAATTTTTGTTGTTAAAGAAGGGGTGTAATTTATTAGTTGAGTCGGGTCGGGAATATCTCCGAGATATTTTGTCAGCCGTTCAATAAAAGCAAAAAACAAAATGATTACGCTCGCCAAAAGAAGCCATTTTCTCATAATTTAATTATATCTCTGAAAAACCTACTTGTCAAGTGATTAAAAATTTGGTAAAATCATAACATGCGGAAAAATGCATTTGTGATTTTATTTTTTTTGTTTTTGGCTTTTGTTTTTCTGCCCAAAATTATTCTGATGACTCATCTTCCGATAACACCGGGTCTTGGCGGAAGCGATATCACCGACCTCAATTTTCCGTATAAACATATTCTGGCAAAATCATTAAAGAATTTTCAATTACCTGTCTGGTCTGATTTAATTTGGTGCGGGTATCCGCTTCACGCCGAAGGTCAGGGCGGTTTTTTTTATCCGCCGAATATTTTAATTTTTTCCGTATTTCCGTCGGATATCGGCTTTAATTTAAGCATAATTCTCAATTTTATTCTCTGCGGATTTTTCAGTTTTTTATTTTTCTCTGAAATCGGACTTAAAAAGCAAACCGCAGTTTTTTCTGCCGCCGTATTTTCTTTTTCCGGATTTTTTTTCTGCCACATCCAGCACTTGAATATGCTCAATTCTGTGATATGGTTTCCGCTGATTTTTTATTTTATTGAAAAGTATCTGAAAAGCGGGAATTACAAAAATATCGTCGTCGCCGGCATTTCGTTCGGAATTCAGATTCTTGCCGGCTTTCCGCAGTTTGCTTATTACACTCTAATTTTTTCTTTTTTATATTTTCTATGTCGCCCGAACATCTGTTCGCCCCGAACATTTGTTCAGTCAGTTTTTGCTTTTTTGATTTTTGTTATTGTCGGTTTTGGGATTTCTGCGGTTCAATGGCTTCCGACTCTTGAACTTGTTAATTTTACGGCGCGAAAAATTGGTTTTACAAAAGACCCCGCAAGGGGGTGGTGGAGTTACAATTTTTCAGACCTGATTACATGGTTAATTCCGTTTAAGTTCGGTTCACCTTTTGACAATTCTTTCAACAAACCGCATTCAATTTTTATTGAAAACTCTTTTTATATCGGAAAAATTGCTCTGACAATTGGTTTGTTTGGATTTTTAACAAAATTCAGAAAATATATTTTTTTCAGTATAACCGTTTTCTTTACTTTTATTATAGCGGTTTCGCCATCACTGGGGGTTACGGGTTTTCTTGATAAAATCCCCGGCTTTGAGCAGTTTCGTCTGCATCAGCGTCTTTTGATTTTTGCTGTTTTTTCATTATCATTGTTTGCAGGTGTCATCATTGATAAATGGACAAATGTCCATTTAAGATTTTTGGTTTTTGCTTTAATTATCGCCGAATTATTTTATTTTACCGTCAAGCAAAACACTTTTTATAAAAGAGATGAATGGATGTCATCGCCATCCATAATAGATTTTCTAAAAAATGACAAAAGTTTTTACCGGGTGTGGTCGGTGAATTCTTACAATTCTGCCATATCGTCGGCAAAAGGTTTTTCCGGCGATTTAACGCCTTTTTATAATTACAGAAATTTTTTACAGCCCAATTCAAATATCATCAGGAATATTCCTGCTATTGAAGGTCACGGCGGGCTTCGTCCAAAAAGGTTTTATGAAATTTGGGATGAAATGATGAGGCGGGGAATTGGTTTTGAAACGTTGAGATTTATCGGTAACGCCTGCGGAAAATATGTGATAACAACATATAATTTACCGCCGCAATATCTCACATTAAAAAAGGAATTTGAATTTTATAAAAATTTGCCGACGATAAAGGTTTATGAAAACAAACTTTATATGGCAAGAGCGTTTTTTGTGAATAGTGCGGTTGTAGTGCCGAATGATTCAGTAATTCAAACTATGTTTGAGAAAAATTTTGTGCCGTCTAAAACGGTAATTTTGGAAGAAATGCCTTTTAAGAATTATTATGCAGGTAAGGGTTTTGCTGCTATAAAAAAATATTCTGAAAGAGAGATTGAAATTGAAGCAATTTCTGAAAACGGCGGGTTTCTTGTTCTAACGGATACTTTTTATCCGGGTTGGAGAGTTTTTGTTGACGGCAAAGAATCAAAAATTTATCAAGCGAATTATATTTTCCGTGCAGTTGAAATCCCAAAAGGCAACCACATTGTCAGATTTGAGTATAAACCTTTCTTTTATGCTGTCGGCAAAATCGTGTCCGTAATTTCAATTTTTTGCTTGATTTTTTATTTTCTTTTTGGTAAAATTAAAAATTATGGACTTAAACGAACAACTGTCAAAAATAAAGCGCGGTTCCGTTGAAATAATTTCGGAAGAGGAACTTACCGCGAAGTTGAAACTTAATAGACCATTAAGAGTTAAATTAGGTGTTGACCCGACCTCGCCGGATATTCATCTCGGACATACCGTTGTCATAGAAAAACTTAAAACATTTCAGGATTTAGGTCACAAGGTTGTTTTTATTATAGGTGATTTTACCGCCCGCATAGGCGACCCGTCGGGTAGAAGCGAGGCAAGACCTGTTTTAGACGAGAATGAAATTTTGGAAAACGCAAAGACATATCAGGAACAGGTTTTTAAGATTTTAGACAAGGAAAAAACGGAGGTTATGTTTAACAGCCACTGGCTTTATTCGCTGGGGCTTGACGGGCTTCTGGAGTTGGCGAAACATTCAACCGTCGCACAGATGCTTGCCCGTGCCGATTTTAATCAGAGATATAAAAGCGGAAATGATATAACGATTCTTGAATTTTTATATCCGTTATTGACTGGTTATGATTCCGTAAGCGTTAATTCGGATATTGAACTCGGTGGTACCGACCAGAAATTCAATCTTCTGATGGCACGCCAAATTCAGAAGGATTATGGTCAACCGCCGCAAGTTGTTATGACTATGCCGCTTTTAGAAGGTACCGACGGCGTGCAAAAAATGTCAAAGTCATATGGGAATTATATCGGGATTTCAGAAATACCGTCGGAAATATTCGGCAAAATAATGTCAATTTCAGATGAACTTATGTATAAGTATTTTGAACTTTTAACTCAGGAAAATCTATCTGATGTTAAAAAAGGACATCCGAAACAGATGAAGGAGAAACTTGCAAAAATCATCGTCGGTAAATTTTACTCGTCGGAAATTGCCGAAAATTGCGAAGAAGAATTCAATAAAGTTTTTGCGTCAAAAGAATTGCCGTCTGAAATAGAAGAATTTATTACATTTAAAAAAGAAATAAAAATTTCAGAACTGCTTGTTGATGCGGGACTTTCAGAAAGTAAAAAAGAATCAGAGCGGTTGATTAAACAAGGTGGAGTTAAGATTAACGGTAAAGTAATTGGTAAAGATGAGGTTAATAAAATAGTTAGAGAATTTCTTGACCAGAAAGAAAGAACGGAAGCGAGAGTTCAGGTATTAAGAGATGGAATAGAAGAAGACGAAAAAGTTAGGGAATTTCTTATTCAGGTCGGTAAAAGAAAGTTCAAAAAAATAAAATATGACAAATAAATCTAATATTATTTATATCAGGAGTAAAGTAAGATAGAATGGCTAACTCTACAATATTTTTTAACGGAGAAAAATTTAATAAACATATAACTAATGCATTTTGCGAATATGGAAAGGCTATTGAACTTCTTAGTAAATTTTATGAGTTTTTAGAAAACAACCCACTAGCTTCAAAATCTCACTATAGAATGTTGGCATTTTGTGAAAAAAGCTTAGAAAATTTTTTATCCATAGCAGACATTAGGATTCAATCATCTTTGTTTGATAGAATAATTAAAATTGAAAAAAAATTAAGAGAGTTTGTAAGGAATAAATTAAAGGATAAATATGGAGAAGACGGAGAAAAATGGTGGGTCTGTGGGGTCCCTCAAAATTTGCGAACAGAAATTGCTAAACGAAGAGAAGAAGATCCAAATAGATTAGAATGTTTTCGGTACTTATACTTTATAGATATTAAAGAAATAATAAAGAAAAATCGAGAATTATTTCCACATATATTTAGTGGTTATTCTAATCATAAAGAGGCATTAAAAATATTTGATCAGTTGAATGAACTAAGAAATATAGTTGTTCACGATAAACGTGAAATAACGGATGAAGAAAATCATTTATTTAATGAATTAGAAAAGAAAATAAATGAGAGTATGTAATGACTGATACAATTTTCAGGATAACTGGTTTTTGCTAAATATACCTTACAATATTAATTATTGGCCGGTTTAAGTATCTCAATTGTTGAGAAATCAAAGACAAAAAGTTTTAGAAAAATTATTGGCCAGTTAATTTTAAGAAAACAGAAGTAAAAAGGAGTCCGAACAATGAAACGATTAATTTTACTTATTTCGTTATTAATTAGTACAATAGGGTGTTCGTTGAGAACGTCTTATGTTAGGATAAATGATCCGTTGCCACCAAAACCAGCAACACATAAAATAGAAATATTAGCAGAAGTACCACGAAATAGAAAATATATTGAAATTGGTACTATAGCAACACACGATACAGGTTTTACTACTGCTGGCAGCCGAACACAATCTTTACAAAGATTAATGATAGAAGCGCGTAAGCTTGGTGGAGATGCAGTTTTTATCACACAAGAAACATTGCCAGATGCTTTTTCTTCAACTTGTTGGCGCCACGAAGGAATAATTATTGCCTATACAGATGTTAAAAAGCGAGATAATCCCACGGCAAAAGAAGTCAAAAGTATGCCAATGAATAAAAGAGAAATTTATATTGCCCTTTTAGAGTTAAGTCCTAAAAATATTTCAAAGAGTGATGCATCAATTCTTACTGATAAATTACGAGTAGAACTTTATTATACTGGAAATTTTCAACTACTTGAAAGAGAAAAAATGGATAATATTTTAAAAGAACAATCATTTCAAAAGACTGGTTGTACTGATACTGAATACGCAGTACAAATAGGAAAACTTGTAGGTGTAGAGCAGATGATTATTGGCGAAATTGGTTTAATCGAAAATGTTTATCTTTTGACTTTAAGAAGGATTGATGTTGAAACTGGAAAAGTAGTAAGCAGTGTGTATGAAGAAACGGAAGGAACATTAAAGGATGTATTACAAAATGCTATTCCTAGTGGTGCTATCAAGATATGCAATGAATGATACGAATATAAAAAGTATGGTAGCGGTTGTTATAATCTAATAACTCCATATTTCAATTTTTACCAGTTATATTTTTGAAGCGCAGATGCAAAAATATTTTCTCTTAACCGGACAATTTTTAGAACCAGAATGATAGAGATACAAAAATAGTTTTTCGCAAAATTTTCAAAATAGGAGGATAGAGCAATGGCGAAGATTGATTTTGGCGGAACTGTGGAAGAAGTTGTTACAAGGGATGAATTTCCTCTGTCTAAAGCACAGGAAGTTCTGAAAAACGAAGTTGTCGCGGTAATCGGATATGGCGTTCAGGGACCTGCGCAGTCATTAAATATGCGAGACAATAAAATCAATGTTATCGTCGGTCAGCGACCCGAAGAAAAAGTTTATTGGGATAAAGCAATCAAAGACGGTTGGGTGCCCGGCAAGACACTTTTCAATATTGAAGAAGCAGTACAAAAAGGGACGATAATACAATATCTGATTTCCGACGCGGGGCAGATGGCATATTGGCCGAAATTAAAACCGTTGCTGACAAAAGGAAAGGCGCTGTATTTTTCACACGGGTTTTCAATAGTGTATAAAGACCAGACAAAAATTATTCCGCCTAAGGATATAGATGTTATACTTGTCGCACCGAAAGGCTCAGGAACTTCAGTAAGGAGAAATTTTCTAAGCGGCAGCGGAATAAATTCAAGTTTTGCCGTTTTCCAGGATGCAACGGGTAAGGCAATGCAGAGAACTCTTGCGCTCGGTATCGCCGTCGGTTCGGGTTTTCTTTTTCCGACGACTTTTGAAAAGGAAGTTTATAGCGATCTTACCGGAGAGAGAGGAACTCTGATGGGTGCATTAGCCGGAATATTGGAAGCGCAGTATAATCTTTTGAGGAAACACGGACATAGCCCGTCGGAAGCGTTCAACGAAACGGTTGAAGAACTTACGCAGAGTTTAATACGGCTTGTTGCCGAAAACGGTATGGACTGGATGTTTGCAAACTGCTCAACTACCGCCCAGAGAGGCGCTCTTGACTGGATGCCGAAATTCAGAAAAGCGGTTGAACCGGTATTCAAAGAACTGTACGACAAAGTTAAAACCGGTAAAGAAACAACGAGAGTTCTTGAGGCAAACGGCGCTTCTGATTACCGGGAAAAATTGGATAAAGAATTAAAAGTTATAAGAGATTCTGAGATGTGGCGTGCAGGCGCTGCCGTACGGTCATTAAGACCTGAAAACTGGAAAAAGAAATAGTCGCCCCTGAAGGGACTCCCTTCGGTCGCTCCTCAAGGGTCTGGAAAAATTTCTCCCTCGCTCAAAATGGTAAATATGCGAAAAATAAAATATCGTGCTGTTTTTAAGAGTAGCGGCTGGATTTTTATCGTTTGGGGAATGATTGTTGTAATAAAAGGATTGTACGATGTATTCGTCGGGCTTCCCGAGTCAGAATTTGTTCCGCTTGCAAATTGGTCTAAATATGCCGGCTTTGAAGTTGTCTATGGACTTGCATGCATTATGATGGGGCTTGTGGTTTTTGAATTTTCTAAAAAAGTTCCTGAAATTATAGAGAGAGAAACTTCTTCGGATTAGTTATTATGAAACCGTATTCCAAAAAACTTGACAAACTTCCGCCTTACATTTTTTCAAAAATAAATCTTTTGAAAAAAGAGGCGTATTTAAAAAAATTGGATGTTATTGATTTGGGCATGGGAAATCCCGATATCCCGACTCCGGATTTTATTATCAACCGGCTTGTTGATACTGTGAAAAACCATCCGGGGACACATCGTTATCCTCAGGCGAAGGGGATGCCGAAGTTAAGACATGCGGTTTGCGATTGGTACAAAAAAAGATTTGATGTTGAACTGAATCCTGATAACGAAGCACTTGTTTTAATCGGCTCCAAAGAGGGAATTGCCCATATGTGTATGGCGTATCTGGATCCCGGTGATATCGCACTTGTTGCAAATCCGGCGTATCCGGTTCATCTTAACGGCGTAATTTTAGCAGGCGGAAAAATTCATGATATGCCGATTACGGCGGAAAACCGCTGGCTGCCGGATTTAACGAAAATTCCGGAAAAAATTGCCCGACGGGCAAAACTGATGTTTCTGAATTACCCTAATAATCCTACAAGTGCCACCGTAGATGATTTGTCTTTTTTTAAGGAAGTGGTCCGGTTCGCAAAAAAATATGACATCATCGTCTGCCACGATAACGCATATTCCGAAATTACTTTTAACGGATATGTGGCGCCGTCATTTTTGCAGACACCCGGTGCAAAAGATGTGGGAGTAGAATTTTACTCGCTTTCCAAAACATACAATATGGCAGGTTGGCGTGTGGGATTTTGCCTCGGCAATTCAAAAATTATATCGCCGTTAGAAAAATTCAAGTCGTTTGTTGATTACGGTGTTCCTACATTCTTGCAGTTGGCGTCAGTTACGGCACTAAATTCTTCCGACGATGTTATGAAAAAAACGCTTGAAGAATATAAAAAGCGCAGGGATAAATTTTGCGACGGGTTGAACAAACTCGGGTTTATCGTTGAGAAACCGAAAGCCACAATGTATTTATGGGCGAAACTTCCCGAAAAATTTAAGAAAGCCGGGTCACTGAAATTTTCGGAAGATTTGATTAAAATAACAGGGGTTGCCTGTTCGCCCGGGACAGGTTTCGGAAAATACGGCGAAGGATATGTCAGATTTGCATTAGTCACACATTTCAACAGATTTCACGATGCACTGTTGCGTCTTAAAAAATTTGTAAAGAACACGGAGCGAATATGAAAAATGTAAACATAGGAATTATCGGATGCGGCACCGTCGGCGTTAATGTTGTTAAAATTTTGGAAAAACATTCGGTCATAATAAAAAACAGGGTCGGGTGCGGTATCAACATAAAATGGGTTTGTGATAAAGATTTGTCTAAACTGAAACAACTGAATTTACCGAGTGAAAAGGTTACATCCGACGTTAACAAAGTGATACTTGACCCGTCGGTGGATATTCTTGTTGAATTAATCGGCGGCAGCGATATTTCAAAAAAAATAATTATTGAAGCGATGAACCGCGGAAAGCACATCGTAACCGCCAATAAAGCCGTGCTCTCAAAATATTGGGACGAAATTTTCTCTGTTGCGTTAAGGAAAAAACTTCTCGTATATTTTGAAGCAGCGGTCGGAGCGGGAATCCCGGTTATACAATCATTAAACGAAGGCCTTGCGGCAAATAAAATACAGTCAATTGTAGGCATATTAAACGGTACGACCAATTTTATACTTTCAAAAATGACCGACAACAATATGGGTTTTGATGAGGCACTGAAACTTGCGCAAAAATCCGGTTTTGCAGAGGCGAATCCGATGTTGGATTTGGACGGTTCCGACGCCGCGCAGAAACTTTCAATTCTGGCATCAATTGCGTTTGGTAATCATCTTCCAATTGATGCAATTCACCGCGAAGGGATTTCCGATATAAGTCCTATTGATATCAGATATGCCAAAAACGAGTTTGGTTATGTCTTAAAACTTCTGGCTTCGGTAAAAAATGAAAACGGTAAAATTTCTGCAACAGTTTGTCCCACGCTTATTGATGCTGAACATCCGCTGGCTGCGGTGGAAAACGAGTACAACGCAATTTATATTGACGGTGATTCCTGCGGCGACATAATGCTTTACGGGAAAGGCGCCGGCGGACCGTCTGCCGCAAGTGCCGTAGCGTCCGACATAATCTATCTTGCGACGAATATTTTTTATGGTACTGCTGGAAAATTTCCGTTCATTTTATATGACAAAAAAATAAAGTTGAATATAAGACCGGTTGAGGATATTGTGTCAAAATATTACTTAAGATTTTCTACTGCGGATAAACCCGGTGTACTTTCAAAAATTTCCGGAATTTTGGGAAAAAACAATGTTTCTATTTCCGCATGTTTCCAGGAGGAGCGTCACAAGAAACAAGCCGTTCCTGTTTTAATGCTTACTCATCAGACAAAAGAAGGCAACATCAGTAAGGCGCTGAAAATAATTGACGATTTACCGATAGTTAAATTAAAAACGGTAATGTTCAGAATAATGGAATAGTCACTCGCGCTGCGACTAAAAAAGGTAAAAAATGATTTACAGGGGAATAATTGAAAGGTATAAAAAATATCTTCCGGTGACGGATAAAACGCCGGTTATTACGCTTTACGAAGGCAATACGCCGCTGCTTCACGCAAAAAACCTTGAATCCGTCTTAGGCGGGAATATTAAATTATATTTAAAATTTGAAGGTACAAATCCGACCGGCTCCTTCAAAGACCGCGGTATGACAATGGCAATCTCAAAAGCGGTTGAAGACGGAAGCAGGGCGGTAATCTGCGCCTCCACCGGAAATACTGCGGCGTCTGCTGCGGCATATTCGGCACGTGCGGGGATTAAATGTTCCGTTATAATTCCGGACGGTTCAATCGCTCTCGGAAAACTTTCACAGGCGATGATGCACGGTGCAAAGGTTATTGCCCTCAAGGGAAATTTTGACGACGCCCTGAAAATCGTATTGGAAATTACTGAAAAATATCCGATAACGCTCGTAAATTCACTTAATCCTTATCGGATTGAAGGACAGAAAACCGCTGCATTTGAAATTATTGATTTTTTAGGATGTGCACCCGATTACCATTTTATTCCGGTCGGCAATGCGGGAAATATAACTGCCTACTGGAAAGGTTATAAGGAGTGGAAAACTCGTCCAAAAATGATGGGTTTTCAGGCATCAGGCGCAGCACCTATTGTAAAAGGAAAACCCATAAAAAATCCGAAAACAATTGCAACGGCAATAAAAATCGGCAATCCCGCGAGTTGGAAAAAAGCGGAACAGGCGAGAGACGAATCAAAAGGCGTAATAGACATAGTTACCGACGCTGAAATCATAAAAGCATATAAATTACTTGCCTCGCTTGAAGGAATTTTCGTAGAGCCGGCATCAGCCGCATCCGTTGCAGGACTTATAAAATATAAAACTAAACTTGAGAAAAAATCCTGCATCGTTTGTACGCTGACAGGTCACGGTTTGAAAGACCCAGACCGTGCAATCAAATCCGCAACGCAGCCCAAGGTAATAGACCAGAATATGAAAAAAATCCTAAAAGCAATTGGGCTATGAAAAAGGTTGTAAAACTAAAATGAAAGATAAAGATACTACCTATTCAGAAGCAATTGAGCAAGTTATGTTGCATAATGGGTATTTTGCACCACTGAAACTTATTTATAGAGAAATATGGAAGTATAAAGACAAATCAGAAATCATTGGCAAGACACCAGATATGACGATTCAAGCAATAGTTCAGAGAGATAAAAAATTCAAAAGATTGGGGCTCGGGGTTTATGCACTGTCGGAATTTCTTGACAGATTACCAAAACTAACTACACCAAAAACTGAACATGAAAAGAAGGAACGAATACACGCTAAAATTCAAGGAATGTTAATTGAAATAGGCAATAACAGAGACGAAGTTGAAAACACCTACACTAATGATAAAAAGTGGATTTTTGACGGGAAAACTCTTGGAAGTTTGACAACTATTCCAGAAATTCCATCATTTACATATGAACGAATTATTAATGAAAGTATTCGTTTTTTTGATGTAATTTGGTTTAATAAAAGAGGTTTTCCATATAAAATATTTGAAGTAGAACAATCTACTAATTTTAGAGATGCATTTGTGAAATTTATGGAATTGCAAGATTTTAAAACGGCGTTTTGTTGCATTTCCTCAAAAGATAGAGAAGAAAAATTTAAAAAAGAAATAAACAAAACCGCTTTTGAACCATTAAAAAACAGGTGTGAATTTGTTCCATATGAACAAGTTGAAAATGATTATAAACTTGCAATAAGTAAAACTTATTTATAAAATGAAAAATCAGTACAAATCCATAAAAATTTTCGGAGACAAATATTTTTTAAGAAAAACATTTGGTATTATTGATTATATTGGCGATGTTGAAGGTTATGATGTTTGCGATGAAAATAAAAATTTTATAATCAACTATGATGCTTTATCGGAAAATGAGGTAATAAATAATCTCAAATTCAATATTTATAGGGCATATAAATGAAAACCATAAAAATTAAGATTCCGGCGACGACGGCGAATTTCGGCAGCGGGTTTGATGTGCTCGGTGCGGCATTAAAACTTTATAACGAGATAGAAGTAGTACAGGTCAAAGGTCAAAGGTCAAAAGTTAAAATTGAAATTACCGGCGAGGGAAAAGACACGCTTCCCGGAAATGAAAAAAATGTGGTTGTCCGTTCAATGAACGCCGTTTTTAATATCTGTAAAAAAATTTCACCGGCTTATCGCATACTACTTACGAACAGAATTCCTCTTGCAAGGGGTCTTGGAAGTTCAGCCGCTGCTCGTCTGGGTGGAATAGTTGCCGCAAACGAAATTTGCGGTAGAAAACTTTCGCAAGACAAGGTTATTCAGATTGTTTCAAAACTGGAAGGTCATCCTGATAATGTCGTGCCTTCCTTTTTCGGAGGGTTGTGCGTTTGCAATTTCAACGGAAAAAATGTAAAATACGCAAAGTTAAAAATGCCTTCCGACTTAAAAGCGGTTTTGTGTATTCCGGATTTTGAGTTGTCAACTGACAAGGCACGAAATATTTTGCCGGAAACAATTTCTCATAAAGATGCCGTTTTTAATTCAAGTAGGGTCGCGCTTTTTATGTCGGCAATCATTCAGAAAAAATATGAGTTGCTTTCAGTTGCGATGGAGGATAAACTTCACCAGCCGTATAGAAAAAAACTTATACCGGGGATGGATGATGTTTTTAACTCCGCCAAAAAATCAGGCGCTTACGGTGTTTGTATTTCAGGAAGCGGCCCGACAATAATCGCTCTTACGAGCGAAGTAAAAAGTGAAAGGATTGGAAAGTCAATGCAAAAAGCGTTTTTAAGGCATAATGTTAAATCAAAATATATTGTCTGTGATTTTGATAATACAGGGATAGTAGTTTCAAAATAAGAAAGAAATTTATGAATGACCTCGTTGTAATGAAGTTCGGCGGGTCGTCGGTGGCGACTCCGGAAAAAATAAAAAATGTTGCTGAACGCGTAATGCAAAAAGCAAAAAAAAGCCGAGTTGTCGTTGTTGTATCTGCCCCGGGCAATATGACCGATGACTTAATAGAAAAAGCCAAAAGTATTGCCGACACACCCGACCTCAGAGAGATGGATATGCTTCTTGCGACAGGCGAAATTCAGTCAATAGCACTTCTAACAATTGCAATAAAATCAAAAGGTTTTGACGCAATTTCCTTAACAGGTCCGCAGGCGGGAATTTTTGCCGATAATGTTCACACAAAAGCGAAAATAAAAAAAATTAAACCTCAGAAAATCATAGACGAACTTAAAAAAGATAAAATTGTAATCGTTGCCGGGTTTCAGGGAATAAATTCTAACGACGATATAACGACACTCGGCCGTGGCGGCAGCGATTTAACGGCTGTTGCCCTTGCTGCAGCGCTTAAAGCGACAGAGTGCGAGATTTATACTGATGTAAAAGGTGTTTATACCGCCGACCCGCGAGTTGTCAACGATGCAAAAAGACTTGACATGCTCTCTTACGACGAGATGTTGGAACTTGCGGGTGTCGGAAGTCAGGTGATGATGTCCCGCTCTATTGAAGTGGCAAAAAAATATAATGTTGTAATTCATGTCCGGTCCAGTTTTTCGGATGAAAAAGGCACGCTCATTAGGAAGGAGGTCCCTAAAATGGAAAATGTTGTTGTGTCGGGTGTAGCGTTTGATAAAAATGAGTCAAAACTTTCAATTACGGATGTTCCTGACAGACCGGGAATTGCCGCAAAAATTTTTGGTGCGCTTGCAAAGAAAAATATAAACGTTGATATGATAATCCAGTCGGCTGCCAGTGAAAAATACAACGACATTTCATTTACCGTTTCAAGAAACGACCTTAAAACTGCCGTTTCGTTGTTAAAAAATATCTCTAAAAAATTAGGCGGCGGTGCGGTTATATTTGACGAAAACGTTGCCAAAATCTCAATTGTGGGAATCGGAATGCGCAGCCATCCCGGTGTTGCATCAAAAATGTTCAAAATACTTGCTGATGAGAATATCAATATTCAGATGATTTCAACTTCCGAGATAAAAATTTCCTGCGTTATATCAAACAGAGACGCCGATAAAGCGGTAAGGGTTTTACACGGAGGTTTCGGGCTCGGCTGATAGTGAACCGAATTTCGGAGAAATTTATGCAGATAAAAATTCTTGATACTTCATTAAGAGACGGAACGCAAGGGGAAGGGATTTCTTTAACCGTTGACGATAAACTGAAAATTGCGGCCGCGATTGACAAACTCGGTGTTCATTATATAGAGGGCGGCTGGCCTTATTCAAATCCGAAGGAAGTTGAATTTTTTCTGAAAGTAAAAAAACTCAAACTGAAAAATTCCAGAATTACCGCTTTCGGTTCAACCAGACATAAAAACAGCAAACCCGATAAAGATGAAAACCTTTTAGCAATACTAAAAGTTAGACCAGCCGCCGCCTGTATATTCGGAAAAACATGGGATTTGCATGTAAAACATGCCCTTGATACAACTCCGGAAAAAAATCTGGATATGATTTTTTCGTCGGTAAAATTCCTGAAATCAAAGGGTTTGGAGGTTATTTATGATGCGGAACATTTTTTTGACGGCTATCTTTCAAACTGTGAATATGCGTTAAAAACTTTGGCGGCGGCAGCGTCTGCCGGCGCGGATAATATTACGCTTTGCGATACAAACGGCGGAATGCTTCCTCACCAAATAAGAAAAATAATTGACGAAGTAAAAAGACATATTGCGACACCGTTGGGAATTCATGCGCACAATGATTCCGGTTGCGCCGTTGCAAACTCAATAGTCGCGGTTCAGTCGGGTTGCGTTCTCGTTCAGGGCACCCTTAACGGCTGGGGCGAGAGATGCGGAAATGCAAATTTGTCGTCGGTAATTCCTAATATCAAATTGAAATTAGGCGTTGACTGTATAACGGATGAAAAATTAAAATTGCTTACGGAGACATACCGCTACCTGTCGGAAGTTGCAAATATAATCTCAAGCGACAAACAACCATATACGGGTTATTCTGCATTTGCCCACAAAGGCGGAGTTCATGCTTCTGCCGTTGCAAAAAAATCATCAACATATGAGCATATTGATCCTTCCATAGTGGGCAATAAACGAAGAATTTTAATATCAGAACTTTCAGGCCGCGCAAACATTCTCCTCAAATCAAAAGAGTTAAAAATAGATTTTGAGAAAAATTCCGACCAGGTAAAACAGGTTTTGCAAATTATTAAAGACCGCGAAAAAAAAGGCTATCTTTATGAAGGTGCGGAGGGCTCGTTTGAACTGTTATTGAAAAGGAACATAGGTAAGCACAAAACTTTTTTTAGTTTGGGCGGCTTCAGGGTTTCCGTTGAAAAAGATATTCACGGGCATCTCAAATCCGAAGCGACTATAAAAGTATACGTTGAAGGTTCGGAAGAACTTACCGCGGCCGAAGGGGACGGCCCGGTAAATGCGCTGGATAATGCGTTGAGAAAAGCGCTTGACAGATTTTATCCGCAGTTGAAAAATGTCCGGCTTTCGGATTTTAAGGTAAGAATAATAAATCCGTCGGACGGCACCGGCGCAAAAGTAAGGGTTTTGATACAGTCAACCGACGGTAAGGACGAATGGTCAACCGTCGGCGTTTCGGAAAATATAATTGAAGCGTCCTGGCAGGCATTGGTTGATGCGATAGAATATAAACTCTTAAAGACAGGTTAAAGATTAAAGGTTTAAGGTTTAAATTTTAACCTTTAATTTATACCTTTAACTTTGCGACGAAGTCGCATATTATATGGAATTCACTAAAACTCAGACATCAATAATCGTTTTGGAAATTATTTTAGTATTTTGCGGAATCGTAGCTATTTTCCGCGCTGTAAAACCGAAAACCGAGGCGAATTTTTCTTCGGCGGCATTGGTTTCGACAACAACTGCTGTGCGAAATGCGATTTATCTCCCGCCCACCGACGAAATTTTTAAGAAAATGGATTCAAAATCAACATCGGAAAAATCAGTTACAATTGAATTCGGCGAAACCAAAAAAAAATCCGTCAACACTGTAAATTTATACGACGAAAAACCGGCCGGCAAAAAGATTAAGAAAACAGAAACGGAGTCGGAAGTAATAACTATTGATTTGGGTGTGGAGGAAAAAAAATGAGAAGTGATGATGTAAAAAAAGGGGTTGAAAGGACGCCGAACAGATGCTTGATTTACGCAACAGGTGTTTCCAAAACATCGCTGCAAAAACCGTTTATAGGTATCGCTTCAAGTTATTCCGATTTAGTTCCCGGTCATATCGGTATGAGGGATTTGGAAAGATTTATAGAAAGAGGAATTGAGGCGGGACAAGGCACTCCTTTCATTTTCGGACTTCCCGCTATCTGCGACGGTATAGCGATGGGACACTCTGGTATGTGCTATTCTCTTCCTTCAAGAGAACTTATAGCCGATTGCGTTGAGTCGGTAGCAAATGCGCATAAACTTGACGGAATAGTGTTTCTTACTAATTGCGATAAAATCACTCCCGGAATGCTTATGGCTGCCGGCCGCCTCAACATTCCTTCAATAATTGTTACAGCTGGTCCGATGATGACAGGTTTTTACGACGGTAAAAGACGTTCCCTTGTTCGTGATACATTTGAAGCAGTCGGACTTTACCGTGCAAAAAAAATAAATGAAAGAGAATTGGAAGAGTTGGAATTATCCGCATGTCCGGGTGCCGGAAGTTGTCAGGGACTTTACACCGCCAACACGATGGCATGTTTGACGGAAGCGATGGGAATGTCGCTTGTCGGCTGCGCCACCGCCCCGGCCGTATCATCCAAAAAAAGACGTATCGCATATGAATCGGGACAGAGAATAGTTGAACTTGTCAATAAGCAGATTTTACCGAGAAGGATTTTAACAGACGATGCTTTTTACAATGCAATCGTCGTGGATATGGCATTGGGCGGCTCTACCAATACCGTGCTTCACCTTCCAGCAATAGCAAACGAATGCGGGAAAAAACTTCCGCTTAAACTTTTTGATGAAATTTCCCAAAAGACACCGAACATAGTGAAATTGGAACCGGCCGGCGATTATTATATGGAGGATTTGGAAAATGCCGGCGGTGTCTCGGCGGTTATGTCAACGCTAAAAACGAAACTCAGGGACAACCCTACCGTCTCAGGAAAACGGATTTCGGAAATAATTAAATTGGGAAGGGTTGAAAATTCCGATGTTATAAGACCGATAAACAAGCCGTACAATAAAACCGGCGGCATCGCAATTCTATTTGGAAATCTTGCACCGAACAGCTGCGTCGTAAAACAGTCGGCGGTTTCTGCGAAAGCGTTAAAATTTACAGGCAAAGCAAGGATTTGCGAATCGGAAGAATCAGCGATGAATTTAATCACTCTGAAAAAAATCAAAAAGGGTGATGTAATTGTGATAAGAAATGAAGGTCCCAAAGGCGGTCCCGGAATGAGAGAAATGCTGTCGCCGACTTCAGCCCTTGTCGGGATGGGACTTTCTGAGTCCGTTGCACTGATTACCGACGGCAGATTCTCCGGCGGTACCCGCGGTCCGTGCATAGGACATATTTCACCCGAAGCAGTCAACGGCGGAGCCATCGGAATAATTAAAGACGGCGAAGAGATAGTCATTGATATTCCCAACAGAACAATTTCAGTTCGCCTGACGGATGTTGAAATAAAACTGCGACTTGCACGGAAAAAGCCATATGAGCCGAAAGTGAAAACCGGCTGGCTTAGCCGGTATGCGAAATTGGTTTCTTCCGCAGATTTAGGAGCAGTGCTAAAGTAAGGTTAAAAGTTAAAGGTTTAAGGTTTAAATTTTAACCTTTAATTTATACCTTTAATTTGGTTTTATTATGATTGATACAAAAAAACTTTTTCAAAAAATTGTTGAAGGCGTTAAAAATTCAGGCGTCGGCTCAAAGATAAAAGAGATGAGACCGCTTTCCTATAATCAGGTCAACACTTATGTTACCTGTCCGTCAAAATACAGATTCAGTTATCTGCAGACAGCTGTTGCAGATACTGCTGATGAAACGACGGTAAAAGGGGCGCAACTTGTATTTTATAATGTTTTAACTCGCACGCTCAAAGACGCATATAAGTCGGGAACTATTGCCCCGCTTGCGCAGATAATTTCTATTTTTGAAAGATATTGGGTGCCGTCGGATTTCAGAGACCCGTCGGAAGAAATAAAATACCGCGAAGAAGGAAAAAAGATTTTAGAAAATTATTTTCAACTTAACAAAGATGAAAAAGGTAAGGTTGCGCAAACCGTCAGCTGGAAGGACAAAGATAAAAAATTTCCCGCTCTTGACCAGAAAGTCCTTGTACAATTCGGTGATGTAAAAATGAGTGAAAGAATAAACAGAATTATGGTTTTGCCCGACGGAAGTTATGAGTCCGTAATTTACAGGATGTCAAGACCGTGGGGAACGGATTTAAGACCCGCACTATTTCTTGCCGCCGCAAAAAAACTTTTTCCGTTTAGACGCCACAAAATCACTTATTATTACCTGCGGGAAAATAAAAAAGTTGTCTGCGACATAAAAAAAGACATTACGGAAAAACTTAACATTATGGTAAAAAGTGTTGCAACAGGAATTGTAAAAGGCGAGTTTTCCCCGGATAAGGGCTCATGGTGCGCTATATGTAATTTCAGAAGTTCCTGTTCAATGTGGGCTGGTTTCAAAATTGAGCGCGGCAGGTTCCGGCTTTCTTATTCAAAAATGAATGTGTTCTTAAACTGTCCCCGCCAGTACAGATTTATATATGTTGACAAAGTAAGAACAAAACCCCACTCGTTTTTTTCAATAGGAACAAGCATCCACGAAGCATTTGAAAGTTTCTACGATTACGACGGAATTATGAAGCGTCCTCGCATTGGTTATCTTTTGCGACTACTTAAGGCATCATGGAAAAGCGACGGGTACATAGAGGACGGCGTCAACGAACAGGAGTATTATAAAAAAGCGGAAAAGATGATAAAAAATTATTACAAAACATTCGTTGAAAAAAACAAATTCAGAAAGGCATACAAAATTGAGGAGTATTTTGAACTTCCCATCGGCAAAAAGGGCTTGATGACCGGTTTTATAGACCGTCTTGATGAAAATGAAGACGGAAGTTACGAAATTATGGATTATAAAACGGAACCGAAATGGCCCGATGAAAAAATTATGGACGACCACAAACTTCAACTCACGCTTTACTGGTGGGCATGCAAGGAAGGAAAATTGACGCCTGTTCCGCCGTCGGCACTTTCACTTTTTATGCTTGAATTTGACAAAAAAGTTACATTTTTTCCGAATATAACCGGATCCGATTTAAAAAAAGACGATATAGACATCAACAAAATGATTGACGAAAATGTAGCATTAGTTGATAAAACGGTTGAAGAAATAGAAAAATGCCTGGCACTTTTTAAAGACGGAGGCCACCATCCTGACGAGTCATTCCCGCCTAAAGAAAATGTTTGGTGTTCCCACTGCGATTTCCGATTTGATTGCCCGTTGTTTGCGACAGAAAAGAAGTTATAAATAAGTTACAAATAAGTTACCCAAAAGTTACAATAGATTATGTATAATAATAGTATGAAAACGCAGACAAATATCATTAAAACGCATAAATTTCGTTATTTAAGTTCCTTATCTATCTATCTATCTATCTATCTATCCTTGTGAAGATAAAAAAGGAAAGGTAAATAGCGGCAAAAAAGAAAGAAACCGGTTCACAAGTAAGTGGGCTGGTTTTTTATTTCCTGTTTTTGGGAGGTACGTTATGAAACAGTTTAAGATTGAAGATTTAACCCTGAATCAAGTTCAGGGGAAGATTTTGCTGTTCGCTATTTTCTCTTTACTATTCACCCTTCACCCTTTACGGCTTACCGCCGGCAACCTTGACAGTCCGAGTGCGCCTGCGGCGACGGGGGTAACGCTGACTGACATAAGAAACCGTATATCAAGCGGCACCGCAGCCGGAACACACTCGCTTCAACCCTCTGCCTCGCCCGCTTCAACCGGATATACTTTACAACAGATATACGATGCTGTGCCCGCATCTACCACGACTGCGACAGCGGGTGATGTTCTTAGCAACAGAACATTCATACAAAGAGCAGCCGGCGTAATGTCATATTCAACCGGAACCCTTCCTACCCAGACCTTATCTGCGGCGAATGAGACGGTGAGTGCGGGATATTATGCGGCGACTACGCTATCAGCGGTGGATGCCGACCTTGCGGTAGGAAACATCAAAACAGGTGTAAATATATTCGGCAAGGCAGGCACTCTTACAAGCGGTGCCGTTCCGGATACCGACCAGACAACAAGTTATACGGCAACTGTCGGTGAAGACCACGATTATCAGCCCGCCGCTACTCAGATGAATTATACGCTTAACGGAACTACGACGACAACTGATAACCGTACGGGGCTGGAGTGGGCGCAAAATGGAACAGGTGCGGGCTGTAATAGCGGCACTGCTATCACATGGGAACAGGCCTTGACATTTTGCGAGGGCTTGAATTTTGCCGGACGCACCGATTGGCGTTTGCCCAATGCGAAGGAACTGTTTTCCATTGTGAGGTTTGAAGGTGCGGCACCGTTTATAAACCAGACCGCATTTCCAAACACGGTATCCAATTATTACTGGACGAGCACAACATATGTGCCGACTACTGCCTACGCCATGATTGTGAACTTCAGTAACGGCAACGTGACCAACGACGGTAAGACCACTCTCTATTATGTCCGTCCGGTTCGCGGAGGCCCGTAGGTTATTTGGTTATTTGATTATTTGGGGGTTTCAGGGGGTATCCCCCTGAAAAAATGAAATGGCAAAATTAAGAAAAAAAGGGATATTTTATCTGCTTGAGGGAGAAGAAGCGAAAAAATTCGCTTCGGTTCTCGGTCTTAAACTGATAGAGAAAAAAGTTACAGAGCCGTCCGGTGAAACAAAAATCAATTTAAGTTGCGGTTTCCCTCATAGCGGACTGGACAAGTATATCGGAAAACTACTTCGCATGGGCGAAGATGTTGAGATTGTAGAAAACGGGAATGTCGTTGAAAAAATTCACCCCGTTAGATAACCAAAGAACAGTATCTAACGGGGTAAAGGTGGTCAAAAATGGCTCAATATGAACACTTGCCGATATACAAAAAGATGTTTGACCTGACCGTTTACATAGAGCAGATTGTCAAGAATTTCAGCAGATACCATAAATATACCATCGGCAGTGAAATGAGAAATCTGTCCCGTGAAGTTTTAGTGCTGGTGATAAAAGCGAACTCCGAAAAAGACAAAAAAGAGATGCTGCTGAAAGTAAGGGAAAAACTTGAAGAAATGAAAATTCTGGCACGGCTCGCCAAGGAGGTGAAAGCGTTCGGGAGTTTTAAGTCCTTTGAGTATCTCGTGAAAGAGTTAGTTGATATAAGCAGACAGAATGAGGGCTGGCTGAGGAGCCAGAATCCCGTTTCTAAATAGGAACGGGGGCGTGCTCAGGTAACACACGGGGCACCCTCGCCACCCCGGAATAATCGGGGTATTATATTCAGGGCTGTTTACTCTTTTTTCCCGGAGATGATTGCCCGGTGACTCCGAAATAATCCGACAGGATTTACAGGATAAAACCGGAACCACGAATAGACACGAATAAACACGAACAATAAAAATTGTAGGCACGAATTTATTCGTGCAAATTAGTGTTCATTCGTGGCAAAAAACAATGAATTAAAAATCCTGTTAATCCTGTCAAAGATGTCTTATCGGAGAAAGTGCGGGGGTTATATGTGCCGAATACTACCAACGCCATGATTGTGAACTTCAATAACGGCAACGTGAACAACGACAATAAGACCAATAACTATTATGTCCGTCCGGTTCGCGGAGGCGCGTGTGTATGAATGACTTGTTTTCATTTCAAAATATCTACAGATGTTATCTGAAATGCCGCAGAAAAAAAAGGAATACGGCAAACGCTCTGCGTTTTGAGACGCATCTTGAAGACAACATCTGCAAACTGGAAGAGGAATTGAAAACAAAAAAATATCAGCCGGCCCGTTCTGTCTGCTTTGTTGCAAAAAAGCCGAAGTTTAGAGAGGTATTCGCGGCGGATTTCAGGGATAGGGTTGTTCATCACATTCTGGTATCTTATCTTGAAAAAATTTTTGAACCGGTTTTTATTTATGACTCCTGGGCGTGCCGAATGAACAAGGGAACTCAGGCGGCGGTTAAACGACTGCGGAAATTCACCCGTTCAATTACTTTCAACGGGACACAGCAAGCGTTTTATTTGCAGTTGGACATAAAAAGTTTTTTCGTAAATATAAACAAAAACATACTTTCCGGTATTGTAAGCCGGAAAACGGACAATTCTGATATTTTGTGGCTGCTGGGAAAAGTCCTTAACAACGACTGCACGAAAAATTATGTTTATAAGGGAAACAGGAAACTTCTTGATATGGTTCCCCCGCACAAGACGCTTTTTAACACGGCGCCGCATAAAGGGCTGCCGATAGGAAATCTTACAAGCCAGTTTTTTGCCAATGTTTATTTGAATGAGTTAGACCAGTTCGTAAAGCATAATTTGAAAGCGAAGTATTATCTGCGGTATGTGGACGATTTTATTCTGCTGTCCGGGGATAAAGAACAGTTGACTTTATGGAAAGCGGAGATAGAGAAGTTTTTGCGGGAAAAACTGGATTTGGAACTAAATCCTAAAATGGAGAAACTGGGCTCCGTTTCAAACGGGATTGATTTTCTCGGCTATATCGTGAGACCGGCGTATATGCTTGTCCGAAGACGGGTCGTGAACAATTGTAAATCAAAACTGGCGTTAATAGAGAAAAAACTCGGACACCGTTTCCGGCGAGGGGTTCTTGAATTTCCTCCGGATATCGTGCGGAAAACGAAGGACTCGCTCTCCTCGTATCTGGCGCATTTCGCGCTGGCGAGTTCGTATAATCTCATAAAAGCGCTCGGCAGGAAATTCGGATTTGTCGGGGATTTCTGGAAATATTCGGGTCTCGTGTCCCCGCATTACTTCGTAAGTAAAATGAAACAGTACGAGTTTTTCAAAAGGACGATTTGTGAATCCGGGCAGAGTCAGGTTATGATTTTCTTTCAGTCGGGGTGTTTTTATGAATTTTACGGCGAAGATTCTGAAGTTGCGGGCAAAGTTTTCGGGTTAAAGCAAAAAGAGATTGCCACGGGCTTACGCCCTCGCAATGACATTGTAGAAGGCAGTCATTGCGAACGAAGTGAAGCAATCTCTCGCAATGACAAAAATTGTTTTGCTGGTTTTCCGATAGGTCTTGAGAGGAAATATGCCGGTATTGCGGCGGGAAACGGCTACTCCGTTTATGTTGTCAGCCAGATGAATGATTTTTGTTTCAATCATAAAATCCTGCCGCGCGTTTTGACCAAAAAATACATAAGTGAAACCGGAGGCAAATATGAAAAAACTTAATCTTTTAATTACTATTCTCTATTTTCTATTCTCAATTTGCTGCCTCTTTGCCGGCAACATAGACGTTATGTCCGACGGCTCAAAATATTCTTACGGCGAAAACACCGGCTGGTGCGGCTGGAAGACAACCTATTCAGAAATAACCGTTTCTACCGGCTATCTTTCGGGCTACTTATGGCAGGAGAATGTCGGCTGGGTATGTTTGGGAAGCACTCCGACAAACGGGGTTTCATATACCAATACTTCGGAAACTGATTATGGAATTAACCGCAATCAGGCAACCGGCGTTTTGAGCGGTTACGGCTGGAGTGAAAATGCCGGCTGGCTCAATTTCAATCCTACGCACGGCGGCGTGACTATATCTACTTCAGGAATTTTCGGTTCTACTGGCACTTGGATTTTAGGCGGCTGGGCGTGGGGAGAAAACATCGGCTGGGTCTGTTTTTCGTCAAGCAATTATCGGGTAAGAACGAGTGCGTTGCCGTCGCCGCCCGTCCCCGGTGCTTCCGCACTCGGATATTCAAGCATCAAATGGATGTGGTCCGACAATTCTTCCGGCTGGTCGCAGGAAAACGGTTTCAGGGTTTATACTTCAACGGGCGGGCTGATAGCGGCTACAAGTGCCGATGTGATAGATTACACCGAAACCGGATTAAACCGGAACAAACCTTATAGCCGGTACGTTCAGCCGTATAACGTAGCGTGGTCGTCTTCGGCGAGTAACTCCACAACGGTAAGTTGGCGGACAAAACCCGGGACATATCAGGAGAAGACAGTTGTCCGCACACCGCCTAACTCATTCGGATTTGTCGGAGACGGTTTATGGGAGTGGGAAGTTGCTGCGAAATCAGGACAACTTGTAACAATAACCGCATACATAAGATACAATTCAAGTTACGGAGCAGCGGGCAAACCCAAACTTACGCTTTACAATCTGGGAGTGAACAGCAATGCAACGATGAGTGCATCTGCGGATACGTGGGAACAGTTGCAGGTTTCCGGCACACCCAACAGGAACGGAGTACTCAAACTGAAGATAGAGGGCTTCTCAACCATCCCCGGCGCAAAGATGTTTGTTGACGACATCAGTATAAGCCAGTGATTAAAAGCCGTGAAGTGTGAAAGGTGAAGGGTGAAGAGTTTAATGGTTTTGGTTTTACACTTCATGCTTTACGCTTCACGAAAAAAAAGGAGGTGATGAAAAATGGCTGGATTAACCGACACTACGAAGCGCGAGTTTGCAAAAAGGACTCTGGACATACTTAACTCAAATGCCGATGCGCTGAAAAAAACCGGCGTTGACATCAAGGCGAAATCGGATGAGTTGAAGAAACTTGTTGACGATGCCTTTTCTGCGGAAGAAAAGCAACTGAAATCGCAGACGGAGGCAATAAAATCAACCGAGGTATCGCAAAAAGCGACCGTTGATGTTTACAAGAAGGCGTCGGACGTAATTGAACTGATTGTCGGCGCGCTTGGAAAAGGCGACGCTCTTTCAAAGAGGTTGAGAAACCTGCGTGATGAGATATCAAACGAGGCGTTGAGAGGGAAAAGACCGGCGCAGCAGTAATATTTCCCTGGTAATAGATATCCTGACACAGGTAATATCCGTTTTTACCCTGGTAAGAATGTCTCCGCCACAGGTAAGAAACAATCTGACACGGGTAATTATGTTTCCGGTGAGGGTAATGATGTTCCGGTAACGGGTAAAAACCGTTTTTACCATGGGATTTATCTTTAGTGCACAGGTAATAATCTTTCCGGGATAGGGAATAATGCTTAAGAGTCAGGAAATTTCCTTCCGGCAAACGGTAATTGGTGAGCGATGAAAAAACGGCCGGGCTGATTGTCGGCCGTTTTTTTATTTGCTTTTTTTGTTTTTTTTTGTATAATTATTAAACAGGATTAAGGATTAAGGATTAAGGATTAAGTGGTAAGGATTAAGAAACAGCAAAAAAACTTAATCCTTAAAGCGAAGCGACTTAATCCTTATAACTGGGAGAACTTATGCTAAAAACGGGTTCGGAAATTTTTATTGAGTGTTTGTTGAGGGAAAAAGTGGAAGTGCTGTTCGGAATCCCTGGCGGTTCGGTGCTTCCTATTTTTGACAAAATCTATGATGCACGGGATAAAATCAGATTTGTATTAACACGGCACGAGCAAGGTGCCGGACATATGGCAGACGGATACGCCCGCTCAACAGGAAAAGTCGGGACCTGTATCGCAACCAGCGGTCCCGGTGCGGCAAACCTTACAACCGCACTTGCAACCGCTCATATGGATTCAATTCCGATGGTTGCATTCACAGGTCAGGTTGCAACAACCCTTATCGGAAACGACGCTTTTCAGGAAGCGGATACGACGGGAATAACCCGTTCGGTAACAAAACATAATTTTCTCGTTAAAGATGTGAAGGAACTTGCGAGAACAATCCGCGAGGCATTTTATATTGCAAAAACGGGCCGTCCCGGTCCTGTGCTTGTTGATATTCCCGTTGATGTTCAGAGGGCTGAATGTGAATTCATCTGGCCCGAAAAAATAGAAATTCGCTCGTATAATCCGGTTTATGAAGGACACACGGGACAGATTAAAAAAGCAGCCGATTTGATAAACTCGTCAAAACAACCGCTTTTGTACATCGGCGGAGGGATTATTTCTTCCAATGCCTCGGCGGAGATATTATCACTTGCGGAAAAAATTCACACACCGGTTACGACAACACTTCTGGCAATCGGTAGTTTTCCGCCTGCCCATCCTTTGAATATTTTCATGCCGGGTATGCATGGTAATTATGCGGCTAATCTTGCGTTTCAGAATTGCGATTTGATAATTGCAATCGGCGCCCGTTTTGACGACAGGGTGACGGGAAAACTTTCTGCATTCGCTCCCAAGGCAAAAATTATTCATATTGATATTGACCCGACATCCATTTCCAAAAATGTGTCCGTTGATGTGCCTGTTGTCGGCGACGCAAAAAAAATACTCACGGAACTTATAAAATATGTGAAGAAAAAAAATAACCGTGACTGGTTGAAAAAAATCGGCGAGTGGCAGAAGTCAAATCCGTTTTCATATAAAAAAGATAATAAACTCCGTCCGCAGTATGTTATTGATAAAATCTCCGAGATAACAAAAGGCGAGGCGATTGTAGTAACGGAAGTAGGACAGAATCAGATGTGGGCGGCGCAGTTTTATAAGGCAAAGTTTCCGAGGCATTTTTTGTCCAGCGGCGGACTCGGGACTATGGGCTACGGCTTTCCCGCTGCAATCGGCGCCAAAATTGCAAATCCAAAAAAGACCGTTATTGATATTGCCGGCGACGGTTCAATTCAGATGAACATACAGGAACTTGCAACAGCGGTATTGAACAATGTAAATGTGAAAATAGTTATACTCAACAATGCATGTTTGGGTATGGTCCGTCAGTGGCAGGAACTTTTTTACAAGAGGAGATATTCAGCGGTGTGTCTTACAAAACCAAATGGTTGTCTGCCCTGCGATGCTTCCGCCAAAAGACCCGCATGGATGGTGCCGGATTTTGTAAAACTCGCGGAAAGTTACGGCGCAGTGGGATTAAGAATCACAAAAAAAGAGGAAGTGGAAAATACGCTTATTAAGGCGTTAAAAATAGATAAAACGGTTGTTATGGATTTCATAGTTGAGGAAGAGGAAAACGTGCTTCCTATGGTGCCGGCAGGCAAGGCGCTTGATGAAATAATAACCAGTCTGGCATAGTAAAGGCAGAGAATTAGTTTATACGAAAGAGAATAAGAGAATTAGTAAATTAGGTAGAAGATTTTATCTAATTCTCTAATCTTTAATTCTCTAATTCACTGGTGTTAAATGGAGGAAAAATGAAACACACGATTTCTGTTTTAGTTGAAAATAAGCCGGGTGTCTTAACAAGAATTTCTACGCTTTTTGCCGCCCGCGGTTACAACATTGATTCGCTTGCCGTCGGCGAAACGGATGACCCGACCGTTTCCCGGATGACCATCGTTGTCGCGGGAGATGAGGCGATTTTAGAGCAGGTCAAGAAACAACTCAACAAACTGATTGATGTAATTAAGGTCAGCGATTTCTTAAATATTGCGCATGTTGAACGGGATTTGATTTTGATAAAGGTAAGAGCCGACAAATCGGTGAGAGCCGAGATTTTGCAGATTGTAGATATTTTCCGCGCGAAAATCGTTGATGTTTCGGTAAACACCGTCATAATTGAAATGACCGGCGACGAGGATAAAATACAGGCGATTATTAATATGTTGAAACCGTTCGGAATAAAAGAAATGGCAAGAACCGGTATTATTGCAATGGCTCGCGGAAGTTGAAATGAGACAGAGGATAGAGGATAGAGGACAGAGGACAGAATATAGAGAAAAGTGGTTTGTTTTGTTTTTTCTATGCTCTATGCTCTATGCTCTATGCACTGTCTTTACCGGATGTACTCCAAAAGCAAAATATTTAGTTGAAAATTATTCTCCTCCGGAAAAAATTGCGGTGCTTCCTTTTAATAATCAGTCGGTGGATTTGGATGCGCCGGTGATAATGAGGTATCTTTTTAATAAAAGGTTGTCCGCTGTCGGCTATAATACAATTTCACTTTCCGAAATTGACGAAAAACTTCACGAGATGGGTATAACTGACGGCGGGCAGTTGCCGACGACAACTCCGAAGGAACTCGGTGAAAAACTTAATGTTGACGGACTCATTTACGGGGATGTAATTGAGTTTAAGTACACGACACTCGGATTTTATTATGCAAGAACGGTTCAGTCAAACTTTAAATTATTTGATTCAAAAAACGAAAAACTTTTGTGGGAAGACGAAAGAAAGGTATCAAATATCAAATTTGAATTCAGGGAAATAGGAAAAGCGTTTGCATTGCAACTCGCTGAAAAAACGCTTGATAAAGCATTGAGGTCGCCGTTGAAAGAAGAATCAAACGGGGTTGTTAATTTGTCAATTATGACGCTCCCGAGGAGATAGAAGATGAGACAGAGAATAGAGGACAGAGGACAGAGGACAGGAGTTAGAATTAAGCGGCTGGTTTTGTTTTTTTCTATGCTCTACGCTCTATGCTCTATCTTTACCGGTTGCGCTCCTTCAACGACCGTAAAGAAAAAACAGGCAGTTACTATTGAAACTCCAAAAGAAGTTTTCATCCCGCCGAAGAAAAAAATATCGGTTGTTGAGTTTGAAAATAAAACCGCATATGGACAGAGACGGCTCGGTACTGCTGCTTCCGATATTCTTTTAACTGAACTCGGCAAATCGCAGAAATTTATTTTGATTGAACGGGCAAAACTTGCTCAAATTTTGGAAGAACAAAAACTTCAGTCGGCAGGTATGTATGATGCTAACACTGTCTCACAGATAGGGAAACTTGCCGGTGTTGATGCAATTGTTATCGGCGTGGTTTCGCAATTCGGCGTGAAAACAGGCGGTTCCGATTATCTAATAACTGCATCAAAACAGCAGGTCGCCGAATGCACCGTTGATATCAGGGTAATTGAGGTTGAGACGGGAAAAATACTTTATATTGATTCGGGAAAAGGTATCGCAAAATCATCTAAGGGCTCATTTTTAGGAATGGGAACCAAAGGCGGTTATGACGAAACGCTGGAAGGCGAATCGCTCCGCGCAGCAATCGCTAAATTTGTGGATAACATTGTTTATCAGGTGAATGCTCGTCCTTGGTCCTGCCGTGTTGCCGAGGTTGATGAAAACAATATCTATCTGGATGCCGGAAAAGAATCAAATCTGAAACTCGGCACAAAATTAGTTATATTTAATCAGGGAAAAGAAATAAGAAGTCCGGATACGGGACTGGTCATTGGCAGAACCGAAGAAAAAGTCGGCGAGTTGGAAGTAGTTGATTATTTCGGAGAAAACGGCTCCACCGCAAAAGTTATTAAAGGTTCAAAACCGGTTCGCGGCGCCGTCTGCCGTCTTATAAGATGATAAATGTTAGATGAAAAATATCTACAATCTTTTCTCTGCCGCATCTTTTGGGTTTGTTTTTCTTCTGTCAATTGTTGTCGGACTTGGCATCGGAGTTTTTCTTGATAAGATTTTTAAGACACATCCCGTATTTACGATAATTTTTACGGCGATAGGAATGGCAAGCGGTATATATTCCGTTTTTCAGGAGATAAAAAATTTCCAAAAAGATAATAATAATTGAGACGGTAATTATAGCGGTTTTGATAATGTTTATTTTTAAGGATAAACAGGTATCAATCGGAATTGCAGGCGGCGCCGTTTTGGGATGTCTTAATATTTTTGCGACTTTTTTTACAACTAAGAAACTTAACCTGAAAACATATTTCATCCGGACAATTATCAAATTTGCGGTAATTATGACGCTGTTTTATATTTTGTTAAAACTCAATGCTAATGTGATTGCGATATTGGGCGGATTTACCGTTCCTTTAATTTTCATGGGTCTTGAGGTGGTAAGATGCAGATTGTTAAAGAAGCAATAGAATATCATATTCCATATGTTCCGACGACAATTTTGATGGTTTTGATTGTATGGGGTGTAATTTTGGTTTTATCCGTTTTTGCTGCTAAAAAAATATCCATCGTTCCAAAAGGGTTTCAGAATTTTTTGGAAATGGTTTTTGAATGGGTCTTTAATTTAGCGGATACCATTATTGGTTCTGAAGCGAAAAGATTTTACCCGCTTTTTTTGGGAATTTTTCTTTTCATTTTTGTTTCCAATATTTTGGGTGTTATCCCGGGAATGATTTCGCCAACAGCAAACTTAAATATCCCGATTGCACTTGCACTGATCGTTTTTATTTATTATAATATCCAAGGTATTGTAAAACATAAACTTGGTTATATTAAAAAGTTTACCGTACCCGGATTGCCTTTATGGATGATGCCTGTAAATATCCTGATATTTTTTATTGAATTGATTAGCCAGTTTGTCAGGCCGTTTTCACTATCATTGCGTTTATTCTGTAATGTTTTTGCAAAAGAAACACTTTTGAGTGTTTTGGGAGTTCTTGTTATTACATTTTTTTTGTTGCCGGGGATTTCCAAAACAATTCTTATAATGCCGCTGTTTTTAAGACCTGTCATAATTCTTTTGGCAATTCTAGTTGGTTTTGTTCAGGCGATGATATTTTTAATTTTAAGCATAATTTATGTCGGCGGTGCAGTAAAATCTGAACATTAAAAAGGAGGAGGGGAAGATGAGAAAGCGTTCGTTTGTTCTTATGTTCATTTGTTCATTTGTTCTTATGTTTTTGTGCGGTGTAATTCTTGCTGAGGACAAAGTTGCTGCTGCTGCGGCAGTTGTGCTTAATCCCGGCGCTGCCGAATTTTTTACAAAATCGGTTATGGTTGCTGCACTTGGACTTGTGGCAATGGGAATAGTCGGTGCAGTGATGCAGATGTTTGCTATCAGAAAGGCGCTTGAAGGAATGGCGAGACAGCCGGAAGCCGGCGGGCAGTTGCAGCTCTCAATGATTATCGGTCTTGCATTTATTGAATCGCTGGTTCTGTATGTGCTTTTTATCAGCATTATACTTTTGTTTGCAAATCCGTTCACGAAGTATTTTGTCCAATAAAGGCAATTACAAATTGAAAATTGAAAATTAAGAATTATGGATTTTGACATTTTAATTCTCAACTCTTAATTCTCAATTCTTAATTGATTTTTTTATGTTAGAAATTGACCTTAAAATTATTCTTGCGCAGATTGTGACATTTTTAATAGGAGTTTTTGTGCTTTGGAAAATAGCATGGAAGCCGCTTGTTGAAATTCTTGCCAAAAGAAAAAATGACATTTCAAAAAATATTTCCGATGCCCATAATCTTAAACTGGATACGGAGAAACTCAAAAATGACTATGAACAGATGATAAAGGATATAGACAGAAAGGCGCAGGAACTTATTCAAAAAGCAAACAGTATCGGTGACGAGAATAGACAAAAAATAATAACAGAATCGCAGCTCGAGGCAAAAAAAATTCTTGATTCAGCAAAAAAACAGATAGAATATGAGCGGGAAGCTGTGAAGATGGATTTAAGAAGAGAAATCGTTCCTATTGCGATAAGCATTGCTGAGAAAGTCACCGAAAAACTAATAGACAAAAATACGAAAAAAGAGTTGATTGAAAAATTCTTACAAGATATTTTAAAACAATGAAAAAAAATAATGTCGCTGCTATAAAGTATGCCAGATTACTTTTTCTTGATGCAAAAAATGAAAATCAAACGGATAAAGTAAAAAAAATGTTTGATATATTGGAGCCGGTCATGAAAGAAGAAGTAATGGATTTTTTTTTAAATCCGTTTGTGGATGAAGACATGAAACTTAAACTATTAAAAGATACTTTCCCTGCAATGCCGGAGATAATGTATGGTTTTTTTGCCCTGCTTATCAAAAAAAATGAAATGAAAATTCTACCCGAAATAATAGAAAAATACAGTAAACTTGTCCTGGACTTTCAGAATATCGTTGAGGCAAAAGTTATTTCGGTTGAAAAAATCGATGAATCGTCGCTATCAAAAATTAAAAAGATATTGGGGAAACTTACCAATAAAAATATTATACTTGAAGAATCAATTGATAAATCACTTATCGGCGGAATTATAATAGAAACGGATAATTTGGTTATGGACGGTACGCTCCGAGGGAAATTTGAAAAAGTTCGGCTGGAGTTAATGGAATGAATCCTGAAGAAATTACAGATGTGTTGAAATCAAAAATTGCTTCTTTCAAACAAGATACTTTTCCGAAAATTTCTGAAAGGGGAGTTGTAATTTCTATTGTTGACGGGATTGCGAGGGTTCATGGTTTGGCAAACGCTTTTGTTAATGAGTTGATAGAATTTCCGAACGGTGTTATGGGCATGGCATTAAATCTAACCGATGAAGAAGTCGGCTGCGTTTTGTTCGGGGATGAAAAACTCTTATCGCAGGGAGATATCGCCAAAAGAACAAAAAGAATAATGGAAGTTCCCGTCGGAGACGAACTTATCGGAAGAATTATAGATCCTCTGGGAAATATCCTGGACGGCAAGGAAAATCTAAAATGTTCAAATAAAAGAGCTATCGGAATTATTGCGCCCGGTATCGCCGAAAGGCAACCGGTAGAAGTTCCGCTTCAGACGGGCATTAAGGCAATTGATTCAATGATACCTATCGGCCGCGGACAAAGAGAACTTATTATCGGCGACCGTCAGACGGGTAAAACCGCAATAGCGATTGATACCATCATAAATCAGCGAAATGTTAAAAATAGACCCGTCTGCATATATGTGGCAATAGGGCAGAAACAGTCAACGGTGGCAAGTGTCTTTGAAACGCTGAAAAAATATAAGGCGGACGAATATACGATTATTGTGTCGGCCTCCGCGGCAGACCCCGCCCCGCTTTTATATATTGCACCGTATTCGGGTTGTGCCATTGCGGAGTATTTTATGTGGCAGAAAAAAGATGTTCTCATTATTTACGATGACCTGTCAAAACATGCCCAGGCATACAGGCAAATTTCTCTTTTGTTAAGACGCCCTCCGGGTAGAGAAGCGTATCCGGGCGATGTTTTTTATTTGCATTCCCGTCTATTGGAGCGAGCCTGCAAACTTTCAGATGAAAACGGCGGCGGTTCAATTACCGCATTACCGATAATAGAAACACAGGCCGGCGATATTTCCGCATATATCCCGACGAATGTGATATCAATAACGGACGGTCAGATTTACCTTGAAAGCGGACTTTTTTATTCGGGTATAAGACCCGCCGTAAATGTCGGATTGTCCGTATCCAGAGTCGGCGGCTCTGCCCAGATTAAAGCGATGAAAAACGTAGCCGGTCGGTTGCGTCTTAATATCGCACAGTTCAACGAACTCTCTTCATTCGCCCAGTTTTCGTCGGAACTTGGTGACTCAACAAAAGCGCAAATTACCCGCGGGGAACGGTTAGTAGAGATATTAAAGCAGGACCAGTATGAGCCGCTTCCGGTTGAAAAACAGGTTGTCATAATTTTTGCCGGAAGTTCCGGGTATCTTGATGATGTACTGCTTTCCGACATCAAAAAATTTGAAAAAGAACTCTATGAATTTATAGAAAAGAAATATCCGGAAATATTGGATGAAATAAAACAAAGAGGTGAAATATCCTCTGAACTGAATGTAAAACTTGAAAATGTAATAAAGGAATACAAAGAGGGCAGGTTAAAGGTTTAAGGTTTAAGGTTTAAATTTTAACCTTTAATTTATACCTTTAACTTCCGAGTGTAACGAGGTTCATATGGCGACCTTAAAAGAAATCAGAAAAAAAATAAAAACGACAAAGTCAATACAAAAAACGACAAAGGCGATGCAGATGATTGCTTCGGCGCGATTTCAGAAAGCACAGCATCAAATAACATCTTCGCGTCCATATGCTCTCAAAATTCAGCATCTTTTATCCGATATGCTTAAAAAAACTGCGTCGCTGCCAATAATCCATCCGTTTTTATTCGGCGGGACATCAATTAGGGAAGGAATTCTTGTCATCACATCTGAAAAAGGACTCTGCGGGGCATATAATACCAATATTATGAAAAATGCTTTTGAGTATATGAAGTCAAAAAATATAACCGATTTGGAGATTTTCGTCATCGGAAAAAAAGGGCGGGATTATTTTAAGCGGAACGGTCTCGTTATCAAACATGAATACTTTGATATTTTTAAAAATTTTTCTTCCGTCAAAGCGGAAATAATCGCGGATGAAATAATAAAAGCATTTTTGGAAAATAAACTTAAGAAGTTCAGCATAATGTATGCCGAGTATATATCCCTTTTTTATCAGCCGATAGTCATAAAGCAACTTCTACCGATAATCCCGCCAATGCAAGATGGAACCCGGTTCAGTTTTGAGTACATCTACGAACCGTCCAGAAAAATTATCGTCGATAAACTTTTAAACAGATATCTGAAATCGGAGGTTTTTAAGATTCTTACGGAGGCATATACTTCTGAAATTGCATCCAGAAGAAACTCAATGGAAAACGCCAATAAAAATTCAATGGAAATAATTTCTGATCTTTCACTTGTTATGAATAAATTAAGGCAGCAGCAGATAACTACGGAACTTACGGAAATAGTGGGAGCAAGCGGATAATTATGAACAAAGGCAAAATTGTTGCGATAATAGGTCCAGTCGTTGATTGCGAGTTTCCGAAGGAAAATCTTCCTAAAATATATAATGCTATAACCTGTGCAGCGGATGCGACTCTTACGGCGACTTTTGAGGTAGCGGCGCACATCGGTGACAATACTGTTAGATGCATTTCTTTGACGGAAACCTCCGGTCTGTCACGGGGTATGGAAGCAATAGATACCGGTGAGCCGATAAAAATTCCTGTTGGACGCAAATGTCTCGGCAGGGTGATGGATTTATTCGGTAATCCGATTGACCATCAAGGTGTTATAAAATCCGAAACATTCAGAACCATTCACGCTTTGCCGCCTACGATTGTTCAGCAAAAAACCACGCCTGAAATTTTTGAGACGGGTATAAAAGTTATTGACCTTCTTTGTCCTTATCAAAAAGGCGGAAAAATCGGACTGTTCGGCGGCGCCGGTGTGGGCAAGACGGTTATCGTAATGGAATTGATACGCAATGTTGCCGTTCACCACAGCGGTGTTTCAGTTTTCGGCGGGGTCGGAGAAAGAAGCCGTGAAGGAAATGATTTGTGGCTTCAAATGAAAAATTCAAAAGTTATAGATAAAGCGGTGCTTGTCTTTGGGCAGATGAACGAGGCGCCGGGCGCAAGATTTCGCGTCGCACTTTCGGCGTTAACACAGGCTGAATATTTTCGCGATACGGAAAGACAGGATGTTCTTCTTTTCATAGACAACATTTTCAGATATGTTTTAGCGGGCTGCGAGGTTTCGGCGCTTTTGGGAAGAATGCCTTCCGCCGTCGGTTATCAGCCGACATTACAGACGGAAATGGCGCAACTTCAAGAGAGAATTACATCTACAAAGGACGGTTCTATTACTTCAATTCAGGCAATCTATGTGCCTGCGGATGATTTGACAGACCCGGGAGTTGCCGCTACATTTTCTCATTTGGATGTCTCAACGGTGCTTTCCCGCCAGATTGTGGAGTTGGGAATTTATCCCGCTGTGGACCCGTTGGATTCTTCATCAAAAATACTTGACCCGAAAATTGTAGGAGTTGAACACTACACCGTTGCCAGAAATGTCCAGAAAATTTTACAAAGATACAAGGATTTGCAGGACATAATCGCGATTTTGGGAATGGACGAACTTTCGGAAGACGACAAAATTATCGTATCCCGCGCCAGAAAAGTACAGAAATTTTTATCACAGCCATTTTTTGTTGCCGAAAAATTTACCGGCATACCCGGAAAATATGTTTCACTATCCGAAACGATTAAGGGATTTAAGGAGATTATAGAAGGTAAACATGACGCCTTGCCCGAGCAGACATTTTATATGACGGGAACCATAGACGAGGTGGAAAAAAGACAATCCAACAACGGTACCGAATAATGAAAACTTTTTCGCTTGAAATTATAACACCTGAAAAAGTGGCATATAAAGAAGAAGTTGAACAAATTTCAATTCCCGCTTTTGAGGGAGAGATGGGTGTTTTACCCGGACATATTGATTATTTAGCGATGCTTAATCCCGGAGAAATCAGAATAAAAAAAGATGATGAACTGAAACTTTTTGCCGTATCCGGCGGGTTTGCGGAAATCCATCAGAAAAATGTCGTAATACTCTGCGAAACGGCGGAGTCGGCGGAAGAAATTGATATTGCACACGCGGAACTTTTAAAACAGCGTGCAAAAGAAAAATTGAAAACAAAGGAAAAAATTGATACTGCTCAAATTGAAGCACAAATTCAGCTCGCCGTCGCCCGCCTTAGAGTTGTCAGCGACCTTAAAAAACGAAAAAAGAAAAGAATCGCTTGACAAATGTTAGACTTTTTGTTATACTGAAAATGTAAATGAGATTAACTAAAAAGCAGAGAGAAAATATTGCGAAAGTATTGTTTAATTTTAGTCAAATTGTTTTTGCTGCTACAATTGTTGGAAGGATTATTTCATCTGAAAAAGTTCCTATAGTATCATTTATTACAGGATTGATTTTAGTTATCATCTTTTTAATAATTGGTATTGTATTAGATAAAGGAGAATAAAAATTATGAATGAAATAGGCATTGCTTTTCTTGTGTTGTTAATATTTGGTGTAATTATTGCCGGAATTGTTATTAGTCAGGACTATAAAGAAAAACATTCTAAGGCAAGTCATTGAGAAAAAATTATGTTTAACATTGATATCATTCAGAATCCCGTTGTGAATATCCCCGTCGGTAAAATTTTCGGGGGGGGGGGGTAGAAACAGACAGAGATTAGAGAATAGAGAATTAGAGATTAGCAAAATATTTTTTGTAGGCACGAATTCATTCGTGCTTTTTTCTTTAATGTTTTTGTAGTGCGACCTTTTAAGGTCGCTTTTTATTTTTGACAGGATTAACAGGATTTTAATTCTCTAATTCTCTGTCGTATAAACTAATTCTCTAACATTAAAAATGGGGTGATAAAAAATGGCAAGAAAATCCAGGTCAATCGGCGATGAGGTCTCAAGGTTCAAAGTTATGTTGGGCGGGCTGAAAAACAATTCCGCTGATTTTTCGTTTCTGAAGGATGAACTGAAAACAACAGAGACAAATATCGCGAAACTTGAAACGGAAAACAGCAAGCAGGAGAAGTTGAAAGCGGACTTGAAGGCGCAGACCGAGGCGGTAAATACTTTATTGGATGGTTTGCAAAAAAGTTATGCCTCATATACAAGATATGTGAAGGGAAAATACGGTCCGAAGGCAGCCAAACTGCGCGAGTTTATCCCTCAGGTTGAAGGCGAGATAAAGTCAACAAAAAAAGTAAGTTGAATGGGATGAGAGGTAATCGCCTTAACCCTTAAGGCGACTGCCTTTAACTCCGGGGCAAGTGCCTTTGAGTTCCGGGTAAATGCCTTTGAGTTCAAGGCAGATGCCTTGTAGTTGCAGGGTTTGTCCCTGCCTGTGTAGTTGCCGAGCTTGCTCGGCTATGTAGTTGCCTGATTTATCAGGCGCATTAGCCCAATGAATTGGGCAACTACAACAATTACAAAAACGGAGGTGATTTAGATGAGTAGAAAATTTGTATTGAAGTTGTTTTTGTTTTGTTTGCTTACTTCGTCCTGTCTCTATGGAGAAGTCGCAAAAGGCGATTTAGGTATCGGGGTAAATTTTCCGGGGTTAGGTGCGAGGTATTTTTTCAGCGATAAAATTTCCGTTGAACTGAAAGGTCAACTTGAAACGGACATTGTCGTCGGCGGGTTGAGGGGTTATTATTATTTTTCACCCGAAGCGAAATATCTTTTATTCGCCGGATTGGAAGGTGATTTTGTAACATTCAAGGGAGATGACAGTAAAGGCAACGGAATTGCGGGGGAGGTCTTCGTCGGCGGTGAGTATTTTTTTGCGAAAAGTTTTTCGTTCCAGTTGGATTTAGGACCCGCATTCGTTTCGCTTAAAGATACGAAAGACACATCGGAGTCGGTAAGCGGTTTGGAGTATGTAGTCAATTTCGGAATAAATTATTATTTAGGAAAATGAAAATGGAACCACGAATGGACACTAAAAGAATTAACCACGAATGAACACTAATGAACACTAATTTTATATTCGTGTCAATTCGTGTGTATTCGTGGCTGATATTTATTCGTGTTAATTCGTGGTTGAATCTATGGAGGTGGGCAAATTATGAAAAAGTTTTTTTTGCTCGGTTTAATTCTTGTATCGTCGGTATTTCTTTACGCCGCAGGACTGCGGCTTGGAATGACCGGCGCGGTAAAGGAAAAGGTAAAGGAACTGGATGAAAAAGTGAGAGAGAAAAAGGCGGCAACATCGGCATCATTCGCACCGGCAGACCTTACCGCAGTAGTTGTTTCTTCGGTCCAGATAAACTTGTCATGGACAGAAAGTGTTGTCGTAACCGGGTTCAAGATAGAAAGAAGCCCTGATAATACAACTTTTACCCAGATAGCATCAGTTACACCAAAAAGTTACAGCGACACCGGATTAACCGCCGCTACGACATACTGGTATAGAGTAAGAGCGTATAACAGCGACGGTAATTCCGCCTATTCAAATGTCGCTTCCACGAGAACCTCGCTTGTTCCGGCATTTGTCACGGGCTTTGCAGCAGCAGGTGCTCCGATAATAGGGTATGCCTACTTAAAAGACAGTTCACCGTATCCTGCTATTACAAAGGGACCGACTGCAATAGCCATTGACGGTAAATTTTCCTTTGATGTTACGGGCTTAACCCCTCCGTTTTATCTTCGTGCAGATGGTGCAGTGGGCGGTAACAGTTACGACCTGTATTCCTGTGCCACAGGCGCCGGCACCGCCAATATCAACCCGCTGTCAAGTGTGGCTGTTGCAGCCGCAGCAGGCGTCACCAACCCTGCAAGCGTGTATGCCAATTCATCCCTCACTCCCATAACGCAGACCAACCTTGATAAGGCGATAGCGGATATTCAGAACATGCTAAAACCCTTACTTGACGCTTACAATGCCAATATCAATCCGATTACGGGCGCCTATGCAGCCAATCGTACAGGGCTTGACGCTGTTTTTGATGTGGTAAAAGTGACGCTCAGTACGGGCACAGGTGCGGTAACGGTCACGGATAAAACAACCAACACGCAGATCGCTTCGGCGCTCACAACGGCTCTAACAACTCCGACCGACACTCTTACAACAGGAGAGGTTCCTGCAACTACAATTATAACAGACCTTGATGCAATAGCGGTAATGCTTTCTAATTTTGTCACTGTTATAAACAAAGGGCTTAATTTAACTGCCGCTGATTTGGAGCCGTTTTATGCATCAACATCAATATATGGACTTAATGATGGATGGAATAGAACTCAAGATATAAATGAATCGGTATCAAATAGTCCGACATCAAGGGGGAACAGTATCACTTCTATAACTAATCTGAATATTGAAGAAAAAATAGGCGGTGATTATAAAATAGCCGCTCTTTTCCATTTCTCGGATGGTTCTTTTGGTGCTCCGGACGATGGTTTCTGGGTCACTAAAGAAAATAACTCCTGGAAGACGAAGGGTAACGGGTTTAAATTGGACTTAGATATAGACTTTGAAACCCACAAACGGCTCAAGGCGGATGGTTCTGTACAGATTTATAGCGGGATAAATTGCTGGGCCGAAGATGACGGGAATTTTAATATTCAATCAGCCACCATCACAGGTCCCGGACTTCCTGCAGACGGAATAATCATCCGCAAGCCGCAAAATGAACCGACGGATTTGTCTCTTGACCCCGCATACCAGACAACCGGGGTGAACAGTGAATTATATGTGATGTCCGATGCGGTCATATCCGCAATCCCTGACAATGCCCTTTATACAATAAAGGTTTATGACTCATCCGGAACTCTTGTTGAGACGAGGACTGTAACACTTCCTAAGAGGCCGTTTATGAGTACTGAACTTACAGCCGCACACTTTCCGACATTTGGCATAACATCCCATGCACTTTCTGCGGCGAACATCGGAGGCACGCTCACATTTAGTTATGCAAAGCCGACAGCATCTTACACAACAGCCGAGATGTATTCCGGATTATCTTATTATGATGGTTCAGGTAACCGAGCCGAGTATAGGAAGGATCTATTGCTTAATCAGACCTCGGCAAGTATAATTAACGGAGCGCCAGCATGGACGCCTGTGGGGGCACATTTTGAGATTTCAGTAGACGATTCATTCCGGAGACAGATAGAAGTTGAATGGGATTTTCAGTAATAAATCGGGGATGGTTTTGGTTTTCCCTGAAGGGACTTCCTATGGTCGCTGCCGGTGATATTTCCGGTATGTTCATAAATCCTTAACGGATATTTGTAGTTGCAGGGCTTTGTAGGGCAGGGCTTTAGCCCTGCAATATATGACTTGCGATAATCAAGCAACCCTGAAGGGTTGCCCTACACTGTCTAAAAAGCGGCTTGCCCTGTTAGAAGTAGCACATCGTGATACGATACTTCTAACAGGGCTTGTTATCAACAGGCCGCTTTTTTTATTGCAATTTTTTAGTTTTTTAGTAAAATATAACTATTATGTTACCTGATAAAAACGGATATTACGGACAGTTCGGCGGAAGGTTCGTTCCCGAGACATTGATGTCGGCTATTTTTGAATTAGAAAATTTTTATAAAAAAGTAAAATTAGATAAAAATTTCAAGCGGGAATTTTCTTTTTATCTCACAAATTACGCCGGCAGACCTACGCCGCTTTACTTCGCAAAAAATCTTTCCCGGAAATTCGGCTCAAAAATTTATCTCAAAAGAGAGGATTTATGTCATACCGGTTCGCATAAAATTAACAACGCACTCGGCCAGGCGCTGCTTGCTAAAAAAATGGGAAAAACCAGAATTATTGCTGAAACAGGTGCCGGACAGCACGGCGTGGCAGTTGCAACCGTCTGCGCACTTTTCGGGATAAAATGCGATGTTTATATGGGTGATGCGGACATAAAAAGGCAGTCATTAAATGTTTTCAGAATGAAACTTTTGGGTGCGAATGTAATACCTGTTCACTCGGGTAGTTGCACCCTTAAGGATGCCATAAACGAGGCAATGCGTGATTGGGTGACGAATGTAAAAACGACATATTATCTTATTGGCTCCTGTGTCGGACCCCATCCTTATCCGCTCATTGTCCGTGATTTTCAGTCGGTAATCGGTAAAGAAGCACGAAAACAAATTTTAGAAGTTGAAAAAAAACTACCGGATTATTTAGTCGCCTGCGTCGGAGGAGGAAGCAACTCAATCGGACTTTTCCATCCGTTTTATAATGATAAAAGTGTGAAATTCATCGGGGTTGAAGCGGGCGGTCTGGGTTTATTGTCGGGAAAACATTCGGCATCTATAGAATGCGGAAAAATCGGAGTTCTCCACGGAACAAAAACTTTTATTTTGCAGGATAAAAACGGCCAGATTTTACCGACGCATTCCGTCTCGGCAGGACTTGATTATCCCGGTGTCGGCCCCGAGCATTCATTTTACAAACAAACGGGCAGGGCAAGTTATGTTTCGGTTACAGATTGTGAGGCGATTGACGGATTTAAGTTGTTATCCGAGAGTGAAGGAATTATTCCCGCATTGGAATCGGCGCATGCAATCGCTTATCTTACAAAGATGGCAATGAAACTTAAAAATAAAATTGTTATCGTCTGTCTTTCAGGTCGAGGCGATAAGGACATTGACATAACACATAAATGACAAGAATAGAAAAACTGCTTACTGAATTAAAAAGAAAAAACAAAAAAGCTCTGGTTGTTTTTTTAACGGCCGGTTACCCGGATATAAAAACGACCGAAAAAATTATTTTAGACATCGAAAAGTATGCCGATATAATTGAACTGGGGATTCCGTTTTCCGATCCGATTGCCGACGGAGCGACAATTCAATACTCATCGCAAAAATCGCTTGAAAAAAAAATAAATCTCAAAAAAATATTTTCAATTGTAAAAAATATAAGAAAAAAAACGGATATCCCGATTGTTCTGATGGGCTACTTAAATCCGATTTACAATTTCGGTTTGGAAAGGTTTTATAATATCGCAGAGAAAACAGGCGTAGACGGTGTAATAATCCCGGATTTATCAAACGAGGACAGCGGCATCCCGCGAGGCGGGATAAAAAAGTTGGCAAAAACTTACAATATCGCTTTCATTCCGTTTATTGCACTTACTACGGAAAACCACCGTGCAAAAAAAATCGCTGAATCATCAACCGGATTTGTATATATAACGGCGGTTACAGGCATAACCGGTGCAAGAAAAGATGTATCTAATGATTTAATTCCATATTTAACAATGATGCGTAAAGAAACAAAAACGCCGCTATTGGTTGGTTTTGGAATATCTAAGCCGGAACATATAAAGAAATTAAAAAATTACTGTGATGGTTTTATCGTCGGAAGCGCTGTAATTGAACTAATCCGACAAAAAAAATCAGTTGAAAGTTTTATAAAGCAGTTAAAAAAATCCATCAATAATTTTTAATTTTACATTTTTAATTGCTCTTATTGGAGGTATTTATGCCGGTGGAAGAGCCGAATGGCAAAGTGTCAGTTCCCGACGGTCTCTGGAAAAAATGTGACAGTTGTCATAATATAATTTACAATAAAGAACTTGAAAAAAATTTTTTTGTATGTCCGAAATGCGGTTATTATTTTCGTCTTACATCAAAAGAACGGATAAAACAGATTTTGGATGAAAACAGTTTTAATGAAATGTCCGCTGATTTACAGTCAACCGACCCGTTATCATTTAGTGATACTCAAAAGTATTCTTCAAAAATAAAACATGCTAAAAACAAAACAAAACTTAACGATGCGGTTATTACAGGTTTTGGTAAAATAGACGGCAAAGATGCTATAATATGTATTATGGATTTTGATTTTATGGGCGGTAGCATGGGAAGCGTAGTCGGTGAAAAAATAACCCGGTCGGTTGAAACGGCAGTTGAAAAAAAACTACCGCTTATAATTGTTTCATCTTCCGGCGGTGCAAGAATGCAGGAAGGGATGTTTTCTCTGATGCAGATGGCAAAAACAGCCGCGGCGATTGCAAAACTATCAGAAGTAAAACTTCCATTTATTTCCGTTTTAACCCATCCTGTAACGGGCGGTGTTGCGGCTTCTTTTGCAATGTTGGGTGATGTAATTATCGCCGAACCGAAAGCACTTATCGGTTTTGCGGGTCCGCGCGTTATTGAGCAAACAATCAAACAAAAACTTCCCGACGATTTTCAGTTATCGGAATTTCTTTTATCACACGGTCAGATTGACATAATCACCGAAAGAAAAGAACTGAAAAATACGATTTCAGAAATCGTTGATTTGTTGGTATGAAATACGAACAAGCATTGAAGTATGTAGAAAATCTTGGCGAGTTCTCATATGATTTTGACTTGACACGCATCAGAAATTTTTTGGAAAAATTGGGAAATCCGCAGGATAAAATTAAAATTATACACGTTGCCGGCACGAACGGCAAGGGCTCCGTCTGTGCGTATATTTCAACAGTTTTACAAAAAGCGGGCTATAAGGTCGGGCTTTACACATCACCTCATCTTTTGGATATACGAGAACGGCTTCAGATAAACCGCAAAAAAATTCCCAGAAAATATTTTACCGAATTCGTTACCAATTACTCAGCACTAATTAACCGCTATTCACTTACTTACTTCGAACTTTTAACAGCGATGGCTTTCTGGTATTTTGAGAGGGAAAGAGTTGATTTTGCGGTAATTGAGGTTGGTTTGGGCGGGCGGTTGGATGCAACAAATGTTATAAAAAACCCGTTGGTTTCCGTAATTACAAATATATCTTTGGAGCACACTCAATATCTTGGAAATACCGTCTCAAAAATTGCAAGAGAAAAAGCGGGAATTATAAAAAGTAACGGTTTTGTTGTAACGGGCACATCCGGAATTGCATTGCAAACAATAGAAAAAATCGCAAAAATAAAGAAAGCACGGGTTATAGTTAGCAAAAAGCAAAAGAATTACGAGACATCACTTTTTGGCATTCATCAGAAACAAAATGCCAATCTGGCTATGGGAGTTTGCCGGTTGTTAGACATTCCCGAAAAATATATTATTGACGGCTTACAAAATACCGTCTGGCCGGCAAGATTTGAGATTAAACATCTTACATCTTACGGTTCACAGATTACAGTTATTTCAGATTGTGCCCATAATCCGACAGGAATAGCGGCGCTTAAAAATTCGGTTGAAAAGTATTTTAAGAAGAATATAAATTTTGTATTCGGGGTTTTATCAGATAAGGACTATAAAGAAATGATAAAAATAATATCATCTGTCGCTAAAAATGTTTTTATTTCAGCACCGAAGAACGAAAGAGCGTTAAGCGTTGAAATCACAAAAAAAGAATTTGCAAAACACGTATCTTGTAAAAATATATTTGTTTTTGACGATATAAAAAATGCGGTTAAATCTGCAATAAAAAAATCTGAAGATTTTTGCGTAACGGGGTCGGTTTATACGGTAGCGGAGGCAATGAAATGTTTAACGGTCAGATAAAAAAAGATTTTGTTTGCGGGATAGATATCGGCGGAACAAAAATTCTTATTACGAAAATTTCCAAAACCGGGATTTTGAAAAGAAGTATTATGCTTCCGATGTCAGACGGTAATTATAAAAAAGTTTTAGAAAAAATAATTACCGGAGTAAAAAAAATTGGAAATATTTCTGCTGCCGGTATTAGCATCGCGGGTGATGTTGACAGTAAAAACGGTATTTTAAGATACTCGCCCAATCTTCCTAAATGGAAAAATGTCAAATTAAAAAAATACTTTGAAAAGGAATTAAATGTCTCGACAGTTGTTGATAATGACGCTAACTGTGCCGCTTACGGTTCTTATACTATTGACGGAGAAAGAAAATATAAAAATTTTATTACCGTAACGCTCGGCACGGGTGTCGGCGGCGGAATAATAATTGACGGCAAACTTTACAGGGGTTCAACCGGCTCTGCCGGAGAAATCGGACACATAACCATAAATCCCGATGGCCCGAAATGCAGCTGTGGAAATCGCGGCTGCCTTGAAACGTATATCGGAACAAAAGGCATAATTAAAACGGCAACCAAACTGGGATTAAAAAATATAACGCCGGCAATAATCGCATATAAAGCAAGGAAAGGCAACAGGCAGGCACTTAAAGTTTATAAAAAATTTTCCGAATATCTGGCCGTCGGCATCGGCAGTTTAATCAATATTTTTAATCCTGATATGATAACATTTTCCGGCGGTGTTTCAAACAACTGGGACTTAATTGAAAAAAGATTTTTAGATGAACTTAAAAAACGGGCATTCAAAACCCCGCTTGAACATGTAAAAATAATAAAATCTAAAAATCCCGAAAATCTCGGAGCAATCGGGGCTGCATTTTTATCAAAAAAATAAGTCATATTTTTTGTGCTATTCAACTACTTCCGTAGTTGCGAAAGTACGCAAGTAGTTTTAATTTTACCGACTGGAAAGTATACAAATGAATACTAAATTTTACGGCTTTTCCTTACTTATTACTTCTTACTTATTACTTCTTACTCATCTTTACTGCGAACAGGAAATCAATATCACCTCCGACAAAATGGAGTATGATAAGGTGAACAGTAAATCTGTTTTTACAGGTAATGTAAAATTAAAAGCTGGCGATGTCTCGTTAAGTTGCGATACTGCCGAAATGGATATAATTAAGAAAGACATCTATCTTGAAAAAGTTTTTTTTACATCGTGCAATCTTGAAAACCCGCACTATCAGCATTACGCAAAAAGGGTTCACTTAATTTTAGAAAAAGAAATAACTGCAAAAAATGTGGTTTTTTACGTTGACGATATCCCGTCGGGTGCTCTCCCGTATTATTACAAATCGCTTCGTGAGAAAAAACTGAAAATAGATTTCAAGCACGGGTACAACCAGAGCGAAGATTATTTCTCAAGAGGTTTTATCGGATATAAATTTTCAGAACAGTTTTTCAGCAAAATTTATCTGGATTATTATTCTTATAAGGGGTGGGGATACGGGATTGAGGAAATTTATAATGTCGGCTCTAAAATGCAAGGCAGTGTATATGGTTATCACATATGGGAACATGATACCAGAATAAGGCGATGGAATGCCCGTATTTATCATCAACAGAATTTTACGGACACATGGTCAACGCAAATAAATTCAAACCTCGCCAGTGACGAGTCCTTTAATAATTTTTATACGCGCGATTGGATAAGGATTTACCGAGATGTCAATTCATCGGTTGCTTTCACGAGAAACACGGGTATGTCAACAGGTCGTATTTTATTTTCCCGCCGTGATGTTTTCAACACAGACGACAATAAATATCTTTTAACCGGAATGACCGTTCCGTCCGTATCTTACATAACCAATCAGATAAAAATAAGAAAACTTCCTCTTTATTACGAATTTTCGGCTAATGGCGAGAAAACATGGATTAGAGAGGAAGATTTTTACAGAACAAACGCAAACAGTTCGTTAAAATTCACGAACCCGCTTCGTCTTACCAGAAAAATTACTCTCACCTCGGCAGCGGGAGTAAAAACTTACTGGCAGGACCGGCTCAATAAAGAGGATATCAAAGATATTGATCGATGGACATACAATACCGACCTCAATTTAGACATCCGCTCGTTAAATTTTCTTGACCATCAGTTCGGTTACTATTTTGAGCAGGAGCCGGACAAAAGACATGATGACTACCGCGGCGTTATAGCGGATAAACTAAGAACAAAGCACTCGGCTTATATTGATAATTTAACGGTGCGGGTTTGGACGGGGCTTGATGTCCGGAAGTCATCATCATCCACACAATCATTTGATTTCAAACAACGGCTTGACGGCATCACATCTGAATTTGATTACTCCATTTATAATTTCCTGAACATTTATTACAGGAATGATTACAATGTTTTTTACGAAAAACCTAACTCCGTCCAGTTAAATTCCGAACTGCGTCTCGGACCAGACCGTTTCGACAAAAGCAAGGAAAAAGCTTATCTGAAAAACGGTGTTTCATATAACCGCTCCACACCAAATCATCTGACATTTACCGGGGAGGTAGGGTTAAGACCGACGGCAAACTGGCAGGTCGCTTACAAAATGCAGTCATCTTTCAGTTATGATTTTACGGAACACAGAAACAATTTTAAGGATTACAGATATTACGAGCGGTCTGTAAATATTTATCGCGACCTTCACTGCTGGGAAGCAAACTTTTCATATCTTGACAGAGTGCCTCTCAAAGCCGGTGAAAGAAATTTTTACGAGTTTTGGTTTAATATCAGGATAAAATCGAATCTTAGTTACAAATCGGATACAGCAGAATCGGAAAGAGAAAGAAAATGGTATCCGTGGCGGTAGTGTCAAAAAACACCTTGACATTTTAGGTAATTTGTGTTATAAAACATACCGGGAACTCAATATGAAAAACAAGAAAAATAAAATAAGCCAACCAAGGTTGGCAACTGCAAATAAGCCAACCAAGGTTGGCAACTACTACTCGCTACTTACTAATTCAACTGGGTTCAGTCAGGTTGAGATAGTGGTTACAATTCTTGTCATCAGCATTGTTATTCTGGGTATAATTACCACTTTCTCAACTATCGGTAAGGGTCTTATAACCGGTAAAACCAGAACCATAGCAAATAATCTCGCGCAGGAAAAAATTGAGATATTAAAGAACATTTCTTATGCGCGTCTACTTACTACTTCCGAAGATGACCTCATATCTCCCGGTTATGACAATACGAACACCGATTACATTCCGGAATCATTAAATGTCGGCGATGCCAATTATACCAGATACACAACCGTCTGGAAAGCGGAGGAATCAGGTACGGAAATTTCCACGATGTCGCCGACCGCAACGGATCAGGGTATAAAAAAAATAAAAATAGAAGTAAAATGGACGGAAAATAATGAGCAAAAATCACTTGTTTTGTATAATTTAAGGGATGACCCGAACAGAACAACAATGAGCGGCAAAATATACGGTATCATAACCACCACGAACAGCGTCGGAATTTCCGCAGCAAGGGTTGAGGTAGTTCAGGATATAAACAGGAGCGATACGACATCCACCACCGGCTATTATATTATAAAAACAACCTCACCTGCAACCGTTCAGATAAGTGTTTCAAAAGACGGCTATTTTTCAAAGGTCTCCGCCGCCACCGCCGTTTCCGCCGCAGTCAATCTTCAACTGACGGCGAAAGAGAAGGGAAACGCTTACGGTTTTGTCTATAAAAGAGACCATCTGGTAATTTCGGAAATCTGCATTGCTCTTACAGAAGATGCAACGGAATATGTTGAACTTTATAATCCGACGACATACACCATAACCGTTGAAAATAACTATATACTTAAATATGTTGATAATTCCGATTTTTTGTTTACATGTGAGAATAATACCGTTGATTCGCATAAATATTTTCTTATAGCGAGTTATCCGTCGGTAACCGGTATTCAAGCAGATGCAACTTATCTCTCTGCCAAAATGCCTAATGCCTCAAACACCGGCGGCGTGGGTTTGTTGACTACTGCTGATGTCTGGATAGACAGTATTGCCTGGGGACCTGCCGGGTCAATACCCGATAACGCAAAAGAGGGAAGCGGTTTTGCAATTGCGGCGGGGAATTTTTCAACAAATGACAGCATAGAGCGGATTTCTTATTCATCATATACTACTTCCGTGTTGATGTGGGACAATTCAAACGGCAATGCATATGACAACGACAAAAATGAAGAAAATTGGGTTTTTCATGATAATCAAGTAAAACCTCAAAATACTACAAGTACCGCCGAAACGCCTGTTTTGGGAACACCCGTCGGCTATGCGGTTGTTTCGGCAAACGACGGGCTTTCATCGGCGGTAAATGCTTCTTCAACCGGCTATTATTATCTTACGGGAATTGCAACCGGAACAGTAGTCACTATTTACGGTTCATCACTAACGCTTATGGGACTTGTGCCGAATAACAACATAACGACCGGCGGAAAAACAAAGTGCGACATAATACTTTCATCAACATCCGAAGGCGGATTTATTTCAGGCAGGGTTATAAGAGGGGATACTCTTGCCGGAGTTGCCGATATAACCGTTTCAGCCGGTGTTTACAGCGCTGTCACGGACACAAGCGGTAATTTTAGTTTTTCCGTAGATGTCGGCTCTTATACCGTTATCGCCAACCCGGATTACACCTCCGTCCCGGACGGTGCGAAATGGACATCAGGGACTTCGCAGGCAGAAGCAAACAAAACGGTAGAGGTGAATTATGGTGCGTCGGTTTCTGCCGGTGACTTAAAAATATATGCAGCCGGATGGATTTCCGGACATACTTACAACGCTTCCGGCGGAGACCTGCCTTATATTACAATAAGAACTACAAGTCCAACAAGCAATTTTTCAACGGATGTGGTTTCGGGAACGGACGGTACTTATATGATAAAAGGCGCAAAAACTGCAACCGATTATGATTTATATCCCGTTTTGGACGATGCGGATTCATTTTTAATTTGGAACGGTTCAGCGTGGGTATCGTCTACCGAGGGTTATTCGGTTGATCTTTCACAAGGTGAAGAAGAAACAGGCAAAGATTTTAGAATTACATCCGCTTGGGGAAAAATTCAAGGTTCTGTTTCCGATACTGCCATCGGAGGCAATATCAAAACCGGTGTTTTGATAATTGCAACTACGGATGCTATGCCTGCCGATTCACCGCCGGCAATATCAGGCGGAAGTGTTGGAGGCACCAACACAATTTACTACGGGACAATTTCGGACTCCAGCGGTAATTATAGCGTTTCTGTAAGGAAGGGCTGGACATATAACTTAAAGTCGTGGTACACAAAAATTTCAGGCGCCACCGTAGTGGTTCAACCGACAAAAACCGGAACAGTCATATTCGGCGTTTCCGATTCATCGGCGACGGTTTCGTTTCCCTGGCCGTAAATGAAAAAAACGGAACCACGAAACTTGTCCCGCTTTAGCGGGATGGACGCGAATAAACGCAAATAATAAAGATTGTAGGCACGAATTTATTCGTGCAAATTAGTGCTAATTCGTGGCTAAAAAATTATGAAAAAAAAAGGTTTTACAATTGTTGAACTTTTGATAAATGTGGTAACCATTTCCATCATAGCGGGGGCGCTTTCCTCACTGTTTTTCAAGTGGATACAACTGTGGTATCTTTCATCCACCAAAGCCGAAATTCAGCGGGACGGAAGAACCTGCGTTTCGGCGGTTGACAAACATTTAAGGCAGGCGACTGCGTCATCAGTTGTTATTGACAGATATGATTCCAACCAGCCGCCTTATTCAAGAATATATTTTACAAAAGACGGGCAACCGTTTTACTATTATCAAAAAGGTCAGGAACTGTATGAGGTGATAAACTCAACAAGATGTCTTGCGAAATCGGTAAGGGCGGTTCAGTTTATCTATCCGGAAACAGCCGACGACTCAATTATAGCGATGTCAATTACTTTTGAGAAAAAGACGTATTCATCGCAGACAAAAGCGCTTCAACTTTCGGTGGCAAAAGTTCGTATCATGAATTAAACGGGAGAGATTATGAATATTAAAAAAGGTCAAGTAGTGGTTATCATGCTTATAATTGCGATGATTATCGGCATCGTTATACCCGGACTTGTTTTTCTAACCCAGCACGAAGCGAAATGGACGGTGAAAGAGGTAAAATCCACAAGGGCTTTTCATCTCGCGGAGGCAGGACTTGACAGGGGCGTTTATAAATTGAATGAAACTGGGATATGGGATGATGTTATTGAAGGAACGCATATTACAAATTACTACGGCGATAAAGAATATTCAGATATTGAAGGCGGTTCTTACAAAATAAAATTATCTACAGGCGCGGAAGAAGACGAAGTAATAATTACTGCTTCCGGAAAAGACAGTGCGACCGCCGAGTGCAGAACAATTCAGGCGGTTTATTATAAATCGCCGGGAGTAACAGGCGCCTTAAATGCGTCGGGTATTACAGCAGGCGGTAATTTTAAAATTCACTGGGGTCCTGTATATTCAATTGGAGCCATTGTCTTATCAGGTTCAGCGGATAATGGTTTCCCAAGAAAATATGCTGCAGGTCAAATTACCTGTGTCGGCGGCGGAGGTCATGACCACGATGATCCTACCGCCGGAGCACCCACATCAGGTCCTACAGGAGTTAATGACGAATATCAAGAATGGCATGATCAGCGTGAGGATATCACTCTCCCGGAAATTGATTTTGATAAATATAAAGCGGATGCTCAAGCATATGAAACAGCCAGCGGTTACGATGTTTATAGAGATACCTCAGTTGCAACAACTACTTTTAGCGGTGCATATGTCGGCGGTGGAAGTTCTGGCATTTATGATGATATCGCTGATACCTTTACCACTTATTACATTGAAAACGCCGCTACATTAACACAATGCAATCTAAAAGGTGTTATTATATGTAAAGGTAATATGACCTTTGGGACAAGTAATAAAGGAACTGCACGGTCGGCAACTCCACATGCAGATGCATGGAAGGAGTACTGGAATAATACTGCAGAAGCCAGCGGCTGGGGTGGACCGGATAGTACTGATACCGGAGAATACCCCGGCGATAGCGGATTACATTCATCAAGCACATCATTTAACATGGGGAACACTGCTATGAGGGGTTTCATATATGTCGGCGGAATTGCTGATTGCGGTTCTAGTCCTTCAATATATGGATCTGTAATTTGTGCCGGTAGTGTTGCAGGAACAGGTTCGCCTGTAATATATTATGATAAAACCTGTGCTGAAAATATAGAAGTAACTTCAACCGGAAGACCCACCAGACAAAGTTGGAAAGAACTCCCCCCTCAATGGGATCCTATGCCGTAAAAAATGGGTGGAAATAATAAAATAATGGGGACGGAGGAAAATAATGGGGACGGAGGTAATTAAATTATGGAAGTGCGACCTTTCAAGGTCGCTTTTTTATGAATAAATTCAAACTTGTATCAAAATTCAAACCCGCGGGCGACCAGCCGGAAGCCATCAAACAGCTTGTTGATGGTTTAAGTAAAAATCAGAGACATCAGGTGTTACTCGGTGTTACAGGAAGCGGAAAAACATTTACCGTCGCAAATGTCATCGCACAGATAAATAGACCTACGCTTGTCATCTCGCACAACAAAACGCTTGCAGCACAAACCTACGCCGAATTCAAAAGTTTTTTTCCTGAAAATGCCGTTGAATATTTCATTTCATATTACGACTATTATCAGCCGGAAGCGTACATTCCCCAGACGGACACCTACATTGAAAAAGACGCATCAATCAACGACCACATTGACCGACTTCGCCTGAAAGCGACATCATCAATTTTATCCCGCAACGATGTTATTGTAGTTGCCTCCGTTTCATCAATCTATAATCTTGGAAGCCCGTCTGATTTCAAACAGATGTGCGTCGTCTTGGAAAAAGGCAAGACGATAAACCGTGATTTTTTACTTTCCGAACTTATAGGCATACATTACGAAAGAAATGATGTTGAATTTATCAGAGGGAAATTCCGTGTCAGGGGTGATAACGTTGAAATTTTCCCCGCCAATTCCGAGACGGCCGTACGGCTGGAATTTTCCGGTGATGAAATAGAAAAAATTACCGAAATAAATCCGCTGACCGGGCATTCCATCTCGCATCTCACATCTCACAGTTCACAGTATCTCATCTATCCCGCCAAACATTTTGTTACATCACGCCAAAAATTGGAAAAAGCCGTTTCCGAAATCCGCCGCGAATTAAAGGGACAGGTACAATTTTTTACAAATCAGGGCAAATTGTTGGAAGCACAGAGAATTGAACAACGGACAAATTACGATATTGAAATGATGTCGGAGATGGGTTATTGCCACGGTATTGAAAATTACTCTCGCCATTTATCAGGAAGACCCGCAGGGTCTCGTCCACCGTGTTTAATTGATTATTTTCCGAAGGATTTTCTGACAATTATTGACGAATCCCATGTCACAATTCCTCAAATTTACGGGATGTATAAAGGCGACAAAGCAAGGAAGGAAACACTTATTGATTTCGGTTTTCGTCTGCCTTCCGCACTTGATAACCGTCCTCAAAAACTGGACGAGTTTGAATCGCTGGTCGGAAATATTATCTATCTTTCTGCAACTCCGTCGGAATATGAACTGAAAAAATCTAAAGGGGTGATTGTTGAGCAGATTGTCCGTCCTACCGGTCTTATTGACCCGGAAGTTGTTGTTAAACCGATAAAAAATCAGATTGACGATTTGATTGCAGAAATAGGAAAGCGGGTAAAAAATAAAGAGCGGGTTTTGGTTACAACTCTCACAAAAAAAATGGCGGAAGACCTCGCGGAGTATCTCTATGAAAAAAAGATAAAAGTAAAATATCTCCACAGCGATATTAAAGCACTTGAAAGAATAGAGATTTTGAATGACCTGCGGAAAGGTAATTTTGATGTTTTGGTCGGCGTAAATCTTTTACGCGAGGGCTTGGATTTGCCGGAGGTCTCGCTTGTTGCAGTTTTGGATGCCGATAAAGAAGGTTTTTTAAGAAGCGAGACATCGTTAATTCAGGTTTCCGGTCGCGCCGCAAGAAATATAAACGGTTTCGTAATTCTTTATGCAGACAACATCACCGGTTCAATGAAAAGGGCTTTGTCCGAGATGGACCGCCGCCGGAAAAAGCAGTTGGAATATAACAAAAAACATAAAATCACGCCGAAGACAATTGTTAAAGCAATTAACGACCTTGAAGAGTTTCAGTATAAAGCAAAACAGGACTCAATGCTTTTGATTAAAGAGGATATTTCAAAATATACGACGAAGAATATTTCTCAACTTGAAAAAGATATGAATGATGCCGCCGAGAATTTGAACTTTGAACTTGCCGCGGTTCTGCGGGATAAAATCTTTGAACTGAAAGAAATGCAAGTTGCAAAAAAAACAAAAATTTGATAGAATAAATTTATGGACACAAAAACAATTATCAAACTGGCATTAAAAGAAGATGCGCCGAAAGGTGACATCACCACGAATGCTTTGATACCAAAAAATAAAATTATCTCGGCAAGATTTGTTGCAAAGGCACCGGGTGTCGTCTGCGGACTGGATATCGCCGGAATGGTCTTCCGGCATCTTGACCAAAAAATAGAATTTGTTAAAAAAAGCATAGACGGCAAAAAAGTCAAAAACGGTCAAGTGATTGCAAAAGTTACCGGAAACGCAAGGGCGATTCTAACCGGCGAAAGGACCGCCCTGAATTTTTTGCAGCACTTATCTGGAGTGGCAACCGTAACAAAAATGTTCGTGGATAAAACCGAAGGAAACGCGAAAATTTATGATACTCGCAAAACAACACCGCTTTTAAGAGAACTGGAAAAATACGCTGTCCGTTGCGGTGGCGGGTACAATCACCGGCTTAATCTTTCGGATATGGTTTTGATAAAAGATAATCATTTAAAAATTTCAGAATTTAACAATTTAACAATTTATAAATTTATAAATAGTGGAATACCTGTAGAAATTGAAGCACAGAATTTCGGTCAGGTTAAAAAATTTGTAAAATTGAAACCGGATATAATTATGCTTGACAACATTGATTTTGAGTTGATGAAAAAGTGCATAAAATATATCCGCAAACATTCAAAATGCGAGATTGAAATTTCCGGAAATATCAATTTAAAAACGGTCAAGAAAACCGCATCTCTAAAACCGGACAGAATCTCCGTCGGCAAAATTACCCATTCGGCACCCGCCCTTGATATAAGTTTGGAATTCTAATGCGTATAATCCGATTCAAAAAAATTGGTTCAACCCAAAATTATGCAAAAAAAATCGCTGAAAAATCTGTCTCGGAAACGATTGTTCTCGCCCAGAAACAGACAAACGGCCGCGGTCAATTTGAAAGGGGCTGGAGTTCATCAAAAGGCGGACTTTATTTCTCAATAATTCTTAAACCGAAAATTGACATAAAGTGCCAGCCCGATAAAATTCCGGCATTAACCCTGAAAATGGCTGCTGCAATAATTGATACGATAAAAATTGAAAAGCCGAAAATTTTTATTAAGCCGCCGAACGATATTATGGTAAGATGGAAGATGGAAGACGGAAGATGGAAGAATAAAAAGGTAGCGGGAATTCTGACGGAAAGTTCCGTCACTTGTAATAAAATTGATTGGATTGTCGTCGGTGTCGGTGTGAATATCAACAATAAAATTCCAAAAGAACTCAAAAAGATTGCGGTTTCATTAAAAGAAATTACAAAAAAAAATGGGAATGTCAAAAAAATTTTCAAGGAAATAGTAAAAAAATTCGTAAAAACAAACCGTACTTGATTTTTCCGAGAAATTTTGATACAATAGTTTGGGGAGAAATTTTATGGGTATTTTGAACGGACTTAGCAATCTTAACGCCTTGTGGCTTGTTATCATAATTGCGATGGGATTATGTTTTATAACCATATCAGTTGTTCTTTTGCTTCTTGAAAAGGCAAAACGCGCAACTGCCGAAGATTTTTCGGAAAAAGACAGAGAGCTTATCGTCGGACTTGTGGAAGAAAGGATTGACGAACTTACCGCGAAATTTGACCTTTTCAAAGAAGATATGGATTCTGCGACACAGACAGTTTTCAACAAAATTACCTCAAAAATTGACGATTTGAAGACATCCCCAAATCCTTCAGCTGAACAGAAACAGGCGGGAAAAATAGACGCACTTATTCCGGTTATTTCCAATCTCACCGAGCATATTGAGGGAATTTCCAAAAAAATTGATGCCGTTCAGGAAAAATTGGAACAGGTTGAGTCGCGTATAGATTTGGAATTACATAAACATAATGGATAAAAAACTCATTTCATACATAGGACTGGCCGCCGGGGTCGTGTTGATTTTTTTGGGCGGCGGACTTTTGTATCTGAAAGAAAAAAGTGTTAAAAAGGTCGTCGTAAAAAATCCGAAAAAGGTTGAAGTAGTAATATCATCTCAGTCGACAGCGTCGGTAAAACCACAGATGCCGGCCCCGTCAGTTTCCAAATCTTCCGCATCCGCAGGAAAGTTACAATCTTCAAAATCCCAAAAAAGAAAAATTGCTTTCAGATACAGAAGTTCCAAACCGAAAACGGTATTTCTCGTCGGTGATTTCAATAAATGGAATAAAAAAGCCAATCCGATGAAACTGGGACAAAATTTTATATGGGAAACGGTTTTGATGTTGACTCCCGGCGAATACAAATATGTTTATCTTGTTGACGGTAAAAGAATAAACGACCCCAATAACAGAAAAACGGTTCATCTTAAAACCGGCAAAGCATCCGTTCTGAAAGTTGAACCGCTTCCATGAAACTTCTTGCGATTGATATCGGGAATACAACTATAAATTTCGGGCTCTTTGAAAATGAAAAGTTAGAAAAAGCGACAGTATTTACCGAAAAGTTCAAAAAAATTCCTTTCGGCGATTATGACAATGGGATAATTGCATCCGTCGTTCCTTATGCAACAAAAAAAATAATCCGACTGCTAAAAATTAAGCCGATAATTCTTGACAGTAAAAATATTCCTATAAAGATTAAGGTTAAAAATCCGCAAAAAGTCGGTCCAGACCGACTGGTTAACGCTTTCGCCGCAAAAGAACTTTACGGTGTCCCGTCGGTAGTTGTTGATTTAGGAACGGCTACGACTTTTGACGTCGTATCAAAAAACGGAGAGTATATCGGTGGCGTAATTGCGCCCGGAATTAAAATTTCGGCGGAATCACTTTATGAAAAGACAGCGAAACTGCCTAAAATAAAATTAGAAGTTCCAAAAAATATCATCGGTAAAAATACGAAAGAAGCTATAATGTCCGGCATATTTTACGGCCATCTCGGACTAATAAAGGAGGTGATAAAAAAGGTTAAAGGTGAAAGGTTAAATGTGAAAAAGATTATTTTGACTGGCGGATATGCAACATTTTTCTCAAAACATTTTCCGGATTTCATAGTTGACGGAGACATTACATTAAAAGGACTTAAAATAATTTTTGAAAAGTTGTCCCTAAAGGGACTTCTCCCACGGGGACTTCCTTTGGTCGCTGCGGTCGCAAAAAAACAATGATGCTCGTCGGTAATATATACCAATTGGTATATAACAAATGTTAGAGAAAAAGGAGATGATATGAAAAAAGTTTTTACGGTATTTGCAGTTTGTTTTTCTGTCGTTAGTTTTTCGTTTTCGGAAGCGCTCAATTTTGACCAGTTGAATACATATCTTGAAGACACTTATCTGGAACCGATGGCAAAAGACATAGGTTCAGTGCTTGCGGGAAATATGTTTCATTCCGGAAGGAATCTCGGTTTTCCGGGTTTTGATATAGGATTCGGGCTTGCACTTTCCACGAAGCCGAACAAAGACAATAAAATTTTAAGAGAGAGTTTCGGTACCCAGAATAATCCGAAAGACGTTATGTTCGGGCTGCCTTTTATTCAGGCATCAATAGGGCTTCCAAAAAAAATTGACGTTATCGTCCGCGGGTTTCCAAAAACGAACGACATAAACCTTTTCGGCGTTGGTGTAAAATACTGCATAGTTGAAGAGGAACTTGCCGTTGTTAAACTCGGGTGGTCTGTGATGTATTCCTATAACTCTCTGGAATTTGCAACGTTCAAATCAAACGTTAATTCGTTGACAACAATGTTTTCCGTAAAAATTCCGGTTGTTGAGCCGTATGTGGGAATTGCAATAGACAGGACGTCGCTAAAAACCGAATTGTCGGCGCAGGATCTCGGTATCAGAGCAAACCTTGACGTTACGACGACCGTCCCGAGATATATAGTAGGGTTTAATCTTTCACCGCTGCCGTTTACATATATAAACGTTGCCGGAACATATCTTGTGGACCATCTCGGCGTTGATTTCGGACTCGGACTAAAGTTTTAACTTGACATCCTGAATTATTTTAAGTATAATAACTTATTCTGAAACTTTTTGAAACTTGTTTCATAAAACTGCATCTAAATAAAAATTGAAAGGGAGGTGATTTATTATGAAGATTAGACCGCTCGGCGATAGAGTAATAGTCAAGCCGGCAGAGGAAAAAGAGATAAAGAAAGGCGGGATTATAATTCCGGATACTGCGAAGGAAAAACCGCAGGAAGGCGATGTTATCGCGGTAGGACCCGGAAAAGTTGACGAAACCGGTAAAAAAATTCCGATGGATGTCAAAGCAGGCGATAAAATTCTCTACGGAAAATATTCCGGAACGGAAATAAAAATTGACGACAAAGAATATCTCATTATGCACCAGGAAGATATTTTGGGAATAGTTGAAAAATAATTCGGGGGTAATTAAAAATGGCAAAACAGTTGAAGTTTTCTGACGAGGCAATGCGAGCCATTAAATCAGGCGTTGATAAACTCGCAAATGCAGTAAAGGTAACTCTGGGACCAAAAGGCAGATATGTAGTGCTTGATAAAAAGTTCGGTTCACCGACGGTAACTAACGACGGTGTGACTATCGCTAAAGACATTGAACTTGAAGACCCGTTTGAAAATATGGGCGCGGAACTGGTAAAAGAGGTTGCATCAAAAACAAACGATGTTGCGGGCGACGGCACGACTACCGCTACACTTCTGGCACAGTCCATAATCACAGAGGGGTTAAGAAACATCACAGCCGGTGCGAATGCAATTCATGTAAAAAGAGGAATTGACAAAGCGGTTGAAGCGGCGGTAAATTACATAAAAAAAGTCGCAAAAAAAATTCCGCAGGACAATCTTGAAAAAGCAAAAGAGGAAATCCTTCAAATTGCCACTATTTCCGCCAACGATAAAGAAATAGGGGAAAAAATCACATCGGCTATATTGAAAGTCGGAAAAGACGGTGTAATTACGATTGAGGAAGGCAAGACGGCAGAAACCATCGTTGAGACCGTTGAAGGCATGCAGTTTGACAGGGGCTACATCTCGCCGTATTTTGTTACCGATGCGGAAAGAATGGAAGCGATTCTGGAAGATGCCTACATCATTATCACCGATAAAAAACTTTCATCAATGCAGGACCTTCTTCCGCTTTTGGAAAAAATCGCGCAGACCGGCAAACAGTTTCTTATCATCGCGGAAGATATAGACGGCGAGGCATTGGCAACGCTGGTCGTAAATAAACTTCGCGGAACGCTTAAATGCGCCGCAGTAAAAGCACCCGGTTTCGGCGACAGAAGAAAGGAAATGCTTGAAGATATCGCAACATTGACGAAAGGTCAGGTTATTTCAGATGAGTTGGGGCTGAAAATTGAGAAAATCGGACTTGAAATGCTGGGCTCCGCAAAAAGAATTGTTGTTGACAAGGAAAACACGACTATTGTCGGCGGAAACGGCAACAAAGAAGACATCAAAAAGCGGGTCAATCAAATAAGAAAGCAGATTGATGACTCCACTTCCGATTACGATAAGGAAAAACTTCAGGAACGGCTTGCAAAACTTGTCGGCGGAGTTGCGGTTATAAATGTCGGAGCTTCAACAGAAACAGAAATGAAGTCAAAAAAGTTTAAGGTTGAAGATGCGATGCACGCCACCCGAGCAGCAATTGAGGAAGGAGTTATACCGGGCGGAGGAGTCGTGCTTTTGAGGGCGATAACGGAAGTTGAGAAACTCAAGAGCGGGGACCCCGACGAGCAGACGGGAATAAACATAGTCAAGAGGGCGCTTGAAGACCCGATCAGACAGATTGCCGAAAACGCCGGTATTGAGGGTTCTGTCGTGGTTGACAGGGTGAAAAAAGAGTCAAATGTCAACTTCGGACTGAATGCCGAAACCGGCGAATATGTTGATATGATAAAGGCGGGAATTATTGACCCGGCAAAGGTCACCCGTTTTGCGTTACAAAATGCGTCGTCAATATCCGGACTGATTCTAACTACGGAATGTCTTATTACCGACATTCCCGAAAAAGACAAAGGACCTATGATGCCTCCGGGCGGAATGGGTGGAATGGGCGGCGGGATGTATTAAAAAGGCAGGTAAAAGGTAAAAGGTTAAAAGGTCGGAATTGCTTTCCGGCCTTTTTTCTTTTTTATATTTCTCGTCGGAAACTAAAAAAAGTACTTGACAAAATGCCAAAAATACTTTATACTTATGGTGGGTAGATAGGTTATCTATTTACCCGCAGAAGCGAAAAAGGCAAACCCCCGCCTGGTAGTTTTGCGAAGTGAAAAAGTGGGGGGGCGCAAAGCTGCGGAACCTTAAAGGTTGGTCCGGCTGCCGTTTTTTGAGCGTTGTGAAAGACAGCCGGATTGTTGTAAGGTCAGCCGAGTTGCCGAGTTAATTGTCATATTGTAGTTGCCCAATTTATTGGGCTAATGACAATTTTCAGGTAATTCGGTTTTTATTTTCAACGATATTCAACGAAAAAGGCAAACCCGTCGGTCGCAAGACCCAACTCCGAAGCATATCGGAGACCAAGGCGGGGGCGCAAAGATACAGAATCTACGAGGCGTCCTGATAAATTGGGGCGAATCAAGATGGCTGAACTGCCGAAAGATGTTGAATCCGCATACAGCGGAAATAATTGTGACCGAGCCATGAGGCGAGGGAATGCCGCTAAAAATAATAAAACCGATAAAATGTCGGCTTTGGAGCGGCTTTTTTATTTGATATATGACGGTATTAAACTAAACCCGGAAGAATATAAACTATCGTTCACAAAAATCATTCTTCTGGGTTTTTTGATTTTTGTTACTTGTTCCATATCTCTTTTTGCAAGTGATTTTGTATGGACAACCAAAACAAGTATGCCGACGGCAAGAGGACATAGTGTTGTTGGAGTAGTAAATAACAAAATTTATGTTATCGGCGGTTGTAAAACAGGTGGTGCTATTTTTTCTACAGTAGAAGAATATAATCCTGCAACAGATACATGGACAACAAAAGCAAGTATGCCTACTGCAAGATGTATGTTTGCCGCAGGGGTAGTAAATAACAAAATTTATGCAATTGGCGGAGCTCCTAATGGTGCCAATGTTTCAGTTAACCTTAAAACTGTAGAGGAATATGACCCTGCAACAGATACTTGGACGACAAAGACAAGTATGCCGACACCAAGGCATGGTCATACTATTGGAGTAGCAAATAATAAAATCTATGTGATTGCCGGATGGAATGAGATTGCGAACACTTGGCTCAGAACCGTAGAGGAATATGACCCTGCAACAGATACTTGGACGACAAAAACAAATGTCCCTACCGCAAGAAGATGGCTTGCTGCAGGGGTAGTAAATAACAAGATATATGCAATAGGCGGTTCCGAAAATCCTTATTTATCTACGATAGAAGAATATAACCCTGCAACAAATACATGGACAACAAAAGCAAATATGCCAACGGCGAGATGCAATCTCGATGCTGGCATAATAAATAATAAAATATATGTTATAGGTGGGAATCAAACAATGCTTCGTGCTGATGTTGAGGAATATGATCCTGTATCAAACATCTGGATAATAAAAAAACCCATTCCAACGGGAAGATGTGGTGCCAGAATAGGCGTTGTAAACAATAAAATTTATGTTATCGGCGGAAATTGGAGCGACGCATATGATACAGTGGAGGAAGGTAGCATAGTTGATATAGATACAACTCCTCCGGTTTCCTTTATTTCCTCTCCGTATAAATCCGCTTACAGTTATCAATATATTCCCATAAACGGCACTGCATCGCAGGATTCAAAAAAGTTGGAAGTTCAAATTGAGCAGGTTGAATCAAAGACATACTGGGACGGAAAATGCTGGGTCGGGACGCCGAACTGGCTTCTTTGTAACGACACAACTTCGTGGAATTATCCTATATCAACATATTTTTCTGAAAGTTTGACATACAATGTAAAATCGCGTGCGACCGACATTTCGGCAAATGTTGAAACGCCGTCAAACGGCATAACATTCGTTATTGATACAAAGCCGCCTTATTCCTATTTCACTCTTCCCGAATACAACAACAAAATGTACTCGGATATGCCGAAAATTTACGGTCAGGCAGCGGATTCAAAATCCGGCGTCGCTATGGTGCGGGTGCGGCTTAAAGATGAAACTGACGGAACTTACTGGGATGGAAGCGGCTGGAATACGAATGAAATTTGGTTGAAAATGTCAAATATATCCGGCTCATTTGAAATGCCTGTCAATTTATGGAAAATAAACCATTACTATAATGTTAAATCACAGGCGATTGATTTCGCAGGACTTGAAGAGGGTTTGAATTCCGGTTACAGTTTTTACATTCTCTCCGCTTTGAAGTTATCGGCAAAAACATCAAAACAAACATACAATTACGGCGAACCGGTTAGCGTTGAAATTTCTGTTGAAAACACATCTCAAAGCACCCAGATTCTTGATCTGCCGTCGTCAAAAATTTACGATTTTACAGTTGATTCAATTTACAGATATTCCGACGGTAAAGCGTTTGAACCCGTTAAAACCTCATTCAATTTTAAGCCGGGGAATACGCTATATTCAGAAAAAATTGCTCAAATAATTCCCAAAGGACAACATCTTTTATTGGCTGGAATTGAGAAATTAAACCTTACATCAAAATATGTTTTTGATGTTATTGCGGACACTATTGCACCGTCAATTGCACTTCAACCGGTTGCTGACGGTCAATATAGATATTTTTCAATTCCTGTTGCCGCAAATATAACGGATAATTCCGCTATAAAATCGGTAACGCTTTTTAGCGGGGCAAACTCATGGGAGATGGTAAAAACTGCGGATAACTTATGGACGGGCGCAATTCCTGCCGATTACAATACTTCCGATACGCTTTCATACCGAATTGAGGCAATTGATATATCGGGAAATAAATCAACAACGGAAACAAAAACAATTTCAATAAAAGATGTTCCTGCTCCGAAACCCGAGGATATAACGGTTGTCGCTCGGCAAGAGTTGACATATCTCATAGGACTTAAAAACTTTGCCGATATTGGCGGCGTTTATTACAGGGTTTATTATGACAAAGGCACCGGCGTTGTTGATTATTCAAACTCTCTTGGAGTAATAAATGAGAATACAAAGACAATAAGCACCCCGAAATTAGCACCATCAACCGATTATAAATTCGTTATCGTGACTGTTACCGAAGCGACGGAAAACAATACGGATGCACTGCAATCTTCTGATATCCCGAACATATTTATAAGAACACCGTCAAATGCAGAGGAACTCCGGGTCACTGACGGGGGCGATGGAGAAGGCAGAATAAGAATTCGTATTCCGGTGGTTGAAATTTCAACAGATGTAGTTTTTACTTCAGGAAACGATGATGGCAATGACGGGCGGGCTATTATCGGTGATCCGATACCAATTCTGTACTACCCGCCTTCACCGGAACCGACATTGCCTAAAAAACCTACAGATTATTACTATATTGAAGTTATACCATCGCCGCAACCGGTTGTACTTGATTATGCGGATGATAATCAAGACGGATTTTTGGACGGAACTTTCATAAAAGAAGCCACACTTGTAATTTTGAGATACGACGAGTTTGAAAGAAAATGGGTCGGTGGAATTGAGACAACTGTTGACACACAACTCAACAAATGTTTTGCATTAGCAGACAGGGCTGGAATGTACGCCCTATATTCAACAATTCAGATTTATCCTGTTCCGGTTAAAAATTTATCAGGTGAGTCAACAGATAAATCTGAGGCAAAAATCAATTGGCAGCCGTCAACTTCCATAAATTCACAGCAGTATAATGTTTATTATGACAACAATCTTTATCTTGAAAAATTTTATTCCGCAAAATACCGCATTTACTGGGATAGAGGGACGGGAACTGTTGATTACTCAAAAGTTATTACTGAACTTCAAAATCCGGCGACTTCATTTATTTCTAATCCGCTTGAAAAAGGACTTTACAAATTTGCGGTTCGGGTCGTTGATATTGAAGGAACGGAAGAAAAAAATACGGATTATGTGCTGATAAATATAGGAACAATTGGGACAGCAGAGGCTGTCATAAGAATTCCGAAAGACGGAAAACGGCTGCGGGGTAATGCTGTTACCGTTATAGCGGATGCCACACCGGATACAACGGCAGTTATGTTTCAATATAAAAATTCAGATGACAAATGGATAGATATTTCAACTATTGACAAAAAGCCGCCGTACGCAGTGTATTGGAATTTAAGTGATGTAAAAAACGGTGAATACAAACTTCGTGCAGTGGCGTATGATTTACTAAATATATCTTCTAAAAATCCCGCCCAAATAACCGTTTATGTTGACGATGTCAACTGGGACATTTCTGAAGACGGCAATCCTTCCGTGGACCCGAACAATCAGCATAGAAAACAGGAAAAAATCCCTGCTGCTTCGCAGCAAACAAATGAGATGGAAATAATGACTGCCGACGGAACGGGCGCTATCGTCCCCGAAGGTATCGTTGAAAAAGAAAGCGTTTTGGAAATAAGAACCCTCTCGCAGGAAAATTTACCGATACCGACGGCTTCTTCTCTTGAAGCCATAGATGTCTTCCGCGATTATAATTTTAGCGACGGTAAATCTGAGTTTGAAAAAGACCTTACAATACTTCTGCCGTACCCCGATGAAAACAATGACGGAATTGTGGACGGAACTGACAAAAAAACGGAATCGCTTGATATCTATTATCTTGACGAAAAGAAAAACGAATGGAAAAAAGCGGATAATCGTTCGGGGCTCGGCGACGGTACAAATCCGGGGCAGGGCGACGGCAGGGATAATTCAAAAGACGACGGGACAGACAACCCCAATAATTCAAAGAAAACCGTTTTACTTTCATCATCAGTGACGAAAACAATTTCTGCAAGAGTAAATCACTTTACAAAATTCGGAATTTTTGCGAAGGTGCCAAAAACAAATCTCACATCAGTTTCGGTATATCCTAACCCGTTTAAGCCATCATATGGACACACTCAAATAACTTTTGACGGACTTACGGCAAATATCAAAATAAAAATTTATACCGTCGCCGGACGACTCGTGGATGAATTTGAAACCGAAACCTCCGGCAGTTATAACTGGAATCCCGACGATGCGGCATCAGGAGTATATATCTATTACATTGAGGACAAAAACGGCACCGGCAGTAAAAAAGGCAAACTGGCTATAATCAGGTGACTGCGATGAAAAACTTAAAAATTATAAATTGTTTTGTAGTTGCCGAACTTGTTCGGCTAATTGTAGTTGCCCAATTTATTGGGCTGTTATGCTTGATAAATCAAGCAACTACTTATGCTGCCGGAAAAACCTCTTCCGAATTTTTACTCATTCCCAAAGATGCCCGGGCTTCCGCAATGGCAGGTGCGGTTTCTTCAGGAGGTGACGATTCTACGGCAATTTTTTACAATTCCGCCGGAATAGGATTTTTGAAAGAAAAAAATGTAACACTTTCACACAGCGAATGGCTTGAGGATATAAATTTTGAAAATGTTTCTTTTAATGTACCGCTAAAAAATAAATTCTCGTTCGGTGCCGGATTTGAATATTTAGGTGTTAGCAAAATTAAAGGGCAAGACACCCAACTTTCCCTGCAAAGAGATTTTAATTCTTACGATTTTTCATCAATAGGCGGGCTGTCTTATCTGTTTAATAAAAACTTTTCAGCCGGCGCGGCGGTCAGATACATAGAGGAAAAAATTGATGATGAAAAATCGTCGGCAGGTTCTTTTGATATCGGAACTATTTACAGAAAAAAAATAAACTCGCACAAAAATTTTTCGTTAGCCGGTGCGGTCCAAAATATCCCGCTGATTAAACCGCAGTTTATTGATAAAAAAGAAGAACTTCCGACTAAATTCGTTGTCGGCGGGTCGTATAAACCGCTCGGCGAAATGCTGCTTTTGTCAACGGATTTAGTAATGATAAAAAGTTCAAAACCAGCCGCAAATTTAGGATGCGAGGTTTTAATTTATGATGTTCTGAAGGTTCGTTCGGGTTACAAATTTGACCCCGCTTTTGAGTCTTCTTCACGTCTTACTTTTGGTCTTGGAATTGTTTTTAATTCGCTTTCAGTTGATTACGCCTATCTTCCATTTGAATCACTTACAGATACGCATATATTTTCAATAAGTTACAAATTTGAATAAGTCCTTTCCTCTTATTGACAAAAAAAAACAAATTTGCTATACTGTTTTCAGGGGGGTTATGTCTATTATCACAAAAAGAAAAAAAGTTTTGGTTGATTTTGGATTGCAGTTCAGATACATCGGACTTGCGGTGATTGTCTCGCTTATTTCGGTTTTTGCGGGCTGGTATTCCTCTTACTCTATTATGCAGGAAAAACTTCTGCCTGCTTTCAGTTTGAGCATAATTGAAGCGACTCAAAAAACGGCTTACAAAAATCTTTACATTACCGTCGCAATTTTGCTGCCGCTGGTTTCCGTTTTATTTTTATTTTTTACCCACCGTCTTGCCGGCTCAATTTTCAAAATTAAAAAAACATTGTCGGATATAGAAAACGGAAACATACGGGAAATAAAACTCTATGAAGATGACGACTTAAAAGATGTAGCGGAAGGAATAAACAACATCGTAAAAAAATTGTAGTTGCCTGATTCATCAGGCACAACGGCGCTCAATAAATTGAGCAACTACAAACTTATGAAAAATAATAACAAAGGCATCGGGCTTGTTGAGTTAATGTTAGTTGTAGCAATGATTACCAGTATTACGATAGGTATCCTTGCTATGCTCCAGTATGGCGTTATTGCCTCGGTTAAAGCAAGAGAACAGATGTCGGCCGGGCGGCTCGCGCAGATGATTTTTTCAAAAATTAAATCGGTTGATTTTTATTTTCTTTTCAACAGTGATTCAGCGTTAACAAATTACGGACTGTCCGGGACTTACGGGCCGGTAACTTCTCAATCGGCGACATATCCGTATCTTGCAACGCTAAATTCCATAAACTCAACAATCAGGATATATGGTTTTGGCAAATGGACGGTTGAAAATACTTTTATGAGAAGGGATTCGTCCGATGTCAACGGGAACGGACTGACAAGCGATTTAATAAATTTCATTGATAATAATTCCGACTTGAAAGATGATTATCTTGCATCTGTTTTGTATTATGACAAAAACTCCGACGGTGATTATTACGACAGTTATGTTTCTACTGTCCCTGACCCAGACAGAAACATTGCCGAGCAACCGGATACACATATAAAATATGTAACGCTGAAACTATACAAAAAAGGGGAAATAATTCATCAGGAATCACAACTTATTTCATATGAACTTTACACGGGAATTGAGTCGCAGTCATCCGATGCGGCGCTCAAACTTTTTGTAACCCAGCCGGCGAATGCGACATTTCTTTATAACCTGAATACTACCGCCCGTCAGAACGCTTTTAATCTCACAATAACAAAATCATATCCGGAAGATGTTATCGCTTACCGAGCCGATACCGTTTATCCAATACGGCTATGGGGCGAAACAGACCCGCAGGCGCTTGTTCATTTTTATCTCAATATCCCTGTTACGGAACTTGACAGCAGAACTGCGAATGTTTCCGGCGAGTTTGATTTTCAATCCGCAGCCGTTACAAATGCTTTGTCCGAAGGCGAAAACACTATTTTGGCGATGGCAACAAAGGATACTTTGTATTCGCCATATGCACCGAGAGATGTGATACTTGACTTAAATCCGCCGACGGTTTCATCGCAGGCGCCGACGGGAACGGTTTATGACAAACTGCCATGGGTTGGTAGTTATCTGAACGATACAATACTTACAACAGGCACACCGTCGGGAATCTGTCAGGATGTTATTTGTATGAAAATAAACGATGCAGAAGTCACACATCATTACGATTCTTCTTCCGGCGAACTGTATTGGGATTATTCTACGCAACTTTCAACCGGCATCACTTATTCGGTTAAGGTTGAAGCAGGCGATAACGCATATTATAAAGTTATGTCTTCATGGACATTTACGGTTGATATACAAGACCCGGATAATTCCGCTCCGGCGGTATCTCAAAAAAGTCCAAGCGGAACCTGCGGTGAACCGTTACCGACGATTATGTGCAAGGTAGATGATAATCAATCCGGAATAGACCAATCCTCAATTATTTGTAAAGTGGACGATGGAGTGGTATCACATTCTTATAATTCCGGAACAGGATTTGTTTCGTGGTCTCCCGCTTCCGGTTTTGAAAACGGCACATATCACACAGTTGAGATAACGGTCAGTCACTGGGCGGATAATCCGTCCGATAAAAAAACGACGGTTGAAAGTTGGGGATTCAATGTGTCTTATTAGAAAGCCGCGAATACACGCGAATGTAACGCGAATTATTCGCGAATATTTGCGTTTGATTAGCGACCATTCGTGTGGTGTTACTATGAAAAACAAAGGGCTTACTATTATAGAATTGATGATATATGTGGTTCTACTCGGAATCGTCTCAATCCCGCTTACCCTTTTTTTTGTAAAATCGCTTAAAAGCATTTATGACTCGCAAAGAAAAACGGACTCGCAGGAGGCAGTGAGAGTTGTTCTTATTGAAATTGAAAAGGATTTAGCCGAGGCAAACCAGATTATTGCCTCATCGTCTACGGCAATTGACTTTATCTGCGATTATACGAAACACCCAAATTATAATTTTTACGGCGATACAGACGGCGATGGAATTGTAAATATACAGGACCCTGACGACGATAATGACAAATCGCTTATAGAACCGCCGACTGCACAGTGGAAGGTTGGTTATGACCTGGAAGATGACGATGATGATAACGACGGACAGATAGATGCAAAAATGAGATTTTACTGGGACGCATCGGCGAAAAAAGTTTATAAAGATGCCGCTTATAACGGCGAAGCATGGGGAAACCGGATAGATGAACTCGCCGTGAATGTTACAAGTTTTACGCTGACATATCTTGGCGCAAAACGAAATGATTTAGGCAGGTATATTGATTTGGGAAATGACGGCGTTTCAGGGACATCGGATGCCGGAGAAAACGACGGTATAATTTCGGAACGGGAAATTGATTGGGTTCTGCCGTCGTCAACGGGTCACGGCAACAGGAACGGACGGATTGATACGGATGTTGAAATGAAATATATCGTATCTATCGGAGTGCATATTGAAATGGATAAAAACCGCGACGGCATTGCCGACTATAAAATTGATACGGAGATTATGCCGCCGTTTCTTCCGTTAAAAGGCAATTAAAAATGAAAAACCTTAAAAAACTCTTCGCTATTCGCTATTCGCTATTTGCTGCCTCTAACGGTCAGGCGATGATTGTCGTTCTGGTGCTTATGCTTTTTCTTTTTCCTATAGCGGCGGCATTTTTATATGTTTCCGTAACGGAAATGACGCATACTCGGATGGAAAGAAGATTTAAGACGGCAACCGCTCTTGCAAACAATGTTCTTGTGGATTTAATGAGACAATTCTCACAATCATTTTACGAAGGGCATTACGATGCCGAGTCCCTCGCCAGAAATGAAATGTTTTATGAAGTCGGTTTTTCTACCGTTACGATTACCGCCGACCCTATACGGCACTACCTTTACATTCAGGCAACCGGGAAATACGGCAAGGATGCAAACAATCCGCTTTCTGACAAAAACCTGTATGCAGTTGTCCAGTTTGTATCGGATTTGACCGATTACGGAACATCGGTCAATAGTAATTTTACAACCTCGGCATCAAATGTTACTTACACGGGGAAAATGAGAATCGGCGGAACATGGACTATTTCAGGAAGCAATATAAAGGTTATGGGTGGGCCCGTTTTTACCGGCTCAATTTCCGGCGGAAGCGGATGCACAATTTACGGCGACCTGTATTATCAAACATCAAAAGGCGCCGTTACCGTTACAGGCAACACATATAATTATCTTCCCGAAATGCAATGGCCCACAATTTCATCAACATATTATAGTCAGCATTACAATTACAAATTTACATCGGATAAAACAATCGTGTTTAACTCCGACCAAACATTTACCGTTGTCGGCTCTACGGTCGTTTATTCAATCCCATCTTCGGGTTGCATTATCTACGGGCAGAATTGTAATTTTGATATAAGAGGCACCGTTCACGGAAGGGTCACAATGTGCGCAACTTATACAACTTCCGGGAAAGGAAAAATACGGGTTTATCAGGGGAATCTTGTTTATGCAAACGGCACCTACAGCGCATCGGTGGACGATTCATTCGCTGCACTTGCAACGGGCGGAATTACATTTTACAGAACCGGTTCGGATATGTATGTTAGTGGCGTGTTTTTTGACGGTAGTTCATCTAATATGCAGGCAACAGGTTCTTCGGGCAAAAAACTTTATATCTACGGCACAAGAAACAAGAACATATCACTTTCCGGTTTTTCAGGCGGGGTTTCAATTTCATATGACCCCAACCTGAATCTTTACCCGCCGCCGGGGCTTCCGGAAAAACCATACCTTGTCACCTGGCATATGAAATGACTTGACAATCCTGTTTCAAAAAGTAAAATATATTTATTATGTCACCGGCCAGAAAACAATCACAGTTTGTCCATCTTCACAACCATACCGAGTACTCTTTTTTAGACGGTGCCTGCCGGATTTTAGACGACAAGGGACATCCCGCAGCCCTGCTGAAGACAATGGAAGAATTCGGGCTGCCCGCATTAGCTATTACCGACCACGGGAATATGTGCGGGGCGATTGAGTTTTATAACGGATGTCTCAAATCGGGAATAAAACCCATTATCGGGCTGGAAACGTATATCGCGGAACGCTCTCACAAAAATAAAATTCACGGTGAAAAAAATTATCATCTGACACTGCTTGCAAAAGACGAACCCGGCTACAAAAATCTTACTAAACTTTCCTCAATTGCCTATCTTGACGGATTTTATTACAAGCCGAGAATAGACAAAGAACTTCTTCAAAAATATTCCGAAGGGCTTGTTGTAATGTCGGGCTGTCTTCACGGTGAAATTGCTATGCTTTTGTCAATGGACAAATACGATGAGGCCAAAAGCGTTGCCGATTTTTACAAGCAAATTTTCCCGGCCGATTTTTATATTGAACTGATGGAAAACGGCATTCCCGAGCAGAAAGCAGCGAACGAGAAACTTATAGCACTTGCCAAAGAAATGTCAATTCCCGTTGTTGCAACAAATGACTGTCATTATCTCAAAAAAGAAGATGCACATGCGCACGAAATTCTTATCTGCATCGGCACCGCCTCCACACTTTCCGACCCGAAACATCTGAAATTTGCGACGGATGAGTTTTATTACAAATCACCCGAGGAAATGCAGAATGCTTTTAAAGAAATTCCGGAGGCGCTCAAAAATACGCTTGTTATCTCGGAAAAATGCAATCTCTCAATGGATTTCAGCAAACTTTACCTTCCAGATTACAAAGTTCCCGACGGGTTCACCCTTGATACATACTTGCGGAAACTTTGCAGCGAAGGTCTTAAAAACAGAAAAAAATATGACAAACCGACGGACGAGATAAAAAATCGCCTTGAGCACGAATTGAAAATTATTTCCGATGCGGGCTATTCCGGATATTTTTTAATCGTCTGGGATTTTATTCAGTATGCAAAAAGCAATCATATTCCGGTCGGACCCGGAAGGGGAAGCGGCGCCGGTTCAATCGTATCTTATCTTTTGGGCATTACCGAAATTGACCCTCTTAAATACGGGCTTCTTTTTGAAAGATTTTTAAACCCTTCCCGGCTGACTATGCCTGACCTGGATATTGATTTTGCGGATGACGGCCGCGACAAAGTGATTGACTATGTCAGAAATAAATACGGTGCCGACCGGGTATCTCACATTATAACGTTTAATTCAATGCTTGCCAAAGGTGTTATACGGGATGTCGGTCGCGTGCTTTCCGTCGGGCTTGACCAGGTCAACAAACTTGCCGCTCTTATTCCCAAACAAATTGGTATAACGCTTTCACAGTCGTTATCAATAGTTCCGGAATTAAAATCGCTCTATCAGAAAGATGAAAAAATAAAAAAACTTATTGATGTGGCTTTGAAACTTGAGGGGCTTAAACGCCAGCCCGGCGTTCACGCTGCTGGAATAGTTATCGCAAAAGATGAAATTACAAACTATGTTCCTCTGGCCGTCGGAAAAGCGGATATTGTAACAACTCAGTATGAAGGAAAACTTTTGGAAAAAATGGGGCTTCTCAAAATGGATTTTTTGGGTTTAAGAACGCTTGCCGTTATACGCGATGCGGTAGAACTTATAAATAAAAAACATAAGATTAAACTTGAAATTGAGAATATTCCGCTTGACGATAAAAAAACATTTCAGTTGTTGTCGGATGCAAAAGTCGCCGGTGTGTTCCAGGTTGAAAAATCCGGAATGCGAGATTTGCTTAAAAAACTCAAACCGAAAAACATTTCAGATATCACCGCACTTATTTCGCTTTACCGTCCTGGTCCGATGGGAAGCGGAATGCTTGATGAATTTGTGTCCCGCTATCACGGAAAAACAAAATTCAAATATGAGCATCCGTTAATGGAAGATATACTTAAGGAAACCTGCGGAATAATCGTCTATCAGGAACAGGTGATGAAAATTGCCACCGACCTCGTAGGGTTGTCGCTTTCCGAAGCGGACACATTCCGTTCTGCGATGAGTAAAAAAGATTCGGAATTTATTGAAAAATACAGGGAGGTTTTTCTCGACGGCGCCAAAAAGAAAGGACTTACCAAAACGGTTGCCGAAAAAATTTTCAACAACATAAAAAGTTTCGGCGAATACGGGTTTAATAAATCACACGCAACCGCCTACGGATTTTTAACATACCGGACAGCATATCTGAAGGCGAATTATCCCCTGGAGTTTTTTACGGCATTATTGTCGTCTGAAATCGGGCATACAAAAGTAAGCAAAGAGGAAGAAAATAAAATCGTCGTATATATTAAAGATGCGGAAGAGTTCGCGATTAAAATTTTTCCGCCGGATATAAACAGGTCATTTTCATTATTTACAATTGAGGAAAAAGGCATAAGGTTCGGATTGGTTGCTGTTAAAAATGTAGGAGAAGGCGCCGTTGAATCAATAATAGCAGAAAGAGTTAAAGTCGGGAATTATAAGTCAATAAATGATTTCATTGCCCGCGTTGATTTCCATTGCGTCAATAAAAAGGTTCTGGAATCGCTGTGCAAGGCGGGTGCGTTTGATATAATACTTTCAAAAAGAGGAATTATGCCCGCCCGTGATACATTCGTAGAGAATGTTGAGGAAATAATTGCTGCAAATTCAAAAAAGATTATTGAAAATGTAAAAAACCAGCCGCTTTTGTTTGATATAACCGCTTCACAAAAAAATAAAGAACAGGAAAATTATATTGTGACGAAGGAAAAACAGTGGCACGAGCATCAACTTCTTGCTTTTGAAAAAGAGGTCTTGGGATTTTATCTCTCGGGGCATCCTTTGGCAAAACATTCAAACGAAATGAAGATATATGCCAAAACCGGTATTTCTGACATCAAGCAAAAACCGACGGAAACGGTGCGGGTAGCCGGCATTGTCGCCAATTTAAGACGGCTGATTTCCAAAAAAAAAGAACAGTACGCGAGATTTAAGTTGGAGGATTTGGAAGACGAAATTGATGTGCTGGTTTTCCCTAAACTTTTTAACGGTCTTGCTAAAGATACACTGAAAATGGACGAGATGGTTGTTGTGGCTGGAAGATTAAATATAGATGCTGAGCCGCCGGAGATAATTGCCGATGAAGTTGTTACTTTCAAAGAGGCAAGAAAAAAACTTGTAAGATTCATTTCAATCAATATAAGCGAAGTAGCGCTTGAAAAAGCAACACTTGAAAAGTTGAAAGATTTTTTAAAACTGCACAGGGGTATAGCCAGAGTGGAGTTTTCCGTTTCCGACCACACCGGCAAAAATAGCACAAAAATTATGACCGATTTTGAGATAGAACCGAATGACACCGTGATATCCGGAATTGAAAAAATACTCGGCAAAGGAGTAGTTAATTTTTCTTAACCCTGTTAAAAATACCGTATCGCTGTGTAACATTTCTAACAGGGTTGACATTTTCCGGAAAAAAAGTAAAATAAAAAGGCAGAGGATAGAGGACAGAGGACAGAAACTACGCTCTCTGCTCTACGCTCTTTGTTCTGATTTTAGGGAGGGTATTTTATGCGTAAAAGTTTTGTGGTTTTTGTGGTTTTTGCAGTTTTTGTTTCACAAGGTTTGGTCGCGCAGCAAACGGGTGTAGCGGCTTCTCAGAAAAAACCGGCAACCGTATCAAAACCTGCTTCTGCTCCGGTGCCAGCCGTCTCGCAGCCGTCTCCCAAACCCGTTGATTACTATCAGATGCTAAAATCAACGGAAGCGGTAAAAAGAAGAATTGCTGTTGACAACATCGGCAGACAAAGAAACCAGAATGATATTTCGGTCTTAATTAACGCTTTAAGCGATACCGACCCCGGGGTAAAAATTGCCGCCTGCGATTCTCTCGGACTTATGAGAGCACAGCAGGCAACGGATAAAATAATTTCACTTCTTAACGATAAAGACCCGCAGGTCAGACAAAGTGCATGCGTGGCGTTGGGATATATCGGCGACCCGAAAGCACAGGCGGGACTTATTGAGAGGGTTAAAAATGACCCCGACAACTCGGTAAAAATGCAGGCAATTTTGATTTTGGGGAATATGCGTTCTTCCGGTGCTGTTGACCCGCTTATCCCTTTATTAAAAGAAAAAAATCCTGACATGCGGCTTATGTCGGCCCAGGCGTTGGGTAAGATCGGCGATGTGAAAGCGGCGCCGGCAATAAAAGACGCTCTGTCGGTTTCGGTTGAAGAAATTAAAAATGACGCTTCGCTAAAAGAACCTTACCGTCAGGGACAGTATAACAGATTAATTTCAGAATTGGTCAAATCATTGGGTGACCTGAAAGATAAATCGTCCGAGGGAAAAATTGAAGAACTACTTAAAAATGATGAAAAATCGGTAAAACTTTCCGCTGCTTCTTCTCTCGGAAAATTGGGCAACAAATCCGGCATTTCCGTTGCCAAAGAACTTGCTAACGATAAAGATGATATGATACGGATGCAGGCAGTTGAGGCGCTCGGAAACATCGGTGATACGTCTGCAATACCGGTTCTTGAAAAAATGTTTAATACCGAAACGAATAATAACATAAAAGAATCCGCCAGAACCGCGCTTTACAAACTCGGATGGAAACCACCACTTCCCAAACCGGTAAAGAAGGAGATGAAGAAATGACAATTAAGAATTACAAATTAAGAATTAAGAATTATGGTTTGTTTTTGATTTTAATTTTCAATTGTCAATTTTCAATTGTCAATTGTCTTTATTCCGAAACTCCCAAACCATCGTCAATAATTGATATTCCGACGGCAGAGGTAGTTGAGTACTCAAATTACGATTTGAGTTTTCGTCTGCACGGTGCCGGCGGGGTTCTTTCAAAAATGACTTTCGGCGTGTTTAAGCCGATAAATATCGGAATTTCTTGGGATGTGGATAAACTTATCGGCACAGGCAGTCAGAAAATAGATACCCGCCCGCCCGCAATTTTGTTCAAGGCGCAAGTTTTCGGCGGTGGGCTGAAACTTCCCGCAATTTCTCTCGGTTACGACGGACAGGGCTACGGCACATACAACAGTGATACCGATAAATATCAATACCGTGAAAAAGGCGTTTATCTGGTTTTCACACGGGAATATCTCGTTCCCGGACTTGAGATGTCGTGCGGCGGCAACATTTTTGATTTTGACAGCGACGGTGTCTACGGTTTTCTTGGTGCCGCTTTCGGAATTGAAAATAAGGTGCTGATACTATCCGAATATGACAACATCAAAAAGATGCCGCAAAACCGCGCCAATCTCGGCATGAAACTTTTTATTACCGATAATGTTGATGTGGAAGTCGCCGGAAGAAATCTTTTTAAGGGAACCCAGTCTGAAAGAACCGTAATAATAAATTACCGGGGAAAATTTTAATGCAGGCGAGTTAAACAAATGAAAGCATCGCTATTATATGCCAGAAATTACATATCTTGATTTTGAAAAACCCATAGCGGAACTTGAAAACAAAATTGCAGAGTTAAAAAAATATTCCGCCGAGCAGAAACAGGACCTTTCCGGAGAGATAAAAACTCTGACCGAAAAATGTGAGAAACTGAAAACGGATATTTTCTCGTCTCTTAAACCATGGCAAAAAGTACAAATTGCAAGACATCCCAACAGACCTCACACACTTGAATTTATAAATATTATTATGACGGACTTCATAGAACTTCACGGCGACAGACACTTTGCAGATGATAAGGCAATTGTCTGCGGCTTTGCGAAATTCAATGGCGAGGCGGTTGCAATAGTAGGTCACCAGAAAGGTTCAAATACGGATGAAAATATGTCGCGAAATTTTGGTATGCCCAATCCCGAGGGTTACAGAAAAGCGCTCCGTATATTTAAACTTGCCGAAAAATTCAACAGACCCGTCATTACTTTTATTGATACTCCCGGGGCGTATCCGGGAATCGGCGCCGAGGAAAGAGGTCAATCGGAAGCCATCGCAAGAAATCTATTTGAGATGTCACGGTTAAAGATTCCGATTGTTGTTTGTGTTATCGGAGAGGGGGGAAGCGGCGGGGCTCTGGCGATTTCCGTCGGTGACCGGATTTTAATGCTTGAAAATGCCGTCTACTCCGTAATTTCCCCCGAGGGCTGTTCCGCAATTTTATTCAAAGACACCGATGCTGAAAAAATTTCTGAGGTCGCGGAATCATTAAAACTTACCGCACAGGATTTAAAAAAATTTGAAATTATAGATGAAATAGTAAAAGAACCGTTGGGCGGAGCTCACAGAAATGCCGAAGAAACCGCAAAAACAGTTTCAACTTCAATAAAAAAACATCTCTCGGAACTTAAAAAATTATCAACAGAAAAATTGCTTGAAGAACGGTATAAAAAATACAGGAAAATCGGTGAATATAAACAAGGTAAAAAGTTAAAAGTTAAAAGTTAAAACGGAGGAACAAATGGAAAAGTACAATGATGTTGATGTTTTGATTAACGACGCGGTGTTTGGGGATGATGAGACGAAAAAATACTGCAGATACCTTATTTGCAAAAAGGCACAGGAAAAAGGAATGGGACCTGCCTCTCTTTGTGAACTTTACAAAGCAATGGGCAAGGGGGAAGTTTCCGGAATTAGTGTGCCTGCTATGAATCTTCGCGGGATGGCTTACGATATGGCGCGGGCAGCATTTCGCGCAGCAAAAAAAACAAATTCAGCGGCAATTATTTTTGAAATTGCAAGAAGCGAAATGGGATACTGTGAACAGAAACCATCGGAATTTGTTTCGGCAGTTCTTGCTGCTGCACTCAAAGAAGATTATAAATATCCCGTTTTTATTCAAGGAGACCATTTTCAGGTAAAAGAGAAGGGCTACAAAACAGACCCGATAAAAGAACTTGACGGAATAAAAAAATTGATTGCGGAAGCAATTGATGCGGGCTTTTATTCTATTGACCTTGATACCTCAACACTTGTTGATTTGTCAAAGCCGACGGTAAAAGAGCAACAGAAACCAAATTATGGGTTAGCGGTTGAACTTACAAATTATATCCGCTCAATTGAACCAAAGGGTGTAACGGTTATGCTCGGCGGAGAAATCGGAGAGATAGGCGGAAAAAATTCTAACGAGGAAGAACTCCGTGCGTATATGGAGGGCTACAATGAAACACTTGGGAAGGGAAAAACTGGCATTTCAAAAATTGCGGTTCAAACTGGAACTGTTCACGGAGGTATTCCGACTGCCGACGGCAAAATCGCAAAGGTAAAACTTGATTTTGAAACGCTTGAAAAACTTTCATCAATTTCCAAAAAAGACTACGGACTTGCCGGATGTGTTCAACACGGCGCATCAACTCTGCCGTCGGAACTTTTTGATAAATTTCCCAAGACAGGCACCGCCGAAATTCATCTTGCGACGGAATTCCAAAACATGATTTTTGACCACCCTTCGTTCCCGTCGGATTTGAAAAACAAAATCTACGAGTGGCTTAAAGCAAACACCGCTAACGAAAGAAAAGAGGGAGAATCGGATTCGCAATTTTTCTACAAAACCAGAAAAAAAGCGTGGGGACAGTTCAAGAAGGAGACATGGTCAATTGACGAAAACATCAAAAGTCAGATTATGTCCGAACTTGAAAAGAAGTTTGTCTTTCTTTTTGAAAAACTGAATGTCGTCAATACGGAAAAAATAATAAAAAAATACATCAAAGTTGTTAATGTTGATATAAAAAAACCGGAAATCGCCGGAGCCGAAAAGTTTGAAGGTGCGGATTAACAAAACCGCGGCCAGCAAAAAAAATTATAATCATAAATAAATTTATCCGGAGGTAATTATGTCTAAAAAGATGTTCTATATCACATCAGTATTTTTTGTTTTTTTAATTTCAGGGATGTTAAATAGTGAAAAAATGGCTGCCTATGGTTATAATTCGGCAAACGGCAATATAAGTTTTGAAACGGATAACCTTGCAAATTTTTATAAAGAAGTGCAAAAAATCGCAGTTAGATATGGAGTACAAACCACTAATTACAATACATACACCGATTTAAGAACAAAAAAACAGAGAATTACGGCAACCTATAAATTAAGCATAACAAGTTCAGCAGTATTTATGTCGGAACTTTCTTCATTGGGAAATATAAAAAGCCAGAATTATAATGATAATCCCAACTATGATTATTATAGCCAATCAGAAACAAAACTCTCAAACCTTAAAAAAGAAAAAGAAAAATTATCATCTTCCATAAAATCAGTACCTTTAATAATTGAATTAATTGATAGGGAAATTCAAAATCTCACCAATCAGGTTAATTCACAGAAAGCGAATTTGAATGTCGCCAATATTTCCGTTACGATAGGAGAAACAGGTTCGTTTGATTATCAAGGTGATATGTCCCAATCACAACAAAGTAAAAAAGAAGAACCAAAGAAAAAAAATTATTCTGATATAGTATTGGTTGTATTAGTAATACTCGTTATATTCTTAGTAATTTTCAATCTGTTCACTATCAAAAAATATTTAAGGAGATAGTTTTATGTCAAAACAAAAAATATCAGAATTACAGGCGGAAAGGGCGAAGTTTAAACCTGTTCTGCCGGCAATAATTAAAAATAGTCCTGCAAAGGTTATACCGAAATTTGGAACACCGACAAAGAGCGTTTCCGATTATGAAACGGTACAAAAACTTTTTCCAAACACTTATGGAATGCCAATGGTGAATTTCGTTAAAGGTAAAAATTCTGAAATCTCAAAAAAAATTGTAAAAGTCGGGGCGGTTCTTTCCGGCGGGCAGGCGCCGGGCGGGCACAATGTCATCGCAGGACTTTTTGATGGCTTAAAAAAAGCGAATTCCAAAAACAAACTTATTGGTTTTCTCGGAGGACCTTCGGGAATACTTGAAAATAAGACGATAGAAATAACGGCTCCATTTTTAAGTGAATACAGGAATACCGGCGGGTTTGATATTATCCAGTCGGGTAGAACAAAAATAGAAACGCCTGAACAGTTTGAGCAAACGAAAAAAAACTTACTTGATAACAAAATTGATGCGTTGGTTGTTATCGGCGGAGATGATTCAAATACCAATGCGGCATTTATTACGGAGTATTTTAAAAAAGAAAAGGTAAATATAAATGTTGTGGGCGTTCCCAAGACAATTGACGGCGATTTAAAAAATGAACAGATTGAGGCGTCTTTCGGTTTTGACACTGCAACAAAAATATATTCGGAGTTAGTAGGAAATATCTGCCGTGATGTCAATTCTGCACGGAAATACTGGCATTTCATACGGTTAATGGGCAGAAGCGCATCTCATATCACACTTGAAGTGGGCTTAAAGACACAGCCGAATATCGTGCTTATCGGTGAAGAGGTTCTTGCAAAAAAAATGACTCTTTTACAGATTGTTGACGGTATTATTGATGTAATTGTGAAACGGGCCGAGATGAAAAAAAATTTCGGTGTTGTGCTTGTCCCGGAGGGCTTAATTGAATTTATACCTGAAATGAAAGAACTTATCTCCGCATTAAATGATGTTTTGGCGGAAAATGAGACAGCACTTAATTCCATGAACACTCTTGAAGAGAAAAAGAATTTCGTTTGTGAAAAACTTCCAGAAAAGATCGCATCGCTTATGAAATCACTGCCGAACATTATTTCATCTCAACTTCTGATTGACAGAGACCCTCACGGCAATGTTCAAGTTTCACAAATTGAGACGGAAAAGCTTCTGATAGAAATGGTAAAGAAAAAATTATCAGAATTGAAAAAAGACAGAAAATACGGCGGAAAGTTTTCTACGATAACTCATTTCTTCGGCTACGAAGGACGCTGCGGCGCGCCGTCAAATTTTGATGCAAATTATTGTTATGCACTCGGATATAATTCGGCGGTATTGGTTCTTAATAATCTAACCGGATATTTATCATCCGTAAGAAAACTTGTAAAAAAAGCAGACCTTTGGGAATGCGGCGGAGTACCTCTTACTATGATGATGAACATTGAAAGAAGAAAAGGCAAAGAAAAACCGGTAATTAAAAAAGCATTAGTAAATCTTAACGGACTGCCGTACAAAACATTGCTTGAAAATAGAGATACGTGGGCGGTGGCGGAAAATTATCTCTATCCGGGACCCATTCAGTATTTCGGCCCCTATTCGGTGACAGACATAACAACAATTACGCTAAAATACGAGCAAAAATAGGGTTAAGACATCCTATAAGGAGTCAAGTAAAAAATAAAGAAAAATAACGCTCTTTGAAAAACAAGTCAGGCATTAACAAAGACCCTTGCGGGGTTATACGGCTGACCTGATTTAAGCATAGCAAGCATC
>JBBAAR010000010.1:0-101296 GCA_041658185.1 Elusimicrobiota bacterium
TAAAAACTCATTGATAGCCGGACATTTCCGGAATTTTCCTTATATGTATTTGCTGCGGTAATATCATCTTTATAGTCGTTCATCGTATAGCCGATGGTGGCGGAAAGATTTTGCCGGAGGTTGTATGTTAACTCAACGGTGCCGGTCATGTTTATGTTATCCGTTGTTTCCATGGGGTTATCAAGAGAGGTCGTATAAGAACCCCACGTTGCGGCGGAAAGTTTATCTTTTATAATGTTCTGATAATTGATGTTAAGCGAATACGAACCCGTAACAGTTTCCGTTGATGATGCTATATTTAATGTTTTTGAGAGTGTAGCACCGCCGGATATGGAAATATTCTCTCCGATGCGCGTTGAAAGTCCGAGATTTCCCGTGTCGGTCTTCAGGTCGCTTGATACACCCGTTTTATCTTTGAATTTTGACTGCTGTCCGTTTAAAGAAACGGTCGTTGACCTTATGGTGTGAGAAATTCCTACCGACGGAGTTTTCGTTTCATTGTTAAGAGCGTCTATAGGGTCGCCTTTCGCTATATTCATAGAATAACCCAAACTCAAAACCGGATATTTGGGAATGCCGGATGTTAGCGTAATGCTTCCGAGATTTTGAGTTGTAGTTGTCTTGCTCGGGTCCTTGTTCAAATTATCATGGTAATTGTTGAAATAGACGGAAAACGAGCCGGAACGCTCCAAAGAATACCCCGTTGAGAGTTCATACGATTCCTTGTCTTTTGTGGAAGTGGGCGCACCCAGCGAGTTGAAATCCGGTTCTATTTTTGAGTATATTCCCGTGAACGAAAAGTTTTTTACATTGACGGAAGAAACTGTCGCTCTGATGCCGGAGTCCATGACCGAGCCGGATGAAATGTCTTCCCAGTATTTAGATTGCCCGTAATCGCCTCTAACCCCTAAAAAATCAGCGGGCTCAAAGTAGACGTCGCCGCCGGTGACGGTGTTTTTAACGGGGAGTGCCGTGCCGGGTCTATCAATAGAATTTTCAGCGTCTTTACTTTCAATATACGATACGCCTAAAACGGTGTTCATCTCGGTGAACCCCTGATTTATTTTTCCGCCATATAGATACCTTTCGTAGATGCCGTTGGCAGTGTCCGTCCCTTCCTGTTTGTCCGCCGACTGGGCACCCACGACGGATGCAGAAAATTTTCCTGTTGTTCCCGTGGCATTCAAACCGCGGATTCCTGCACCGTATAATGTAAGCGAATTATATGACGGCTGTATGTCTCCGAAAGCGACCTGAATTTTTTGCCCGTAATAATTCAAAAGAAAATTGTCAAGGTCAAATTCGTCTTCTTTCGTATAAAGCGCATAAACATTCAACGAAACCGGTGTCTGATAGACATTCCCGACCAAATTCAAATTAAGAGAACCGTTGTAGTCGGATGAAGAACCGTAGATATTGTATTTTTTTTGCGACTGTTTCCATGAAAGAATGGCGTTGCCGCCGACGGTAACTTTTGATACCGGTTGGAGCGGACGAGAAAGTTCAACAATGGTAAAGGGAATGTATTCCGAAACAATAATTCTCTGTTCTTTCAGCGTTAAAGTAATTTTATAAAAATACTCGCCGGAAAAAGAATTTGGCACGGTAAAAGGAAGATATGCAAGCACCGTCTCGCCGGTGTTGACGTCATTTTTACCTTTCATCTTCCCGGTTTTTTTGATGTAATTTTTCTGCACGTCGTAAATCTCGGCTTCCAGATAATATTCATCGGAAAGCCATTTTTCACTGCCGGTATTTAATGCAATTACCTGAAAGGTTACTTTTTCGCCGGCAGTAGCGGGGTCAGGGGAAGCGATTGAAAGTTGAATGTTCCCCGACGGTGCAGCGTAGAGACAATTAAAAATTAAAAATGTAAAATGAAAAATGAAAAAAAATAAACCATAATTTTTAATTTTTAATTTATAATTTTGCATTGCTTTTATTTTCATTCTTCCTTCGCGGGATATTCGCTTTTTTCTTCTCTCGGTTTCACTGGATGCGGATTTTTCAGTTCTTTCTCGTAGGCATCCATAATCGCTTTTTCTATAATTTTTCGCATTTCGGCATTTATCGGATGCGCGATGTCTTTGTGCGAACCGTCCTTCATTTTCCGACTAGGCATAGAAACAATCAGTTTATCGTTGACCTTGACAATCTTCATATTTCTTACGACAAACGCATTGTCAAATGTCATCGTAACATATGCCCTGAGCCGCTCCTCTTCCTTCAAAAAAACCCTTACCTCTGTAATCTCCATGATGCCCCCCCTGTTACACCAGAGAATTAGAGAATTAGAGAATTAGAGAATTAGATTTTTTTCCAATTCACCAATTCTCTGTTGTATAAACTAATTCTCTTTCGTTTAAACTAATTCTCTGCCTTTTGCTCTGTCGTTTAAACTAATTCTCTTTCGTATAAACTAATTCCTTGCCTTTCTACCGAATGTACCAGCCAAACGGCATAGCCGTCTTTTTTCAGACGATTTTTTATTCTAATCCCTGTGATTTTATTTCTTACAAAACCAAAAACACAACTTCCACTACCGGACATTAACGAAAATTCCGCACCGCTTTCAGTCAATAAATCTTTAATTTTTTTTATTTCAGGATATAAAGGAGTTACAACATCCTCCAACCTGTTGGCATATTTTGTAATTTTACCAGTTTTCCGTGGTTTTGTCAACTGCGAATACGCAAATTTTGTGGAAATTTCAAACGACGGCTTAACTATCACATACCACTCTGTTTTTCTGATTTTAAGCGGCGTAAGTTTATCACCTATTCCCTCGCCTAAACATCTGCCGCCATAAAGAAAAAACGGGACATCGGCGCCAATTTGTTTCCCTATTTTGACAAGTTGATTTTTAGTAAGTTTCAAATTCCAAAGTTTATTGAGTCCTCCTAACACAGCCGCAGCATCCGACGAACCGCCCCCTAAACCTGCTCCGGCAGGAATTCCTTTTTTTATTTTTATCAAAACCCCTTTTTTTATGCCGGAATATTTTTTAATGGCATCGGCTGCTTTATAAACAAGATTTGTTTTATCGGTCGGTATGGACGGATTATCGCAAACAATTGACACGGAGTCCAGCTTTAGCGGGATTCCGGCTTTAGTTTCTTTAATAGAAATATCGTCAGACAGAGAAATTTCCTGAAAAATCGTTTTTATATTATGATATCCGTCTTTTCTTTTATTCAAAATATCAAGAAAAAGATTTATCTTTGCGTTTGCCTTTAATTTTATTTCTGCCATAAAAAAAGCCCCGTTTTTTTATCAAATTTTCTTATTATATTCTTGTTGTTTTTTAATATAAAAACTTCGCAGGCAAAAACGATAGTAGGTGAAAAAAGATGCCCGCCGGATAATTTTCCGTTTTTGTCCGATAAAGAAACATGCGCATGCAAAAACTGCTTTCCTTCTTTAACGGAAATATTTCCGATCCCCGAAACAATTTCCATCGGCTTGTTTATAGAAATCTTTTTATATTTTTTCGCTTTCTGGTTGTAATAACCGATTGTTGCCTTCTGAACCGCACCGATAAAAAACACAAAAGCGGATTTTATTTTTTTCCTACAACATTCTTTGGTTATTGCCTGTGTAATATCCTCGCCGTAATTAAGTTTGAAAATCATTTTTTCTCCGTTGGTATTATTTTTGCCACTTTAGGTTTGCATCTTTCAGCAAAATTTCGGAGCGGTAAAATTGAGAAAATTAAAAACAGAACGCCGGTCAAAAATCCATAAATTTCCGAATTGTATAAAAAATATCCCGAGAAAATACCGATAATAAACATAGCGGAAGGGATTCCGTAAAGTATTGCAGAAATTTTTAGGTTTGATGGTTCAATTTTAACGAGAACTTTATCGCCCGCATTTGCACCGACGGTGTTTTCAAGTTCAAGATACATTATACCATTCCCTGATTTTTGGCAGGCTCCGCATTTTTTGCATACTGCTTGGCGGGTAAACGACAATTTTAACCTGTTGCCGAAAATTTCAACTACCGTTGCTGTCTCTTCCATAAACAATTTATCTTGGAGTGAGGGAAAAATTTCTGAAGAGCCTCAATTTGCAACCTATTCGTTCCAGGAGCGACCGCTGGAAGTCCCTTCAGGGACAAATTGTCCCAAAAGCGGGACTATAGCGCCACGAGTTCTAACTATCGCCTCAAAGAAATTTGTTCCCGAGCGCCAGCTATCTCTTCCATTGTATGCACTTAGTCGGACACGCCTTATAACACTCGCCGGCATTTTCGCATGTCGTATAATTAATTTTCGCAAGATTGTTTTCTACTACAATCACTTTTTCATGACATGGACATTTTTTCACGCAAAGCATGCAGGCGATACAACCGACATCACAAACCTGACGGACAACTTTTCCTTTATCGTGCGATGAACAGGCAATTAAAAATCTTTTCTCTTTCGGGATGAGTTCTATTAAATTTCTCGGGCATGCTTTTACGCATAAACCGCAGGCGGTACATTTTCCCTCGTCAATTTCCGGCGGTAAATTTTCTCTTGATTTTATCGCATCAAAAAGACAAGCCCTTACGCAATCACTGAAACCCAAACATCCGTAACTGCACATCACCGTCCCGCCGGAAACCAGCGTTGCCGACAGACATGTTTTTACGCCGTCGTAATTTCCCCTCTGTCTTTTTTCGGAGATATCACCGCCGCAGTGAATACGGGCAACAGTTTTCGGCGCGGAAGAAATTTTAACGCCTAAAACGTCTGCAATTTTTTTTGATGCTTCTTCGCCGCCGACCGGACAAACGGTAGGTTTAGCGGTCCCTTCAACAATTGCTTTTGCATAAGCCAAACAACCCGCAAAACCACAGGCACCGCAGTTAGCGCCGGGAAGCATCCCGAAAATAATATCAACCTTCGGGTCTGTTTTAACGGCGAATTTTTTGGATGCAATTGCCAGCCCAACCCCAAGTACAAGCCCGAGTAAACCAAGAACAATAACTGGAATAATTATGAAATTCATTATTTAACCAATAAACGCCTTTATTTCAGTCGGTATCTAACTCCTACACCGCCTTGAAATATAAAATCGGTCCCGACGGCAGGTGCAATTTCAATAAATATGCCGAGCGGATTTGTATCAAAAAGATATTCAAGACCGATTTTTCCCTGAACATAAAAATTTTTGTCCGTTATTAAAAATCCGCCGCCATAATAATACGGCAGTTTTCCTTCGTTGACTTTTAACGATTCAAAATTGTGCCATAAATAATCAAAATGCGCCATAAAACCTGAACCAAAACCCACAACACCGTCAACAGCAGTTTTTTCCGATAAAAAATATTTGCCGGAAATACCCATCGGGACGCCGATAATAACACCTACTTCCAAGTCATTTTTTCCTTCGCAAAAAGTGAAAATTCCAAAAATAAAAACAATAACTAATAAATTCTTAACCTGCATTTCTATCTCCTTTTACATCATCCCTGAAAATCCGAAAAATGCTATTGCAATAAGTCCCGCAATGATAAACGCTACCGGCTCGCCTTCAAGTGCTTTTGGAATATCGGCGAGTTCAAGTCGCTCTCTTATAGATGACATCAAAATAAGCGCGAGCGTAAAACCCAGACCCGCACCGACGGTAAATACAACCGTTTTTATAAGATTATAATTTTCCCTGATATTTAATATCGCAACCGCTAAAATTATGCAATTGGTCGAAATCAAAGGGAGATAAATCCCTAACGCCTTGTAAAGTGCCGGCGAAGTTTTCAGCAGCACCATCTCAACAAACTGGACGAGTGCGGCTATCACAAGAATGAAAACTATCGTCTGGAGATACTCAATATGAAGAGGATTGAGCACGGCATATTGTAAAAACCACGAGAAAACGGATGCCATCAAAAGAACAAAAATAACCGCAAGCCCCATCCCTATTGAGTCGGAGATTTTTTTAGAAACACCCATATAAGGGCAGGTGCCCAAAAACCTTGCGAAAACAAAATTGTTAACGAAAATCGTGCTAAGTAAAAGAAGAAGCATCTCTTTCATAAATCACCTTTTCCAACAAGAACGGGCAATGCCCGTTGCGAGGACGAGCGACTATTTTCTTATTTTCCTCAGTAATGCCATCATCAATCCGATTGTTATAAACGCACCCGGAGGCAACATCATAATTAGAACGGGATTAAAACCGGTAAAAAGTTTTACGCCGAAAAAAGTTCCGTTGCCTGAAATCTCTCTTATTGCCGCTATGATAAATAAAACCAAAGTATATCCGAAGCCCATTCCGAGAGCATCTATTATAGAGTCCAAGACGGGTTTTTTTGCCGCAAACGCCTCCGCCCGCGCGATAATTATGCAATTGACGACAATCAGCGGAATAAAAATACCGAGATTTTTGTGAACAGCGGGGGCATATGCGTTCATAACCAAATCCACAATTGTCGTGAAGGAACCGATTATGATTAAAAATACAGGAATGCGAACTTTACCCGGAATTGAATTACGCAAAAACGATACCAAAATATTGGAACCCAGAAGCACAAACGTCATAGCCGAGCCCATTCCGATTGCATTTTTTGCCTCAGTTGAGACGGCAAGCACGGAGCAAAGCCCCACCATTAAAATAAGAACCGGATTCTCCTTGATTATTCCTTTTGTAAATTCACTTAACAGTTTTTTTGAACTCATCTATATTTTTCCTTATAGCATCGGTAATTGCCCGTGAGGAAATTGTAGCCGATGTAATCCCGTCAATTTCACCGGCTTTATCATCTTTCTTTAATAGTATTTTTTCTGAAAATTTACCGATAAATTGCGAAAGGAAATATTTCTCCGATATTTTTGCACCAAGACCCGGCGTTTCGTTCTGTGAAAGTATTTTTACACCGGTTATTTTGAAATCCCTGTCAAGCCCGACCAATGCCTCAATCTGGCTTGAATATCCGGCGGCGGTTGCTTTTAGAACATAACCGACTATATTATTTTTGTCGTCAAACCCGTTCTTCGGGAAATTATTTTTTACTTCAAAACAAAAAGCAACCGGCAAAACTTCTTTAAGCGCAGCATCTTCATCCTTCAGTTTTTGAGAAACAATTTTTTTTGTAGTAAAATAATTGGTACCGGCAAGCGTAACACCCGCAACAGCACAAATTATAAAAAGATATTTTCCGAGTTTAATAGTTTCTTTCATAACCATTTCAAAATCGCCAGCGAGGAAGAAATTTTTGAAGAGCCTCAATTTGCGACTTATTCCTTCCAGGAGCAAATTGTCCCAAAAGCGGGACTATATCGCCGCGAGTTCTAACGAGTGTCTCAAAAAAATTTGCTTCCGAGCGATGTTCCGAAAAATTTTGGCTTTGTGAATTTGTCAATCAAAGGCACAAGTATATTCATAATCAAAATTGCGTAGCAGACACCTTCGGGATATGCTCCGAGATTCCTTATTAAAACGGTCAGGAGTCCGCAACCGAATCCTAAAATAATTTTGCCTTTTAAAAACAACGGGCTTGTAACATAATCGGTCGCCATAAAAAATGCGCCCAAAACCACGCCACCAGATAAAATTTGAAAAACCGGGTCCTGCCTAAAAAGAACTGAAAAAACCATAACGGTCAAAACGAATGTTAACGGAATATGCCAGGAAATTATCCGACGGTAAAAAAGAAAAATTGCTCCCAATAAAAGCAGAATTTTTGATACCTCTCCGATAGAACCGGGAATATTACCGACAAATAAATCCGCATATGAAGGTAGTTGTTCCGCAAGTTTTTCTTTCAAAATACCGAGCGGCGTTGCCGAAGTTACTCCGTCAATCTGCCATTTTGTCATAATAGTCGGAAATGAAGAAAGTAAAACGGCACGACCTACCAGAGCAGGATTAAAAATATTAAAACCAATGCCTCCGAAACATTCCTTCGCTATGAAAATAGCAAAAAATGAACCGATGCAAACCTGCCATAAAGCAATATCCGGCGAAAGACAATAAGCCATCAAAAGTCCGGTTAATGCTGCGCTGCCGTCGGTAATTTTTACTTTTGTTTTAAAAATAAATTTTTGTGAAACAAACTCAAAGAAAACGCAACTTAAAACTGATGTTAAAATCACATAGCCAGAATGGACTCCGAATTTATAAACACCCCATAAAGCCGACGGAAGCAACGCCAGAAAAACGGACAGCATTATTTTTTTCGTGGTCTGTTGTGATTTAATATGCGGAGCGGGTGAAATCGTAAATTTCATATTTTTTTCTGCTGAATTAATGTTTTTGCTAATTTTATATTCTGTACAAGATGAATTTTTGCCGGACATTCGTAAGCACAGCACCCGCACTCCATACAATCAAGCGGGTTGTAGTTTTTTAATTCCTCGTATCTCGCTTTTTCAATTAGCCGTGAAATTACCGTCGGAATAAGATACATCGGACAGACATCTACGCATTTTCCGCAACGGATACAGTTTGAAGGTTCGTAAGATTTTGATTCTTTTTCTGTAAGAATAACAAGCCCGGAAAAACCTTTTACGACGGGAACATCCAGAGTGAACTGTGTAATTCCCATCATAGGTCCTCCGGCGATAATCTTTCGCCCTGGCAAATCTTCTACAAAACCGCCGCAATAATCAATAATTTCAGACAGTAATGTCCCTATACGAACTTTCAAATTTCCAGGCCTTTTTACAAAACCTGCTATGGTAATTACCCGTTCATAAAGCGGTTTTCCTTCATAAACCGCCTCGTAAATCGCTTTTGCTGTTTGGATATTTTGTACTACACAACCGACATCCATCGGCAATTTTCCCGACGGAACTTCCCGTTTCAAAACGGCTTTAATCAGTTGTTTTTCTGCACCCTGAGGATATTTGGTTTTAAGTTTTATAATTTTAATATCATTTTCTAATTTGGGCAAATTAGAAAATAGGGAAATAACATCTTCTTTATTGTCCTCAATTGCGATGAAACCGGTTTTTACATCAAGGACTTTCATTATAAGTTTCAATCCGCCTACAACTTTTTCCGTCTCTTCAAGTATAACCCTGTGGTCGCAGGTAAGATACGGCTCGCACTCGCATCCGTTTAATATAACACTGTCAATCTTTTTCTCTTTCGGCGGAGAAAGTTTTACATGTGTAGGAAATGCCGCACCGCCAAGCCCGACAATTCCGGCATTTTTTATAATTTCAATGATTTCATTAGGAAAAAGTTTTTCGGGATCGTTTTTTTTAAACTCAACCGTCTCGTCTTTATCGTCGGAATCAATGATTATTGAGTCAAAATTATATCCGCAGGGATGAAGACGGCTTTCAATTGCAGAAACTTTTCCTGAAACAGGGGAGTGCAGATTTGCGGAGATAAATCCGGTCGCCGCCGCGATTAGTTGTCCGGTTTTTACGAGGTCGCCGACAGATACTACGGGTTTTGAAGGCGAGCCGGTATGCTGCGAGAGCGGAACAACCGCTTTTTTCGGGAGCGGTATTTCCTCAGTCTGTATTTGTGATGTGTATTTTGATTGGGGAGGGTGAATTCCTCCTCTGAAATTATTCATAACTGGCAAAACCTGTTGTTTTATAAATATTCTTTTCTTTATCAATTATAAGGCACTCGGAATTCTTGTATTTCCGGATAAGCTCAATGCCTTTCTTGTGACCCAGTACGAATGCGGCCGTAGATAAAGCATCTGAGTCCGTCGCACTATCCGTTAAAATAGTCGAACTTATAGATTCATCCGCCGGGTAGCCGGACAACGGATTTATTATATGCGAAATTTTGGTTTTGTCAAGAAAAAAGTATCTCTCGTAATCGCCGGAAGTCGCGACCGATTTATTTTTAATTTTCAACACGGTTATAAAACTATTTTTATCACGCGGGTTTTGAAGAGCAACCTTAAACACTTTTTCGCCGAAACAGCCGATATTCCCGCCGGCATTTACCATTCCGGTTTTTATGCCGTTTTTTTTCAAAATCTCAACCGCACGGTCAACCGCATATCCTTTGGCAATCCCGCCGAAATCAATTTTCATCCCTTTTTTTGCGAAGGTAATTTTTTTGTTTTTTTCATTGATTAAAATGTTGCGCCAACCGATCAGTTTCTTCGCCATTTTGATTTCCGACTGGGACGGCATTTTCCCATATTTGCCTGAATTTTTCCACAGTTCAATAATAGGCAGGACCGTTATGTCAAACGCACCGGCTGAAATTTCAGAAAAATAATTTGACTTTTTTATGAGTTGAATTACTTCATTCGAAACAACTGCCGAATCGTTTTTATTCAGTTGTGAAATTTCTGAAGCGGGCTTATAGACGGAAAAAATGTTTTCAATGCGGGCAATTTCATCAAAAGCATCCGAGATTGATTTTTTAGCAAGCACCTCGTCAAAAAACCAAATTTTTATTTCTACGGTTGTTCCCATTAAGAGTTTTGTCTCGGAAAATTCTTTGCCCCCCGCCGAACGACCGACGGAAGTCCCGTAGGGACAACCGGATAAAAAAATGGAAAAAACCAAAATAATTTTTTTCATAAAATAGTTAATCATTAATTGCCTTGATTAGTTTGCCTTTAGCGTCATATTTTTTACTTTTTATTCTTTCGCTGTTTTTATAAGTATCTTTGTACATTATCTCCCCGGTTTCATAATACTCCTTGCAAACTCCGTCTAACTTCCCGTTTTTGTAATCGGATTTCTCCTTTAATTTCCCGGTTTCATAATATGTTTTGTATGTTCCGTTTAATTCGTTGTTTTTGTAATTAACCTTATGAAATAATTCGCCGCTCTCGTAATACATTTTGCTTGTACCTTCCAATTTTCCGTCCTTGTAGTTTATCTCATCCTTTAATTTTCCGCTTTCATAATATTCTCTGGTTTTACCGTCTAACTTACCATTTTTGTAATTTGCCTCTTGCATCGCCTTACCTGTTTCATTGTACACTCTTATGATGCCTTCCTGCGAACTATTTTTATAGTTTGTCTCTGAAAATAACTGGCCGTTATCATAATATTGCCTGACTATTCCGTCGGGTATAACGCCTGACTTTTGAATGTTCCCTTTTTCATCAATTGTTTCTCTCGCTTTTTCCTTCCCATCGCTGTAAAAAAAAATCTCTTTTATATTCCCGTTCTGAGTTATTTTTCGTATTACTTCCGGGAATACTAAAGACATATTCATAGATACTATTAAAAAATATGTTACTATCCTTCGGTAATCTCGGAACAAGTTTTTTTTTGTCATTCTTACAATGTGTAGTCCTTGGAAGATAATAATTCTTCAACCTTTTTAACAAGTTCTTCGTTTGAAAACGGCTTTACAAAATATGAATCGCAGCCGAACATCTCCGCCTGCTTGATGTCTTCGGGCTGGGATTTTGCAGAAAGAACTAATATCTTCGGATGGGGCTTAAATGTTTCGTCTTTTTTTAAGCGTCTCAATACCTGATAGCCGGAAAAAAACGGCATCATTATATCCAAAATTACAAGATGGGGTTTCTCCTTGCGATATATAGAATAAGTTTCCGCGCCGTCTTTAGCAACAAAAATTTCATGCCCGAGCGGAGAAATTATCGTTTTAAGAAGTTCTCTTATATCGGTATTATCGTCTGCAATGAGAATTTTTTTAATCATTTTTCGCGGGCCTTCGTATCAATTTTTTAAGCAGAACTCTTGTAAAAATTTCCGATAAATCTACGACGGCTTCTTCTTTCATTCCCATATAAATTTAGTTAATTTATTGCAGAAATGTTATCTGTTGATTATGTTTAAAATTTGTTTTAAATCAACAATACTATGTTTTTCAACCATCTTGTGAAAACAACTGTACATTGTTTTTGCGTCGCCAAAAGCCCTGTGCTGATTGAAAATTGTTACATCGTATCTTCCTGCAACAGCACCGAGCGAATGCCCGGAACAATCCTTGTCTAACCGTCTTGACAATTTGCAGAAATTTATGTGCCTGTCATCAAAAATTATATCTTTTCCCAGTTCGTTCCTCATAAAATGTAAATCAAAATTATTTGAACTGTGAGTCACTACAAGGGAATCATCCAACAACTCTACTATCTTTTTCTTCACTTGCTTAATTTCGGGGGCATCTTTAACATGTTTATTCTCAATACCGTGCACAGATACGACAGACCATGGGATATCCCTTTTCGGATTAATCAGCTGGCTGTATTCTTCAATTATCCGTCCGTTAAGGGATTTCAATATCCCAATTTCCACAATTCTGTGTTTCTTACAGGCGAACCCTGTCGTTTCAATGTCTAAAAAAGCAAAAGGGGTATATTTCATAATCGGATGAATTTATTTTTTCAACTTCATTTATATTTTATTTTAAAATATAAAATTAACATACAAAGGATAAAAGTAACTGCGTTAGAAATAATAACGGGAAAAGATTTGATAAAAAATCCATAAGCAATCCATAATAAAATACCGGCACAGAGAATGATAAACATACCGAGAGAAATATCTGAAGTTGATTTTGACTTCCATGCTTTAAACAATTGTGGCAGAAAAGCAAATGTCGTTAATGTCCCAGCAGTCAAACCTAAAATAGTAACAAAGTTCATTTTGAAATCTCCGGTTTATTTTATATCTGAAGCCATTTATTTTATTTTGAATTCAAGGTTTTCCGATTTTGCCGGTTTGTCAACGGTAATTTTTTTGCCTTCTTTTATTTCACCTGACAGAATTTGCTGACTCAAACCGTCAACTATTTCCCGCTGAATTGTTCTCTTTAGCGGGCGGGCTCCATAGACGGGGTCAAAACCGCTGTCGGCAATAAATACTTTTGCTCTATCGGTAAGTTCAACGGCAATCTTTCTATCGGAAAGCCGAAAATTTACAAGTTCCATCTGCAAGTCCACGATTTTTTTGATATGCTCAATTGTAAGGTAGTGAAAAATAATTACCTCGTCAATGCGGTTCAAAAATTCGGGGCGGAAATGCTGCCTTAAAACTAAAAGCAGTTTTTCCTTAATATCTTTTTCCATAAACTCCAAAACCTGCGAGGCGGTCTTTTGATAAAGTTCTCCGCCGAGGTTGGATGTCATAATAATAACGGTGTTCTTAAAGTCAATCGTTCTGCCCTGTCCGTCGGTAAGCCGACCGTCGTCAAGTATCTGTAGAAGCATATTGAAAACATCGGGATGGGCTTTTTCTATCTCGTCAAAAAGAATTACGGAATACGGTTTCCGGCGGACCGACTCCGTGAGTTGCCCGCCCTCCTCGTAGCCGACATAACCGGGAGGGGCGCCGACCAGACGGGAAACGGTGTGCTTTTCCATATATTCAGACATATCAATTCGTATTATGTTTTTTTCATCGTTGAATAAAAACTCGGCAAGGGCCTTGGCAAGTTCCGTTTTTCCCACGCCCGTAGGACCTAAAAATATAAACGAACCGATCGGACGGTTGGGGTCTGAAAGCCCGCTCCTTGACCTGCGAACGGCATTTGAAATCGCAGTAATCGCTTCGTCCTGGCCGACCACCCGTTTTTGCAGTTCATCTTCCATTCTTAAAAGTTTTTTTGTTTCCGTCTCAAGCATTTTTGAAACAGGAATACCCGTCCATTTAGAAACGACTTCGGCAATGTCCTCTTCATCAACCTCCTCTTTAAGCATTTTTACGGTCTTCTGTATATCCTGAAGTTTTTTGTTTTCATCGTCCAACTGTTTTTGTAATTCGCGTGATTTTCCGTAACGCAGTTCCGCCACTTTTCCGAGGTCGCCGACTCGTTCCGCCTGCTGTTCCTCTAATTTTGTTTCCTCTATTTCCTGTTTTAGCCGGCGGATTTTTGTAATGACGTCTTTTTCCTTCTGCCATTGATCTGAAAATTTTTTTCTCTCTTTTTTTAGTTCATCAAGTTTTTTATCAACTTCCCCGGTTTTAGATTTTTCTTTCAAAAGCCCCTGTTTTTCAATTTCAAGTTGTCTGATTTTCCTTTCAAGGTCGTCAATTTCAGACGGTAGCGAGTCAATTTCTATTCTTAAACGGGAAGCCGACTCGTCAATCAAATCAATCGCTTTATCGGGTAAAAATCTATCTGAAATATACCTGTTTGATAAAATCGCTGCAGCAATGAGCGCCGAATCTTTTATCTTTACTCCGTGATGAATTTCGTACCTTTCCTTGAGCCCCCTCAAAATTGCAATAGTATCGTCCACCGTAGGAGGGTTCACAATTATCGGCTGGAATCTTCTCTCCAATGCGGCATCTTTTTCAATGTGTTTTCTGTATTCGTCCAATGTGGTTGCGCCGATACAACGCAGCTCGCCGCGGGCAAGCATCGGCTTCATAATGTTTGCGGCATCAATTGCGCCTTCGGCGGCGCCGGCGCCGACAAGCGTGTGTATTTCGTCAATAAAAAGAATTATCTCGCCTTCCCTGGCGACGATCTCTTTCAAAACCGTTTTCAGACGGTCTTCAAACTCGCCGCGGAATTTTGCTCCGGCAATCAAAGCACCCATATCAAGAGAAAGAACTTTTTTATTTTTCAGCATTTCCGGGACATCGCCTGCAACAATCCGGCGGGCAAGACCTTCCGCAATTGCCGTTTTACCGACACCGGGCTCGCCGATCAAAACAGGATTATTTTTCGTGCGGCGCGACAAAACCTGCATTACCCGTCGGATTTCATCATCTCTGCCGATAACAGGGTCAAGTTTTTCCTTTCCGGCAAGTTCAGTTAAATCCCGCGTGTATTTTTCAAGCGCCTGATATTTATCTTCCGGATTCTGGTCTGTGATTTTCATATCTTCTCTACCCCTCACTTCAATAAGAGATTTTAATATCTTTTCTTTCGTTATGCCGTATTTTGAAATTAATTCTTTTGATTTTGATGATGATGAAGAAATTGAAAGAATAAAATGCTCGGTTGATATGAACCGGTCTTCTAACGCGGACGCTTCCGACTTTGCATCCTCCATAATTCTTGAAAGTTCAGGCGAAAGATAAATCTGCCCGTAGCCCTCAACTCTCGGAAGTTTTTCAATTTCTTTTTCAATCTCTCTTTTTAGATGCGAAATGTTAACGGAAAGTTTCTGTAAGATTGCGGGAACTGTGCCGTCTTTTTGCTCTACCAGGGCAAAAAGAAGATGCAAATCGGTAAGTTGCTGGTTGCGATGTTTTTCCGCAACCGACTGGGATTCGGCAATCGCCTCATGGGCTTTTACGGTGAATTTTTCAACATCCATAGTTTAATTTTACAAAAGATACTGCTTGAAATCAAGTGAAAATTTTACTATAATTTCCAATATGTCCAACATAATTATTCTCGGAATTACAAGTTTGCTGACCGATATTTCTTCGGAGATGGTATATCCCCTGATTGCAGTTTATCTTTCGTCGCTTGGCGCGACACCTGCTGTTATCGGACTTATTGAAGGAATCGCCGAAACGACTGCATCGCTTTTGAAAGTTTTTTCCGGTTATTACTCGGATAAAATAAAAAGAAGGAAACCGTTTGCGATTTTCGGATATTCCTTTTCCGGTATCGGGAAATTTTTGCTTTACATTTCCACGACTTGGCATTATGTTCTTTTTGCGAGGATTTTTGACAGGTTGGGAAAAGGCATCCGGACGGCGCCGCGCGACGCTCTTATTGCCGAAAGTTCGCAAGACGGTAAAAAAGGAAAAGCATTCGGGCTTCACAGGACTATGGACACCGTCGGCGCAGCATCCGGCGTTTTACTTGCATACTTTTTTATGACAGCGTGGCACGGCAGTTACAAAACCGTTTTTCTGTGGTCGGTAGTTCCGGCAGTCCTGGGTGTTGCGGTGTTATTTTTCGTGAAAGAGAAAAAAGTAATACCGGTGGATAAAATACAGATTCAAACGGAAAAAAAACCGAAAATCAGTTTCAAAAGTTTTAAGACACTTGATAAAAAATTAAAATATTTTTTACTGATTGCCCTGCTGTTCACACTCGGCAATTCTTCAAACCAGTTTTTGTTTCTGCGTTCCAAAAATCTCGGATTTTCCGCCGCAAACATAATTTTGCTTTATTTAGTGTATAACATCGTTTATGCTTTTGTGTCTTATCCGGCGGGAATTATTTCCGACAAAATCGGCAGAAAAAAAATACTGGTAATGGGTTATTTTTTCTACGGGTTAGTGTATTTCGGATTTGCGTTTGCTTCGGCGAAGATTTCAATCTGGATTTTATTCGCACTTTACGGGCTTTACATCGGCTTGACTGAAGGGATTGAAAAAGCATTTATTTCGGATGTTGCGCCGACGGATAAAAAGGCAACCATAATAGGACTTCACGCTACAATCGTCGGAATCGGACTTTTCCCAGCATCATTTTTAGCCGGGATTCTGTGGACACAACTCGGTCCCGAAGCGCCTTTCATTATGGGCGGAATTACCGGCGTCCTCTCCGCAGTTCTGCTGTTATTCTTGATTTGATTAACTGCCCTGCTTTAACTACCTACAACCGTTTCTATTCCCCATTATTTGCAATAACAGGTCAGTTGCTCCTTTAACATCTTTGAAATATCTATTTGTCGGTACCCAAATATCCATATACGCGTAAAGATTCCACTGCGTATTCTTTTTCAAATATAATTTCCAAACATTTCCATCTGTCAAAACTATTTTTTTGCATTTTTTATACTTTTTTGCATAATTTTTTGCTTGGTCTTCAGATTCCGTGTCTAAACCATGCCATAATTCTTTTGCTTCAATAATTATCTCGGGTTCACTATTCTTTTTCCACCATCCATTCTTAAATAATGCGATGTCTATATGATTCCATTCAATTTTTATTCTTTTTTCGTCCCATCCCAATTTTTTCAACAATGGTATTACTATAAAAGTTCTCATTTCATGCTCAGAAACAGTTTGATCGGTATTATCATAAAATGTAATTAACTTATCTAACTGGTTAAAAAATCTAACGCTAACTTTTGTATTCATTTTCTTAAGCGGTTTCACAACTTCGCTCCATTTTATTTTTTCAACTTTTGGAATTTTTTCGGTTTTTATTAATTTTCCATTATCTATAATTTCATTCGCTATATTTTGCAAATAAGATTTATTGAGACCAGAAAATCTATTTATTGCCAATTGAATTTTTCTATACTTTTGCTGTGGTAAAAACCATTTTACTTCCCATCCATGCTGAAGCCAAAAACCTTCTACAGTATTAAATTCTGGAAAAAATTTATACTTTTTTCCCGTAACTTTTCCAACCGCTGGAATTTCGTGTAATCCTTTTTTCAGTATTACAATATCATCTTTCTTTACATCTTCAACAAAACGTCTTATTATCTGATAGTTTTTTTGGTCTTCTTTTTCATATTTTGTCTTATATTTTTTGAAATCGCCTAATGCTCCTGAACCTATTAACATTACGCCATAATTAAGAAATTCTTTAGAAAAACTCCTTCCTTTACCAGAAGAGGCGACTTGCCAATAATTTGGCTGATTATCTTTGCTTACCATTTTGCTTTTTCTCCTCATTTTTAATATCCTCCGTTAATCATCTTTTCAAGATTTGCAACAAATTCATTGGGATTTTTTACTGCCGGAATTACAACGAACTTATTTTTTGCTTTTGATGATTTCAAAAATAATTTTATCGTGCTCAAATTAAATTTTCCCTCAATCTTTTTGTTAATTAGTTCAACTTTTCGTATCTTATCATAGTAAATTATATTTGGTTTAGGAAAATCAGGAAAATCAAGTATAAACTTTTTGTCTGTCAGGATGTATTTATACTTTCTACCAATAGGATTATACAGATAAAGTAATAGACCTATTATGAAAGGTGCAACGAAAGATAAACCAGAAAGCATGTATAATGGAAATCTTACCCTATTAAAAAAAATACCGTAATCTGATAATTGAAAAAAAATAGTCAGTTTCCACAGTAAGATATGAAAGAAAAAATAGAGACATCCTACCGCAAGAATTATGACGGGCAGATTTTCAAGTAATATAATAAAACGTCGGGATTCATAAACCCGCATTATTTGTTCACCTTTTTCAAGCATATCTTCATACTCACTATCAATAACCATAAATACCCCCTATGTAATACCTGGTATGAGTATAAACAAGAAACTGAATTCTGTCAATAAATATCTACCAAGTAGGTAAAGATAGTTTTAGCCCTCTACCTATTTTACTCTCTAAGGGGAAAATTTGATATGTCAATGTGATTAGGATATAAAAAGAGATGGGAAATTATTTTTCAGGAAAAAATGAAAAAATTGAAAAAGGGGACAGGTACAATTTTTACTCATCATTTCTACTTTTATTTTTAATTTAACAGGTTAAATGTAAACAGGTGATTATATGTTTTATTTGAAGTTCATTGTGCATTTCAATTGCCTTTTTTGTGGTTTCTATAATTAATTTTATGTTTTGGCTTTCAATATATTTTTTTGTTTCAGGAGGAATTTTCATACAACCGTCAAAACCTGTTCCTACGATAATAATCTCCGGTTTTTCCGAAATCACATCTTTTAAGTCATCCATACACAATGAATGCCCTGCCTTTCTCCACCAGTTCGCTCGAACCCTGTCAGGATAAATAATTACATCGCCGGTGTATTCTTTACTGTCAACAATAACTTCTCCAAAATCGTAGTATTCAATTTTCATTTTTTACCTGTAATTTATAAACTGCAGCGGGACAGGGTAATCCTTGGATTTTATAAAACCGATTACCGACTGCAGGGCGTCCTTGTCTCTGCTTGAAACCCTTATTTGCTCGTCCTGTATAGCGGACTGGACTTTCAGGTTCAGGGCTTTTATGTCTTTTACAATGCTTTTTGCGAGTTCTTTCTCAATTCCGCAGACGATGTTGTCCGTTTCCCTTACGGCGCCGCTTATGTTTGTCTCGGTTTTTTTTACCGTCAATGCTTTCTGGCTTATTCCCCTTTTTGCCATTTTTGACGACAAGACATTTTTAATCTGTTTGAGATGGAAATCCGAACTTGCAGAAAGTATAACCGTTTTTTCAACGCGGTTAAATTCAATTGTGGAATTGGTCCCTTTCAAATCAAACCTGTTGATTATTTCTTTCATTGAAATGTTAACCGCATCGTCCACCGCCTGTAAGTCAACCTGCGACACTATGTCAAAACTAAAATCACTTGCCATTTTTTCCCTCCAATAATTTTATCAGCTCGTCAATTTCAAGGTCGGTATTTTCACATCCGTCTTTGGACAGCGGATAAAAATATACGGGAATTTTCCATTGCTCGCACTCTTTTATTCCCTGCACACCCTCAAAATAACAGGCAACGCCCAAAATCGCTTCAGGTTTTAATTCCGCAACAATTTTTCTGACGGTGCTTCCGCCTTTCAGGATTTTCAATCCGATATAGCCGGCGGATTTTGCCGCCTGTGAAATTTTGCATATTTTACAACCACCGCACTCTGCGCAGACATAATAACTCCCGAACTCCTTTGCTTTGCATTTTTTTATATTCCTTAAACACTGCGGCACTAAAATTATTCTTTTATCCGCGGGAGTTTGCAGGAACTTTTCAAAATGTTTTTTGTTTTTTTCCTGGGTAAATTTTTTGTGGTTCATAAAAGTATCCGAACTGAAATTATTATGATTATTGCCGAGCACAAAACCGGCAGCCACACGGGTCCTATCCACGGAACCGGGAGCAGAAAGAAAACATCGGTCGTGCTGAACGATTCCGGCCAATTCAAAATTATTTTAAGAAAAATATAATAAAAAATGTCCCACACACCGAACGCCAGCAGAAAATACGCAATGCGAGACGATAAAGAACTGCCGACAAGATACGCAAAAGATAGGAGCATTACAACCGTGAACAATTCCCGCCCGAGTTCCGTTAAAATAATTTTTCGGGAAAACGGGTTCAATTCGGAAACCGCACCGAATTTTACAAACGGAAATTTTACTTTTTGAGAAATGCGGAATCCCGAAGGATAATAAATTTCTCTCAAATATACGACGACAGCGGCTTCCAGATAACCCATCGCTGCCGCAAAAATTATCGTTAAAATTATTCTCATCTTACAGAAGATTTTTTAGCGATAAGACCTGGTCGGCGCTACCCATAACAATCAGTTTATCGCCTGCTTGAATTGAGGTATCTTTAGACGGATTGAACTTGTACCCCTGTTTTGTCGCTATGGCAAGAAGCAGCGCACCCGTTTTTTCAAATTGCACTTCCGAAACCGTTTTTACTGACGGCTTTTTTACCTCAACGTCTTCAACCCGGAGATCGCCCTTTCCTTCTTTTAACATCATATCAAGAAACGAAACAACCGTCGGACGAACCATTTCCGATGCCATACGCAATCCGCCTATAAGATTGGGAAGGACAACCGAATTTGCACCGGCAAACATAAGTTTTCTTGCCGAGGTGTCTTTAACCGCTTTTGCAACTATTTTTATATTCGGATTTACTTCGCGCGCCGTTATGATTAAAAAAATGTTTTCCTCGTCTGTGGAAAGTGCGGCAAAAAGTCCGGCAGCTTTTTCTATCCCCGCCTCTTTCAGAACATTTTCATCGCTGGCATCATTATTTATGCAGAGGTAATTTTCATATTTTTTCAACAAATCTTTGTCTTTTTCAACTATAACAAAATCCCTTTTTGTCTGCGAAAGTTCCGAGATTATGTGGCTGCCTACTTTTCCGGCGCCGCATAAAATAAAATGGCTTTTCAGCTGTGAAATTGTTTTAAGCATTTTGTTCCTCCTGAAAATCTGGCTCAGTTCTCCCTCTATGAAAAATGAAGTAATGGATGAGACGGCATAAAGCATAACGCTAATCCCCGACAAAATCAAAATAATCGTAAAAATTCTTCCATGAATTGTAAGCGGATGAGTTTCCCCGTAGCCGACGGTGGCAAGCGTGATGACGGTCATATAAAGGGAATCAAAAAAATTCCATTTTTCAATAATGATGTAGCCGACCGTGCCGAATAATAAAATAAAAACAAGAATGGAGATTGTGCGGATGAGTTTTTTATACATTTTTGAGGTGTGGATTGTGAAACTCACGATAATTTTTCCGACTGAAAATCGTATTTCAAAAATTCCTCGACAACTTTCGCGTCAAACTGCGCACCGCTGTTTTTTTTAAGTTCCACGAATGCCTCGGAAAGCGTCATCGGTTTTTTGTAAGGCCTCTCCGACATCATAGCATCAAATGAATCTACGACGGCAAGAATTCTTGCGCCGAGCGGAATAATATTTCCCTTAAGTTTGTCCGGATAGCCGTTGCCGTCCCATCTCTCGTGGTGATGTTTGACATACTCGGCGGCGCTTTTCAGAAAACTTACGCGGCTGATGATGTTGGCGCCGATTGTGGAATGTTTTTTTATAATCTCGTATTCTTCGGGAGTTAATTTCCCGGGTTTCAGGAAAACCGATTTGTCAATTCCTATTTTTCCTACATCGTGAAGAATTGCCGCCATTTCCAAGTCCTTTAATTCCTGTTTTGTCATACCCAGATTTTTAGCGACATAAGTTACAAATTTTACCATTCTCTCCGAGTGCCCGCGGGTGGAGTGGTCTTTCGCCTCAATAGCCTCGGCAAGGGCGGCAAGAACTTCAAAGTAAATATCTTCCTGCGAGTGATGGGGAGAAATGCCTTTCCTTCCGCCGAACAGCCATTTAACCATAATTATAAATCGTTTAATAAAATTTACCATTTATATTTTTCCTCCACTGGTTTTATTATATCAAAAAAATCGGGAAAATCAACCTTCCGAGTACGGTTCTACATGTACGATTACATCCTTTAAAAAAGGTTTCTCTTTAATCAGGGACTCCCTTAAATTAGTCGCTATCTCGTGCCCTTTTGAAACCGTGTAATTCTTGCTGACGAATATTGAAACGTCTATTATGTAATTTCTTCCCACAGGATGTACCCGCAGATTAGAAATTTTTTTTATTTCAGGATATCTTAAAATAAATTCTTTTATTTCTCTTACAAATTCTTCCGAAGGAATGGAATCCATTATTATCCTGTTACTCTGCTTCATTATATTCGCACCTGTCCTCATAATAAAAACTGATACTACCAAACTTGCGGCAGGGTCAAGAAAAAGCCATCCCATTCGGGCGCCCGCAATACCTATGAGCGCACTCGTTGACGCAAAAACATCCGAACGGTGGTCAAAAGCGTTCGCCTTGATAGCAGGTGAATTTAAGATATTGCCCACTTTCAAAGTGTATCTGTGCAGTATTTCTTTTATTATTATTGTAATAATAGCAGCCCACAAAGCGATGGCAGAAGGATGGCTGTAGTCTTTGTCAACTATAGTGTGAAAAGCGGAATAACCGAGGAACAAACCGGTCAGCAACACAATAATAGAGACAATCCATGAAACAATAACTTCTATGTTTTCATGTCCGTATGGATGTTCGTCATCTTCGGGTTTTTTACCCATTTTTATGCCGAGATAAATAATTACCGACGACAACACATCAAAAAGCGAATTGATGGCGTCGGCAATCATCGCCTGACTGTGACCGAAAATTCCGGCAAAAAACTTAATTATCGTCAGGACACAGTTGGCAACAAGTCCTGTTATAATGCAGACATATTCGTCTTTGAAATTGATTTTTTTCGGCATAGTTTCATTATAGTTTTTTAGGAAAAATTATTCAAGAACAATTTTTACGATTTCACAGCGTGAAAAAAGCCGCATCGGAGGTCCCCATATCCCCGTACCGGAAGTTGTGTAAAGATAAGAACCGCTTTGCCTATATAATCCATAAGGATATTTGAAGGTAAGCATTACGATTAAATCCATAGGCGGAATCTGACCTGCGTGTGTATGCCCTGAAAGTTGCAAGTCAACGTCTAACTTTCCCGCTTCATCAAAAATATCCGGCTGGTGTGAAAGAAGAATTACCGGTTTTGTGAAATCACAATTTTTTAATGCTAACTTCAAGTCCGAGCCGGCTTCCGAAAATCTTCTGCCGGTTTTATCGTCGACACCGGCAAGTTCAAACGCATCGGCAACAGTTGTTTTTTCATTCCTTAAGACAGTTATGTTTGAATTTTTTGCAATATCTAAAAACTTGTCAATGCCTGCGTAAAACTCGTGGTTGCCGGTTACCGCAAAAATTCCGTATTTTGATTTTATTTTTTTCAGCACATCGCAGAAACCGTCTAACCTGCACAAATCCGCATCTATCAAATCGCCGGTTATAACGACTAAATCGGGATTTTCCCGGTTGGTTTTTTCAACAATTTTATTAAGCCATCTTTCAGATTTCAAAAAGTTTATGTGCAGGTCTGAAAGTTGAATTATTACGAAACCGGGAAGTTTTTGCGAAAGTTTTCCGGTGCTAATTTTCAGTTCCTTTATTACGGGCTCCCGGGCGACATTATATAACGAATAGACCGACGCCAAGAATGTAACGGCAAGCGAGAAAACAACGGAATAATGCCTGAATGCCGCACCGTGAAAAAATATTCTAAAAACATCGGAAATTACAAAAATGGTAAATGCAATAGAAATAACCCCTATCCAGATAGAACCGAATTCGGCAAACGGCTTTATCAAAAATGATGTTATCTGCAATGATATTATCCGCCTGTTTAAAAATTCGCCCAACAAAAATGAAAAGGCGGCAACAAGAAAAAATAATCTTAAATATCGGCAAACGGATGATGACAATATCAGACCGGCGGTAATACGGCTATAGACATAGAAATGAATTCCAAGATAAATTGAGGAAAAAATCAAAATAAAAAATAAAAAATAAAATTTAGTCATACTTGATAACCGCCTTTCACTCAATAATTTTCTTAAGGACTTTTTGGGCTTTGAGCAATGCCTCTGCCAAAGTTGAGCGTACAAGCGGCTTAATTTCGGCCCCGGCCCGACGACAGGAATCTTCGGTGAATTGCGTGATGATTTTGCCGAGCGAGAGCTTTAAGGGGATTTTTTCTTTTATGTCGGGAAGATATGCAATTTTATCCGGGTTCTGCGAGTTTCTTCTCGGAATTCCTGTAATCCTTTCGGCATAGTGAACGACATCCGGGTGATTTTTTCCTATTATGTTTTCGGCGTAATAAATTGCCTTGCTGCTTTCAATAAATTCCAACTGCGACAGATACGCGGCATTGCCTTTTTTTATTTCGCTATCTTCCGACTCTGTATTTTCGTACAATACCTGCTCAAAATCTTTCAAAACAAATTCGCATTTATCAACGATTCCCTGAGTGTTATCCAAAAACTCCCGAGGCATTCCCGCATCAAACATTTCTTTTTCCGACTTAAGCCAGAAGTGATGCGAATCAATCTTAAATGATGAAATTTTATCAAAACGGGTTTTTATGATAATGTCGTGGGCGAGCCAATCGTCAATTTCCAGATAGTGAACATCATTTGTTGCAATCGGTTTCACATTATATTTTTTGGCAAGTTCCAGCAGTCCTTTATTTGATATTTCCTCGTCGGTAATCCCGTGCTTTGCTATCTCAACATATAAATCATTACCAAAAATTTCTTTGTATTTTATAAAAATTTTTTCCGCATCGGGGAAGCCGTTTTTTATGTATGCCTGCGATGTCTGGTTAAAAAAACAGGCTGAGGAAGCGATTAAACCCTCGTGATATTTTTCTAAAAGTTTCCAATCAACAAGACCGCGGCGTTCATAATAATTATTAAAAAGCCAACTGTCCGAAACAAGAGTTACGAGATTTTTATAGCCGGTATCGTTTTTAGCAAACAAAAGAAGGTGGAACCTGTTTTTGTCCTTTTTTTCAATTGATTTTTGGGCATCGTCAACAAAATATATTTCAACGCCAAAGATCGGTTTCACGCCGTATTTTTTACAGGCATCCGAAAATTCATACATAAACGGCATTTCACCGTGTTCCGTTATAGCGATTGCGTTTTGTCCGAGTGATTTCGCTTTTTTTACTGCTTCATCAATCCGCAGTGCGCTGTCAGAAAACGAGCCGATAAAATGATTGTGTAAATGAGTGAACATTATTTCTCCTCTATTTCTTTTATTTTTTCTTTCAATAAACCGGTGTACCGTCCGTGCGGCTCAACTTCAAGTGCTTTTTTAAAAAGTGTAATCGCTTCGTCGGATTTATCGTCAAAATAATACATCAGTCCGAGATGTATCCGTGCATAATACTCTTTATCGTTGAGAGAAATTGCTTTCAAAAATTCTTTCTCGGCGAGGACGGAATTATTTGTTTTTTTGTAAGCATAGCCGAGTTTGGAGCGGGCATCGGCGGAATTGGGATCTATCGCAATGGCGTTTTTCAACTCAACAACCGCTTCGGCAAATTTTCCCTCTCTTACCAAAAACCAACCCTTATCCATAAACATCCAGAAATTGTCGTAGTTGACGGAGAAAGTGCTGGCGGCCGAAAAGTATTTGTCCTTTTCCGATTTTTTTTCCGTGTTAATTTTCAAGTTTTTACCGTCCGAAATGATTTCAATGTTACCGTCAATATCTGTTCTGTATAATTTAACGTTAAGTTGCTTATATTTTTCAAGTGTTGAAAAAACCGGCAGGCCATAATCGTTGGGATAGCCGACGGTAAGTACGGCAATTTTGGGTGCTACCTTTTTCAGGAATTCATAACTTGATGATGAACTGCTTCCGTGGTGCGGGATTTTCAAGACGGTAGATTTTATTTTTGTCCCATACCTTCGTAAAAAATTCTCGGCTTCTTTTTCTATATCGCCTGTAAAAAGAAACGAATTTTTACCGTGCACAAGTTTTATCACTATAGAGTGGTCGTTATATGCCGCAGTGCTGTATAAAATCTCGTTTTTTGAGTTTAACACAATCGCTTCGCATCCGCCCCAATCGTATTTTTCACCGACGGCAACTATTTTATATGCCGCACCGCTTTTTTTAACTTCTTCAAGGAAATCCTGATAGGGCTCAACCGGCGAGACGATTCCGCCGTCTAACACCTCCGATACTTTAAAATTTTTAAGAATATATTCCAGCCCGCCGTAATGGTCGCCGTGAGGATGTGTAAGAACTACGGTATCAATTTTTTCTATATTTTTACTTTTAAGAACGGGGGCTATGTTTTTTTCGCCTGCATACCACAAACCGCCGTCAATAAGTATGTTTTTATTTAACGGTGTCTGAATTAAAATCGAATCGCCGACCTGACCGACATTTATGAATGTAACTGTCAGGTCGGAAGCGTTGATAAAAGTTAAAAATAGAAAGTTAAAAATTAAGATTGAAATATTTCTAAACATTTTTACCGGACCTCCGGCACATTAAATAAATCTATTTTTATGTTTTTATTGAGATTGAGTTTTTTGAGAATCAAGGTTGTTCTTATATCCCCGCCGGAACTTATAAAATCCAATTTGTGCGGAAATTTTATTTTTCCCGACAGTTTATAGTTGGAAGGAACAATGCCGGAACCGTTGGCAAATTTTATCTCGGAAACTGTGTGTTCTTTTTTATCAACTTTTATTTTTATAAAATCGTTTTTGAATATATAAAAATTTTTCTCCTCCGAAACATTATTAAGTCCGTCAAAACATTCCGCATCAAAAATACTGAAAATATCCTTAACCCAAAAAAAATTGTCGGTAAGATTGTATGTCTTTTTGTCCGGCGTGATATAAACAATCGTTCCCTGACGCATCAAAATAAGTCCCTGCGGCATTGAGAACAGCCCTAAAATTTCAAACCGCAACTGTTTTGGTTTCTTGAAAAAAAACGGTCCGCTTACCCCGTATCCCTCATTTTTATAGACGGTATTAGCACTGGCAAAACCGGAAATGTCCTGTATTTCTTTAAAACTTTTTAGTGCCCGCAGTTTTATTATATCCTTTGACCACTTTAAGTTTCTACGGTACTTTTTTATCTTTTTTTTAACTGCTTTGATTTTTTCAATGGAAAAAGATGTCTCCCAGCTATCAACTGCCATCTGGTTATCTCCGAGAGCAAAATAACAGTCGCCGAGATGGTCAAAAATCACGGCATCATCCAGTTTTTCAGATGCTTTTTTAAGTAATGCCAGCGATTCGTCATATTTCATCTTTCGGTAAAAAACCCAGCCGAGCGAATCAATATAAGCGGGATTTTCGGGGTCTAAATCCAGCGCCTTTTTTATAAGTTCTTCCGCTGCGTTAAGTTTTATGTTTTTGTCGGCAAATGTATAGCCGAGATAATTATATGCCACCGCAGAATTTGAATCAATTTCTATCGTCTTAAAAAACTCTTTTTCCGCGAATTCCTGTTTTTTTAATTTATCATAAACAATTCCCAGTTCAAACCGGTATTTTGAATTTTGCGGTTCAAGTGCAACCGCTTTTTTCAGATAATTTTCTGATTTTTTATACTTGCCTAAAACCTCGTAATTCATCGCAAGAAAAAAATACACATCGGAAATTTCAGCGCCGAGAGCCACTGATTTTTCAAAAGATTTTATTGCTTCTTTCGTGTTCTGTTGAATTGTAAAAACATAGCCCTTTTGTATATGCGGTTCCGGTGATTTTTTATCTATGGATATAGATTTGTCAAAATATTTGAGTGCTGTTTCATAGTCCTTTTCTTCAAGAGATAGGAGACCGAGATAATAGTCAATCCAGTGATTTTTCGGGAACTTCTCTTTTGCTCCTATAAGATATTTTTTTGCCGATGGATAATTCTTCTCAAGAACATAAAGTCCTGCAATTTTCATCGTAAGTTCCGCATCGTCCGGCAATATTTTTATCAGTTTATCGTATAACTCAATCGCTTTGTTGTAGTCCTTTTTTTCTTCATAGATACCCGCAAGGGCAATTAGCGGAACAACGGAATTACCGTCTATTTCAGCAGCTTTATTCAGATATAATTCCGCTTCCGCCGGCCGAGCAAGTTTATTATACAAAATCCCGATACTGACATAAACATCCGGTGAATCCGGAGCAATCTGCAAAAATTTTTCAAAATATAAAATTGCCTTTTCATATTTGCCTGTTTCGGAATATAAAACTCCGAGATTATAAAGTGCTTTTTCATTTGCCGGCGCCGAGGACAGTATTTTTTCATATACCGAAATTGCATCTTCAGGTTTTTTATTGTAAATTGATAATTCCGCCATAAGTTCTGATGTTGATTGGTCGTCGGGGGTGACTTTAGAAATTTCAGAAAGAACCTCTGATGCCGCCTTTGTGTCACCTGTTAAAATATACAGATTGACCAGTTGTTTTTTTAGATAAACCGAGCCGCTATCGTATAAAGTTGATTTTTTATATTCCTCTATTGCTTGAGGATATTCACCTTTCATCTGGGCAATGTTGCCCAATAAATAATGATAATAAGCGTCAGATTGGGAAGCGGAAACGACAGTGAGAAGTGAGAAGTGAGAAATGAAAAATAAAAAAAATAAATAATATTTTTTCATAAAGTTTTTGCCATAATTACGGCATCGTCGGAATTTGGATAGTATTTTTTTCTTACTCCTATTTTTTTGAATCCAAATTTCTCATAAAGTTTTAATGCCGGGTAATTGCTTGCTCTTACTTCCAGAAACATCTTTTTTATTTTCATCGCGTAAGATATATCTATAATGTATTTCATAAGTCTTGAACCGAGACCTTTCCTTCTGAATTTTTCCTTAACGGCAATGTTAGTAATCTGTCCTTCGTCGGAAACTCTCCATAGACATATATAACCGGCGATTTCGCGGTTTTCTATCGCTGCAAAAAAATTTGAGAATTCAATCTGCAGCTCCCTTTCAAACAAATTTTGTGACCACGGATCCGGATATGATTTTTTTTCAATTTCGGTAATTGCACGTATGTCCTCAATCCGCACCCGGCGAATCCCAATTTTAGTATCTTTTTGTCGATTTACAACCGGCATAATGCTCTTGGGCAAAAGCCCTCCTTATATACAAAGGCAGAACTTCATTATAATTGTGCAATCCGGCGTTTTCCAATTTTCTGGATGCCAAAAAACCAACGGCGGAAGCGGATAACTTCACTACAACGCATTTTCTATTATCCGGTATTACTCGGCAAATTTCATAACTTCCTGCAACCGTTGACTTATTATCCAATATTTTTAAGAATTTTTCAACCTCAATTATTTTATATTTTGTTTTTCTTTTTAGCCCATCATACTCTGCCGTGTAAACTTCACCGCGGAGTGCATCTACTATCGGGAAAATTTTCCCGGAAACATTTTTTTCTTTTAATGCGTTGAAAACCAAACAATCCAGACACGAAACACCGACAACAGGTAATTCCAGAAATTGTCCGTAAGCCCTTGCCAAAGAAACGCCTATTCTGCTGCCGGTGAAAGAACCGGGACCCACATCAACTGCTATGGCATCAAACTGTAAGTTTTTTTTTGTTATATTTTTTATAATATCAAAAATTTTGGAGGACGAATTTTTCGGCAAAAAAATATTCTTTTCGGCAATGATTTTATCGCCGATTATTACAGCGGCTCCGCAAATGTTACCCGATGTTTCAATGGCAAGTATTTTTTTCATAAATCAGAAATCCGGACAGAATAAAAATTAAAATAATAGTTATCAAAACACTCGCCATAAACGACCAAGGCATAAAAATAAAAATTATGTTTTTTGATGCGGGAGCGACCGCAACGGAACGGGTTAAAAACTCCGTCGCAATTATTTTTGATTTAATTCCGTCCGTATAAACTCTCCAGCCGGGATAATTGAGGTCGGACAGAACTACCTCGCCGGCTGATGTTATATTTTTCTCAATTATTATTTTTTGATTACCGTGTTCCTTAATAACAAGCGGAATACTCCGTATTTTTTTTATGTTTTTATTTGTTAAAAATGCCGGCGAAATATAATCGCTATTTTTGTAGATTTTTATAGTTGGAAATTTAAAAGACAATCCGATTTCTTTAATAAGAGAATAATTTTTATTCTTTAAATTTTCAGTTGCAAGTATGTATTTTACATTTTTTTCGGCTAATTTTAACAATTCCGATTCATTTACGATTGACAACGGCGAATATATGTTCATCATCGGAATGTTAAAATAAATCCCCATATTGGGCGGAATATAATTTAGATAATCTCTTTGTGAAAAATAACTTATCCTGGGATTTGTTGACAGAACATAATTTTTAATACATGCTTTTTGTCCTTCGTCAATAATCGCCACTCTTATGTTTTCTTTGTCCTGTTTAAGAAATTTCACCGTTGACGGCAAGGAAAAATAATCAATATCAATAACCTTGTTATAACCGGAAGAGAAAATTACAAGTTCCAAAGAAACAGCAAAAAAAACCAGGAAACGAAATTTTCTTAATGACTGAAAACCGTAGCCGGAAATAACGGCAAAAGCAAAAACTACAAAAACTAAAAATCGCTGCGGTAGTCGGAAAAAATTGAAAATCGGAATTATCGACACAATTTTAAAGATAACCGGAAATACTAATAAAAAACTGATAACTGCCAAAAAAAGTATGAAAAAAAATCTAATAAACCTTTCTTTTTTATTTTTCATCAAACCGACAACGACCAATAAAATTGTCATAATTCCGACGAAAGCACAATTTTCATATAGTATGCTGTCGTTTCTCATATATGTTCCGATTACAGGATTGCCGAAAATATACGGATAAAAAAACAGTAAAATGTCTTTCGGATAATATCCCCACGAAAACATATCAAGCGGATTTATGCCTTTGCTTCTTATTGAATGCGGAATAAGTTCAATTGTGGGCAGCACCTGACAAAAAGCGATTAAAATTCCTAAAATTGTCGACAAAAAATACTTGAAAATTTCTATGACTTTTTTGGTATTAAATATCTGCCAGAAAAACAAAATTATTCCAGAATAAAAAGCAATTTGCGGAAAACCTGTTAATAACTGCAAGGCGAAAATCAAAGATAAATGTAAATATTGTTTTTTTAAAATAAAAAGAAAACCAAGCGGAATCCAGATACAAGCATTAAATAAATTCATATGTTCGGCATGGCAAGCAAAAAATCCCGAAAAAATAAAAATAAACGAGGACAAAAGTGACGGTATCTTTTTCAGTTTTATTTCTTTTAAAAAAAGGTACATGAAAAATCCGCCTAAAAAAAGATGCATTAGAAAAACATAATTATACGCAATCCACTGCGGAAAAATTGCAAAAAGTATGTTTGGCGGATAAAAAAAACCACCCTGACCCTCGGCATGTATCGGAAAACCCAAAAACATATTATTATTCCACAGCGGGAATTCACCTATACGCAGAGAATTGCCGAAGAAGAACCTTGACGGATAGTACAGCAATGTTACATCTCCGACACCCTGCCACTGTCCGGTAAAAAGACCGAACAAAAAAATGGTCTTAAAGTGTATAACAAAAATTGCTAATACTAAAACTATGGATATCGCAGCCATTTTATTTCTCTCTCATTTTTACTTTTAATTTTTATACGAATTTCAATTCTTTTTTTCGGCAAATTTTTTTTGCCCAATTTTTCAGCCCATTCAATAATTGCAATTCCATTCCCATAAATATATTCGTCAAGCCCTAAATCGTTTATTTCTCCTGCGGAATTTAAACGATATAAATCAATATGATAAACCGGAAATTTCCCTCTGTATTCGTTCACAATCTTAAAAGAAGGGCTGTTGACAAAATCTTTAACCGCAAGTCCTTTACATATACCTTGCACAAACACCGTTTTGCCTGCCCCAAGTGAACCAAAAAGACAGATAACATCAAATGGTTTAGCTGTCAGGGCTATTTTTTTGCCTGTTTTTTCTGTTTCTTCAACACTTGTAGATTTCAATTTTTTCATTTCCTCGTAAAAATATAAAAATTGTCATGCCACTGTCCGAAATTTTCAAATTTTTTAACAAAAACAAATCCTTCTTTTTCTATTTTTTTTAGTATATTTTTTTTACTGGGTCCGAATTGATGTAAGTCAAAATCACCGAGAGCAATTAGCCCTATTTCTTTATCTGAAACATAATCCAAAAATATTTCACTATTTACTGTTTTATACTTCTCGCATTTTTCGCTGGGCCAAGATGGTTCATATGAAAAACAACCCAAAGCAAAATTAAGAGGAATATATTTCCCCGATTGACTGGCAAGTAAAGTATTAAACGTTAATATGATTTTGCCGGCACCAGCAGTTTCTTTTATGTACTTTGAAACATAATTTATCTTTTTTATTGGATTTTCTTTTTGAAAAATCCTATGTTTTCTGACAAGCAGGGATTGTTCAGTAAAATTTGCAATTAAAATAAATATGACAAATAAAACACCGATTTTGCTATATTTTATAATTTTATCCAATGCGCAAGCAATAATCACAAAAGTTAGCGGTAAATTTAAACTATTGTAATAACTTCCGCCGGCGGCAAGAGGAAAAAGATGAGCAATAAATAAAACAATAAATGTGAAAAAAAGAAAAACGAGTTCTTTTCTATATTTATCTTTTTTTAAACATATATATGTAAAACTTAAAATAAATATAAATAAAATAAAACCATAGTCTTTAAAATTAAGCCGTAAAATTTCCCCCATCATAGAAAACCGTTGTACCATACTAATCGCAGTACTTGCTCTTCCTATTAAGTTATAAAAAAGAACAGCAGGAGATTTAATAATAAATAAACCGAAAACTGTAGAAAAAAATAATATTGTAACTGCCGCTAATGTAACGAATATCTTCTTTTTGTTTTGACTTCGTATTGTTAAATATACTATAAAAACCGGAACCACCGACAATATACTTAAACGAATTGACGCTGCAATTAGAATAATCAAATAGGGTAAAATTATTTTATTATTATAGGATATCGCTATAAATAACGCGAGATAAAGAAAAAAAGCCGCTAATGAATATGTTACAATAACATTATAATGGGCAAGTACATAAACGGATGTTATTAAAATCATAAAATAAATACTTAAAGAGCGAATTCCACCAATTTTTTTAGAAATAAATCCGGCAAAAATAAGTCCGCCTATACCAAAAGCAGTCATAATAATTCTTCTTACTAAAAAATCAGGGCCAAATAATAAGTGAAAAATGCCCTGACTTAATGTGAAAACCGGACCTTGGATAGAATAATAAACCATATCGGATATTCTGCCAGCAGCGACCAATCGCCCCGCATAAAGATAATTGCCTTCATCAACAACAACATCTCTATGGAATATAAATACTCCAAGCAATGCAGACAGAAGCAGTATAAAAAAAATGATTTTACTTAAATCTCCACTTAAAGTTTTTAATTGAAACAAGATATACCCCCAGCAGGAGAAACATTAAAGAACCGTAACCGTATTTTAACGAGATGTATTCAAGACAGCCGCCGAACATTGAACCGATTAAATTTGAGCCTAAAGATGACGGCGGGTTTTCCGATTTAGAAAATGATGTGGCAAAAATTATTCCCGAAAAATATACCGGTAAAAATAAAAGCAACGATGATAAAACAACTTTCACATAAAAAGGAAAAATCAAAAATGTTTTTAAAGGGATCAGAATGTTTGCCGCGATAATCAGGAAAAGATAGATATAAAATTTTTTGTTGTTATCGGGAGAAAACCGGTTAGTAAAATACGTCGCAAAAAATGCCATAATAAGTATCGCAATTATGACTATTGAATTAACAATCCAGGTTGAACCGAAAAGCATCGCCATTCTGATAATTGCGGATGTTTCCAAAATCATAAAGCCCGCTCCGAGAAAAAAGAAATGGTTGTTTATACCGTAAGAAACATCCGACGATGCGAAAACAAGCAATCCTGCAAAAAATAATATCATAAAAATAGCCGTAACATAATGTATCGGAATTGTCGGCTCTTTAAGATACAGAAATGGCCAGTTATCAGTGGTTGATTTAATCTGATAATTTGATGTTAAAAACAACGGGACTTTTCGCTTCGGAAATAATTCCGCCTTTTGGGGAAAATTTATTTTTTCAATTCCCGGGCCGTTAAACAGCACGGCAAAATGCTCTTTTTCCTGTTCATTATAGACAATTGTTTTTTTGCCGAAAGTTTCTTCTAACATTTTTGACAGACGCTCAACTATCCAGATTTTTCTGAACTGATTATATATAACAACAACGCCATCGGCGGTTAAATGTTTTTTTACATCTTCAAAAGCATCCTTTGTAAAAATAAAATTTTCCAGCCGCACCGACGAGAATTGCGAAAATACCGTCAGCGAATCAATCAGGGCAAAAATTATCAAATCGTATTTTTCGTCTGATTTTTTAAGAAAAGCACGGGCATCATCATTGAAAATTTTTACTTTTTTATTTTGATAGGGTTTATTCGGGTGCCGATTTCCTATTTCAATAATCACAGGATCTATTTCAACAGCATCTATTTTTTCAGCGCCGTTTTTTAATGCAACTGCCGCATCATTTCCGGTACCGGCACCGAGTATCAAAACTTTTTTTGGTTTTTTCACAAGTTTGTACGGGAACTCATAGTTATTGACAAACTCTTTGTCTATATTAAGCATTATCTGATGAGGGATTCCGTTGACTATTACAGCGTTGGCATTGTTGATTACATCAATTCTATAATAAGGCGAAAAAATTGCACCATAACTTATCATCCATATGAAAAAAAATGATAATATAAACGCGAGAACATTAAAATAAAAAAGCCGTTTTTTGTACAGATAAGGCAAAAGACACAAAAAGGCAATCACAAACCACACAAGAGGCGAACTGTTAAAAAATGAAATTGCTGTAAATAACCCGACGCCAAAAATTGCTCCGCAGATATTTATTATGTAAGCAACAAGCGGCTTAATGCCCGAAAATGCCCTGCCGACCTCCTGCCCGAGAGAAATAAACATTACAGTTGCAAGTATAAAAATAACCGGAAGAAACCACCATGCGCTTGCATTATACAACGGCACGCCTTTGGCAAAACCGGAAGCGGTAAAATATACGCTTATATCGGAATTAACCGTCAATCTGATTATTACCTTCCAGAATATAACACACAAAATTAAAAAAAATGAAGGAAATAAAACTATGAAATCCGTCTTTTTGGATACAAGGAGCATCCCGATACCCAAACCCAAAAAACATGCAAGCAAGACAAAATTGGAAAAATAAGAAAGCATGACAACATTGGAGTTGAACCACCTGATGCATGCAATTTCTAAAAAAAGCGACGCAAAACTTATAAGAAATAATCTGAAATATTTTTTCATCATTGTATTTTGTAAATTGTAAATTTTTCTAACGGCCTTTTTGAGACCGAATACGGCAGAAGACCGTACATGTTTAAGTGAAAACCGGCGTTTGTTGACGGACTCATCGTCCTGAACGGATTTTTTGTAAATACATATTTTTCGTAAACTCGTTTTTCCTTTTTTTCTATCTCAGGGTTAAGTTTTGTTCTTACGGAAAAAATAGAAGCAATTAAATAATTTCCCGACAAATTATCGGCAATGCTTTCGCTTAAACAAATAAATCCGCTTTTCTCCATATAATACTGAAAACCGCGGAAACTCATATCACCCCTGAAATAAATTTTACCCGTATAGTTTGATTTTAGATAGTTAGCAATCTCTCTATATGAATTCGCTAAAATATAATCGGAATGTGCAAGAAATAACGACAAGATAATTCCTGCGGTAACCGTTATTGTCAAAAAAACTTTTCTGCCCGATACTTTTTCCGATATTTTTACCGATAGCATTATTACAGGCGGCAAAAGAGGCAAAAGATATCTTACAGCAATTATCGCAGAAACGGATGCAAAAAAAAGAAAATATAGAAAAAACCAGAATATAAGGAAAAATATCTCGTTTTGGAAACTTGTTTTTTTAAGATGCTCCGCAAAAATAAAAATAAGTATAACCGACGAAGATATAAAAACACCGAGAAACAAATTTTGAAGATTAGGATAACCGAGTAAGTTAAAAAAAAGATTTACAACTGAGAAAAAAAATATAAAAAACCAAATGTAAACTTTATTGTATTTGAAACTAATCCATAAAATACTCAAAGGAAAAATAAGAACTCCTCCAATGTAGGTCAAAAGCGGGATTTCTTTTACGATACCGAAAAACAGTCCTACCGATAGTGATTTTTTGAAAATTTGAATTTCGCCATAAACTAACTTATTATGCATTGACCAGACAGTTAAAAATAAAATCGGAATCAAAAAAAATATAAGATTTTTTTTTAGTTTTTTATTAAGTAAAAACCATGTAAAGACAACCGGCAGATTTATAATCGCTGCAAATTTTATAAGAACCGCCAAACCGAGTAAAATCCATCCGAGCGCCTTTTCCTTAATTGCAAAATAGATACCCCACAGCGAAAACGCGAGCATCGGAATATCAAGCATAATATCGGTAGCATTCACAAAAAATGCCGGACTTGCTATTAAAAGAAGTGCGGGAAAAAACGGATCAATTTTTAATTCTTCGGAAAGAAAAAATATGCCGATAACTGCAAATAGAGTAAAACCAAAAAAAATAAGATGAAGAACCTTTTCATTTTCTCCAAAAAATTTCATACATACCGCCAAAAAATATGAAATCAACGGCGGATTATTGGCAACATCCCACCCGTGATAATTTTTTTCGGCGCAGTTTATTTGAAAATCAAACGGTTTAAGCGGTTCTCTCAAAATCTGTTTTGCAGTATAAATGTAAAAAATTGAATCACCGGAAATCGCTTTATTAAAAAACGGCAAAAAAAGAATAAAGCATAAAAAACTTAAAAACAACAATTTTGAAAAATTATTTCTTAAAATGATCATATCCGTTATCTTTTAAGTTGATTTTTTTATTGTTTGAATCAAGGTAAATAATTTTTTTGTTTTTTGTAATTTTTCCTACCTCGTAAAATCTTTTTTCAAAATATGATTTTTTACCGGGTGGGACGGTAAATATCAGTTCATATTCTTCGCCGCCGAATAAAATCAGGTTAGAAGTTGGAAGTTGGAAGTTGGAAATAAAAGATTTAAACTCGTCGCAGACGGGAATTTTGTCAAAATAAATTTTGCAGCCAACCTTTGATTCCTGACAAATAAAACGAATGGACTTATCAAACCCGTCGGAAGAATCAATCATTGAAGTTGCAAAACCGGATTTTGCGATAAAAAGTCCTTCTTTAATTCGCGGGTATGGATTCAGATGTTTTTTTTTAAGTTCTTTGTAGCCCGAAATACCTTTTTGTAGCAGGTAAAGTCCTGCCGAAGAATCCCCGAAATTTCCAGTCGTGAAAATTAAATCGCCGGCGACCGCTCCGCTTCTTTTTATACCGGAACCGCGAATCGTTTTTCCTATAAGTGTAATTGAAATTATAACAGCAGCGGGAGATTTAACGGTATCTCCTCCTATAATTTCAACATTGAACTCGGAAGCAAGTTTACTTATTCCGCGATAAATTTCATCTGCGTCTGCAATTTTCGTTTCAGCAGGAAAACCGGCGGTTACAAGAGAGTAAAGCGGCATACCTCCCATCGCAGCAATATCGGAAAGGTTAACGGCAAGTGATTTATATCCGATATCAAAAAAACTGTAATATTTTTTTGAAAAATGGACATTTTCTACGAGCGTGTCTGTTGTAAAAAGAACATATTCACTACGCCTGCATTTTACGACAGCACAATCGTCGCCTATACCGACAACCGTTCCTGAATGATGAACCGCTTTTTTGTTTTTCTCTCTTATTCTTTCTATTAAACCAAACTCGCCGAGTTGAGATATTTTCAATTATTTATTTTCCTCTGATTTCGCTTTTGCCCTGTCCTTGATTGCCGAAACACCGGCTATAACTGCGAGAATTCCGCCCAGCACAAGTCCGGAAGAAAGTGTTCCTTTCAGACAGACCTTAAAATCATCCCACATATAAACAGGAATACCAAAAAGCGGGCCGCCGAACAATAAAACAACACCGATTAAAACCGCAACAATACCGCCAATTACTGCCATCATTTTGCATCACCTCCCTGCAAATTTACTACTTGAAACGAGTCAAGATTCCCGTGAATTTTTAGATTGATATTTCCTTTATCAAAAATAATAATTTTCTTTTTATGCCGGAGGTTTGACAAAAAAATTTTGTTGAATAATTCTCCGCGGCCTTTGACACTGACATCAAACTTTGCCTCATCCGGGTTCACAAGTTTTTCAATACTACCCGAAATTATTATATTTTTTTTATCACTTTTAAAAACCGCGTTCTTTATTTTAAGATACTGTTTTTTGAAATCATATTCAGCATCAATATACGCTCCGACACCTTCCATATTAAAAAATATTTCTATCGGGAATACGCCGGTAATTGATGCATTTTTTATATCAATTTGAATGTCAAAAATTTCAAGTTTGCCGCAAGAAAAACTTCCGTCTTCAATCTTTAATCTGCTTAAAACTAATGTGTGGCCAGAGTATAAAATGCTTTTTTTTGTTTTGAAATTTCTAAAGTTTTTTCCTATGTTGATTTTTGGTTTTATTATTTTTATTTCGTTAAAAGCAACCTGCTTTCTCGGAAACGGAAATAAATTGGGAGAAATTATTGTTTTTTCAATTTTTAATTCAAATACATCCGGCAGAAAAATCACAATATCGCTCAGTTTAATCCCGCTTAAACTGAGCGATATATCTCTTAATTCGGTTTTAGCTCCGGAAATATGTGAGATTCTTCTCTGTACATAACTTTTTAAAAGTTTGGACGGAAAAACGAATTTTCCTACGACCGTAAAAATAATTATTAGAGAAATTATTATTATAAAAACCGACAAAATTATTTTTTTTAACCCGGTCATTACTTTTTAAGTATTATGATTTCCACTCTTCTGTTTTGTTCTCTGCCGGCGGCCGTTTTATTATCCGCAAGCGGTTTTTCTTCGCCGTAACCCACCGCTTTCAGCCGTTTTGAGTCCACTGCGTATTTTGAAACAAGAATATTGCTGACCGACTGTGCCCGTTTTTCGGATAACTTTTTATTATATGCGTTGCTTCCGTAACTGTCCGTGTGCCCTTCAATCAAAATTTTATTTTCCTGGTAATCCTGCATAAGTTTTACCACTTCGTTCATAACCGAAAAAGATGCAGGTTTTAATTCTGCCTTGCCGGAATCAAAAAGTACCGACGATGCAAGGTTAACAACCAGCCCTCTTTTTTCCTCTTTAACGGAAATATTTTTTACTTCAGGAATAATTTTTTCCTGTATATTAACATCTATTTCAACCGGTTCGGCTTCTGTTTTGTTGCCGACTGCATCAAGCACGCTAAATTTGATTTTATATTTACCGTCGGGAACAACATTTTTGTAATAATCGTCTTTGCCATCCCACCTGAAACTTTTCAGAATATCCGCTTGACCTTTTTTTGATATCACCTCAATACCTTTTAAATTTTCAATTGATACCTGCCAGAGCGAAAAACCTACAGGGTCCTCGGCAATAAACGAAATATCAACAAAATCATCTGTGCCGTCATTATTCGGAGTGATCCCGTAAGTTGAAACTGAAATTCCGACGAATGGTTCCAGTGTGTCCACATTAACCCATAATTCGTTTGAACGGGCGGGATATTTGCCGTCAATAGTCATCACACAGACATATTTACCGTCCGGAACAACCGCATTTCTTTCATCAGTTCCGTCCCATTCAAGTGCCACGGGAATCATTTCATTACCTGTAAAAGTTTTTATGGGAACGCCGAGGTCATTTTTTATTTCAAGCGTCCATTTTTTGATTTTGCCGGCATCCGCGGAAATAATAAATCTTGTTTTTTCGTATAAACCGTCTCTGTTCGGCGAAATCGCTTTCGGCAGCGAATCCAAAATAGCAGTTCCCTCTTTTTTGGCCAGACATAAATTGGACAGATAAAAAATGTGAATTACACAGATAAAAAAAATTCTCACGCCAAAGGCGGATTTTCCAAAAGTGGATTTCGCGAAGCACGGTCCCGCATGAGCGGGGCTCAACATTTCATTCAACATAAAACCTCCAAAAATCCGGAGAGGGAGAGATTTGAACTCTCGATCCCGCAAAGCGAGATACGGGTTTTCGAGACCCGCGCCTTCAGCCGCTCGGCCACCTCTCCAGTAAGAACCGAATTACACGAATTGCAACGAATATTGCGAATGTTTTTGTTCGTTAAATTCGCTATTACTCGCGCTATTATCTTTTGTATTTTAATACATATTAGACGTATTGTCAATAACCGTTTTCCATCTTTTATGGAACCAAAACCAGTGGTCAGGATATTTTTTAATAAAACCCTCTAAAATCTGAGTATATTTTGAGGTTAAAAGTTCAATGTCTTTTTCGTCATTACCGGTTTTTTTGAAATCAACTTTTAGAAATTTTATTTTATGTCTGTTAAACGGTTTCTGCCTTATACAAAATCCCATAATTACCGGCACACCGGCGCGCAAAGAGAAAACTGCGGGACCTTTCGGAGTTGAAGCAGACCGGGAAAAAAAATTGACAAACACGCCGTCCCTTCTTCCGGCATCCTGGTCGGAAAGCATTGCTACAAATCTGCCGGTTTTAACCGCTTTCATAACTCCTTTTAACGCCATCTTTAATTGAATGATTCCGATTTTTTTTATTTTTCTGTAAAAATTGAGCAGATTGTCCACCGGAACATTGTGCTGTTTTCCGACCAGAAAATCAAGCGGATAGCCCTTTTGACAGGTAGCGGCGCCCATAAGTTCCCACGAGCCGAAATGCCCCGCCACAAACACCGCGCCCTGTTTTTGAGCAATAAGTTCGTCAAGATATTCCAGCCCTTCAAATTCAATTTTATTATTTATGAGTTTTTTTAGTTTTAGTTTTGGAAAGGATAAAAGTTCCATCATTGACATCCCGAAATTTTGATATGTCCGGCGGGCAATATCAAAGAGATCATCAGGATTTTTATTTGAGAAGGCAAACGAGAGATTTTTCATAACAACATCTCTTCTGATTTTTAAGACAAGAAAAGCAATGTCACCGAGACGGCGGCCGAACCACAATGCCAACTTCAAGGGAATAATCAGGACAAATATATTAAAAATAAAAAGTAAAACAAATTCAATCAGGTGGCTGATTTTTTTCATTTTTTTTCGCTTCGCTCTTTTCACGGAACTGACTCGGAATTATCCGTGCCTGTTCTGTGGTTTTTTCATTCCCTCATTTTTTTCAACATATAGATAGCCGATGAGTTTTTCGGGTCAAGTTCAAGTACTTTCTCAAATTCCTCTGAACTCTCTTTTAATTTTCCCTCGTAATAATAAGCAATGCCGAGATTTAAGCGGGCATCAATTAAAGAAGGATTTATACTTATGGCTTTGATATAATTTTCTTTTGCCTTTTTTCTGTCACCGAGCGTAAAATAGATATTTCCCAGATTATTAAATGCCCCGCCGTTCTCAACTTTCGGGTCAAGAAGCGCCGCTTTTGTAAAATTTGCTATGGCGAGGTCGGCGGAGGCCTTGTTAACTTTGATTTCGTTAGCAAAAAGATAACCCAACTTGAAATACAGGCGGGCGTCGGAAGGATTTGCGGCGAGCATTTTTACAATTTCTTTTTTTTGGTCGGCGGAATTAATAATTCTTTTATCCAGAAAATCTTTGCTTTCAAAAACAATCTTCCAACTCCTATATTGTTTTATAACCATTCTATATTCTAAAAAAATAACTGCCGAAAGAAGAACAATTATAATAAATATTTTTTCGGATTTTCGTAATTTTATCTCTTTCGTTTTTACCGTTGAATGAGACGAAAGTATTCCGAATACGGAAAAAAGATAAAATGAGGAAATTGTAAAACGCATATCAACCGAAAAAAAATTCTGGACCAGAAGTCCGATTGCCGACGAAAATAATGCGGTATAAATCAAAAACTCTTCTTTATCATGAAGCCGTTTGTAAAATTGATAGGCGTTGTGAAATACGGAAAAAAGTATCCACAGAAAAATCCCGAAACCGACGACTCCCAACTCGGCAAGAATCTGCACAAACTCCGAGTGGGCGTCATTGACGATATTTTGCGACTGAGGCCAGATTTTTTTAAGTTCATCCGACGCATAATCCGGAAAACTTATATGAAAACTGCCTAAGCCCACTCCCAGAACCGGTTTATCAAAAAGCATTCTTAGGGAGTCACGCCAAATTACAAGATGCCCTTGTTGTCGCATCCAGACATTTTTCGTTTTTAAAGTGAACAAAAATCCAAAAATTATCAAAATAAAAATTAGAATTAATTTTTTTTTGGCTTTTGAATTCAATGACAAAAAAATAGAAACTATAGTTGAAACGATAAACGCAATCCATCCCGCGCGAGTTTTACTAAAATACAGCGCAATAAGATATGAAATTAAAATGAAAAACCATAGAACCTTGTATGACGGCTCTCTTTCACGCATCAACTTAAAAACTGCAAGCGGGATAGTGGCAACAAGAAATGCGGCAAAAAATATGGGATTTCCGAAAGTGGAAAAAATTCTGTTAACCTGCGGCGTTCTTACAATCCAGAACCCTCCGTAATGGGTCATAATTCCGTATATTGCCGCAAGGAATCCGCCGATAACCCAAAAAATTATAGCGGTGTTTCTGTTTTGTTTATTATCGTATAGATTGGAAAAAAGAAAAAAACTTGCCGACGAAACAATCACTCTGTAAAGCTCCAATTCCGCCACATGTTTGTTTTTAGATACCAGATACATAAAAACAACAAAAACAAACCAGACAAATACCGGTTTATTTAACTGAGAAATCTTAAGGTTGATTTTGTCATAAAATAATTTGTGAACCGTCCATAAAATAATAATTGAAAAAAGTCCGGTTTCTAAAAGCCATAGTTTCCATCTTGTAATTTTTTCATCCGGCACGAGCGGAATCAAAAAAAATAATATACCGGCAAGAATTACGATAATTGACGAAAATTTATTTTGTGCTGATATGAGATGCATTTTTTCCATAAAAAATTAACTCTTTCTCCTGTCTTTGAAATAAGATGATTTCGGAATTTCTTTCGCAACCGCTTTTACTTCGGCGGCAAGTTCGGCAAGCTGGGCATAATGGATAAAATTGCGTATTTCATTAGAGACAATACCTATTGAGACGGACATCAACGGAAACGCCTGGACTTTTCCAAGACGGTCTTTTGAAATAATATATCCGCGGGATCTGTCCTCACCCGAATAATATGCCGATATATTTTCGTCAAAAAGTTTAATAATATGCAGGCAGATATTTTCGGCGCATCCGGGAGTTGTCACAACTATAAAATCATCACCGCCGAGGTGACCGATCATATCCAAAACTGTTCCATGATTTTTTACCGCATCAATTGTGAAATTAGCCGTTTCCTTTATTATAATATCACCCTTTTCAAAACCATAATTATCGTTGAATGATTTGAAATTATCAAGGTCAATCCAAAGCACCGCAAATTTTTCTCCGGAGGAAATTCTTTTTGTGATTTCTTTTTCAATTGAAACATTTCCGGGAAGTCCCGTCAGAGGATTTACGGCACGGGTTTCGTGATACCTGTTGAGAATTCCGTCAACACGAGCGGCAAGTTCGTAAGGGTCAAAGGGCTTCGTTAGATAGTCGTCGGCGCCTAATTTAAGACCTGTAATTTTATCTTTAGTCTGTGATTGCGATGTAAGCATGATAATCGGAAGCAGACGGGTTGCCGGGATTTCCTTAAGTTTTTCACAGACCTCATAACCGTTCATTTTCGGCATCATAACGTCAAGAATAATCAAATCAGGTATTTCTTTTAATGCCGATTGATATGCATCCAGCCCGTTATTAAACGAACTGACGGTATGCCCTTCGTTTTCAAGAGTGATTTTTATCAGTTCGGATATTTCAAAATCGTCGTCAGCAATAATAATTTTCGCCATTTTAGCATCACTGCAAAAGTGCAGAAGTTACTTTTGCTTTTCTGCTCTGCCTCTTTATCCTCCGATTGTTACAATTGTTATACCGGCCAAAGCAGATATTGTTATAATTGAAACTATAATTCCGAGCGGCGTAGAAAAAAAACTTTTTTTCTTTTGTGTTATTCCTCCTTCCGTAGTCTGATAAACTTTTATAGAAACGGTTGATATATTGCCGGAAGGATCTTTTGAGTTAACCTTTATAACATTTTCGCCGGAAGTTAAAGAAATATCAGAAATGAATTTTCCGTCGGGATCAATAGTAACATAAGCACCGTTTATATCAACAAGTGATTTCGCTTCGGCAGTACCTTTTATTTTTATAGTTTTATCGGCAAACTTTGTGCCATCCACCGGCTCGTCAATTTTAAGGGCGGGAGGCGTTTTATCCACAAAAATTTCCTTTGATGATGAAATTATACCCTCTGCGCCGGAAGAATCCAGATAGGCAACCCGCCAAAAATATCTACCTTCGGAAATGTTCACTTTTTTGATATCAAATTTCTCGTATATCGGCTTGATTTCATCATACGCCATATCAACAAAATTTTTATCCTTCGCTATTTGAATGTGATAATGAGTTATGTCCAGCCACGACGATGACGAAGCGGATTTTGACAGTTGGCCGCCGATATTGATTTCGCTGATATCTTGCTTTACATCTTTTATTTGAGGACTAATTTGAGAACCGGTTTTTTGGTCAACAAGGTCGGCGGGAAAATCTATATTGGGCGGAAGTTTTTTGGGTTCCATCGGCGGCAAATTTATTTTTACCTCAGTAGAAAAACCCTCCGGAACGGTTATCGTTTTATTTTTTGCGGTCACATCAACCGCACCTTTGTAGACGGCAACGACTGTTGACTGGTCTTCCTTGACCTTTGTCTTATAGTCGGCTATCGGAGTTTTTGGAGTAATTTTCGGCATAATAAAAGCCGTCGGAGTTCTTATCGGTATATTTGATGTTCTTATTTCGCCTGACAAAAGCCGCGTTTCTTCCGATTTTTCCTCCGGCTGAATTATAACAAGTGATGAAGGACCTATTGTCATCAAATTGCCAGACGGTGATTTTATCCCCGTATATGAACTTTCAAGCGTCCTTATGCCGTCTTTGTTATAAAGTTTTGTATTTAATTTTGCATCGGTCCAATCCATTTCTGCATGGCGCCGCATTTTTACTTCACGGGTAACTGATATAATCGTTGAAGAACGCAGCTGTTCCCTTATAAGCAAAACCGGAATTTTTAGTTTCATTCCGGGCAGAACATTATTAGGGTCGGCGGATATGTTGTTAAACTTTAGAATCTCGGGCCAACGGGAAGGTTCTTTAAGATAGTAATTCGCAACACCCCATAGCGTATCGCCGGATTTCACCTCAATTTCCTGAAGTTGCTGCGCGGAATAGAGATAATTGAAAATTGAAAATTGAAAATTGAAAATTAAAATTAAAAACAAACCATAATTCTTAATTTTTAATTGATAATTTTTAATTGCCGTTAAACGCATATTTCGCCCTTATCGTTTTTTTGCAGATTTTTAGGAATTGAAAAAATAAATTGTGAACCCTCGCCCAGTTTTGACTCAACCCAAATTTTGCCGAGATGCGCCTCAACAATATATTTTGTAATCGTAAGTCCAATGCCTGTTCCGCCGCGGGCTCTTCCTGTAACCTGCTGAAACTTATCAAAAATTCTATCAAGGTATTCCGACGGTATTCCTTCGCCGGTATCAATAACGGCAATCTGTATGTCTGTGTTTTTTTCTTTTGCAGAGATAGTAACTTTGCCTCCCGAGGATGTATATTTAATGGCGTTGCCGACCAGATTTATCAAAACCCGTTCTATCAATCCCTCGTCGGCGGAAATTGTTATTGACGGCATATCATTGCAAGTAAGTTCAAGTTTTCCCTCAATGGCTTTTGACATCATACTGCCGCAGACCCTCTCTGCCAAGTTTTTCATATCAAACCGGATAATAGATAATTCCATTTTTCCGACTTCCAGTTTTGCGACATCAAGTATGTCGTTTATCATCCCTAAAAGACGGTTTGATGATTTATTGACGATATCAAGAAAATGTTTTTGCTTTTCGTTAATCGGACCGACGGAACCGTCAAGAAGAAATTTCAAAAAACCAAGCATAGAGGTTAACGGATTTCTTAAATCATGGGTTATGCCGTGAAAAAAATCTTCCTTCATTTTTTCCACTTCTTTAACTCCTGTTATATCCCGCATAATAAAAATTATCCCGACGATTTTTCTTTTATCAGGGTCAGTAATAATCTGGGTTGAAACGGAGACAAAAAACGGCCTTGCCTGTGACAAATCAATCTCTAAAACCATATCCTGCTTTTCATAAACCTGTTTCATCGCCGAAACCAGCATTTCATTTTTGACGATATAAAATAAAGGTTCTTTAGTATCGCGGGGGATCCCGAGTATTTCGGAAGCCCTGTTATTCATAAGAACAATTTTGTTATTCTCGTCGGTAAGAACCAGCCCGTCATTTATTGAATATACGATTGCCGAAAGTTTATCCGCCTGCATTTTTGAAAAGTTGGAAAGTTCTGTTATCATATTGTTGAAATTAACTGCCAAATCGCTCATCTCGTCCCTTGATTTAATAACAACCTTTTTTGTAAAATCGCCGGCGGCAACATTTTTTGAGACATCTATTACTTTGAGAATTGGTTTTGAAAGCGAACCCGCAAGAATATAAGAAACCAAGATTGAAAGAAATAAAACCGCAAAAATTATAACCGTTGCGGTGTTTCTCATTTTATAAACGAATGAATACGCCTCCTTTTTTGTCTGCTGGAATATAACGCTCCATCCGAGTTTTTTCGCGGGGGCAAAAGCACCTATCATTTCTATGCCGTTTTTTGAAACGAATTCCTGACTGCCGACCCCTGCACGCAAAATTGCTTCTTTTACAATCGGTTCCCCTGAAACATCCTCAAAATTTATTGCACGATTTTTAATATTATGAAAAATAATTCTTCCCGCTTTATCAACTATGTACATAGAACCTGTTTTTCCTATGCGGGTTTCATCAACAATTTCCGAAATGCTGATAAGTGAGACGCAGATTTTAAGAATATACTTATTGGCAAGCGGAAAATAAAAATCTATCAGAGGTTTTTCCTGCTCGTAATAAATCGGACTTATTACATATCTGTGAGACTTTTTTATTTCCAGAAAAAATAAATTTTTCAGATAATTTTTAGGAGCAGGAGGGGATTTTTCAAATTTCGGATTTGATGCCACCACCTCGTCGCCGGCGTTGTCAATTATGGAAGCCCTTACAAAATCATCGGAGGCAATAAGAATGTTCCTTAAAATTCCTATTTGTTCAAACGAAGACAAATATTCCTGACGCTGAGAAGCAATGACAAAACTCATCCGCCTGTCTATATCCGTAATTTTTTCGTCAATTCGGGAAGATAGTGATGTGGTTATGTTTATATGATGCTCCAACATAAGCGTCTGCAGTATTTCCCTATTTATGTTGATGGTAATAAAACCTATAACTGCCAGCGGTACAACGGAAATCAAAATAATAAAAATTAAAAATTTCGGGAAAAGTTTTATTTTCATTTTAATCCTTTTATTGTTCAATATATGTCTTGTAAATCAAATTCCCTGAACGATTTATATCAAATAAAATTCCATCCGTCAAAGACGCTTTTTTTGTTACCGTCTCAAATTCGGTAAGCGTTGCGGTTTTTTTTCTGTTGATTGCTCTTATTACATCTCCGGCATAAAGCCCCAGTTCCGCCGATTTTGAACCGCTTTCTATGTCAATGATAACAACGCCCTGTTCATCGGGCGTTACATTTAATTCTTCAGCCATATCTTTCGTGAACTGTTTTACTTTCATACCGAGCCACGATCTGGTTTTTTCGCTTTTTCCCGGTGATGTCTCCTCAACGGAGGCGACCTGTTCTTCCGTCCACTCGCCAAGCACAACAGAAATAACTTTTTTTGAATTATCCCGCCAAACGACAACGTCAATTTTTTTATTCGGAACGGCAGCAGCGACGATATCCTGAAGTTTTTCTGCGGACTCTATTTTTTGACCGCCAAATTCTAAAATTATATCGCCTCTTTTAATTCCGGCTTTATCTGCCGAAAGCCCGCTTACCACATCCGTTACTACTACACCGTTTTTTTCTTTAAGTCCGGATTGTTTCGCAAAAACATCATCAACCTTTTCAATTTTTACGCCGAGAAAACCTCTTTCCACTTTGCCCTTTGTTTTTAAAGGTTCCAAAATTTCTTTTGCGCGATTTATGGGTATCGCAAAACCGACGCCGACCGAACCGCCCGACTGGCTGAAAATTGCCGTATTAATGCCAATAACCTCACCGTGAATATTTAACAGGGGACCGCCGGAATTTCCTCTGTTGATTGGGGCGTCGGTTTGAATAAAATCCCTGTAGACGTTATCCCCTATCGCAATGTTTTGCCTTTTTGCCGAAATAACACCGACGTTCAGCGATTGTTCTAGACCGAACGGTGACCCTATTGCAACCGCCCAGTCGCCGACGCGGATTTTGTCGGAATCGCCGAGTTTTGCCACGACAAGTTTACCAGACGGTTTTATTTTTACAATGGCTAAATCAGTTTTTGCATCTTTGCCGATAATTTTTCCGGAATATTCTTTCTCATCGGCAAGTTTTACGGTGATTTTCTCCGCATCTTTTACGACATGATAATTTGTAAGTATGTAACCGTCCTTATCTATAATGACTCCGCTGCCGGCGCCCGCAATCTTCTTCTGATTGTAATATCTGTTTTTTGGGGTTTTCCCGCGAGGGATGCGGGGAGCTGGCTGGCCGAAGAAATCATCAAAAAAATCTTCAAAAGGGTCTGCAAAGAAAAAATTAAAAGGGACGGTATCTTTAAGAACCTGCTCGGTATAAATTGACACTACAGCACCTTTCCCTTCGTCAAAAACATCCGCAAACGCTTCCTGTAAATTCAGGACCTCTTGCGAGACCGATGTTTTTACTCCATAATCCTTATCTGATTTTTTCTGCGATTTGCCGACAATAAATGCTAAAATAAAAAGTCCTGAAAGCATAACGACCAGACTGGTCAATAATAGATTTTTTCTTAAAGAGTTTGGATTCTCCATAAAAACCTCCGCCTTTATTCCGATCTCAATGCAGGAACTTGAATAATGGTTTCACTCATCGGGACATCGTAACCTATAATATCAAAAATATCTCCCGACGGTAAAAAACCGGCAACAATATATCCCCACTTTTTCGGATTGCCCAAAATATATTTTTCCGGAATTTTCACTTCAATTAAATTATTATCTAATAAATTATTGACCGTGAAAAGTCCTGCCCTGACGGGAGGTCCGGTTCTGCTATATCTGAAAAATTTTGCCGAGTTTGTTGAGACGGAAATAGCATATTCCCATGCGGAAAGTGAGTCCGTAAAACCGTTGTGCCCGCCGATAAAGGAAGTGCTCCCTGCATTGTTTTTTTTGTTCAGGTCAATGTAAATATCAATAACTTCATCGGATGCGGATGAAATAAAAATATCAAAAACAATTTCACCGGTTGATTTTTTTACTCCGAACGCCAATAAATTGCAGGAACTCAAAAAAACATCATCCGTATCATCGGCAAAATAAAGAATGTATTCGCCGGTGGTCGTATCAAAAAGCGGATTGCGATGCGGCGAAATTGAAAGCGGGACCGATAATGCCGGCGGCAATTCCTGACCTATTGCCCTGTAGACATTTGAAAGCCCGGCTCGAAACCACAGGTCATTTTCTTTTTTTTTATTTTCATCGGAAGAAATATAATTCTCAAACCAGATAGGTTTTTCCAGATTGTAAAGTTCTTCTTTTGCGGCATCATATTTTTCAGCATCATAAGATATAGAATCTGTATATTCGGTCAATTTTAATTTTGCCTGTTTAATATAATCCCAAGCAAGATTTTGAACCGGTGAACCGGTCCATCGTGATAAATCCGCAGGTATGATATCGGTTTCATTCCGTAAATCCTTCCGGACACCAAAAGATGTTACAAAAACAGAATAACCCGACTGTATCAAAATTTTAATAATATCCTCAGAAATAATGCCTAAATGCGGATAAAAAACCGACGCTTCTTCTTCAAAAACTTCATAATAAACTTTCCTGCCATTTTCTATCTGTTCCCTGACATCCTCGTCAAGTTTAGCATTAAAAAGCACGGGCAGTATAACATCAGTATAGGTAGTTCCGGCAAATATGTATTTTTTTTCTGTATGAAGTTTTTTCACTGTGTCTTTGTTTTCATCAGATAAATTTTTAAGTAACATCGGCGGAATTACTAGAATATCCTGCGTTGATGTAGATACGCCTATCGTAAAAATGTTTTTCAACTCTTCCTCGTCCGTTAGATATACAACAGAACCGTAAGAAAAAGTTGATAAAAATACTAATGAAAAGAAAATAAATTTTTGTATATTTTTCATAAATCCATCTTAAGCGAGCAAGAAATTTATATCAACCCTCTTTGTCACCAGAGCGAAATCCGACAGGGCGGTCGGATGAGCAACCGAAGGGAGTCCCTTTAGTGGCTTTTCCGACAAATTTGCTTGCGAGCGACTATTTATTCCACAATTAAAACTGAAACCCTCCCGCCTTTGCCGTCGTCGGCAGAAACCGGATTTTGCGGATCTACCGACCATACGCCGTCCGCTTTGAATTTATAAGTGTATCTGCCGGGCTTGATTTTTAATATCGCTTCCCAGAAACCATCCGGATTTTTAGCCATAACACCTTTTCTTCCGTCCCAGTTGTTGAATGTCCCCGCAACAAAAACTTTTTGCGCACTATCGGCATAATAGCGAAAAACCACTCCGCTTTCTGTTATCCTCGGATATCCAGTTTTTTCCTCAACAGCTGCTTTTTGCCCCACAGGGACTTCCGTTGGTCGCTCTCTTTTAACCGGTCCCGGTTTCGCCGGCGTTTCTTTTATTATCTTCGGTTTTGATTCTCTCATTTCCCGTACTCTTTCAACCAGCATCAAAGAAGGAAACGCAACAATTGCAATTCCTAAAATAAACCCCGCCCACAAAAGTATTTTTTTCATCATTTTAACCTCCGAGTTTCGCCGTCTTGTTTAAAATTATTATTTTTGATGCACTTTCACACACAGAAGTATAAAGATATGCCTCTTCAAAATTTTTTCCTACTGCGAAAGAACCGTGACCTTTTACGACGACAACTTTGTGTATCTTAAAAAGTTGAGGAAGATTTTCAGCGACGCATTCCGACGAAATCACCTCTTTACATTCGGTTAAAACCGGAATTTCCGGCAGATAATAACTGCCTTCCATATCAACCGGAATAATTTTTTCAAAGTTGAGCGAAAGCGCAATCGCAGCAGGAGGATGAGCGTGAACAATTGCCGCTACCTGCGGATTGGCAAGATAAATCGCCCTGTGAACCTTAATTTCAATTGATGCGTCTTTGTCTCTCTTGTCGTCTTTAAGATTGACCGCTACAAAATCCTGAAATGATAAATCGCCAAGACGCGCACCGTGACGGGTAATGTATATAGTGTTTGCCCGACGGCAGGAAACATTCCCGCTGTGCGAATTGTTCAAGCCCTGCATCATCATTTCCCTTCCGAATTTAATAATGTCGTTAAACATTTCCCCTCCAAAATTGCTGTTTCTGTTTTTTGCTTTCCCGTTGGTAATAGCCGACGAAATCTTCTTTACTCAATCGGGAAGTTTTGTTTTAACCCATGCAAGAAATCTTTCGGTGTGTTTCATAATTTCTAAAACGTCCGATTCGCTGCATAAAGTATCCATATACTCAACTACAGTTTTTCTTCTTATCACTGCCAACGCATGTTTTGCCTGAGTTTTACCTTCCGGGATTAACTCAATTAAAAGTTTAACCGCATCTTCGTGGTTTTGACTCGAACTTACAATTCCGTGACGGAATACAAGGACGGCGTCTATTCCGGAAATAATAGCGTGTATCCCGTTTAACGCAGCAGCATCATAGTTGCGGTCGTTAAAACACTTGTCCATAGTTTCGCCGAACTGCTTTGCTTTTTTGAAATAATTAGCGTATGAAGATTTGTCTCTGGATTTTCGGGATATTTTACTTACCATAAATGAACTCCCTGGGAGAGACACCCATAATAATTTTTCCAGAAAATATTTTTTTTAAAAGGGTCTTGTTGACACCGGCGCTTTTTTTCAATTCCGGCAGCGTAAAAACAACGGGCGACAATCTGCTTCCCGACATTTCATAAAAATCCGCTTCTATATCCGGAAGCATTCTTTCCAATAAGTTTTTTGTTTTGTCGTCTTTAACAAGTATGAAAATATCGGCGTCGCTCGAAGATTTCTCGGTACCGTCAGCCATACTGCCGAAAATAATAAGCGACAGTAGTTTATCCGATATTTTCCCGAACAAATTTTTAACCGTATTTGCAAGAACGTTTTGTTCTTTTTTGAAAAAAGGACCCAAAATATCCCTTACCACAATGTTTTTTTCGTTGAGCGAATACAAATGCGACCTGCCGGCGCGCCGCATTTTTACTATTCCCTGCAACACAATGTCGTCTAAAGACCTGTAGACCTGAGTATGAGACACACCGCAGAAACCGGCGAGTTCCCTCCCCGTCATCTCGGTTTCATTATTAACGAGGAATCTTAAAATTTTGACCCGCGCCGAATGCGAAAATATCCCGTCAACGATATTATTAAATTTCATAACGTGTAACTCTTATGTTCCATATGGAACATATTGTATACATAGAATTAATTTTGTCAAGCGGAACTTATAAAAATGAAATTTTCTTAATTCCCGCAACCACCACTGGAGTTTTTAATCGCCGGGCTTCACTCTGGTTTTCGCTTTACCATCGGCAAAACCCGACCTATTCAATCCCTAAAGGGATTTCCTTCGGTCACAACTATGCAACTACGAAAGTAGCTAACTTTCTGGCAACCATATTTTTCTTAAAACCTTTTTCAAGTCTCAAACCGGAAAAGTAAGGCAATGCAATTTTCCAATTTATTAAACGTCTCGGAATGAACATCCTCTAACCATAACAAAATTCACAACAATGTGATAAAGCGAGCTATTTACATCATCTAAAAGTTGATTTACTCCTTTAAAAAACTCTTCTTTATTAGAACCAATTTTCGCGATTAAATATCCTTCAACTGTAGCATCAGCGAAATAAAATCTGTTACTCGCAAGGTTTTTTCCTCTTGATATATATGCAAATTCTCTATGTTCTTTCATATTATTTCTATTGCTCAAAAAAAATTCACGATATCCAGAAAATATATCCTTAATGTCTGAGTGATATGTTATTTTATTTCTCACTCTCTCAAAAATACTTTTCAGCAAGTTATTTTTCGAATCTTTTCCAGTTGAAATGTTAACCAACGAGTCCCAACATGTTTTAACACTTTTTGGTAATAGACCGTAAACTTTAATAAAAATCGGATGAGAAAGAACATTGTGATTTTTCTCTATGGTAGCAAATAATTCGTTGAATAATGAATAATGAAATTTTTCAAGATGATTTAAAAAACCAAAATATTGACCATTACCAGGACTGATTTCTTTCGGATTGTCTGGTTTCAGTTTAATAAGATGATGCCGTGCCCACACTAAATCTTTAAAATCATTATATATCAGTGCCAACGAAAGTACAAAGCAACATACTTCTTGTTCTTTTTTGTCATCAGATACAAATGCTTTTGGATCAAATGTTTGAAGACGTGCCAATAAATCAAAATCAGGTAATTTAGTGTTTCCCATAATAATTACTTCTCAAAATTATTTTATTGTTTTTCATAGAGGATTTTTCGTCAATTTCAAAACCGCATTCGCGACAAAATATTTTATATTCATCCTCCGTAAATTCCGATTTTACAATATCAAATTTATCATCACCAAGTTTTAAAATGTCGTAACTATTGGGCTCCGTTATAAATTCTTCCGAATTACACTTGGGACATTTAAGGTTTTTTGATGATTTCATATTATTTTACTTACTCTTAAAGTTATTTTTTAACTTTGCTTCTGGCTACATTATTGCCGACATAATCATTTATAATTTACTTTCATAACTTTGTTTTATGATGTTCACGCAGTATTCAATATCTTTAAGATTTTCTACCCGCATTTTTAAGTCACCTGTTGCCCAATGTCCTTTATCTGAAACGTCAATAAGTTTATTTTCAGGATCTTCTACTTCTTCTCTGCGAATGTCAACATGAACCCATAATCCATTAGATTGAATTACTACTTCCGCAAAATTTCTATCTAATTCGTAAGCGACATAGAACTTTAATGCTTTCTCTTTGATTTTGTCATCTAGTTTTACTATCCTTTCATGTAATTCTTTAAACAATTCCTTGACCTTATCGGACTTCCCACTCAAGTGGTCTTCTGTTATGTATTCTTTATATACTATGCTTGTCTTTTTTGACTTTTTTGTTTCTGCTTTTCTGTTTGGCAAAACCACATTCTCAATAAATATAACATTATTGTCGTAAAGAATGTATTTTTTTAATTCAATATTTTCAGAAATTCTATTTACCGCATATTTATCATATTCATTGTAGGATTGAGCAACCAAAACTAATCTAGGAAAATCCCAGTTTACTTTTACTTTTGACCCCAATTTTTTCTGAACAAGAATTTCAAAATCTCCCCTATGGTCTACAAGCCAATCAAGATAAAAAAGACCCTGATTAATTACGTTGTCTTTTTCATTTTCCTTATATTCAATTATCACGGGTGAGCCATCTTCATCTAATCCTAATGTATCAATTCTTCCGCCACGGGTTATTGTAAATTCAGAAGCCAAAAATCTTATTCCAAAAATTTCTTCTAAATTTTCTTCAAATAATTTCTGCAATTCTTTTTCATTTTTGAACTTTTTAATTTTTAATTTTTCTACTTTTTGACCACTAATTTTGAATATTGCCATTTTAATCTCCCTTATATCCCGAATAATTTTTTTGCGTTTTCGTCGGTGATTTTGGAAATTTCAGAAACCGGCATTTCTTTTATTTCTGCAATTTTTTCGGCAATAAACTTTATATACGACGGTTCGTTCCGTTTGCCTCTGAAATTTTGGGGTGGCAGATACGGCGAATCCGTTTCAAGCAGCATTTTTTCAACGGGCAGCATTTTTACTACTTCTCTTAAAACTTTTGCGTTAGGATATGTTACCGGTCCGTCAATTCCGATATAAAATCCGAGTTGTAAAAACTTTTCCGCAAATTCAACCGACGAAGAAAAACAGTGAATAACCCCTTTTATATTTTTATGTCCGTCTAAAATTTTATACACATCTTCTTCCGCTTGACGACAGTGAATTATCACCGGTTTTTTGAAATTTTCGGCAATTGCAAGTTGCTTTTCAAAAACGGCAATTTGTGTTTTTTTGTCAACCCTGTTCCTGTAATAATCCAGACCGCATTCGCCGACGGCAACTACTTTTTCATTGGTCAAAAAACCTGAAAAATCGGTAAAATTAACAAATTTATCCGAATCATTCGGATGGACCCCTATCGCGCAAAATATATCTTTATAGTTCTCACATAGAAATAAAGACCGCTGCCAAAGAACCGGTTCACAACTTATTTCAATTATTTCTGTAACACCGCAAGATATTGCTCTCTCAATAACTTTTTTTCTGTCCTCGTCAAACGAACCGTCCAAAAGATGGCAATGTGTGTCAATCATTTATTCTTGGGAAAAGCGGTTCAGAAACCTTTTTATCCTCAATTATTTTTTTTATCTTTTCCGCTGTCTCCGGCATAAAAGGCGAAATCGCTTTTGATATTATTTCAACCGCCGACAGCAGATTTTCAAAAACCACCTTTAATCTTTCTTTATCCGTCTTAAAAATAACCCACGGTTTTTCGGAATCAATGGTCCTGTTCGCCTCATCAATAATTTCCCATATCAATTCAAGAGATGCCGTTAATTCAATCTTTTCCATGCTTTTTGTAAATTTTTCATCAAAATTATTTACCGATTTCCCGATAAGAAATTCACTGCTTGCCGACGGTACAACATTTTGCAAAGAATATTTTTCTACCATTGAAAATGTGCGGGAGATAAGATTACCCAAATTGTTCGCAAGGTCGCTGTTATATCTATCGGCAAAACTTTTTTCGGAAAAATCACCGTCCTGTCCGAAAGGAATTTGACGCAAAACAAAATATCTGTAAGCATCGCATCCGTATTTATCAATAAATTTATGCGGGTCGACGAAATTGCCTTTTGACTTTGACATTTTTTCTCCGTTGACCGTCCACCAGCCGTGAGCAAAAACGGTTTTCGGGAGGGGAATGTCAAATGCCAGAAGCATAGCGGGCCAAATAACCGTGTGAAACTTAAAAATCTCTTTCCCGACAAAATGTATATCACAGGGCCAAATATCCTTATTTTCAGCGGCAGAAATATAATTGAGCAGAGCGTCAAACCAGACATAAACCGTATGCGTTTCGTCGCCGGGAACGGTAATTCCCCATTTCACATTTTTTCTTGAGACGGACAAATCTTTAAGCCCCGATTTTACAAAATTGACCATTTCCGACGCCCGCCACGACGGTTGCATAAAATCCGGATTTTTTTCATAATGTTTAAGCAGCGTATCCTGATATTTTGATAGTTTTAAAAAATACGATTCTTCCTCAAGCCGCTCTACGTTTTTAGAACAATCCGGACACTTACCTTCGGCAATCTGAGTGTCGGTAAAATACGACTCACAGGCAACGCAATACCATCCGCTGTATTTTCCCTTGTAGATGTCGCCTTGTCTAAGAAGTTTTCCAAAAACTTCCCGCACTTTTTTTATGTGTCTTTCCTCGGTAGTCCTTATAAAATCATTGTGTGAAATATTAAGCCGACACCATAACGACTTAAAATCTTCAATTATACCGTCCACCCATTTTTGGGGAGTGACATCGTTGTGGCTTGCCGCTTCCGCTATTTTTGAGCCGTGCTCGTCGGTGCCGGTAAGAAAAAATACATCCCTATTTTTGAGACGATAATACCTGGCAATTACATCCGCCGCAATGGTGGTGTACGAATGCCCGAGGTGCGGCTTATCGTTTGCATAGTATATCGGTGTAGTGATATAAAATTTCTTCACTTCTTTAATTCCTTCGGGTGAATTTTTTTAGTTCGCCCATCCTCAAATAAAACGTTTATTTCCGATTTAAAAATGTTTATACCGGTGACCTTTCCTTTACCATCCGGCGTTTTAACTTCATCACCTACTCTCGGAAATTTTTTTCCTTCTGAAATGTAAAAATTGTGCTCGTAGGCGATACAGCACATAAGCCGTCCGCAGACGCCGGAAATTTTTGCGGGATTAACGGATAGGTTCTGGTCTTTCACCATATCGGTTGTCACGGATGTAAAATCCTTCAAAAATCTTTGGCAACAGCAAATCTCGCCGCAATGTCCCAATGAACCTAAAATTTTTACTTCGTCGCGGACGCCTATCTGGACCATTTGAATCCTGGTTTTAAGCACACCGCCGAGTTCTTTCAATAGGTCGCGGAAATCCACGCGTTCCTCGGCAGTATAATAGATAAAAAGTTTTACCCTTTCAAAAGTGTACTCAATCATTGAAAGATTCATTTTCAGCCCGACTTTTTCTATTTTTTCCAAAATCACCGAAAGCATTTTTTTTGCTTTCTGATTATTTTCTTCAACCTGCTTGGCATCTTCTTCGGTAAAAAACCTGACGACCCTTTTCAGCGGGTCTTTAGTATCTATCATCTGCTCCGGTATAACTACAATTCCGCTTTCCAACCCGTTTTCCGTCTCAACCAGAAGATGGCTGTTCATCGCCACATCAATTGAGCCCGCATCGCAATAAATTAAATCTTTCGTTTTTCTTATCTGAACTCCGACGGCAAGCGGCATATTATTCACCCCTGTTTTAAATTATTTTTCAGCACTTCAAAAGTCAGTCCTATGTTGGCATTTCTTGTTATATAATTTTTCATTTTTAGAACATCTTCTAATTTTTCGGGTTTTTCAACTCTTACCCTTGCGGCGAGCATATTCAATAAATCAACCGCTTCTTTTCTTTCCTTAAATTTTTTGTTTGAAAACTTTCCGTCCTGGAAATCAGAAATAATATTCTTGCAATCCGGAATGTTTTCTCTGTTTTCTGCCAACTCAATCGCATATCCGAGAGAACCCGCCGCCATAGAATTTATAAATTCCGTCTCATCAGACGATAAATTATATTTTTTAATCTCGTTTTTAATTTCGTCGCCGGACAAAATACCGAAATATATGACTGCGCATCTTGAAATTATAGTTGACGGGAGTGACTTCGGAACCGGTGTAATCAAAACTATTACGGTATTTTCCGGCGGCTCTTCAAGAATTTTAAGAAGTGAATTCGCGGCTTCCGTTCGCATCAGATGCGCATCGTTAATTATTCTTACATTGTAACCGCCCATAACGGCTCTGAACTGCAACCCCTTAATCATTTCTCTTATCTGTTCAATCGCAATGGAAGTTTTTTCTTCCTGTACCGTTACCGTTATGACATCCGGGTGAGTTGACTTTTCTATTTTCTTGCACGACAAACATTCGCCGCACGGCTTTTTAAAATCTTGCGTATTTTGACAATTAAGCATCTGCGCGAATTTAAGAGCTACTTGTTTTTTCCCGATGCCGGACTGACCTACAAACAAATATGCCGAATGAACGCGGTTTTTCTCTATCGCCGAGTTAAGCATATCTATCTGAATATTATGACCTATTATTTTCATTTTATTTTTTTAATGACAATGTCAAAAATACATCTTGATATTTTTATTATGGAGGCATTCGCATCTATTTTAATGAATCTTTTGGGGAATTTTTTTACAAGCCAGATATACCCGTCTCTTACTCTTTTATGGAACAACAAGTTTTCGTTTTCCAGACGGTCTTTACCCCGCAATTTGGCACGGGCAAGACCTTTTCTGATATCCGAATCAAAATAAACGGTGAGGTCAGGTGTAAGATTATTAGTCGCAATTTTATTGAGATCCATTATCATTTTTATGGCAAGCCCTCTTCCGAAACCCTGATATGCTACGGTGGCATCCGCATATCTTTCACAGATGACAATTTTTCCGGATCTAATCGCCGGCATTATAATTTCCTCGGTATGCTGGGCGCGGCAGGACTCATAAAGCAATAATTCCGTAAGCGGCGAAATTTTACTTTCCGGATTTAACAGGATTTTTCTTAATACTTCCGCCACCACCGTGCCGCCCGGCTCTCTTGTATGAACAACGGCATAACCCATATTTTTAAGTTTTTTTATCAAAAGAACAGTCTGCGTGGTTTTTCCGCAGCCGTCAGAACCCTCAAATGTTATAAAAAAACTTTTTTTTACCATATATTTAGAAATTTATTTTCAAGCGAGCGAGAGAAAAGCAAACTTGATTTGTTTTTCCGAGGGAGCGCTGAAAACAAAGGGTTTCATACCCTTTATTCCGCTATTATTTCTCGCCAAGAATCAATAGCCGCAACTTCTGAAAAACCGGGAACCGGCTGATACTTAAAAGCGGTATCATACCACACTTCCGGCGGCTGACTGTTTTCAAACGCCGAGGCAAAAACTGAACCGAAAAATTTCCCGTTACCGTCGGAAGAAAATTTGCCGGCGCAATGTATAAAACCTGAGAAAAAAACACCGTCAAGAAATTTATGTTCGCCGGTCTGATAATTTTCGGCATAAACTTTTCCTGAACCGTTTCCCTTAAATTTTAAATCACCGAGAACAATCAAACAACCTCTTTGAAAAACCGGTTCATTAATAACAACGGATGCCTGGTTAGAAAAATTATTTTGTGAAAACTCTTTACCGTCTTTGGTATCTACAAAAATTATTTTTTCTTCCTGATTCAACGCCAAAAGCGGCAAAACGTCCTTCGGAATTGTTCCCCTGAAATATGTGCCGGACTTTCTTGCTTTTTCTTTTAACACATTCCAGTTAAGAGCATCGTAAAACAAAGGATGTTTGCCTGTGAAATCGGATGGGATATCAAAACTGTCCTCAGCATCTCCGCCGAAGTGTAAGTTTGTAAAACGCTTGTAATCGTCAGTATTTAATTTTTTATTATGTGAAAAATACCCGCAGCCGGAAGAATAAATCTGAATGTCGTCCGCTACGGCTTCTGCCGTCTCACCGTCAAAAAAAACATCGCCGGAAGAATACATATGCCCCCACTTGATTTTGCCGGGTAAAAGTTTAACCGATGAAAATGATGTGATTGCATTCTGCAGTTCGTTCGGCATAAGATTTACCACAAACACTTCTATTTTTCTTTTTTCGCCGTGAGAGTTACCTTCGGAAATTATACGGATTTTAGAGCCTAAATTTTCAACCGTAACTTTTGCCGAGCCGTCTGAAAAATCGGCATAAACTATTGAACCTGACGGACAATTTGCCATATTTCCTTTCATCTTCCAGATTGTCCTGTCAATTGCCGCTTCCGCTAACGCACGGGCGGACGAAATAACCCTTATCCTCACATCTTTTTTTGTCCTGTTTGACATTAAAAATACGGTTGATGAACTGAAAATCATAAGCACAGCCATCATCAAAATTAAAAATACTGTTGAATATCCGCGGCTATAACATCGCATATCTGGTTACGGTTAATTTCTCACAAACACATCGGATTCAAAACTGAAATTCTCTTTGGATTTACCCAGTTTCATTGACACGGAATATGTTTTATAACTTGAAGATGAAAATTGAATAGATACCAGATTGTCGCAAAGTTTTTTTACTGTGTTTTTGCGGTTTATAAATAAAGAATCGCCGTCCTGATAGTAAGAAATTTTCTCTGCCGACGGCACTATGACAAATGAAATTAAAGAATTCTGAAGATTGCTTCCGCTAAATCTGTCAATACCGACTGAAGAATCCTCTGATTGACGCAGATCATTAAGTATATTTTCAAATGCCGAGGCGGATTCATCCCGCAAAATTATATTTGATTGTGTTTTATGCATAGATACAAGGCTGTTTTTAAAAAAATATATTACGCCCATTCCCATAATTGAAAGGAACGCAACCGATAAAAGCGCCTCAACCAGTGTGAACCCTTTTTTATTCAATCCGCGGGAGTGAAAAATTGACATTGTTTCTAAATTCCTGCAAACGGATATTTTCAACGGAAACTGCTTTCGTTTTATAGCCCGCTCTGGATGCGAGCACTGTGAATGTTCCCGACGGCACAAAATTAAGTTTGTAGTTGCCGTTATAAGAAGTATATGCGTTAAGCGTTGTCCCGGGGATTTCTACAAAACCGCCTGATATTCCGGAACCGTCCGATGATGTCAACCTTCCCGATAACGACGAACTGCCTAAATTCGCGGCGCCGTAATTTGCAAACAGCGATGACATCACATATTTTTTTTCACCGTCGGGATTAAACCATTTCACGGCAATGTTTGCCATTTTTAGGTCGGTCATCACGGGCGCCACGGCAAGGACGCCAAGTTCCTCCGTCATAAACCATACCTCAACAGTCCAGTTATATTCTCTGCTATTGTTTAAAAAAGTTCCGCTGGACTCGCCTATAAAATAAAACGGAGTGGCGCGGAGTTGTTCAAGTTTACTCTGGGCGAAATTAGAAGCAACAACCAAATCGCGAGATATTTTTTCGCCTGCAGTTACTTTCATAATAAACTGGGCGAATGTTATAACAATATAGGAAATTATTGCAAGAACCAGAACGATTTCAAGATAAGTAAAACCTTTTGAACCTCCGGCACAAAAACTATCCCGATTTTTGTCTGATTTTGACATAACACTATATTTTTTAATATTATCAAAAAAAGCGGGAAAAGTCAAGAGTTTTTTGACGAAGAAACCGCAAGCGGAAAGTCTAACATTTAAACTTTTTCAGTTTTTTGAGATATAGGAAATCGGTCTGGTCAACTTTTAGCGGAGTAACGGACACATATTTTTTTTCAATTGCAAAAATATCGGTGTTTTTTATAGGATACCCCGACAGACGCTTGCCTGCAATCCAATAATATTTGAAACCGCGAGGGTCGGTCCGTTCTTCAATATCATCGTCATAAATCCTCTTGCCCATTTTTGTAACAGCAACGCCCTTTATCTCATCGGTATCCGGAACATTTATATTTAGAAAAGTATACTTAGGTATTTTGGATTTCATCGCTTCTTTGATTATTTTGTAAGCATATTCCGCTGCAATATTGAAGTTGCCTTTGCCGTTAGGAACCAGTGAAACCGCAAAAGACTGAAAACCAAGCATCGCGCCTTCTCTGGCAGCGGCGACAGTTCCCGAATAGATGCAATCCTCTCCCAGATTCGGACCATCGTTAATTCCTGAAACAACTATGTCCGCTTTGCCTTTTAATATGCCTATAATTCCGAATCTGATGCAATCGGACGGCGTGCCGGTTACCGTATAAAAATTTTTTTTCTGTGAAATAAGACGAATGGGTTTATGGAGGGTAATTGAGTGGCTGGATGCACTCATTGGAGAATCGGGAACAACCACAAAAACCTCGCCCAGTTTTTTCATAACTTTAATAAGGGGTTCAAGACCGGCACCGTATACACCATCATCGTTGGAAACAAGAATTTTCATATTTTTTAATATCAAGCGAGCGAGCGAAATGGAAACTTGTTTTCATTTCCGAGCGACCGTAGGGAGTCCCTTTAGGGACGAGCACTGATAACAACATTTTGTTATTAAATCATATTTTTGACTTTTTGTCAAGAATTTCATATAATTAGTTCATGTGCCTGGCAATTCCCGGAAAAATTATTCTAATAAAAGATAATATTGCTGATGTTGATTTCGGAGGCATCGGGCGAAAAGTCGGGCTTGACCTTTTACCCGATGCGAAAATCGGGGATTACATAATTGTTCACGCCGGTTTTGCGATTCAAATACTTGATACCGACGACGCAAAAGAACGGCTTGATATATTCAAAAAAATTCTCTGACGATAAAGTATAACAAATGTTATATTTGTCAGACGAGCAAATTTGTTTTATATGACTACTTTTATTAAAAAAATAAAATCATTGGCAATAAAAAAAACAAACATTATGGAAGTTTGCGGGACACACACGATGGCGATTGCTTCGTCCGGTATAAAATCACTTCTTCCAAAAAATATAAACTTGATTTCTGGTCCCGGTTGTCCGGTTTGCGTAACGCCGGCGGGAATTATTGATTCCGCAATTGAACTTGCAAAAAACAAATGTATTATCGTCACTTTCGGAGATATGTTGAAAGTTCCGGGAAGCATTTCCTCTTTGGAAAAAGAAAAATCAAACGGGTGCGATATAAGAATCGTTTATTCGGCCGGCGATTCTATTAAAATTGCTAAAAATAATCCGGAAAAAGAAGTGGTTTTTGTCGGAGTGGGGTTTGAAACCACCTCGCCGACGATAGCTGCCACAGTCAAAATTGCAGACAAGGAAAAAATTAAAAATTTTTCCGTGATACCGGCATTCAAATTAATTCCACCGGCACTAAAAATAATTCTTGGGCAAAAAAAAATAAAAATTGACGCTTTTATCCTTCCGGGGCATGTTTCGGCAATTATCGGCTGCCAACCGTACGGATTTATTTCGGAAAAATTCAATACACCCGCTGTAATTACCGGGTTTGAACCGTCGGATATACTTGAAGGAATTTTTTCAATACTAAAACAAATTAAATCAAATAAACCGGAAATTAAAATTCAATATAAACGTGCCGTAAAACCACAAGGAAATCCTTTTGCCGTGAAACTTTTATATTCTGTATTTGAAGAAACGGACTCTCAATGGCGAGGAATCGGAATTATTAAAAATTCGGGATTAAAATTCACAAAAAAATATGAAAACTACGACGCTTTGAAAAAATTCAAAATAAAAATTAAAAATATAAAAGAACCGGCGGGCTGTTTGTGCGGGAAAGTGTTGACAGGAATTGCAAAACCTCAACAGTGCGGATACTTCGGGAAAAACTGCACGCCGTTAAATCCGATAGGACCTTGTATGGTTTCATCCGAAGGCACTTGCGCCGCATATTATAAATATGGATTTTGACAGTTTTTACTATATTTCAAAAATTGATTTTCAGACGGTAGAACATATATCTATTCAACTGGTTTCGCAACTACGAAAGTAGCGACCGCAGGGAGTCCCTTTAGGGATTGAATAGATTTGCAAAACAATATAAAACAATATTATATGCAAAACAAAAAAATAATATTATCAGATGGGGCGGGAGGAAAATCAACCCATAATTTAATCAAAAATATATTTCTTAAAAAATTGGGCAATCCTATATTAAACCGACTTGACGATTCTGCAATCTGCAATCTGCAATCTGCAATCTGCAATCTTGTTTTTACAACTGACTCATATGTAGTAAAACCGATTTTTTTTCCCGGAGGAGACATCGGAAAACTTTCCGTCTGTGGAACAATCAATGATTTGGCAGTTATGGGTGCTAAACCCCTCTATATTTCGCTTGCTTTTATTCTTGAAGACGGTCTTGAGATAGAAAAACTGGAAAAAATTGTTTCATCAATCGCCGAAACATCAAAAAAAGCGGGTGTGAAAATTGTTTGCGGCGATACAAAAGTAGTTGAAAAAGGTTCAGGAGATGAAATTTTTATAAACACATCCGGGATAGGAATCGTGAACGAAAAATTAAACATTTCAGGGCATAATGCGAGACCCGGCGACACCGTAATAATATCCGGAACAATTGCAGAGCACGGGATAGCAGTATTAAATGCACGGCAGGAATTGGGTCTGACGGGTCATCTCAAAAGCGATGTCGCACCGTTAAACAATCTTGTTAAAAAAATGCTTAAAGCAGGAGAAATTCATGTAATGCGCGACCCGACCCGGGGCGGAGTGGCGACGACACTCAACGAAATTGCCGAACAGTCAAATGCCGGAATTGAAATTGATGAGAAAAAAATACCGATAAAAAAATCCGTAAAAGTCGCTTGCGATATGCTCGGATTGGACCCGCTTTATATTGCAAACGAAGGAAAACTTATTGCAATTGTAAATGAAAAAGATACTCAAAAAATATTATCAGCAATGAAAAAACATACTCTCGGAAAAAATTCAGAAATTATAGGAAAGATTATTTCAAAACCAAAAGGCGTGTACCTTAAAACCAAAATCGGCGGGAACAGAATTCTTCAAATACTTGACGGCGACCAACTCCCGAGAATTTGTTAAAAACCAAAAATAGTGCAGTCCTTATCGGAGATATTTTTTGAGAAATATATTTTTTTCCTGACGGAACTTTTCTGTTTTTATGCTTTCCCTTATTCTTTGCGCCAGGGTCAGCATAAAAGTCAAATTGTGCAAAGTGGCTAACCGCAGCCCTAAAATTTCATCACAGCGGAATAAATGACTCAGGTATGCTCTTGTGAAATTTTTACAGGCATAACAATCGCACTCTACATCTAACGGCGAAAAATCATTTTTATACTCGGCATTTTTTATATTTATTTTTCCCGTTGATGTAAGTGCCTGCCCGTTTCTTGCATTTCTCGTAGGAAGAACGCAGTCAAACATATCAATCCCTCTTTCAACGCATTCCCATAAATCCTCCGGCGTGCCGACTCCCATCAGGTATCTCGGATTGTTTTCCGGCAGAAACTTTTCCGCATCCGTTATTATATCGTACATCAACTCATTCGGTTCACCGACGGACAATCCGCCGAGCGCATAACCGTCAAAATCCAGTTCAACCGTCTTCTCTGCTGACTCTTTCCGCAAATCGCCGTATGTAGAACCTTGCACGATTCCGAATAACAATTGCTCCGTCTCTCTTCTTTCGTCCCTAATTTTGCTCCTTTTTGCCCAGCGTAGCGTCGTTTCCATTGATGATTTTGCATAATCATGCTCAACCGGATAAGCCACACACTCGTCTAAAACCATCATAATGTCGGAGCCGAAAATTTGCTGAATTTCAATAACCTTTTCGGGAGAAAAAAAATGCTTTGAACCGTCTATGTGCGATGTGAACTCAACGCCTTCTTCCGTGATTTTTCTCAATTTTGAGTGTGAGAAAACCTGAAAACCGCCGGAATCGGTCAAGAGCGGTTTTTGCCAATTGATAAACTTATGCAAACCACCGGCATTTTTTATCACTTCAATTCCGGGCCGTAGATATAAATGATAGGTATTGCCTAAAATAATTTGTGCGTTTATTTCAACAAGTTCGGCAGGTGAAAGCGTCTTAACGGTGCCGAGCGTGCCGACGGGCATAAAACAAGGCGTCTCTATATTTCCGTGTGCAGTGTGTAAAATCCCGACGCGTGCAGACCCGCTTTTTTTTAATAATTTAAAACTCTTTATTTTTTCCATTGTGAGCAAACAAAATTTTTATTTTCCAATAAAATTACTTAAAGAATTTAAAAACAATACTGTGGAAAATGATATTACAAGAAGTATCGTGATACTTCCTAAAACGAGTTTTAATATAGGAAGTCGACTTTGCATTATCTTTTTAACAATAAAAACATGACAAACTTCGAATAGTATAATAACAATAATGAGCAGAAAAAAAGACTTTATAGAGTAATCTATTATAATGTCTTTTAACAAAACCACCACAACTTCAAAAGAATAAAAACATAATATAGCCAAAATAAGTGAAAAAATCTTATTTTTATAATTTCTTATATTCATAACTAATAACCATTTTTAATATTACAACTACACAGAGCGAGGGAAAAATTTCTGAAGAGCCTCAATTTACGACTTATTCGTTCCAGGAGTAAATTGCAGAGCGAGTTCTAACGAGCGTCTCAAAGAAATTTGTTCCTGAGCGGCATTTTACAAAAACTTGTTGCCGTTGATATACAGTATAAACATGCAGTCAAAATACTTTGCCGCTTTTTTGAGAAGCATCGTCCTTTCAAGAAAAATCTCAAAATACTCGCCGATGTCAATAACATTCGTATCAATTGTTAATTCCAAAGAAATTGTTTTTGACTTGGCGTCAACCCGTAGAAAAGAGTTTTTACAGGACAGATTCACCCGAGTGTGTTTGTCAAGACCCTTACCATTCGGGCTTCTTACCCTTGAAAAATGGACATCGGTCTTATCGCCTAAAATTACCGCGGCGGTTATATGGGAGTTCGGAATAATATCTTTTTCCTCGTGAGAACCGACTGCACTTAATATGCTCAGAATTTCCTTATACGGCATCCCGAGACGCTCTAAAATCCGTTTTGACAAAATTGCGCCGGACAATGCCTGATGGTGTCTGTCTATGGCGTTTCCTATATCGTGAAGATACGCGGCGATTTTTGCAAGTTCAATATCCCTCTTCGGATAACCAAGATACGAAAGAACATTGCCGGCAATTGACGACGACAACTTTGCATGCCTTAACCCATGCTCCTTGTATCCGATAGCGGCAAAATTTTTATCCGCCGTGTCAAGAAGCATCTTCACATATTCATCATTCATCACATCGTTAAAAGTTATTTCAGCCATAAAACCAATGGGATTACAATTAAAGTCATAACCAGCCCGACCGCTATCATAGACGACGCAAAAGAATAATCAGCATCATATTTTTTGTTGAGAATGTATGTGTTGACCGCAGACGGCATGGAACTCGTTAAAAGACAAACTCCCTTCACGGTACCCGTTATATTAAAAACTTTGCAGAAAATATATGCTGCGATTAGCCCGCCGAACATCCGGAAAAAAACTCCTGCGAAAACTTTTTTGAGTATAGAAACACTGATTGACCGTATTTGATAACCGACAAGGCACAACATCACGGGAAGCGTAACGGAACTTAACATTTTTGAAAAATGTATTAGTCCGTCTGTTAATTTAATGTCTGTTAAATTCAAAAAAATCCCGAAAAACGCAAAATACAATACCGGCAGGCGAAAAATCTCTTTTAACGAGCCGGATACAAACCACAATCCGAAAGTAAAATGCAAAACGGTCAGTGTTATGTTGTATATTATAGCATAAAAAGTGCCGTCTTTTCCAAAAAAAACCGTGTTCAGAGGAATTGCAAGATATGCGGAGTTCATAAAAATAATCGGCAGGGCGACATCGCGGAAATTACTTTCAAAAATTTTTGAATGCAGAATTGCCAATAACACACCGAAAAAACATACTGCTAAAACGGTAAAAATCACGCTTTTTGCATTAACTATATTTTCCGATAAAGGCGTTGACCACATCGCGAAAAAAACAAAAATCGGAATTAAAAAATAGAGGGCAAAATTGACGAAATAATTTATAAGCAATTCCGCATTCTTAAATTTTAATTTTGTAAAAATCCAGCCGATAAAAATATACGGGATGATTTTGGCAAGCAAACTGAATAGCAAATCCATTTTTATATTTTACAAAAAAATGTTGACTTTTGGAAGCAAAAAAAATATAATTTGTCTCATCGTCCGCCGAGGCGGGCCGGGAGGCATTCATTTTATGATGGATTTCATACGAGTTCATAAAAAAACAATTCTATGGATTATTATAAGCGGCTTTGTATTTGCAACCTTCGTGGTTTTCGGCGCGGGCGGTTACCAGACTCGCGGACATGATACTGTTGCAACTGTCAACAATCAAAAGGTTTCTTACTCCGAGTTCAGCAAAGCGGTATCCCGGGCGATAGAAAATCAAAGGGAGCAAAAGAAAGATGTAGAACTTACCGATACCGACTTACAGCAGATAAAAATGGGCGTGCTGCAGGATATGATTTCAGAGGAAGCGTTTTATCAAATTGCACTTAAATACGGAATCACCGTAACCGATGCCGAAGTTGCGGCGCACCTTCGGCAAATACCGGCATTTCAGAAAAACGGGCAATTTGACCATCAAATATACTTTCAAACATTGCGTTACGGCTTAAAAATGAATTATGAAGAGTTTGAAAAATCAAGGAAACGGGCAATGGCAGTGGACAAGGTAAGGTTTCTGGTTTATCTTCTTTCAAAGGTTACGGACAAGGAAGCCGAAATGGAATATCTCAGGCGGAACGGGAATTTAAAAAATTTTATTAAGGAAAAGGACAAATTTGTTGAGACGCTCCGTAACGAAAAAAGAATTTTACTTTTCAACCAGTGGATAGCAATACTGCAGCAGAAAACAAAAATTCAGGACAATCTCGCAAAATTTGAACAGCAGGACAGAAGATAAATTATGGAATTTTCAACGATTTTTTACTCTTTAATCGCAGGAGCAGCAACGATAGTCGGAACACTCCTCATTTTTTATTATGAGGACTATGCCAAAAAAAATTCCGTCTATTTTATAAGTTTTGCGGCGGGTATTATGCTTGCGACATCATTTTTTCATCTGATACCCGAAGCAATAGAAATATCGGCAAATGTTCCCGCGTGGGTGCTTTGCGGATTTTTGATTTTTTACATAATTCAGAACTTTTTAGTAACGATTCATCCCTGCACCGACGAACACTGCGAGGTTCACCGGTTAGGCATAATGTCGTTCATCGGACTTACCGTCCATTCGCTTTTAGACGGTATCGCAATAGCGGTCGGTTTTGAAGTTTCGTCAAAGATAGGACTGTTCACTGCAATTGCCGTAATTTTGCATGAATTTCCGGAAGGACTTGTAACCACAGGAATTTTAATTCATACGGGCGAGGTAAGAAAAAAAATCTGGATTTATTCAATAATTGTAGCACTGGCAACACCATTTGGCGCAATCGCTTCGCTTTTATTTCTAAAAAATTTACCGCCTAACATTTTGGGCATGCTCCTGGCTATAACAGCGGGCTCTTTTATTTATCTGTCAGCAGCGGATTTAATTCCGGAAATTCATAAATCAAACAGAAAAATAAACAGTGTAATTTTAATATTCGGAATTTTTCTAATTTTAATACTTGGTAAAATTTTTCATTAAATTATATTTCCTTAATGAATCTAAACCGGTAAGGCAGCATCTAACAGGAAAGAAACATACATACCGGGAGGGAAATTATGAGCGAAGTTATTTTGACAGATGCGAATTTTGATAATGAGGTTTTGAAATCACCGGTTCCTGTGCTTGTTGATTTCTGGGCAGTGTGGTGCGGACCCTGTCAGATGATAGCGCCGGTAATTGAGGAACTTGCAAAAGAATTCGCTGGAAAAATCAAGGTCGGAAAATTAAATGTAGATGAAAATCCGGAAAAATCATCCGAGTTCGGCGTTTCTTCAATACCGACACTTCTGATTTTCAAAGACGGCAAAGTAGTTAAAAAAATCGTGGGGTTTTCAGGAAAACCAAAATTAGTTGCGGAGATAAATTCAGTTCTGTAATTTTTTCAGCATTTTTTGGAATTTTTTCAAAGGGAAACCGACGACATTCAGATAATCGCCTTTTATATTTTCCACAAAGCAATCGTCTTTTGATTGGATTGAATACGCCCCTGCCTTATCAAGATATTTTCCGCAGACATTTTTTATATTTTTTTCGGAAAGTTTTCTGAACCGAACTGCTGTTTTTTCATAATCAACAATCTGCTTTTTATTGACGGTATCTAAAATCGCCACTCCCGTATAAACGAAATGTTCAGAACCGGAAAGTTTTCTTAAAATTTTTATTGCTTCCTTTTTATTTTTCGGCTTTCCTATTATTTCTCCGTCCAAAACAACAATCGTATCCGCTCCTATAATTATTCCATTGCGACTGACAGCCCTTGCTTTTTTCAGAGCGAGAGATTTGACTGTTTGAGAGGGTTTTTTGCCGGAAATGTTTTCCGATATTTTCGGGTGAACGATTTCAAATTCGTATCCTGCATCTTTAAGTATTTTTTTTCGCTGAGGAGATGCCGAGGCGAGAATTAGTTTTGTCATATCACAAGTGTAGAAATTTTATACCCGCATTTTTTGCATCGGCCGACTTCTAATCCGACGATTTCCGTATTATAACCCTTTCGTTCTATCAGAATTTCTTTGCATTGCGGACAATTTGTTCTGTTATATTCCAACTCCATTACATTTCCCACATAAACATGTTTCAATTTTTTTAATGCGATTTTCCTTGCTTTTTCAAGCGTGGGGAACGGGGTCGCCTTGATTGTCATTTTATAACACGGAAAATATCTTGAAAAATGAAGCGGGGTTTCCTCACCCAAAGACCAGACCCAGTCAACCAAATCGGAAATTTCTTCATCAGAATCGTTTAGCCCCGGAATAATCAAATTTGTTATTTCAACATGCTTTTTCTTTTTGACAAGTATCTCAACCGTCCTCAAAACAGGTGCAAGTTTCCCGCCGCAGTATTTTTTATAAAATTCATCCCGGAATGATTTCACGTCTATGTTTGCAGCATCTATAAATTCAACTATGTTGTGAAAAGGTTCTTCGTTTATGTAACCGTTTGAAACCAAAACATTTTTTAAGCCGTATTTTTTTGCTTCCGACATAGTATCTTTCAGCCACTCGTAATTTATCAATGGCTCGTTATAGGTATAGGCAAGTCCAATGGAATGATACTGTTTTGCAAGTGCTACCGCATCATTAGATGAGACGGTTTTAAGGTAAGTATCGTCAAAAACCGCCTGCGAAATTTCAAAATTCTGACAGAACTGGCAGTGGAAATTACATCCAAGCGTTCCTAACGATAAAATTTCGCTTGTCGGATAAAAATGGTAAAGCGGTTTTTTTTCTATCGGGTCCATTGAAACGGAAGTGAACTTATCGTAAGTGAGTGAAAAAAAATTGCCGTTAATATTTTTTCTTATGCCGCAATTCCCGACTTTACCATCTGATATTTTACAATACCACGGGCATAGATTACATTTTACCTGTTTTTTTTCTTTGTTATGAACTTCAAAATATAATGCGTCTTTCATTTTGTCTCTTTTTCTATCCATTTAAGATAATCCAGGTTACCGGTTATTATCGGCAGAAAAATTATTTCCGGAATAGTATATGAATGAAGCGATTTTACTTTTTTTATCAGTTTTTTAGCAAGTGAGATTTTTGTTTTCATTATTAAAAGCATCTCCGTAGATTTTTCAATTTTGCCCTGCCACCAGTAAATTGATTTAATTTTCTCAATGATATTGACACAAGCCACAAGATGTTCTTTTAGAACTCCGTCGGCAATTTTTCTTGCTTCTTTAATGTTTGATGCCGTCACAAAAACCACAACGTATTTCATTTTTACCTCTCTTACAATAACTTAAAATCGGACAGTTCCGACATTCAGGATTTTTTTTGCAAAAATTTTTAGCAAGTGCAACTATTAAGGCATGATATTCTTTGTAAATTTCTACATCTTTAGGAACATTTTTCTCAAAAAATTTCTGTATCTCGTGATAATCTTGACTATTAAAAATTCCGAGACGATTTATCAAACGGTTTGTATAGGCATCCGATACAAAATACGGTTTTCCGAGGGCATACAATAGGATTGAATCTGCCGTTTCCGGACCGATACCATTTAATGACAAAAGATATTCACGGTGTAAATTTTCAATTAGTCCAATTGTACTAATTGACTTCGTAAAATTTTTAAGGCGGACCGCTTTCTGTTTATAAAACCCCGACGGTCTTATTAATGTTTCAAGTTTTCTTAAATTTATTTTTGATATTTTTTTGATATTAAGCAGGTTCGCCGTTCTTAAATTAGAAAGTGCTTTTTCAACATTGCTCCATGCGGTATTCTGGGTAAGTATCGCACCGACCATTATTTCAAACTTTTCTTCATCTTTCAAATGTTTTTTTAAAGGATTGTAAACGCCACCGATAGGCCACCAGCCCTGCGGACCAAAATACTTCAGGAGTTTTTTATATATTTTGTAGAGCAAGTTTTTATTTCATCAGCAGCAGCATTATTGCTTTCTGGATATGGAGACGGTTTTCCGCCTGGTCAAAAACAACTGAATTTTTACCGTCTATGACATCATTGGTAATTTCTTCCCCTCTTTTTGCAGGAAGACAGTGCATAACGATACAGTCCGGTTTGGCTTTTGACAATAAAGAATTGTTCACCTGATACGGCTTAAAAACTGAAAGCCGTTTTTCTTTTTCTTCCTCTTTACCCATTGATGTCCAAACATCGGTATAGATAACATCAGCACCGGAGGATTCGGAAACTTCATTTGAAAGTTTTATATCAGATGAAATTTCCTTTGCAGAATTAAAAATATTTTTGTCCGGTTCATAGCCGGCGGGAGTAATTACCGTAAAATTCATTGAAAGTTTGGCGCATAAAAGCATAAGTGAATTCGCGACATTATTACCGTCACCGATGAAAACAAATTTTAATTTTTTAAGACCTTGGACATCTGACTTTGAACATTTTTTCTCTATTATCGTGAACACATCCCCGAGTGCCTGGCAGGGATGCTCCAAATCGGTCAGACCGTTAATAACCGGAACTGTTGAGTGTTCGGCGAGTTCTTCAACATCTTTGTGGTTAAATGTTCTTATCATAATTCCGTCAACATATCTTGAAAGCGTTCTCGCAGTATCAGAAATTGTCTCGCCGCGGCGTAATTGCAGTTCCTGTCCGCTTAAAAAAAGTCCGAGACCGCCGAGCTGATATATCCCCGTTTCAAAAGAAACCCGCGTTCTTGTAGACGGTTTTGAAAAAATCATCGCAAGAGTTTTACCTGTCAGCGGAGTGTATTTGTTTCCTTGTTTTTGTTTTGATTTAAGGTCTCTTGCCGTCTCAAAAATCTCAAGAATATCCGTTTTCTCCAAATCCGAAATTGAAATCAAATGTTTTGTTTTCATGATAGTTTTATTATATCAAATTCAAAAAAGTTTTTCAAGGAAAAAACAAAGAGAACCTTCTTTCTTTCCAAAAACCGGAATATCAAGATAAGTTCCCTTTATTTTATAATTGTTGCAATTCTGTTAAATTTTAGAAGCAATAACCTGCCATAATGGCTATTACGCTGTTTTTTACGTCAAGGTCGTCCGCACTGTCGTTAATACTTGTCAAACCCATTGTATAACGGGCATCAAGCGTTACTTTGCCGGCGCCGGCGTCAATATCAACTCCGCCACCGATTGCAAGACCGAGGTCAAGCGACTTCACATCTTCCAAATCCGATTCTTCTGATACCCCTCCAAATACAAATTCGCTTTTCGCACTTGCTTTCATACCAATACTCGGACCCAAAAATACATTCGGTTTTACACTCCCTTCTGATGGAATGTTCAACTTTGCCAATACGGGAATTTCAATGTAGGTGAGTTTCACTGTTGATTCATAACTCTCGCCCATAAAAGATCCTTCATATTTGACGCCTTTCATTGAGAGTAAAAGCTCCGGCTGCAAACTGAACTGGTCGTTAAGCGGAATAGTAACGAATCCGCCTGCAACGATTCCTACCCTTGATTTTTTGTCTTCTTTCTCGACATCATCACCTGACCAATTGGCAATGTTAATTCCTGCTTTCACTCCGCCTTTTATCTCTTTAGCATAAATAACCGAAGAAACTATAAACAATGCCACAAATATCACTAACAATTTTTTCATTTTTTCCTCCATTTTTGTTTTTCAAGAATTCTTCCGTCCTATTATTCAGGAGTTTTCACCTCGATTTTCGGACAAGATTTGAAGAATTTTTTATTGTTATATTTTAATCAAGCGGTTTTTATTATTTTTTTTACTTCTTCAATGTTCGGTTCAATTAAAACCGGAACACCGGCGACCTTCATCGCTGATTCAACGTCTTTAAGACCGTTACCGGTAATAAGGCAGACAACCGTTTCATTTTCTTTGATTTTATTTTCTTTTAGTGCTTTTTTAAAACCGGCGAAACTGGTTGAGGCGGCGGGCTCTGAAAAAACACCCTCGTTTTCTGCGATTTCTTTTATGGCTTTCAAAATTTCTTCGTCTGAAACTTCTATTGCAAAACCTTTTGATTCAATTACCGCTTTTACGGCAGCAACACCGTCGCGGGGCATATCCACGGAAATTGAATCGGCAATAGTCGTCGCTCTAACGGGTTCAATTTTAATTTTGGGTTTTGGATTTGAGATTTGAGATTTTATCCCTTTTGCAATTGCATTGCTTTTTTCCGACTGGACGGCAATAAGTTGCGGAAGTTTGTCTATAAACCCGAGATTGTAAAAATCTCTAAAGCCCTTCCAGATGCCGGAAATTATATTGCCGTCTCCGACGGATACAAATACCTTGTCCGGAACTATCCATTTTAACTGCTCGCAGATTTCATAAGCGGCTGTTTTTTTACCCTCTCTCGTGTAAGGATTATATCCGGTTGAACGACAATACCATCCGAACTCATCAGATGCTTTAAGCGATAAATCAAAAGCATCGTCATAAGTTCCGTGAACGGCAATAACTTTTGCGCCGAACAAAAGAAGTTGCGCTATTTTGGCTTTCGGAGCCGTTTTCGGCACAAAAATGACGCAGGGAAGTTGCAAGTTGGCGCACATACAGGCAAGTGCGCATCCGGCATTACCGGTAGAGGCAGTGGTAAATGTTTTCACGCCAAGTTCCTGACCTTTAACGACGACAACAGAACTTGCCCTGTCCTTAAACGAAGCCGAAGGATTTCTTCCGTCATCTTTAAGATACAAATTTGGAAAATTATATTTTTTGGAAAGATTTTCTGCACGGTAAAGCGGGGTCCAGCCGATTTGAAGTTTCGGAAAAAGATTCAACTGGCAGGAAAAATCCGACTCTAAGGGAAGAATAGGGAGATACCGCCATATTGATAAATTTTCGTCGGTTGTAAGAGTTGAACGGGTGAACCTTTTTTTAATTTCCGGATAATTATAGACGACATCCAAGTTGCCGCCGCAGGAAGGACAAACATATTTTACATCCGAATCATTGTATTCCTTGCCGCAATCAATACATTTTAATCCGAGAATATTTTTCATTTTTACGGCACTATCCATGTTCCCGTTTTTCCGTCTAACGCCTGAGGGATATGGGCAGGGTCGGTAATCAACGCCTGCTTGCCGCCGTTTTCCAAAAATTTCACAATCGCTTTCATTTTCGGAAGCATTGAACCGGGTTTGAAGTGTCCTTCCTCAATATATTTTTTTGCCTCGGCAAGCGTCATTTTGTCAAGCGCTTTCTGGTCGGGTTTGCCGAAATTTAGACAGACCTTTTCCACCGCGGTAGAAATCAAAAGCAAGTCGGCTTTAAGAAGTGTTGCTAAAAGTGCGGATGCCAAATCCTTGTCAATAACAGCAGCGGTGCCTTTTAAATCGCCATTTTCATCGCGGATAACAGGAATTCCGCCACCGCCGACAGCAACGGTTACAACACCGGCGTCAATAAGCGTCTTAATCGCGGCAAGTTCTATTATTTCTTTCGGTTCAGGCGATGCAACGACCCTTCTCCATCCGCGGCCGGCATCCTCCATAATATCCCATCCGTCTTTTTCTTTTCTTTTATGTGCCTCTTCATCCGAATAAAACTGCCCGATCGGTTTTGACGGCTTTTTGAATGACGGGTCGTTTTTGTCAACAAGAACCTGCGTCACAATAGTAGCAGCGGATTTTTTGAGCCCTCTCTTTTTGAACTCATTATCAAGTGCCATCTGAAAATTGTAGCCGATTGCACCTTGAGTATCCGCACCGCAGGTATCAAGCGGTATTTCATGTAAAATTCCGCGCGAGTATTCCGAGCGGGCAAGGACATACCCGACCTGCGGACCATTTCCGTGAGTAATTACAACATCCCAGCCCTTTACAATCATCTCGGCGATGTGTTTCATCGTCTCGGCGGCCGCTTTGTACTGGTCCTGGACCGTCTGATGTTTGTTATCCAGAATCAAAGAATTCCCGCCAACTGCAACTATAGCAACTTTTTTCGCCATAAAAATTCCCCTCCGTTAATTAAATTTATTGTTTATGAGCAAGCCGTTTCTTTTCTCTAATAACTAAAATCAGCACGACTATGCCTGCTAATAAGCCACCGCCAAGTACAATAAATGCACCTTCCATAAACTAATCCTCCCTTTCTATTTCCAACCCATCCAAAATATATGCAATTACCACAAATATTATTACTGATACTATATCCTATAATATTAAGTGGAATCCAAAAAGTTGGTTTGGTTATCAATGAAACAACAACTAAACCTGTGAATGACGCGGTTGAAAGTGCATAAAAGAATTTTACAAGATTATCTCTCTGTCTTTTATTTACTTATACTTCTCCGACATCGTCAACGCCATTATTGCTTTCTGAACGTGAAGGCGGTTTTCGGCAACGTCATATATTATTGAACGTTTGCCGGAAGCGACCTCGTCGGTAACTTCATGCCCTCTGTCAATCGGCATCGGGTGAATATAAAGTCCGTTATCGGTAAGTTTCATCTTCGCTTCGTCGCAAATCCAATCGGTGTATTTAAGCGCTTTTTCAATTTCAAGCGGTTTCTGGAATTCGCCGTTGACATATGCGTTGGGACTCATCCAGTTGCGTGAATAGACAACATGCGCACCGCTATATCCCGCTTTCGGGTCATGAATAATCTCAAACTTCTGATTATTCTCGGCACAGTTTTTCTTTGTTGACGCAATTACCGCAGGGTCTAAATCATAACCCTCAGGCGATGCAATCGTTACATCCATCCCGAACCTTGAATACAAAAGCGCGGCTTCCTGCACAGAACACCAACTGCGCGCGAGAGCGCCATGTCCCCAGTAAAGAAGAAGTTTTTTACCCTTTAAGTTTTCTCCGATATGTTTTCTCAAACCCATTATGTCGGCAAGACCCTGGCAGGGATGATATTTGTCGTGCGCCATTGAAACAATCGGGATGCTTAACCATTTTGCATATTCGCGGAGCATATTATCGCCGTCGCCATATGCGGCAACTTTATCCTCAAGAATTCTGATGCCCATACCGCAGGCGTATCTTGACATAACCTGCGCGGCGTCTTCAATAGTTTCGCCGGCGGATTTTTTCGTCTTAAGACGCATTCCGCCCGGTTCAAGATACTGCGCGTGCCCGCCGAGTTCCGTTGCGGCGCATTCAAATGATTGACGCGTGCGGACGCTCGGATTGTAGAAGAACATAAAAAATGTTCTGTCTTTCAGTAGTTTCGTGTACTTCGGGGAAAAGCGATGCTTCTGCATATCCTCCGCAAGTTCAAGACATTTTGTCAGTTCATCCAGCGACCAGTCCTGCGTACAAATCAAATCCTTACCGTAAAGATTAACTTTGCCTGATTCCGGCATAACTCATCCTCCTTTTCGCTTTTTCGCGAAAGTAAAAAACTTTATTTATACAAATTGTGGAAAATTTGCTTGCGAGCGCCCAAAGGAAGTCCCTTCAGGGGCGATATTTTATAATCTTCCGCCCATAACCAACGCCATAATGGCTTTGTGAGCATGAAGACGATTCTCCGCCTCGTCAATTACGATTGACTGCGGGCCGTCAATAACATCGTCGGTAACTTCCTGTCCTCTGTCCGCGGGCAGGCAGTGCATATAGTAGCCGTTTTTGTTCGTCAACGCCATCTGTTTTGCCGTGGTCATCCAACCCTTACTGTCATTGTTCAATTTTTCGGCGGCGGCGTGGTCTGCTTTTTTAACAGTAGCGCCGGTTTCATCCGTATAATTGAAACACGGCACCGAACCCCATGATTTCGGATAAACGACATCAGCACCTTTGAATCCCTCATCAAAATTATTTGTAATTTTGAAAGAACCCTTTGTTTCGGCGGAGAATTTTTTGCAATTCTCAATAACCTCCGGGTCAAGTTCAAATCCCTTGGGATGCGCAAGAGTTACTTCCATTCCCATTTTTGTAGCGGCAAGAATTACGCTCTGCGGAACCGCACGCGGCTTTTCAATTGAGCCGGAATACGCCCATGACATCGTCATCTTCACACCCTTGAACCCGCCGAATTTTTCCTTTATGGTAATCATATCGGCAAGCGACTGCGTCGGGTGATATTTGTCGCACTCCATATTTATAATCGGAACTTCCGCATATTGTCCGAACTCTTTCAGCGTTGCGTTTGCAAAACCGTAAATCCAGTATGCGGGCGGTCCGTACATTCTTATTGCTATTGCATCGCCGACACGGTTCAGCATTCTTGCGATATCGGAGATTCTTTCCGTCTTGTAAGCGATGTCAAAGCCCTTCCTCGCAGGCGTGTATGTTTTGCCCGGCTCCAAATCAACATGAAAGCCGCCTAATTGCTGAATGCCTGCCGCAAAAGTGCTTCGCGTTCTCAATGATTGATTGAAAAACATCGTGAAAAGCGTTTTGCCCTTGAGGAGATACTGCTGGTCCTCGTTTAAGGCATGCTTCCTTTTCAAATACAATGCGACATCAATCAGCGTCTCCCATTCCTCTTTGCTGTAATCCAGTTCCGCATCAATCCAGTCCCGTCCCAAAAACCTGTTGGTTTTCATAAACCCTCCTTTTTTTATTCGCTTCTCTCACTTTTTTTATTATATTTTTTTTGATGAAAATGTCAAGGGAAAAACGGAATAAAATTTTACTGCGTCTAAAACATCGTTAAATCTGAGCTGCTCGTTTGCAACATGAGCAAATTTTTCTTCGCCCGGACCAAAACCGATTGTCGGAATTTTCCTCTCGCCCATAGTGAAAGAACCGTTGGTGCAGAATGGCCAGAGAACAACCTTTGAATCTTTTTTATACGCTTTTTTATATGATGAAACCGCAGATTTGACCAAATAATGCTCGCGAGGAAGAACCCACGCATTGAAAAACTTTTTTAGATATTCTATTTTTATTTCTTTGCCGCATGCGTTTTTAATCTCATTTTCTATTTCTTTTTTCGTTTCATTTTCAACCGTCCTTCTGTCAATATAAATTGAACAGTTGTCGGGGATTGTATTTATTGATGCGTTTTTTGTCTCTATTTGTGTGACGGATATTACCGGTTTGCCGAGTTGAGAAGTAATTTTATATTTTTTGTTGAGTGAATCAATGTTTTTTATCAAAGGAAGCATTTTGTAAATTGCATTTTCGCCTTCATCAGGAATGCTGGCATGACACGCTTTGCCTTTCACCGTGATTTTTATTTCTGCCCGGCCCTTATGCCCTCTGACAATTTTTAACCCTGACGGCTCGCCGATGACAACGCAATCGGGACGGAATTTTAGGCTCTTAAGAAGGTAGTCAATCCCGTAGCCCTCGGCAATTTCTTCCTGCACCGAGGCAGAAACATAGAGCGTAAAATCATTCAGAAGCCCCAATTTTTTTATCAAGCCGCCGGCATAGACCATAGACGCCACACAGCCCTTGTCGTCGCAGGAACCCCTGCCGTAAATAATCCCGTTTTTATAAACCGCTTTGAACGGGTCTGTTTTCCATTGTTTTACATCGGCGATGCCGACGGTGTCAACATGCGCATCAAAAAGAATTTTTATTTTTCCGTTGCCGATGCGACCGATGACGCTTCCGAGTTTGTCAATTTTTACATCGTCGTATTTTAGTTTCCGCATCTCTTTCGCAACAATTCCAGAAACCGCTTGTTCATTCTTTGACAAACTCTTCGTTGAAACCATTTTCAGCAGAAATTTCAGGCAATCGTTTTCAAACTTGTTCATAATTAATTTTGTACGGAATGTTATTTTTGAGCATTGATAACAAACTGACAATCGCAGTTTTTGAACCCTCTACCAGCACTTCGCAGTATCTTTTACTTTCTATGATGTTATGCAATATAAAACTATACGACTTTATCACGCTCCGTGCTTCTTCGCTTACAAGTTCCGCAACAAAATCCCTGTCAGCATCCGATAGGTTTTGCTTTGAATTAATTTTTATTACCCACATCATAAGAATTTATTAAACTTTTTTCCTTTTTCGTTATATTGGTTTTTCTTTAGGAGTTCTCTTTCTAATCATATCTAATTTCATTCGGCGTGAGTCCAAGCTGTTGGGCGAGAAAAATCTGGTTTTGAGTTCTCGGCAGATGCCACCAATACTCGGAAACATTGTTATCTCATTTATACCCATCAAATTCAGTTCTTTCATAACCATTGGTTTTTCTTTTACTGGCAACAACACTGAGTGCAAGAAACCTTCCTTTTTATTGTTGATATATGCTTCCATATCATCGACATTTGTTACTGTAAAGCCACTTTGTTGTGGTATAATACGAGGATTATATTTAGCAAATGGTCTTAAAACACCTATGAATTCAATTGTTTCACGTAAATTAAATGGTGGTTGTGGAAATTCTTCCAACCACGCATCGTAAAGAAAAAGGTATACTTTGACATTTTCAGATTGAGGTACAGTATCGTTTACTTCCCTGTACGCAAAATATGCTGCTATATAAGGGGAAAATGTCCAGTCCAACATAGGCGTAGGGAAACCATAATGTTGAACTAATGCTAAAAATGATGCAAATTCATTTTCACTTTTCAAATCTGTTAAATCGTCATATACCGCACAGATATTATATTGTACTTCTGGAAGTATCTTATCAAGATATTGGGGGAGTGTTATCGTATCTGCTACTCGGTGAAAAGAAGTGCGAAGTTTCCAAGCAGAATCTGCTTGTCCACGACAAAAAATACTATTAGATTGTTGTATTATAGCTGCAACAAAAGTCTTATAATCGTTCCAAGTAAATACTTTTTCATTCATTTGTACTGCACCTCATTTGTCAATAATTATTTAAATAAACTAATCTGTTCCTGTCTTTCAATCTTAAAACCGACTACACCAAAATTAGAAATAGAGGACTTGGCATAAGATTTATATCCGTTTTGATAATCCCTGCCTACATATTTAATATAAAATTCCATATCGTCGGAATTTAACTTTTCTACCAACCTGTATAAATCCCCGTCAAATTTTATGCAGTAACCGGCAAAAAATGTATACTCCTCTTTTTCCCAAACAATGAAATTGGGCTTTAAACTGAGAGGTGAGACAAGAATTTTTTTACCGAAAGAAGTATCCAGTCCCTGTGAACGACCGAAAGCATACCAAGATACTGAATTCGGTTTTCCTTTGTCTCTTAAAAGTAATCTGTCTTTAATTTCCAAAAAATATTTATAGGTGTTGGGATATTCTTTTTTTAACTCCGCTTCCGGAATAATTGTGTGTTTGCCGTTTATTTTTTTGTAAGGAAAAACAATATACCTGTTTTGTTTATCCTCCGCTGATTTTAATACCGAAGCTTTTATAATGGGTTTTAATATGCTTTTTTCAACAGTGAACTCTCTGCCGTCTTTAAGTTTTATTGTGGCTTTATCTTTTTCAAAAATTGGATCCTTAAAAATATAAAAATCATCCGCCAGTGTCGTTATACCAACATGAATTTTTGCTATTTCGCCGAGCGGAACTCCCCGAATTTCAATGTTTCTTATTTTTTCTAAAACTTCATTTGAAGCAAAAGTCCACTTTTGATAATCTATATTTGTTAAATTAAGTTCATCAATAAATTCTATTTTTTCTTTATTGCCTTCGTAATAAGAAAAAAAATCTTTATTCCAATTTTTATCTAAAATCGTAATCGCTGAATAAGTTGTGGCATTATCAAATATCTGATGGTGATTGAAATTTATTATTTCTTTAATATACCTTTTTTCCATAAGATAATATCTTATTACTTGTGCAGTATCCGTCTTAAAAAAAGTATTCGGTGTAATATAACCGATTTTTCCTGCTGAATTTAGTAAATTAAACCCGAGTTCGAAAAAAGCAATATAAATATCTGTCGAACCACTTTTACAAAAGGACCAATTAGTTTGCACCTTTGCCCTTCTTTCCATTCCTAAATGTTGTATCCTTATATATGGAGGATTACCGACGACATAATCAAAACAATTAAAATATTTTTTTATTGTGTCCTTATCCAAACTGTCTATGTGCCAAATGTTCCATTTTACATCGGATATTCCATATAAAGCAGCAATCTCATTCAAATTATTTTTACATTTATCGAGAGCAAGTTTATCAATATCAAAACCGTATATGTTATTCTGTAATAATTCTTTAATTTTTTTATTACTTAATTTGTTTTTTTTACAATCATTTAAAAAACGTTCCACAATAAAAATAAGAAAATTACCGTCTCCACAGGCGGGGTCTACAATTTTTTTTGCAAAAATATTTTTTTTATACTTAATTCTATCTAATATCAAATTAACAATCCAAGCAGGAGTATAAATGACACCGTTTGCTTTTTCTTTTGTTATTTTCATATACAACGGTAAATTTTCTATTTTTTTATTTGACATAATAATTATTCTATAAATCTTTCTTTAAATATTTCGCATATAGATTGTATAAAATTAGACGGTCTTAAATCTTTATTAGTTTTGTTTTCTAATATTTTTATTCCGTTTTTTGTTTTCTTAAAGTAAATTAAAGATATTCTCTCATATTTATGTAAATGATCATACATATCTTCACGGTTAGTAACTCTTAATAGTTTTCTTTGCACTTTTTCTAACGGAAATTTTTCATTATTTTCTAAACTTTTATCTGGGCAGACAATTATATACCCTACTACTAATTTAGGATAAGCAGCATGAAAATTTTCAGCATCATGAAATATACTATCCCATCTAAAATTTCTAAATGCCGTTAAAATGGATGTTGTTTGAATTATTATCGCTGGACCATTATATTTATGATAAAATAATATATCTGCCTCTTTTTTCTCACGCCCATTAACCCCTTTTGCCTTTAATTTAGCTACATAATATTTTTTTATATGCGACTTTTCTTCATATGAATATAATACTTGCTCTATTTCATTTTTAGATATTTCACTGATACAGTCACTTATTTTTCCACTAGTAGAAAAACTCTTCTTTTCTTGAGGGTTCATTTTCATGTAATTATTAATTAATAAGCTTAGTTTTTCTTCTATTTTTTTAATTGACATAATGCTTTCACTTTTTCAATAAACGTTTCTACTGAAAAATCACTTTGTAACATTTTTATAGTATCCTCTTTTAATCCCAACTTTGTCAAATCAGTAAAATATGGTTCTGCATTATCATTAAAATCAACTATCGCTATGCCCAATACATCCGGTTTGTGTGGAAAATCCAAATCTTTAAATAGTTCAACATATTTTTTTATTTGATGTTCCGATAATGTTTCAATTTTCTTTAATTTTCCTCTTTTATTACCAGCCGCCTTATCATAGTAAGGCGCATAACCTCGCAAAACCAGAAAATGAACAAAACCGACGCCTGTTCTTCTTATGTTCGCTGTTTCGCCGAGCAACTGTTCAAAATAATTATTTGTATTTTGCGCATAATTTGACGTTACAAACTTAAAACTTAATGTTACAACAGGTTTTTGGCTGGAAAAAATCGTAACATCCACTGTTTTGGGATAATATTTCCCTTCTATCTTATACTCGCCATCATTACCTAAACTTTTTACTGAATAACTTTTAGCAAGACCAGAAATAATTTCTTTGGCAAACCAAGAGTGAATAGGCACTAATTTTTTAGGACTTCTCGCACCATAAATATTATATGCTTTATAGGTCGATTTAAGAGCATCTAAAAAGTTAACTTTTAAGTTATTAGCCATTATGTACCTGTCCTATTTCTTTTACACATTTTAACGAGTTGTTTTTTGTCTCTTGAAGTTATTTCAATTTTCGGCATAAAAAACTTTCCATAAATATATCAGGATTTTTTTGATTTATTTTTTGCAATTATCCTTAAAATAACGGCAAGGACTCCGCTTATTACAGTTATACATATAGCGAGATAAAATGCGGTGGTGTAGTCATTATTCAGGTCATAAATCTTTCCAAAAACATAAGGACCTAAAAGCCCCGCTACTCCATAACTTGAAAATAAAAGTCCGTAGTTTGTGCCGAAGTGTTTCGTTCCGAACAAATCAGCGGTCGTTGCAGGATAAAGAACCATACAACTCCCGAAAGCAAGTCCGAACAATGCGCATAAAACATAATATATGCTGACATTACTTCCTGCTTTTATCATAAAAAATGAGACGGTTGCAAGAACAATAGATGCGGCAGAGAGAATCCGAAGGCGTCCGATTTTGTCTGAAAAAGCGCCTACTGCCACGCGACCAAAACCGTTAAAAATGGCAATGATACTTAATAAAAATGCCGCCGACATTTTGTCAATACCGTTTAACATCGCATAAGAAACAATATGTCCCATCGTTCCAAGTCCAACGAAAAGATTAAAGAACCATATAAGCCATGCTATGTAAAATAACTCGCTTTTTAAAACCTGAGACGGTGCAAGTTCAAAAAGCGGCGGACGGGTTGTTTGTTTCGCTTGAAATTTTTGAGCCCAATCAAGCGGAGGCGCTTTTATCATCCGGGCAGCAAGAATAGTTATGACAAAAAAAACACCGCCGAGATAAAAGAATGATTCTCTCCACCCGTAATTTGTAATTATCCATCTGACAAGCGGCGAGAGTATAAAAGCGCCGGCGCCGAATCCAAAAACAACTATTCCGCTTACAAGTCCTTTTTTATGAGGATACCATTTAACGGCGGTGGCAACAGGCGTCACATATGCAAAACCGGTTCCTATTCCACCTAATACTCCATATGTAATGAGAATATGCAGCAGAGAATTTGCAAAGCCCGACAAAAAATAACCGACACTGAAAAGCACGACGCCTATCATACAGACAATTTTAGGTCCGTATTTATCCTGCAACTTTCCGCCCCAAATCATTCCGACGGTATAAATCAAAAGAAAGACGGAAAACGGCAGAGATGCCTGCGTTCTTGTCCAACCAAAGTTTTCCGAAATCGGATTGATGTAGACGCCCCAGACATATGCGACTCCAAGCATCAGCATTATCAAAGTCCCCGAGGCGACGACGAACGACGGATTGTCTGTTTTCTTTTCCATAAATAAATACCTCCGATTTTAACACTACTATTACACTATTGAATTACCGCCGCATTTCAAGGATTTTACCAAATGAACACCCAAGTTTTCATCAACCCACAATCCTATAACTTGGGCATTAAATCCCCATGAGTTTATTTTTTTAATTGAGGTTAATATCTGTGACGCTTGAGTTTCTTTGTCTTCAGGATTCGCAGTGCAATCATAATGTCCCGCTATAGCAATGAGTTTTGACCCGTGTTTATTGACTGAAATCTGAACCTTCTTTTTTATCAATTCAATTACGGGAGCATCTTTGTTTTCTGCTAATATGCCACTCGGTCCCGGTTCGGTGATATTATCAACATAATCCACACCGTAACTTTTTTTCAACCATTCAATTACAGGCAACTGCACTCTTCCGTCCATGCAATTTATTGCAGTCGCAAATTTTTTATTGTCCACAAATGTTATCTCTTAAGATTTATGTCGACTAAAATGACATTTATTGTCAACTTCTACCAGATTAAATTTTACAATTTTTTCAAGAGTCCGGTTTTTTGGTTGAACTCTTCAATCAACTTGTCCCAGACGGGAATCTGGGCAAATGTTTCGTCCCAGAATTCGGGATTCCAGAGCGCATTTATCTCTTCAACCGTCTTTCCCTGCTGTTCAACCCAAGTAAAATATTTCAAATTGTGAAGCGCCTTCTGGTCGTAGTAATTCAACTCTTTAATCCAGTCAACGCCGATACCGTGCAGACATCTCTTGAAATCAACTATGGCATATTCTTCCGAATATTTTCCGCGTTCCTGCTCCAACTCTTTCAAACGGGATTTGTACATATCCGACGAGTCGGTGAATATCGTGAAGATAACATCGTTTTCATTCAGTTCGTAATACTTCGCCATTTTTATTGACGCAAGCATATTGCAGATACTGGAAATACCCAGAATCGGAAGTTTTTCTATGAGGTCTTTTTTCACGCCTTCTCTTTCAAGTATTTTTTTGCCGGCGGGTTCATTGAAGAGACGCAACAGCCGCATCGTGTATTCATCGTCTATTGCGACAACATTGTTGGTGTTTCTGACATTATGAATCCACGGGACATGCTTGTCGCCGATGCCTTCAATCCTGTGCCCGCCGAACCCGTTCATATAAAGCGTCGGACATTGGAGCGCCTCGGTGGCCGCTATTTTTATCAACGGAGATATTTTCCTTAAATATTCCCCGGCGCCGAGTGTCCCTGCAGAACCCGTCGCAGAAACATATCCGGTCATTCTTAATTTGTCGTTTTTAGTTTTTAATTTATTGAAAACTTCTTCTATCGCAGAGCCGGTAACCTCATAATGCCACGAACAGTTTCCGAACTCGTCAAACTGGTTGAATATGACGCAGTCCTTCCTGTTTTTTCTGATGTTCCAGCACTCGTCGTAAATTTCCTTTACATTACTTTCGCAGCCGGGCGTTGCGATGACCTCAGCACCCATTTCCCTAAGCCAATCAAATCTTTCCTTGCTCATCTCTTTTGGAAGAATGGCAATACCCGTGCAGCCAAGAAGAGCGGAATCAAAAACGCCGCCGCGGCAGTAATTTCCCGTTGAGGGCCAGACCGCTTTTTGCGTCGTCGGGTCAAATTCGCCTGTTACAAGACGGGGCACGAGACATCCGAACGCTGCCCCGACTTTGTGTGCGCCCGTCGGGAACCATTTTCCGGCAAGCCCGATGATTTTTGCTTTAACTCCCGTAAGTGCCGATGGCAACTCTATGCAATTTACTCCGTTAAACTGCCCGTCACCGCCGTTTTCCTTCGGATTATTTTTCCATGTAATCCTGAAAAGATTTGCCGGGTTAACGTCCCACAGCCCGATGTTCTTCAATTTCTCCTTTATTTTCGCAGGAATTTTTAACGGGTCTTTCTGCTGCGCAAATGTAGGAATGATAATTCCCTTTTCCTTGCATCTTCCGACCATCTTCGCCAATACCCTCTCATTAACCTTTACTTTTACCATTTTACTATTCCTCCTTTTTTAAATTTTTACGGATAAACGCCGCGCAGTTTTACTGCGGTGGCGACGCGGCTTACAGCCAAAATATACGCCGCAAGACGCATATCACATTTTTCTTTTTCTGCGATTGCGACAACATCCTTAAAACTTTTAGTCATTATTCTTTTCAGTTCATTGTCAATGTCTTCCAACTGCCAGAAATGCGACTGTAAATCCTGAACCCACTCAAAATATGAGACGGTCACACCGCCGGCATTGGTAAGAATATCGGGCAAAACCATTACGCCGTTTTTGTGAAAAACTTCATCTGCTTCGGGTGTTGTCGGACCGTTCGCGCCTTCTGCGATAATTTTCGCTTTTATCTTCGGAGCGTTTTCTTTCGTTATCTGATTTTCCAAAGCGCAGGGTGCTAAAATATCTATGTCCAAATTAAAAAGTTCTTCGTTGGCTTTTTTAGAACCCGCAACGAAATCGCCGCCGGTAAAACCTTCAATCGTCTTTTTTGGATTACTCTTTACATAGTCCAAAATTTTCGGAATGTCAATGCCCTTCTTGTTGAATAATCCGCCTGAAATATCGGTGACTCCGACAATTTTACAGCCAAGTTCGTGCAAAAATTGGGCGGTAGCGCTCCCCACATTTCCAAAACCCTGAATTGAAACGCTACAGTCGGCGGGTTTTATTTTTTTGTATTTCAGCGCCTCGTTTATGACAAACATCGCGCCGCGACCGGTTGCGGTAAGACGACCCTCGCTTCCGCCGATATCAATCGGTTTGCCCGTTACAACACCAGGGGCGGAATATCCGACATTCATTGAATACGTGTCCATAATCCACGCCATAACCTGCGGGTTCGTGTTGACATCCGGCGCGGGAATATCCTTTTCGGGACCGATAATTATTGAAATTTCAGAAGTGTATCTGCGGGTAAGTTTTTCTATTTCGTATAATGACATCTTTGACGGGTCGCAGACGACACCGCCTTTGGCGCCGCCGTAGGGAATTCCGACGACAGCGCACTTCCATGTCATCCACATCGCAAGAGCCTTTACCTCGTCAAGCGTTACGTCCGGATGGTATCTGATGCCGCCTTTTGCGGGACCTCGCTCTAAATTATGCTGAACGCGATAACCCTCAAAAACCTTAACCGCACCGTCATCCATTCTTATCGGGATTGAGACGATAAGAGCCCTTTTACAATTGCGAAGTTTTGCGTGGATGCCTTTATCAAGATTGATTTTTTCTGCGACGGTATCCAACTGCTGACACGCCATTTCCCAAGGATTGAACTTCGCCATTTTTGCCTCCGATTGACGGGTATTTTGAAAGGTACGGACTTTTTTAATTTTATCAAATCCGGGAATTTTTGTCAACTATTTTTTGATATAAATCGTTTCCGTAGATATCGTTGATGACAATAAGCGGGAAATCCTTAACATCCAATCTGAAAACTGCCTCGCAACCTAAATCGGCAAAAGCAATAATTTCCGATTTTTTCACGCATTTGGAAATCAAGACACCTGCACCGCCGACAGCCGCAAAATAGACCGCTTTATATTTTTTCATCGCCGCAACAATCTCTTTTGAACGACCGCCTTTACCTACGGTGGCTTTAAGTCCGTGTTCCAATAATTCCGGCGTGTATTTATCCATTCTGTAAGATGAGGTTGGTCCGCAACTTCCTATGATTTGTCCGGGCTTTGCCGGTGTGGGACCCGTGTAGTAAATCACTGCACCTTTTATATCAAACGGCAATTTTTTATTGCGGCGGAGCAACTCCAAAAGCCGCTTGTGTGCCTCATCGCGGGCAGTGAAAATAGTTCCGCTTAACAGAACCTCGTCGCCTGCTTTAAGTTCTTTCAATACATCTTCGGTTAACGGCGTTTTGATTTTGATCACAAAATTACACGGCAAGGTTTTCCACGAGTTTTAATGTTTCAATGTCTATTTTCTTTTTGCCGGAAATTACTTTTTTTATAGGCAAAAATTTTATTTCGTTTTTTTGCAGGACGACGACTATATTTTTTTTGCCTTTTGAGATTAAATCAACTGCGAAACTTCCGAAGCGGCTTGCGAGATTTCTGCTTCTCGCCGATGGATTGCCACCTCTTTGAATATAACCGAGGTTGCTCACCTTTACGTCAATTCCCGTGCAGTCAAAAATTTGTTTTGCAACTTTTTTAGCATCGCCGCAGCCCTCGGCAAAAACAATTACCGCCGATGTTTTTTTCTTTTTTTGGTCTTTTTTTAATTCATCACAGATTTTGTTGATATCATACTTTATTTCCGGAACCAGAACAAATTCCGCACCCGAGGCAAGCCCGACTTCAACCGCAAGAAACCCGTGTTCTCTTCCCATCACTTCAACAATAAACACCCTGTCAAAACTGGTTGCGGTGTCACGGATTTTGTCAATCGCATCAACTGCCGTATCTATCGCGGTATCAAATCCGATTGTCTCGTCGGTGCCGAAAACATCATTGTCAATGCTCGCGGGAATGCAAATAGACGGAATGCCGCTTTTTGAAATTCTGTCAGCCGCTCTGATTGAACCATCGCCGCCGATAACTATAAGATGAACAATTTTATTTTTTTTGAGTGTTTTTACCGCTTTTGATAAACCTGCCGGCGTTTTGATTTCCGCACATCTTGAACTTTTTAGAATTGTGCCGCCGTGCTGAATTGTTCCGCTGACCGTTCGGGCATCCATTTTAATAAGGGTTTCGTCTATAAGTCCCTGATAGCCGTTCATCACGCCGACAACTTCAAAGCCCGAATAAACCGCCCGACGGACAACCGCCCTTATACAAGCATTCATTCCCGGCGCATCGCCGCCCGGCGTAACAATCGCAATTTTTTTCATTTTTCTTTTGTGATATTTACCATTCTATTTTCTATCTGCGCTTTGAGCGGCGAGTATTTTTTTACAAATAAAAGTTGGGCATCTCTGTCTATGATTCCCGTATCACGGATTTCTTTTCCCTGTTTGAATATGTTGAAATCGTCTCCGCCTTTTGCTACGAAGGAATTGGTCGCAACTTTATAGTATTTTTTCGGATTTATCCGCGCGTTTCCGACGGCAATTTCAACGACCCTGTCGCCTTCATATCTGTTTTTATCGTATTTGAATTTTAATCCCGAAACCTGAAGTTTTCCGAATTTTCCGGAAACCGATTTTTCTAAAATATCTTTTATCTGCGCGCCGGTAAGTTTCATCGTAAAAATAGTATTGCCGAAAGGCGCGAGTTCGTAAATATGCCTCATACTTATTTTGCCTTCCGGCAGGTCTGCGCGGATTCCGCCGGCATTCTGGAAAGCAATATCGGAATTTGTTATTTTTTTGAACACATCCGTCTGCCAATTTCCTAAAGGTATTTCTCCGCTTCTATCCGTTGCCGAACGCGAGAGATTCTGCGCCGATGAACCGACGATACTTTCCATTTTTGCCGAAATATCTTTTGTGAGATTTTCTATGATTTTTTTGAGTCCTTCATCGGCGCCGAATTTTTTTCTGTTAAGCGAAATTAGTTCATATTTTTTACCGACGATTTTTTTGTTTCTTATTTTTAACTCTATTTTTCCGACGCATTTTCCGTAACAGCCCGCCTGAACAATCATAGTATTTTTAACATTTATCGGTTGCTCTAAAAAACTGTGAGTGTGGGCGCCGATAATAATATCTATCCCGCCGGTATTTTCGGCAAGAAAAACATCGTCTTCGCTATCCTTTGAAAGACCGATGTGGGTAAGTGCGACAATCACATCCGCTTTTTGTTCTAATTCCGGAATATATTTTTTTGCGACATCCGTCTCTCTCTGAAATTCAAGTCCTTTGCGGACTTCCGGCATCGTAAGATATGGCATTGCAGAGGTTGTAATTCCCAAAACACCGATTTTCACGCCGTCAATTTCTTTTATGTAATAGGGTTCAAGCCACCTGACGATATTTTTTGTTCGTCTGTCAACTACATTCGCCCCGAGTACTGAAAAATTTGACATCTCTATAAGTTTTTTTAACTGTTTTTGTCCCTTGTCAAATTCGTGATTGCCGAGAGTCATTGCATCATAACCCAGTTCGTTCATAACTTTTACGACAACCTCTCCGTTGGTCAAATCGCCCTCTGGAGTACCCTGAAAAATATCTCCGGCATCAAGCAAAAGATACGGTTTTTTCTGCAACTTCAAAAAATTTGACAACACTGCGCTTGTTTCTATATGCCCGTGGACATCGTTGGTATGATAAACTGTGAGCCTTGTTGTCGTTAATTCAACATACAAAAAATACCCGGCGACCCCAAGCCCGACTGATAAAACAATTAGCAACCTTTTTAAGTTTTTCATAATAATTATATTTTACACAAGAAATGGAAAAAAAGCAAGATTTTTATTGACAACATAAAAAAAAATCATATAATCATTCAATATGGAAGAAAAAAACGGGTTGTTTCCGGAAAAAGAAATAATAAGTTTTAAGTTGAACAGAGTCATAAAAAGAGACGGAAGAATTGTCGCTTTCAACAAGGACAAAATCACCGACGCAATTTTCCGAGCAGCCGTTGAAGTGGGCGGCTCCGATAGAGAAATGGCCGACGTGCTTGCAAATAAAGTCGTCGCTATGATGAACCAGGTCTACACGCCGGATGTCCTTCCTTCCGTTGAAGAAATTCAGGACTTGACCGAAAGGGTACTCGGGGAAAACGGGCATTTCATAACCGCAAAGGCATATATTTTATACAGAGCGGAACACAAACGGCTTCGCGAAGGAAAAAATGAAAAAATAATTGTTCAGGACAATATCCCGTATAAAATACTTTGGAAATACTTCGCATGGAATGTTGACCACAACTGCGACACAACTGAAAAACTGAACGAGCGGATTAAAAACGGCACCATAGGAAAACTGATAGAGGATGCAGAGGCGCTTTATCAGGAAGAAATAAATAAAGTTGCGAAACGCATAATAGAAAACAGGGACAAAATTCGTCTGGTAATAGTAGCGGGACCATCTTCAAGCGGAAAAACTACGACGACCACAAAAATCAGCGAAGTGCTGAAAAAAGAAAACATCAGTTTCGTGCTTCTTAATCTTGACAATTATTTCAAGGACCTTGAAGAGCATCCGAAAGACGAATACGGCGATTACAATTTTGAAACGCCCCAGGCGCTGGATCTACCTCTAATTAACCAGCACTTGTTTGATTTACTAAAAGGTAAAACGGTTAAAATGCCTTATTACGATTTTAAGACGGGAAAAAGATTTTTGGACAGGACCGAATTCAAACTTGAAAAAAACCAGATTCTCCTGATTGATTCTCTGCACGGACTTTACGACGAAATGACCAAAAGCATACCGCACAATATGAAGTTCAAATTTTACATTGAGGCAATCTGCCAGATACGGGATAAAGACGGAGAATTTGTAAGATGGTCGGACTTAAGAATGCTGCGGCGGATGGTCAGAGACAGTTGGCACCGGGCATACAATCCTATGCGCACCGTCGGGCATTGGCATTATGTAAGGCGGGCTGAAATGAAATTCATCGTGCCTTTTATCAATAAAGTTGATTACGTCTTCAACGGCGCGATGCCTTATGAACTCCCTCTTCACAGAAAAAAAATGTTAAATCAATTCCCGGAAATTCTTAAAGTATATGAAGGTGACCCGAAAAAAATTGACGCATATATGAGGGCAAAGAGGGTTCAGAAACTTTTGAGTGAGTTTGATGAATTTGACGAGACACTGGTGCCGGAAAATTCGCTGGTCAGAGAGTTTATCGGCGGGAGTTCTTACAAGTATTGAAACACGGATTCATGCAGATAAAGGTACGGATTCAGACGGCTTATCATAAAATTCAACTAGCGCCGAGCAGGTGGCGGCTGAAATGATTTGTTATACGTTCTTTATTTTGTAGGTTAACCAAATCTTATTATCGCTTAGTTTTTTTGTGTTAATTAATTCTATCTTTATGTTCCCATTCACTCCTCTGAACAGTGTGTATTGGTTTTTGCCAACAATAACAGGATGCATTAGTAAACTTATTTCATCAACAAGCCCTTTATTAATCAGGATGCAATTCAGTATTTTACCTGTATCTGTCAATATGATTTTTGCATTATATTGCTTTGCCAAAAGTTTCAGGGCTTGATTGTAATCAATATGATTTTCTCCGACAATGTGATAATCGTAATTTCGTTCTTCCAGATAATTGAGATAATTTTTGGGTGTTTTCCGGGAAACTAATACAACTATATCTCTACACAATTCAAATCTTCTGTAAACATGGTGCAACCCTTTTAATTTTCCTTTTGTGTCAGGAATAACCCATAACGGTAGATTTTTATTTCTTTCTGGTTTTACAAAATCGTTTTTATCTTCTTTGGGAATCTGCGGACAAAACATTTTAATTCCTGCTTTCACTGTATTTGACCCTATGAGATGTATGTCTGCCTTATAGTTTCCCACTATCTGGTAATGCTTTTCCATATCAACGTCAAATCCAAGAATTGAACCATCCAGGCTTATTGAACTATGCAGAATCACTTTTAGTTTTTTCATTTTAAATCCTTTTTAAGTATAACATCTGCTTATATCTGTTTAAATCCGGCTTCATTTGTTTCTTATAATTTTTTTGATAATTTAAAAATTGCTACGGCTGCAGAAATTTTTAATAAATCGCCGACGATAAACGGAATCACACCTAAAATTACTGCGTTTCTAATTCCGCCTACAAAAAAAGAAAGATTGAACGCACCGAACGAAAGTAGAATTAAATCACCGAGCATCAAAGCATAAAAAACCTTCAATTTTTTTTCAATCAGAAAACCTACAAGCCAGCTTGCAAAGACGAAGCCGACAATATAACCGCCGGTCGGTCCCCACAAAGCGCCGACACTTGTAAATAGCGGAAGTCCAATCCCTCCGAACAAAAAATACAAAAATTGCGATATACCGCCGAGGTTTTTCCCGAGGTAAGCGCCGCTTAAAAGCACAAAAAATGTCTGCAGGGTTAAAGGCACCGGAGTAAACGGCAACGGGATTCTCGCATAAGCGCCGAAAGCCGTTGCCATCACAAAAAACGAAACCCAAATTACTTTCTCAATTTTTTCATCACGAATAATTACTCTGTTTAGAACTACTGTTATCATATCGACTCCAAAAACTATTTATCTATCCTTTTAATCGTGGAGCGAAGCAAGAAATTTCTGCAGGTTTTGAATTTGCGACCTATACCCTGCAGGAGCAAATTCTTTGAGCGACTACAAAGGAGCGACCAAAGAAATTTGCTTGCGAGTGACTATTTACCATTTTATTTTGGAAATTTTTTCAGCCGCCTGTTTGAGACGGGTTTCTGAAACTGTTAACGCAAACCTGACATATCCCTCGCCGGAGGGTCCTAATCCATTTCCGGGCGTGCAGATAATTCCTGCCTCATCAAGAAGTTTAGCGACGGTATCCGCGGATGTATAGCCCTTCGGTACTTTTGCCCAGACATAAAATGTTGCTTCCGGTTTTTTCACAGACCAGCCGATTTTATTTAGTTCATCGGTAAAAATATCTCTTCTATTTTGATAGATTTTTCGCATTTCTTCAACGCAATTTTGAGACGATGTAAGAGCAACAACTCCCGCTTCCTGGACAGCGCCGAAAACGCCTGAATCGTAATTGTCCTTAACTTTTGACAGCCCGGTAATTATTTCCGGATTTCCGCAGACCCAGCCCAGACGCCAGCCGGTCATTTGGTATGTTTTTGAAAGCGAGTGGAATTCAACACCGACATCTTTTGCGCCTTTAACTTCTAAAAAACTCGGCGGTTTTTTGCCGTCAAAATAAATCTCCGAATATGCTAAATCGCTGCAAACAATAACATTATATTTTTCTGCAAACCTCACAACTCTTTCATAAAATTCCAAAGTTGCAGTTGCGGAAGTCGGGTTATTGGGATAACTTATGAATAAAATTTTGGATTTTTTCGCAATCTTTTCGGGAATTTTTTCTAAATCAGGCAGAAAATTATTTTTTTCGGTTAAAGGTAAAAAATACGGCGCTCCGTCCGAAAAAATTGTTCCGCAGTTATATACCGGATAGCCCGGTTCGGGAACAAGAACAATATCGCCCGGATTTACAAACGCAAGATGAATATGTCCGATGCCTTCTTTTGAGCCGATTAAAGAGTGAATTTCATTTTGAGGATTTAAGTCAACATTGAACCGCATTTTGTACCAATTGGAAACCGCCTTTCTGAAATCAATCAAGCCCGCACCGAAGGGATACTGATGATGCTTCGGTTTTTCAACCGCATTTTTCATCGCATAAATAATGTGTTTTGGAGTCGGTAAATCCGGGTCGCCGACACCCAAAGAAATAATGTCCGCTCCCCTTTCAATCGCCGCTTTTTTCTTTTTGTCAATCTCCACAAAAAGATACGGCGGAAGTTTTTTCAACCGGTCGGAATAATCAATTTTCATAGTTACCTCAACCCTTTAAAACTTTTTACCCGTAAACCAGAACCGTACTGGTTATATTACTTGGGAACCGGCAAACCAAGTTTTTCTAATGGTATATAGTTAAAATAATAATGACACCTTACACTGATGATATAATCTAAAACATCCTTATATTCAGGCTTCTTGAACCAATCGCTCAGCAAATACATATATTCAACTTCAATATTTGCCCTCGAAAAAAGTTTCTGATATTGTTTTTTCTTAAAATCGCATGTTTGTAACTTTTCGTCAACTGAACCTGCAACTTTTTGAAATTTACATTCAATTATATAAACTGTGTTTCTAATAATAACATATATTGAATCATCTGGGAGAAGCTTTTTTGAGATAACTTCTTTCCAATTAATACTATATTCTTTTAAAAACAAGTATAAATTATGCTTTTTGAAAATTCTTGCAACTGTTTTATTAGAGTAATAAACATTACCATTATTATCCACATGATAACCTTTTTGAGCATTTAAAAATGTTGCCAAATCAGTTTTCCCCTCAAAAACTAATCCTGTCTTAGTATTTGCCCCTCCGAACCCTTTTTCTTTCATAATTGTTCCTTGTTAAGTTTGTTTTTTATATTTTTGTCCAATTCTTCTAATCGTTTAATAGATAAATCTAAATATTGTTTTTCAGTATCAATACCAATAAAATTTCTACCATAAAGATATGCCGCCAAACCTGTTGTGGAACTTCCCGTAAATGGGTCAAGGATGACGTCACCTTTATTTGTACTTGCTAAAACAATTCGTTTAAGCAAGTCAAAAGATTTTTGAGTCGGATGTTTGCCGAATTTTTTTTCAATACCCTTAGGGGTATTTATAGACCAGACAGACCTCATTTGCAGCCCTTTTTTCTTCATTTGGTCTTCAGGCCAATCTTTGTTTTTCATCAAATCATAATTAAAAATATGTTTCGCTTTGCTATCCTTTCTTGCCCAAATTAATGTCTCATGACTGGCAGTAAAAAACCGGCAACTCAAATTTGGTGAAGCATTCGGCTTAAACCATGCAATATCGTTAAGAATACGAAAACCAGCCAACTGCAAGGCAAACCCGCATTGATAAATGGAGTGATACGTTCCGCTAATCCAAATTGTCCCGTGCGGCTTCAAAACTCTTTTACAAGCTTTAATCCATTCAAGATGAAAATCAAAATTTTTTCTTAAGCCATTGCTTAAATCCCAGTCGCCTTTTTTTACGCTTACCATCCTGCCGTTTTGACATGTAAAAGTTCCGCTTGATAGAAAATACGGCGGGTCGGCGAAAATCATATCAATGGAATTCTCTTCTATTTCTGCAAGTACATTAAGACAGTTTGCATGAAAAAGTTGAAATCCTGGTTTTTCATAATATGATTTGAATGCAAAATTTTCATCAGTTGTTTTATAAATTTTCAATATGGGATTAATCGCAGTGTAAACTGCTGGCGTTTCTTTGATTTTTAATCGCTTGGTTTTTGATTTCTTGTAAATTTTTTTCATATTTTTAAAAAATTAACTTATGCAATAATTCTTTGCCGGTTTTGGTATTCTCATCCCGGAATTATTTTTCCCAAACCTGAGTGACTTTTATCAGGTTGCCGACTTCAAAACCCTTCTCTAAGTGATACGCAACGATTAAACCACAATATTAATAAGTTTATTAAACATCATCCAAAGTAAATTATAAATATCTTTATTTTACTTTATAAATAATTTAAGGTAATCTTCAAAAAGGTACTGCTTATTTCTTTTAAATCCTGTCATCTCACGCAAAAATTTTAATTTTTCAAAATCTTTAATAAGCAAAATAGCTGATTTTGGCGTAATTTTTAATACTGTTACCACATCCATCATTTTTTTAGAAGACATTACCGTTATCCCGCAACTTTCCGCTTTAAAACTTTTACTACCCGCCAGACGAAGAAGCACAAAAACAAAAGCGCGGCGACATTCGTTATCCAGCCGTCAAAAATTCCCATTTCGTAAGGGTAGCCCTCGTAACCGAAATCCGCAAGCGTTTTTGAAGTGAAAATTACGCTTAAAAACGGAATTATTTTGCCGACAAGACCGCCTTTATAGACGAGCAGCGACCAGAAAAGCCAGAATAGAATTGAAATTCCGAAAAGCGTTAAAACAATCATTGATGCGATATGGGCGGGGTCGCAAATTGGTTCGTTCGGGTCCTCCTCGTCTGAAAAAATGTCCTGAATCCATAACCATACACTTTTAATAATTTTCTGCATTTTCTCCACCATCCCCGACGGCAATATATGACAAATGTCATATACCAACCGACGATAAATTTTTCATTTTTCAGAAATGATATAATTTGTCAGTGTTCCGATTTTTTCTATTTTTATCTCTATTTTGTCGCCGATTTTTACGGGCCCGACGCCGACGGGCGTGCCGGTCGCTATGACATCGTATTTTTCAAGCGTCATTATTTTTGAGATGAAAGAAACGAGTTCCGGTATCTTGAAAATAAGATTTTTCGTGTTTGACGACTGTTTTAATTTACCGTCTAAATAAAGTTCAATTTTCAAATTATTCGGATTTATTCCCGAAACAATGTGCGGGCCGAGCGGACAGAATGTATCAAACGATTTTGCTCTTGTCCACTGCCCGTCTTTTTTCTGTAAATCCCGCGCCGTGACATCGTTTAGACAGGCGTAGCCCAGAATATATTTTTTTGAGTTTTTTTCGGAGATATTTTTGCATTTTTTCCCGATGACAACCGCAAGTTCTGCTTCGTAATCAACCTGTTTTGACGTCTTGGGATATTTTATTTTTTCGTTGTTGAAAATAACGGCTGACGGAGGTTTCAGAAAAATTATCGGTTCAACTGGAATTCTCATATTGAGTTCCTTCGCATGGTCAATATAATTCAGTCCAACGCAAACAATTTTTGACGGTTTTTTTGTAAATTTACAAATTCTCATATTTATCACTAACTGCTAAACCTAAATTTTGTCTTTGATTACTCTCGTTTCTAAAAGATATAGTGGCAAATTTATTTCAAAATGATTACTGTTAAAAATGTTGGAATGTGGAGAAATCAAATCTCTGTACCGTCCCCCTATACCATACTTTGTTTTCGATTCAGCCGACATACAATCCGAAAGTAACAACCAGCAGTCCGAGTCCTCCCACAATGATGCCCAAAATACCGCCGATGCTTCGACGTCCAATAATGCCTAATGAAATTGCAAATATAAAAATCAATAGAAAGAACCACAGCGAGTTCCACCATTTTGCTTCTTTTGCAGTAAAACATACCACAAACCATAGCCAACCTGAGATGGACAACATGATGCTACCGAGGCCGAATGTCTTTTTCTTTTCCAAAATGGCTAAATTATTCACAATTAGGCCTTGCCCATTGTCCAATTTTTTTCGGAAATATAAAAAAGGCAAACCAATTAATAACGCTATTATTAGAGCAAGAACTGACTCGGGCAATAATGCAATTATAAAAAACGGATCTAAATATCCTATTATAAAAAAACCGATTATTTGAAATAAAATTGATGATGCAATGGCCGATTTTAACGAAGCATAAATGTATTTTTTTGTCCCTGTATGAAAGTAAATTGCTGACATGATACTTATAAAACAAAAAGTTATGCAGGCGAAAGTGCTTTTACTGCTTTTTGGTCGAAATATAATAACTACGGATATTAATATTATTATTCCTATTAAAAAAATAGATTTATTGAATCCAGTAGTCTCAGAATTTTTTTGCATAGTAGCATCTGTTTTAGTAGCTATCGGATTCTTGGACTGAAGTGATTCTTCTGTAATGTTTGCACCCGGCTCGTCGAACCTTTTTGCGCACCACTGGCATTTTTCGAAATTATCAGGACTCAGTTCTTTACAATGTGGACATTGTTTGCTCATAGTAAAACTCCGTTATTTAATTTGTAACCATTTAAAAGAGAATCTGGCATTTTTACTTCACAATGATTACTGTCAAAAACGTTCAAATGTGGAGAAATCAAATTATATGTGAAACGTCCCTATTTTTTTTTAGATTTATTACTATCTCACCTATTTTTTATATAAATTGTTATTAGGTATCTACTTATTTATTGATTTTTTTCTGCACTCCTCAAAGAAACTAAGAGTATTATCAATGTATACACGAGAATATCCTGAAACGGTTAAATAAATTTCTCTTATTTTCTTAATATAATGATCTATTACTTTATTTTTCTGGTCTTTTTCTTTTAGTGAATATAAAATATTATATTCCAGCCAATTTAAATGCAAATGGTTTACAGAGCCAAGTTTCATTGGAGTTAAATATTCAAAACATCTTCCGGCTCCGTTAAGTTTTACTGAATCGGGAAAACTTAATATTTTATCTTCAAAAGAATGGTGCAAAACAATAGAGGATAATTTTAATTCTTCTTGCATCAAATAGGCATTAATTAAAGGTTTTCCAAAAAAAATAGACTTTTTAAAGTCGACAGTAAATTTCCCCTGAGCAATTGCTCCTTTAACCAATAATCCCAATTGGAGAGAACGTTCAACCACCTTAGATGTATTTATCAATATTGAATCTGCTGCACTATACGTATCGTTTTTTGAAATGATAAGAATTGAATCAGAAAATATCCATGTTTTTAAATCTTGTTTTTCCCTTTTGTCAATTTCATCTAATGATTGTTTCAGGTTTTCCAATTTTTTTAAAACCTGTTCATGGGTATTATTATCTACAAGATTTTGAAAACCCAAAATATCTATGAAGGTTACAAACCTGTCAGTTGTTACTTCGTTTTCCTGTATCATTAGACTTCTCCATTTTTATATCCTATTCTTCTATAAACCATTTATTTCCTTGATGTATAACGATTGATCTCAGCCGCCGCCTTTGACGGTCAGCTGTAGGGAATTGTTATCTGCCCTGCTTTAATCTCTTAAAGTATACGATATCTGTATCTCCCTCGTCAAGATTATATATGCATCCACTCGAAAATATGGGGACGCTTCATATTTTCGACACATTTTCTTTTTGTCTATACTTTCAATTATTTTTTGAACTCATTCCGTTCAAACCTTGAGTAATCAACGCAAAACTAAAATGCAACTTTTATTGCACGTATAATGATATATGGACATAATATAACAAATCAAGTATAAATACAATTGAGGGAACCTGGGAAATTCTAATTTATTGCTGAACCTTTGAGTTCTACTTTTTGACTGTTTCCCAGGT
>JBBAAR010000011.1:0-91053 GCA_041658185.1 Elusimicrobiota bacterium
ATTGGTCATCATCACCTACAATACATAAACCATCTTTATTGGCACATATTTTTTCTATAAAATTTTGTTCCAATGGACTCAGGTCTTGGAATTCGTCAACCAACAAATATTTTGTACGTAAATGAACCTCATCTTTTATTTCTTTAAAGCGGTCAAGTAAATCTATGGTTTTCAATAAAACATCTTCCCAACATAACAAATTATAAAAACTTAAGTTAGATTGAAAACTTACTTTAAATTCTTCATATATTTTTTTCTTGTTTTTATCCGTTGTTATGACATCCGGGACTTGGCTCCGGTGCTTTTCTTGTTCATATGCTTTAATATAAAAATATTTTTCAGATCTTTGAATAAAGATTTTTTTATTTCTTAAATCTTGTTCAGTGTCCTTAATCAATATTCTTTTGGTAAAATTATCTAACGGCTTAAAACAACTATCTAAGCCAATTTTACTTATGTTTTTCTTTAAGACACTCATTGCTAAACCATGCAAAGTATTTGCATATGGAAATTGATCCGCCTTAATTCCTGACTTATGTAATCTTTGTCGCAGTTCGGTCGCCGCAGCATTTGTAAAAGTAATAGTGGAAATATCAGCATATGGAATATTTTTATTTATAAGCAAATACTTTATTTTTTCAATTATACAGAATGTTTTACCTGTTCCTGGTCCTGCAAGAACACGTAAGGGCGAGCCAAAATGTTCAACAATTTTTTTCTGTTCTTCTGTTAATATGATATTGCTCATTTTACTATCCAATTAATTCTCGTATTTCTTCGGGGACAGCTTCCTCTTCAACCGGAACGGAACGGGCAGTTACATCGGTTCCACCTACAGCAATATGAGGTGTATTTTTTTCAGTACACGATTTTAAAAATTTTTCAAGCTTATCTAATGCATTACTATTATCTGTCGTGTCTATCGGAAGTTTAAAAGATGTACTTGGATATCTGTAATATTTCCCATCGTTTTTCCAAAAACGAACACCGCCCCCTTTATGAACTTTAATATAAATTGAATTATAATCTTCTTCATCTGCATTTTCCAAATCAAATGAACATAACCAATTTTCCATACCTAACCTCCTCAAAAAATTATTTTGCTACAAACGTAACTATCGACAATATCAATGTAAAACCTGCCAACGCCCATGTAGCATAAACCAGACGGGCACTGCTTTTAAGATGTTTCTGTTGAAATTCTCTTTGCTCTTTTAACAATTCTTGATGCAATTTATACTGCAAGAAAGAAGTCCCTGTAGGTATTGATGCGACACCGCTATCGCTTTTTTTAATTCCCTCCAAAATTTCTTCTATGCTCATATCTTTATTAAAATCCGCCATATACCTCACCTCCGTTTTACAAAATTCGAACTTTAGCGTGCTCCCGTAATCGCCAACCTAATCGCCAACCTAATCGCCAACCCTATTTTAGCAGGTAATGCAGCGACCGACCTTTGCCTTGGCTTTTAATGACGCCGAGCAACAATAATTTGCGGATTTCCTTTAAGGCGCCTTCATCGGATATTTTAAACATATCCCGTACTTCTCTATTGGTTATCTTTCCGGTTTGGATTATATGCTCAACTATTTTCATCTGGCGTTCGGACAACGCAATCTGGCCGTCTTTGGATTTCCGTAATCTCTCACTGCTCAACCGCACAACCCTCTCTTCTACCGCTTTTATGCTTACCAAGACGCCTTCCGTAAAGTATTCAAGCCATCTTGTCAAATCAAGTGTTTTGGGGTCAACTGTCTGCAGCGCTTTATAATATTCTTGTCTATCTGAATCATAATAATCGTCAAGACAGAAAAACTGTTTTATATCAAACCCTCTTAAAAAAAGAATGATGCTGGCCAGAACGCGGGCGGTCCTTCCGTTGCCGTCAATGAACGGGTGTATTCTAACAAACTCATAATGGGCAATTCCCGATTCTATTACAGGGTCAAATTCCGTACCTTCCTGTTCGTAATTTATCCATTCAAGCATATCCTTTATCAGTTTTGGGACATCCTCATTCTGGGGCGGACGGAATATGACTTCTTTTGTTAATCTGTTTGCCACTACCACATATCTGTTCCGGTAGTTTCCGCTATCGTCCGGATTCTCCAGCGTCTCTTTTGTCAGCATTTTATGAATGTTTAATATGTTCTTTTCGGTTATAACTTTATCGTCTGCCAATTTATCAAGTTGTTCCAACACATTCAGATAGTTTAATACCTCTTGCTTATCCTTTCTGGTTGCCGTTATTTTTCTGCCCTGGGCCAATTCGCTTACCTGCTCTAACGATAGCCGGTTCCCTTCTATGCTCGTTGAAGAATGGGCGCTCCTTACTAATGCTTCTTTTCGCAGAGAAACTTCCCACTTCGGAATCAAAGGTGAATTGAGAATAATTTCCCTCGCCGACGATATTTTTACAAGATTACTTACTATCTGATTCGTGTACTTAAAATTTGATTTAAACATTTTATTTCAACTCCTTTAGGTATCCTTCAATTTTTATTTCAGTTTTTTGGAGTTCTTTTTCAAGCGTTTTTAGCTCCTGCCACTCTTTTGTTATGTCTATGTCTTCGTGCTCTTCCTCCGGGAAAACATACATTGTTACATTGAGGGTAAAATCGTTGCTTTTTATTTCTTCTATCGGCACAGCGCGGGAAAAACCTTTAATGTTCTTATATCCGTTGTAGACATCTACAATATTTTTTATGTTTTTGTCGCTTAATATGTTCAGTTTTCTCACTTCAGGATGCTGCTCAAATTCCTGAGAAGCGTTTATTATAAGGACTTTATTTTTTCTTTCTGATTTTTTGTTTTTGTTGAGTATCATTATTGCGCCGGGCGCGGCTGTATTATAAAATAACTTTTCCGGGAGCAGAATGAGACACTCAATAAGGTCTTCTTCCAGTATTTTTTTTCTTATTGCCATTTCTTTCCCACCACGAAATAGGCAGCCATTGTCAATTACCACTCCGACTCTGCCGGTTGTGTTTTTTGCGGATGCAAGCATATGTTGTATCCATGCCCAGTCGGCTGACTGTCGTGGTGTGAACCCGTAAGAAAATCTTTTCTGCCAGAAATCACCTTTTTTAAGAACCTCTTCATCGTATCCGTCCTGGTTCCACGGCGGATTGGCGATAACGACATCAAACTGTTTGATCCCGTCTTTCCCTTTGAACTTCGGATAAAGCAAAGTATCGCCGCTCGCTACCTGCGCATTTTTTATGTCGTGAATGTACATATTCATTTTGCCCAATGTGAGCGTTTTGGGATTTACTTCCTGCCCGGATAGAAATAATTTTTCTGCCTCTTTTCTTCCGTATTTTTCGGAAACATAATTATACGAAACTATAAGCATTCCGTTGGAAGCTGAAGCCGGGTCATACACATTTTCTTTTGGTTTCGGCTCAAGTATCTCCACTAATAGCCGGATGACTTCTCTCGCGGTATAAACTTCGCCCTCTTTGGCTTTTTGAGGCGCAAAATGTTTTAAAATCCACTCGTAGGAATCACCCAATATATCCGGCGACACATCGTGCAATTTCTTTTCACTGAACAATTCAACCAACTGCCTCAATATTTCGTAATTCTCTCTGTTCTGGGCAAACTGCACAAAATCAACATTATCAAGGGTATCCTTAAACTCCGGATTTAACTCTGCAAGTTTTTTTAACGCCATTGAAAATTTTTCCGGCAGTTTTGAAACATCCTTTCTTATATTGTCCCAGAGGTATTCTTGTGGCATGTCAAAATCGTGGTATGCGGAGTCCTCGGCCTCTTTTTTTGCTTCTGATTCTTTAAGACCGTCTTTCAGAGCTTTCCGAAATTCCTCATCATACTTTTGCTGCCATTTGTCGCTTATTCTTTTTAAGAACAGCAACACAAGTATAAATTTGTAATCCACGCGGGTACGGATTAAATCGGCTGCTCTTTTTAATATACTTTCAATTTCATCCCTGCCGAGTTCTGTTTTATCCATTGAGCGGAGTTCGGTAACAATATCTTTTATCGGTTGAAGGGTATAAATTCTTTTCCGGTAGTCCGTTTCATTAGATTTTGCAATTAAATAGCCCAGTTTTCTGAGTTCCGAAATATAAACCGCAACATCTTCTTTTCTGGCTTTGCTTTTTGATTTTAGTATTTCTACCGCTTTATCCATCGTAAACGTGTCTTCTTTGAAACTTTCCCAGAGTATAGAATACCGCTGTTTCAACCATTTAGGCATTTCTTTTTGTTTTTCTGTCATCTGCACCCCTATTACATAAAAACATTATATTGGTTTCTATGTATTTAACAAGCCTACCAACACTATAATTATAAACAATTTTTGGCGTTTTGTCAAGTACTTTTTTTGTTTTTTGAATTTTTCTTTGCTGGGGTTCAGTTTAAATACAATTTAACTGCGTATATGACCTTTTTTGATGTAAGTCTCAGGTTTACTTAGTGTGGGTCAATCGAACCTTGCGTAGTAGAAGGTGACTCCGTTTCTAACTGACCAATCCCCGCGAATTTTTATTTGATATAATCAACCAATTAAGAAAATAAAAAGCCCCTGACTTTTTCATCAAGGGGTTAGGCATTATATTTTAAACGTATCTGTTGTCTTGTAAGAGCCGGTATTATTACATCTCACTAATGCCCCCGTGCTTTTACTTCTTTTTTATATTACCTATGATAATTATAACCTATTCCTGGCAGTTTGTCAAGAACTCTTTGCCTTGATGTTTTCAGTTCACAGGTGGTGGCCGGGCGCAAGATTCGTCTATCATTAGATGTTCATCGGATTTAAGAATTTTTAGCGCTATTTCTTGAACGCTTTTTAATTCCCTATTCTGATGATAGAATCTTACCCCGCGGCAAAGTTGGTCAGCAATAATTATTTTAAGTATCTTTTCATTTTCCATTATTATACCGAAAAATAAACGCTCTATTGAAGTAGTCAATAGTATATCTTGAATCCCAATTTAATGCTTCGCTGTAATTATCTACCGCATGGTCATATTCCTTTAGGGTAGTGTAAATAATTCCTCGTAGAATGTAGTAAACGCCGACACACATTGGGTCAAACTCTATCGCTTTGTTTAAGTCGTTTAACGCTTTATTGAGATTTCCTTTTTTGTAGAAAATATTCCCGCGGTTGTAATATGCGACCGACAAACCGTTACATAATTTTATCGCTTTGTTGAAATCCTTCATCGCTTTTTCGTAATCACCTTTCTTGAAGTAAACATATCCACGGTTACTGTAGGCACACTCATAGGTCAGATTAAGAGCTATCGCTTTATCGAAATCCCGTATTGCACGGTCATACTGCTTCATTTCAGTATAAACAATCCCGCGGTTATTGTATGCATAATCTATCGGCTGATGGCTTATTACATCGTCATAATACTCTATCGCTTTTTTGTACAGTTTTTGATTGCCATAAAGAATTCCGATATAAGTAAGCCCTTTGTCATAACTGTTAACGGCATAACTGAAGCCCGATTCAAGCCCGTTCCCCTTATAGAATTCCGCTATTGCAGTGACATATTCCTCTCTACTACCACAGCGTTCAAAGAACAGACAGTTGTAATAGGCGGTAGCGTATTTGGGGTCATGGAGTATCGCCTCGTTAAAATCTGTTCTCGCCTTATCATATAATCCCTTGTTCCGATAACATCTTCCGCGCTCGTAGTAAGCGTCGGCTTTTATATTATTACCGTCGGATTCGTTCCAATGCTTTATTGCCTCAGTGTAGCATTTGATTCGTTCGCCTGGATCGGTTGAATTATCTCCCTTCTCCATCCAGTAAATAAAACTAAAAGTTTCCTGCATATTTTCCCCCTCGTTATTTCCCATATTTTCCGTCGGAAGAACTTCCGGAGCGGTCTGATGAATAGATAGTATATCCTTGGGTGCGGCAATGCCGGGCGTTCATTCTCTGCTTTTTTTTCGTTGCATTTCTTGCAACAGATACGAAGGTTGGACAGACGGTTGGTGCCTCCGTTAAAGTAAGCAATAAAATGGTCTATGGTGAAATTTTCCAATTTATCCCGCTCATCACAGATATAACAGAAAGCATACATCTCGCCGTTGATTATCTCGTATCCGTCGCGAAACGCCAATTTTATTAGTCTTTTCCGACGATAAATTGAACTATTTTTAATCATCACCATAACGCAAGAACATCCTCCGTTTGAATCTGCTCGGCATCGGAACTTGACTTTATAAACGCAGCGGTGAGCAAACAAAATCTACATTCTTTTAAGTGTTCTTCGAGGGCGATTTTTTCAAGAACCTCTACCGGAGTTTTCAAATTTTTATAAATCTGATATGCGGAAGCGGGACAATTCGCACCGGCAGCGGAAACGCCAGCGAAGTTCATAGACGTTAATCCCTCATTATTTGAACTGAAAATGTCTCCGATTCCGGAATTATTATTTTTTAAGAATATCAGAAAATCAGAGAGAAATTGCTGGGATTTGAAACCCAGATTTTCAAGTATTTTATAAAGAACGCTGTTTTTATCCAGTAGCGCCAATAGAAGAAACCTTGTGTCAATATATGTCCCAAATTTCGTAGTTAATTTCAATAATTGATTCTCGCAGGATACGATATTATCTTCGCTAAATTTTTTGAGCATTTCGGAGATTTCTTCTTTTTTGATATTTTTCTCTCTTAAAAACTTGCCGGCAATGCCATGTTCTTCTGATATTAAACCAAGTAGAACAAAACCAGAATGGACTGTTCCATTAGCAACCCCGATGCTCTTGTCAGCTTCCTGCTCTGCAATATCAAGCACTTTCTCTGCAGAGACACTTAATAACGCCAATTGCTTATGTTTTTTCGTAATATCTAAAATAATGTTTGTAACGAAGTCGCATGCTTCCTCGTTTTTTTTCGCCGGCCGGCAGAAAACATTTTCATCAGTGTTATACCCGGCTATTGCCAACGCCTCTTCTTTTGACAATGCCTGAACCTCCGACACAATGCCAGAATTGGTAATAATAAAGTGAATCGGCGGGTAGTAAATCGGTCCGTCAAAAATTCCTTCGTCGTTCGGCATTTTTCCTCCTTCGGCCGTGGCGGAGTCGGCGTTACTTTGCCGCTCGCCACAACCGTTATTTTTATTCCACTCCCCTCCATACTTAGAATACATAAACTACTTTTTATAAAACGACAACTTTACTCTGTGAAAACCAGCCTTTCTGATTTCAAATACGCCAGCGATTTACCCTTCAGTATTTTTTTGGCTGCGATAGAAACTCTTTTAAAGTCCCTACCGCAGCCGTTTCATTATCCTCCTTATCGACCCTGGCTTCTCTCCATACTGATAGATATAAACGCTATTGGCGATTTCGTCAACCCACCTATCCGGAAATTAAATTTCCGATTTCAGGTATTCAATTGCTTTACCCTCAATCTTTCTCACCCATTCCCTGGACAAATGAACAACCTTCGCCGTTTCTTTGAGTGACAACGGCTCATAGCCGCGGCGGCGTCCAATGCCGAATCTCAGCTCTACTATCTCCTCTGCTTTGGGATGGATTTTGCCGTTTGCCTTCTCCAAAAATTTGAGAAGGTCATCTATTTCCAGTTGTTCCAACCAACGGAACGCTTCACCATCAGGAAGCACATCCTCAAATTTCAGCGGATTGCCGTCTTTATCCTCATCTATCACCTGTGAAAGATATGTCACAGGGTAAAGATTAAGCGGCACGGTTTCTTTGCCAAGAAGAGCATTGCTTTTCCGCTCTTTTTTGTATTGAGCAACGAGTTTCTTGCCTTCACGACGGCTGTAAGCCGTGTGACTGTAATACTCACACTCAATATAACTTTTGATGTAGCCCTCGGCAAAGGAAAAGAAATCCTGTCCTTTCCCGCAATTGAAAGCCTCAATTGCTTTACGCAAGCCAAGGTTCCCCGCCGAAACAAGTTCCATCGGCAACACACCATACCTTTTGGCATTTCCCAGATATTTGTTCACAATAGAACAAACGAGACACTGGAAACTCTGTACCACCATTTCTATATCGCCAGCGCACTTGGTTGAAAGCAGTGCCATTAACTGCCGATATTCAAGTATCGGGTATTTTGTTTTTACCCGATTCCAATACTCATAAAAATCCAAAACAATCATTTTAACCTCCATTTTGGAAATAAAAAACCGCCGGCAGTCCCGATTTACCGAGACCGCCAGCGGCTCTTTGTCCACCTGCACCTATGCCAACAATTACCAAATTTCTTATATTTCTATGTCATATTTAGCACCTCTCAAACCCTAATTTTGCTGTAAAACGTGCTGTGTAAAGCGACTGCTACCCTAAACCATTAAAATTATTTTTAAGCCAATTGTCGTCGGTAAACCGGCTAAAAAACGGTCATTTTTGCTATCAAAAGAACCTCCTTTTCTTTTGATAGCAAAGCCCAAAAAAGCAATATAATTGAGATTTTGAAGTCAAGAATCTGGTTTTTGCTGTGTAAAGCGAACGGGAATGATGTGTAAACCGACTGATAAAAAACAGTTAAAAGGCGGATTACCCCGCACCAAATTGGTGCGGGGGCGGTTAGATTTATTTGCAGTTTTTTTCGTAGAAATGTTCGACTAATTCGGCAGGTTCATAGTGGTGGAGTTTGCCTATCTTTGTGGATTTTATTATTCCCTTGGCAGCAAGACCGGGAATAGTAGTAGGCACTTTTTCTTTGTAGCCAAAAGCCATTGATGCCTTTCTTGAATCAACAAGTGTGGCAAGGTAATCAATCTGGTCTTTCAGATATTTCTCTTTCCCGTTTTTGTCCTGAACGGGTGTGAGCAGTCCCTGTTTCTTAAGTATCTTTATCCGCTCATATGTTTGGGTCCTGCCAAGATGCCAGATATCCACGAGTTCACGAAAAGTGTAATACAGATTTTTTTTCGCATAATCGGCGCATTTTTCGTTGAGTAGTTTCTCAATCTCAAAAAATGGGATTGAACCTTGCGATGTCATTTCGGGATGTTGACCGGCAAAATCCGTCAGTGTTTCAATCATCACCCGCAAAACACCTTTCGGCGGCAGCAGCGATGTTTTCAAAACACAATCCTCGGGAGCCAATTTCTCAACTTTTTCTACCGCCTCAATTCTCTTTTTGGCATTGCAGTGGAAATAGCCCCATGTTTCTTCAAGGTCGGAATGCCTCGCATTTTCGTGAACTTTTTCAAACGGGTAGCCGTCATCCACCCAATGGGTAATCCGCGAATGCCGAAGAATGTGCGTTTTATAACCCTTGGGCAAACTTATTCCCGCCTTTTTCAGTTGATTGACAAAAATGCTGCTGATGTATGTTTCGCTGCTTAACACCTTTCCTTTTTTTGAGAAAAATATCGGATGATACACCTTGCCGTTTTTAATTATTTCCGGCGGCGTTATGTTGTTGACTTTACAGTATTCCTCGCTGACCTTTTTCCACTTAAGAAGGTCCGAATCCAACCTGTCAAGCAGGATATACACCCTGTCTTCGTGGTTTTCAGGACGGGCTTTGCCACCGCGAATAACCACCGGCCCCACATTGGATTTTGAGCGTTCATAGACAGGAATGTCTTCCCAGCATAGAGTTACATCTTCTTCCGCTCTTAATGCCGGCTCATACTGCATAGACACCATCGTATTGTCCCTTATTTGAAGAAACCTTTCATCTAATGTCATCTTGTCTAATTTGTCGGCATTCACCGTGCGAAGTTTCTCTACCTGCTCTTTTGTGAGACAGAATTCCCTTTTGGCGGTCTTATGTTTCTCTATCGGGATGTCTTTGAATATGTTGATTTTGATTTTTTTCTGAGACACACCCATTTTGTATATTCTGCGGAGGTCAATCAGAAAACCCATAAGAGTATTGATTGAAACTTTCTGGCCTGTCAGCGGACTCAATTCCGTTTTTAGTAATGTGTCTTTGAAATTCAAAGCATCGGTTTCGGTAAAATCCGACAGAGAGTTTATCGCCTGTCCCGTATTTTGTTGGATGACAAAATTTCTGAATGCGCCGAAACTGGTAATTATTTTCTTTTGAGAATCATCTTTGAGTTTTGCTGCTGTTGAGCGGACAATGTGGGCAGAAATGATGCTTTGGATTTCTTCTTCCAACTTTACCGGTAATCCGTCTTTTATCATGCTCTTTGGTTTTTCAATTGTGCAAGTAGGCGGGAATAGTTCCGAATAAATTTCCCTGCCATACCGACAGAAATCGTTCCATGCGGTAATCGGCCATTTATGTCTTTCAGACCATTTGTTCTTCCGGTAAATTTCATCAAAAAGTTCCTTGTTGACTTTTGAGGTATCGTAATCCGTTTCATTCAGCACCTGCTCTATTTGGTTATGATAATTAACGACACGACTGTTTTCTCTCTGCTGCTGCCATTGTTTGAGTAATGTCAGCAACATGGTTCTATTATCACTTGACGCTGTTACCGTGTTAAAACCACCTATTCCCATCCCCTCTGTTACCATCAACTGCTCTTGATTCATACTCCCCCCTCGCCTTTCGGCATTTTTGTCTGCGACTACTATTACATATAAATCTAATTCGGCGAATTAACAATTATTTTAAAATTTTGATTGAAAATTTTAAAATTTTTTGTAAAATGAAGAACATGGATAAACTAAAAATGGTTTTATATGCAGGATATTTGCAGCATGACCGGAAAACAGATCGGGAAAATTTTTTTAAAATAGACAAAAATATAGACTTCATAAGCAGTGAAAACATGCCTTTCAGATTCTTTGATGTTGCTACCAATACCATGTTCCCTGCATACGATTACCCGATAACAGTTTTCCATTTGCCTTCTATTCATTGTTTTGATCCAGAAATATATTTTGCATATGAAAAACATCACCGCGAAATTGAAACCCCGCTTTTTTTGAATACTCAACGCCGCGTATTTATAATTATCGATAGCCCGAATAAAGAAATAAAATTAGATTGGGGTAAAATGAATGTAGTAAATGAAATTTCTGCCGGGGGGTGTGTCGTCAGCATTGACCAATCTAAAAAAGATGCCGAACGAAATGCAACGCTGAATATGATTATAACCACTAAAAAATCTCTTGAAAGAAAACCTTTAACGTCAGACGACTTACTAAAAATGCTAATACCTTTATCTATCAAACCTACAGGTACAAGAAGTTCTTATGTAAAACTCACTTGTCCGGAAAAAGAAAAATCGCTGTTTCGCAAATATCTTGGAGAAAACTCTTCATACTGTCATTCAATTCAAGGAATAACATGTGGTTCGGATAAACACTGGAAACTGGATAATGAATATTTCGCGATTCGAAACGCTATAAATTCAGCAACAAAAGAAATACTTTCTTGTACAATTTTTTATGGTAATAACATCGTCGTTTTTTTGCCTTATTCTCCATTAAGCGGATTATCAAATATAGATAAAAATAAACTTCATGCTATCTACAAGATAGGAAAACATTATTTTGAATTATTACAGAAACCGCCGCAAAAATTCATTGACATGAGCAAGTATTCACATGCGGTTACAAAACATAACCCAAAGAAATCACAATACCGGCCAGTTAAACCCCTCAAATTAGAAGTAGATGACAGACAGGTAATTTTCGGTACTCCTCTTGAATATGTAGATGCTAACCATCCTAATAAAAAATCACTTGACTGGCCAATTGAACATATAAAAATTATCAAGTATTTGTTGTCCAATAAATCCAATCCATCAAATGCAGAGGAATTAATTAAAAAAGTATTTACTGTTGATATTCCTGAAGAAGTAATAAAAACTATAATGGATGAAAAACAAAATCGAAACAAACATCCTGTTTATGGAAAGCATTACAGAAATCTTACCAAACACATAAGAGAACTCAGAAAAGCTATTGGTAAAAAAGATCTATCAAAAGGTAAAAAAATAATTCGCGGGGATATTGAAGAAGGTTTTTCTATTACCCTAGGATATTTCTAAACACACCTATCAGTAAAAGATTCATTCATATCTAATAACATATTTACTCTGCCTTGCAATCCTTTAACATCAAATTCCTGTAAATCCCTGAATGTTTCCCAAGTGTTTCCCGAATGTTTCCCAAAGTTTACCGATGTCGTCGGTGAAAACATGGTAAACTTTTGGTAAAAAAAATAATACTTTTGGTAAAAAAATGCTATCTTGACCGAAAGATAGATTTTTCTTTATACTTATATAGGCGACAACGGAAAGAAACAAGCATCTATGGATAAGATTATGAAGAAAAGACCTAACACATACAATAATAAAAACCAGCCTGAATTTAATTTCCCGCAAGATTGCACAGGGACAAAACCCTGTTCTCTCCCAGCAGGCGATAAAACCATACCTAACGCGTCCTTGACTGCCCCCGCCGAATCTATCAACAAAGGTTCGTCTCCTGTTCCGGTTAATTCCACAGAAAATACAGCACGAATCAAAGAACCAAATCTTTTGAGAGAACATAAAAAGGAGATCGATTTCTGGCTTAAGAAGTGGATAACAGAAAATCCAAATGAGCCGGCTATAAAGCGTGATTCAGCGATAATAAAAATTCTAAAAATAGTAGGTTATAACCCATCGAAATTAAATAAAACTATAATTGATAAAGCATATGCCAAATATGGCTGGAGTAAGTTGCATATTTGGCCTATAACAGCATTAAAAAAATTCCTTGCTTGGCTAATAAAACAACCTAATATTTTTTTTCAAATTCCAAAATTTATTACTTGCCACCAAAAAGAAAATCTCTCTGATTTCAACCCCCAACTTCTACAGGAACTCAAAGAAATACTGGATTCGAGACGCAGTAGATATACAGGAGTTGGGTTATCTAAAACCTATAAAGACGATACCGCACGCTCTTTTAAAATATTCGTAAAAATCATATCACAGAAACATCCCAAATGTTCTTGCGATTCAATAAAAAGTTTCCGTAAACAAGGCTATATGGACGAATTTTTACGGGAATTGGAACAATCTTTCCAACAAAAAAATAATAACGGTGAAAGTTCGCAGTCAAAAATTTATAATATCGCTTGCAAAGTCAGGAACGTCTTTACCTATGCGCGTGATATGCATATAATTTCAGATTTGGAATACCGCAATTATTTCAAAATTGAACTTAAGAAATCCCACAACTTAACAACAAAAACGGCAGTTTCTCAATCAATACTCGAAAAGTTATTTCACATTGATTTAGATTATATGAATAGTTTAGATTTAGATATTGCTGGAAAATTCCGGTATATTTTGAAAAAGGCGGTTCCGAAGATTTGTTATGAATTCGCGGGCAGAGTATCTGAACCGACACGACTATTGGAAACAGACGTTGGAATAAATGATATCGCACCAAGCGGTCTTATACCTATTATAATTCGAGGTGCTAAGCATAGACCGCCTTTTCACGAAGATATTGTATGGATAGAATATAGAAAAATACAACTCTGGGATGAATTATGGCGGCAGGTAAAAAAGGAATATTGCAAAGAAAAAAAGATCGAGATTAAATCTCTTATTTGCAGAAAAACTGGGGCAGTTCTTGGTACACCATATTTTATAGATGAAGACGGGGAACCTTTAACCTACACAAAATTTAGTAAACTTTTCAAAGAACTTGTAGAAGAAACCGGAGAGATAAATGAAGCCAAATAAAAATATTACACCTAATCGTTTGCGGCATTCTCGTATTACACATAATGTAGAAGAGGGCTGGGACTATCTTGATCTTCATGAAAATGCTCGACATGAAAAATATGAAGAAACTGATAATTATATGCATCACTCACCAGAAGCACGTAGAATGCGTATTGAAAAACATCTTAACTTAAATAAAGCACCGGTTATAAACGGAGTTGTACTTTTTGAAGAAAACACTACTAAATTCATTATTTACAAAACTCTGGAAGCAATAGAGCCCCAGATTACTCCTGTTCAGAATAATTTTAATAAAATTGCTCTTACTAAAAAATTCTATCTTGATATTCTCAACAGTGTCTACAAAACTACTAATCCGGCCCAGTATTATACCCTTGAGGATTTAGAAAGTAAACTTGGATTAAAACATTCTCAAGCATGGCAACGAGTAAAACTTCTTGAGAAAGCAGGATATATTCACACCGTAAAAAATTCTTCCGGTGAAATAACAATCCCAAAATGGGAATTTGATGAGTTCGATAATAAATTTATTGAACTTTCAGAAGCAGTAAAAATTCCCAAAATTACTTCCCGTGGAAAAATTAATTACATCCGCAAACTCGCAAAAACTGGAAAAATTGCCGGTATACCAATCGGAAGATTACATTTTTTGAACAGGGTTGCATTTAATAATTGGTTAAAATCAAAAAAGGAAAAAAATGCAAAAATTACTTGACGTCAAGCAATTAAGCGAGATTCTCAAAATCTCTATAAACACCATTTATTGTTGGGTGTCGCGAGGGCAAATTCCCTATCTCAAAATTAGGAAATGTCTCCGTTTTTCAGAAACCGATATTATGAACTGGATAAGTCAGTCAAATAAAGACCATCATAAAAAACAGGTTATTAAATTTCCTGGTATTGGATAAATTTTAACAAAAAATGGGCAAACTGGCCGAAGTGATTTATGTTGTATTTTTAGAGGAACATTATGCCGACATTATTCAAGCAATCTCATTCTCCATACTGGTATATCAGTTATATCGTTGACGGCAGACGACATAAAATAAGCACAAAAACAAGTAACAGAGTGAATGCAGAAAAAACCCTTCATTCCCTGGCGGATAAAATTAACAGAAATGACTTTTTTGTTCAGGAAGAAATTTCAAACGAGGAATTTGTTGAAAAATATCTTCTTTATTCGCAAAATCACAAATCTAAAGGAACATATGAACGAGACAGGACAGTAATCAATAGCTTTTTTAAAATTTTTGATTTGTCATTTTGTAAAATTAAACCAATTCATATAGAGGAATACATTAATAATAGAATTAAAGCAAAAAAGAAGCATTCAACAATTAACAGAGAATTTACTGTCTTAAAGGCAATGTTTAATAAGGCGATACACTGGGGATACATTTCTCAAAATCCGGCAAAAAATATTAAAAAATTACCGGATACCACAAAAAAACTCCCGCGGTTTTTGACTATTGATGAAATAAAAATGGTGCTGGCAGAATGTTCGTCCTGGCTTTATAATATAGTGGTTTGTTTAATTTTAACTGGAATGAGAGTCGGGGAGTTGATTAATCTGACCTGGAATGATATAAATTTCAAGCAACAGAGAATCCACATACAGAGCAAGGACGGCTGGACACCGAAGACATATGAGATACGAACAATACCGATGCACCCTATGGTTATAGATATTTTGAAAAAATTACCCAAAAATACGAAATATGTTTTTACATCTCCGGAAGGTCATAAATTAATCGGGGGTAATTTGCAAAAAAGATATTTCAAAAAAATTACTAATAAACTAGGATTAAAAGATGCTACAATTCACACCCTGCGACACACATTCGCTTCTCATCTTGTGATGAAGGGCGTAGATATTTTAACGGTGAGTAAACTCCTTGGACATTCTGATATTAAGACCACAATGATATATTCTCATATCGCGCCTGATCATTTGCACGCCGCCGTAAATTTATTCCCAACTCAGGATTTGTTACCTTATTCAAAGTAGGATAAGTCGTGTTCTTCTTTTGCAATCACTCCTTTTTCCCATCATCGCGGCTCTTTTCAATTCTATTTGTTTATACGCACATTTTCTCAAATGCGATTGCTCTACTGTTAGGGTATGGCAAAAAAACTGACAAAATGAGAGTAATATTGTTCAATTTACCGATGAGGATTGTGAAATGACGGGCGGTTTAGGAAACCGCCCCCGGTTAGTATGTAAATTGTAATCAAATTTTGACCCTGCATTTGACACTGACACAATTATGCTTCGATTACTTTATTATCTCTAATAATTGTAAAATAGGGCGGGCAATTGAAATTATCAATGCACTTGTTTTCAATCCTTCTTTTATTTCTTCTCCTTTAGATTTACTGAAAAATCAATAATAACATAATTATAAAAGTTTTAATATCAAAACCTCACGCTGAAAGAGACCCTGTGGGTGTTGCCGAGGTCGCCGTAGGGGATAAACGCATAATCGGTGGAGAAGTTGAGGATTTTTAAGCCGAGACCACCACCAATGCCTTTGAACTCGGAGATTTTTGATACGTCTTCTGGGTTGAGTGATTTCAGGTAACCTACCCTCAATGCGAGCGGGGTTATCGGCGTGTATTCCGTGCCGAATGATATTTCTGTCTTGTTGTCATATATTTTCTGCTTGATATCCAGTGCAACCGTTATTGCATTTTTGATGTTGTAGCCGGCACCGAGTGTCGCCGTGAACGGTAAATTGTAGCCCTCCGAGATAAAGGTCATCTTTGGTCCTAAGTTCTGAAACGACAATCCTGCCGTGAGGTTCTTTATGCCGGTATTGTAAAGTGTTCCGATGTCTATCGCTACTCCCGTTGCATGTTCTGTCTCTATCTTCTGCTGGATGATTTTCAGGTTTGTTCCAAGTTTTACTTTTTCGTTTATTTTTTTTGAATAAGAAATTGTTGTTGCAACATCATAAGCTGAGAAACTGTCCGTCGCGTTTCTGTTTTCGTCTCTGCCCTCTATTTTCCCCTGCGATAGATAAACCACGCTGAATCCTACCGTGCTATTTCTTAACGGAAATGCTCCGGCAAGAAAGTCGTGTTTAATATCTGATATCCACTCCGTGTGCTGGGCTACTATTTCATTTCTGTTTAACTGCGATAATCCCGCGGGATTGTAACTGATTGCGTTTGCGTCGTCTGCTACTCCCACATATGCTCCGCCCATTGAGATTGCACGGGCGGATGTGCCGATGTTAAGAAAAGAAGCACCAGTGTTTGAAAAACACGGACTAATAAGCCACAGATGGACACAGATTAGCACAGATAAAATTTTTTTCATAAAATCCCCTTACTTGTCTTCATATTCTCTACTGCTTTATTATACGCTTCAGCGAGTTCCCTGAACTCGTCCGATTCCCTCAAATTTATTTTTTCAAGTGTCTGTCCTTTTTCCATCTGCTCCAGACACTTCGTTATTTTGCAAACAGGTCCCGCTATCTTATGCGAGTAGAACAAAACAAATATGCCTGTGATGAAAATGCTTACAATCAGCGTTATGCCGACAACAGGCGCTATTGCTTTTACCTTGTCCATCTCTGTTATCACTTTAGGGTCTGTGCCGAAACTGTCGGTCACATAAAACAGTTTTGCCTTGTCTTTTTTCTGCTTGTATGCCGTTAAACCTATTATCAATCCGCCTGTGAGAACCGTTGATAGAATTACCATCAGCATAAATCTCACAAACATTCTCAGTTGAAAACCCTTCTGTATAAAATATCTTCTTCGTTTTGTTTCTTCCATTATCCTCATTTTATAATCGCAAGTTTCTTCATCGTCTTTATTGTCTGGCTATCTTTCTTTGCTCTCACAAGGTAAATATATACACCACTGGCGATGTTGGATATGTCCCAGTTATATTCGTAAGCGTATTTGCCGTTTATTGTTTTGTAATTGCTTCCCGATATTTCCGTCGAATAAACCAGTTCGCCGGCAACATTGTAAATCCGGACTTCCAGTATGTCGGCAAGACCTACTTCTATGTGTATCGTCGGATATTTACCTCGTTTTGCAGGGTTCGGGAATGAATACACTTCGCCAAGAATAAAGTCAGATACCGGTGAAGCAGGCTTTATCATACTTGCAGCAAGCATCGGCGGTTGCGAGTAGGTCACGCCTATCACTTTTCCCTGTCCGTCCACACTGACCGTTTTACCGAACACGTTGCTCAACGTTATCCCCTGTCCGCTTACGGATATATCGCTACCCGGCGCATATATTATTCCTTTCATCTCGCCTTGTCCGCTTATCGTTATCGGCTCTGTTGTATTGCAGTAGATTATCAGATTATATGGATTCACTCCTGAATAACGGACTTCGCTCTGTCCTGAAACCTGTATCTTGCCGGTGCAGAATATCCTTACCACACCGTTAAGATACAACTTTGTCTGTCCCGAAAGATTTATTCCCGCTAAATAATATGTCCCTGTGGTTATGGTGAGAGAATCTTGTCCGCTTAATGTAAGAACTCCGTTGACAAGTGCGGTTTTGCCTTTCTGCGTTTTAGGAATGTTTGAGTTGTCGTTGTTCTGTGATACCTGTGTTTGAAGTGCTACCAAATCAATCGCACTTGTGCTTATAGCGGGAACATTTTGCGTGAGCGTGCCTGTTATTTTGCTTTGTCCTGTAAGGGTTATGCTGCTTGCAGATACATCGCCGTCTATAAATGCCTGACCGGATAATTTTACATTACCGTTGCTTCTTGTATCGCCGTAAATCTTGCCCTGCCCGTTAACTTTTACCTCGTTTGCGCCGAATGATGCATATTCGCTGATGTATGCCACTGTGACTTTTACTGATTTTGTTTCTTCCAGATTTTGCACGTTGTCTATACTTCTATATCCGACTGTATGCACACCTTCGCTTAAAGTGAATGAACTGATATATTTCGCAAACTCTGAACCGTCTATTGAATATTGTATCTCACCCACTCCGCTTGCGACATTGTTATTTACGGGGTCGTTTGCCGTAAGTGTTATCGGTGTTCTCGGTGAAATATATGTCTCTCCGAATGCTGTGAATTTTGGTTCACCGACGGTTATTTCGGTTACAGGTGCAGTGTTGTCAACATAGAGCGTTATTTGTTTCACCGATTCGGTATTATTCACATTGTCTGCGATGTAATACTCCACTGTGTGTATTCCTTCCGTTAATGTAAATGTATAGGTTGAAAGTATATTCTGGAATTCACCGGCGGCTATCCTGCATTTTGTGTATGAGATACCAGAGGCAACGCCCGATACTGTTGGGTCAATCATCGTGAACCCAATCACACTCGCTGGCGTGATGTATATTTTGCTGTCTGATGTATACTGTATCCCGTTTATTATATGCTGTGTAACTGGCGGTGTGTTGTCCACATTGACATTAAATGTCTTTACTAATTCCGTATTGCCAAGTTTATCTATTCCGCGGTAGGTTATCGTGTGTATTCCTTCCGTAAGCGTTATGCTTGTTGTGTAAATAGTGAAACTGCTGCCGTCAATTGAATATTCTATTTTTGATAAACCTGATGCCACTTCGTTAATAACAGGGTCTTCTGCACTTAAAACATATTTTGTATCCATTGAGGCATACAATTTTCCGTCGGATGATGTGTATTGTTTTCCGTCGGATATCGTTAGTGCAGAAACGGGTGCGGTGTTATCTAATTTTACCGTCGTGAACTCCGCCGTCTCATAATTCTCTACATTATCTACACTCTGATAATTGATTGCGTAAATTCCGTCTGCACCCGTTATATTAAACTGTTGAATGTAAATGCTCCAAAACTGATTATTGATATTATATTGACTGTATTTTACTCCCGACAGTATTACTCCGCCATCGGCAGGACTTAATGCAAAGATAGTATCTGATGTAATGTAATTGTCATATTTTGGTTCTGATGATAACATCGCCGTCACGGGCGGTGTTACATCAAGTATTACTTTTATACTTTTTATCTGCTCTGTGTTATTTACGTTATCCTGCGAGTAATAATATATCGTGTGTTCGCCTTCGTTAAACGTTCTCAAATCAAATGCACTGGAATATAACTGCCAGGCGTTGTTATCTACTTTGTATGCAATGGATTTTACTCCTGACGGTGTTATCCCGCCGTCTTCTGCTGATAGCGTTATCGGCGTGTAATTATTTATCCAGATTTTGTTATCTGCCGTATATTTCGGATTGCCGATATTTATACTTGTTGTCGGCGGCGTATTATCTATTATTATCGTTACCGATTTTTCCTGCTCCGTGTTGTTTAAGTTATCTGCACTTCTGAAATATATTGTATGTTCACCTTCAGGAAGAGTAGAAAGATAGAAGGTAGAAAAGTAGGCTGTGTAGGGATCGTCGTCAATTTTGTATTCAGTGTTTTTTACTCCACAGCCGCTATCCGTTGAAGCCAGATCTATCGCCGTGCTTGATGTAATCCAGATTTTTTCGTCGCTTACATACTTCGGCTCGCAAAAACTGATTGTCGTTAAGGGTGCAGTGTTGTCAAGTTTTACAGTAAGCGACTTAGATTCTTCTACGTTATCTAAATTATCGCCGCTTCTGTAGTAAATGGTATAATCACCGTCGGCACCTGATAAGTTAAAGCCCGTAGTATATTTTATCCACTCGCCGGTATTTATCCTGTATTCTGTATATTTCACTCCGCAAGGAATTACTCCACCATCTACTGCTGATAAACTTATAGAGGTTTCTGAACTTACCCACAACTTCCCATCAGATGTATATTGTGGTGATGATACAGATATTTCTGTTGTCGGAACAGTATTGTCCACCGTCACACTTAATATTTGTGATTGCTCGGTGTTTCCGATAACATCAATGCTGTGATATGAAATTGTATGAGAACTTTCTACTGGAATTGTGAATGACGCGGTATAAACCTGCCAATCCCCGTTATTTATTTTGTATCTTATTTCTTTCACGCCAAGCCCTTTGTTATCGTCCATATCTATTAAGTCATCAACAGCAGAGAGTGTAACCTCTGTTGTGTCAGAAACATATGTTGATACATCTATAATATATTTTGGCTCACCGACTGAAATGGTTGTCCGGGGCGGTTTCATATCGTGTATCACTTCAAACTTTGCTGTCGTTGATGATGAATGATTACCAACCCAGTCGGTTGCTTCAACGGTCAATGTCCAAAAACCATCGTCAATTGATAGCGGCTCTATTTCGTCACCCATATTTACTGCCATCGTAGTTCCTTCTTCCAAATCAGTAAGATATGCTATAACCTTTGGATTGGGATCAAGATTGTCTTTTACAGTATAATTTATTGTTATCGTGGAAATTGTAGCAATAAATTTTTCTCCACCAATCGGAGAACTTACCATAATCTGCGGTTGTGTTTTGTCATACAAAAATAATCCATAGTATGAGACAGATGAAATATTCCCTACTACACGAGGATTCAGGGAATCCAATACAACCTGATTTGTAATCGTCGCGGAGGTCCATTCTATTCCTGTCCACTTGTATATTGCAAGTGTTGTTGTGTCAGTCACAGTATTTGTGTCATACTTAAATGTAAATTCTGCAGGTGGTGAAAAAACTGTACCATCAGGCTGAACATCATAAATATTACTTACCAAATATAGCCCTTGTGCTGTTGCTGTTGAAAGTGCAAGAGAAATGTTCGATTGTGTTGACGGGATCACTACAAAACTCACAGGAATTTCCGAAATCAAGGATATAACAGTTTCGGAGCTTCGCGAAATAAATAATGTTCGCGTCGAAATTGTTGTGTCAAATGCAGTAGCAACATTATCTCCATTGAATGTCCGTATTTTATACCAATACGTATTTCCTGGTAATATGTTAAATGTATCCATATATGATGTTGAACACCAGTTATCAGTATATGTTTTTATTGTCGTTGTAGATATTATAAAACTATCAGAAGAACGTATTATTCCCCAGCAAGTATTTGAAGGATTATCATTCGCCGACCACTGTATTTGAATACTATATGTTGTCCTGTTTACTATGTAAGTACTTATTGGTGGATTGGCAAGGGTATATGATGATTTTGTCGTGTCAAAAACACTCAAAAGACCTAAAAGACCGTCTTTGTTTTTCGCCCTAACACGCACATAATAAAGCGTATTGACATTCAAGTTATTTAATATAGCGGTGGGATTTATCCCACCATTCAAAATAGAAGTTGAACTGAACACGCTGAAATTAGAATCCGTTGAATAGTGAACATCGTAATCTGTCTGTGCAGGATTGCCATTAGCACTCCAGTTAAGCACGATTGAAGTCGTGCCTACGGAAGAAATATAACTCCCTACTGGTGGGTTTGCGAGCGTATAAGATGTAATTGAAACAGACCATGCAGAACCGTTTGCATTTACCGCCTCAGCATACCTCTGATAAGCAGTATTTATTGTTAAGTTCGGCTCTATCCAATCCGTCGTCCCTGTGAAACTGCCGTTAGATAAATTGGGGGAGAGTCGCATTGTTACATCTGTTCCGGAAGATACATACAGTCCCGTCTCATTTGTAGCATTATCAGAAAATACCCACTTTATCTGCACTGTCGTTGTTTGTGATAAGTCAACAGTTAAATTAGTTGGTGCAGGCGGCGGAGTATCCCAAAATATATTGGCACTGTTTATTTCGTAGTCATAATTTTCTCCACCTTTTACCCCCGACCAATTAAGAAATGTCCAGTTGATACCCGAACCGTCGGCTTTCACATTATAGTTTGCTGTACCGAGCGTGTCGTTGAACACACAACCGTAAAATGTTCGAGTCGATGTTATTCCTTTCACCCTGATATAGATTGAATCGGCACTGCCCTGTATGTTATCAAATGTCCCGCTGCTTAAATCTACAACATTCGCATTTGGATAAATCTCCAAACCGGACGATTTCAAATTTGAAAGTACATAGTTTTGCAAATTCACCGACCCTGATGAGCAGAATCCGTAATATACTCCACTTGCTGCGGATGTAGAAATTGTAGGATATGTCGGACTGCCAATCATCTGTATTGTTCCACCAGTATTAACTGTTAATTTTGTTCCAATTGGTGATGTGTTAAACTCGATTTTCTTTTGGACAAATTGGTCAGCAGATGAGGAAATTGTTACAAAATAGAATGCATCACCTGTCTGGAAAGTACCGCTTACCGTGAATCCTACTCCTCTTGTTGCACTTGTATAAGGTGTTCCTACGGTTGCATTGCCATCATTAACCAGAACCGTCCCAGTTCCTCTTTTTACTGTGAAATTTGTGCCGTTGTATTTCACTTCCCAGAATTCAGTTAATGTTTTACCATCATCAGTTGTAGGATATGTAATTGAACCTGTTCCTTTTAATGTTGAATTCGGCAGAGTTGCGGTTGAGACATAAAGCACTTCACCATAATTGAATTTATTCGCTGTGCCACTCGGTACATCATAATTACCCCAGATTTTTACCGTGCCAGAAGTCCCATTTTGATTATACGAAACAAGATAAGAACCCGCAGTATCCATCCCATAAGTCTCTACTTTTTTAGAAGAATATAAATTACAATTCTTTAATGTTAGTTTTGCAACATAACTATATTCATATCCAATATCTGCTATATAATTACCACTTTTGCCTAATTCACAGTTCACCACCGTATTTATGGACTTCCTTGTGTAAATGCCATAAGAATTTGAATAGCAACTGTTATTGCTTAAAATATTGTTCTTGGAATTTTCGATAAAAGTAATGCCATTAATATTTGAATAACAACTGTTATTGTTCAATGTGTTGTTGGAACCGCTGACAAGAGCAATGCCATTACCACCATTTGAATAACAACTGTTATTGTTTATTGTATTGTTGGAACTGAGTTGGAGGTAAATACCAGTATAATTTGAATAACAACTGTTATTGCTTATTGTGTTGCCGCCATTGCTCCAAAGGTAAATACCTGAATTATTTGAATAACAACTGTTATTGCTTATTGTGTTGTTGGAACTGCCGTCAAGATTAATGCCATTCCGGGAATTAGAATAGCAATTATTATTGCTCAATGTGTTGTTGGAACTGTTGACAAGAGAAATGCCATGATTCCCATTATGAATGCTACAGTAATTTATCTTTCCTCTTGTTCCTGAACCGTAAAAAGTTATACCATACTTTCCTGCATCACTCGTTTCTGCTTCACCCACTCCAAGATAGCTTACTTCCATATAATACATATTGAAGTTTGCTTCGGTCTGTGAAAGGTTTCTGATGTACGATTTGTAAGATGGGTTGTCTGATGTTATTAAGCAGTTTCTCGTAGATGGCGCTGTTGTAGTAGTTCCCTGAACATCAAAAATTCCGCCGTTATTCACAATTATTCCATACTGACCGGCTGTGTCGCATTTGATTCTGAGGACAGAAACATACCCCGTATTCGGCGGCATCAGAAATTGTCCGCCGCTCCGGATATCAACATTCCCCGCAACTATCATTGTCCTTGTATCAATTTGCGCGTCAAATTGCAATGTGCCATAAAGCGTGATAGATAAACAAGTAACAGAAACATCATTCCTATTAAAAGTGACTGTATGCCCGCTTTGAATTTGCACACCTTGGCTGGGCCACGGAATATTACCATTTTCCCAAGTGTTTGGACTATTCCAGTTCCCGCTTGCAATTGACTTAACAACAGTAGGTATTAAAATATAAGCAGCCGTGTTCTGTTGACCAATAGGTGTATCATCCTTTGAATTCCAACTAGACCAGTTGTTTGCTTCGTCTTTTGTCTTTATTGCAAAATAGTAGGAAGTATTCATTAATAAATTAAATACAGTTGTTGTGTGTTCTTGTAGTGGTATAGCGTACGTTGTTGAGATTGTTATTGTATAAAATGGTGGTGATGGTGAGGTGTAATTTGCATTTGTAATTATTGCTACTGATGTGTATTTTATTTCATATTTACCGTCAACTATATTACCAACAGTCCCATCATCGCCCGGTGCTGTCCATTTAAGTGTTATTGAACCCTCAACGGGTCCCGCCAGTGCCGTCAAATCCGATATCCCAGCAGGCGGGGTGGTGTCTGGCCAAGCCAGGGTCACCGTTGAAATCGTTGCATCAAATGCGGTTGCAATCCCATCTCCGTTGAACGCCTGCACCTTATACCAGTATATTGTATCAGACTGAAGTCCCACATCCAGATAAGATGTATTCGTATAATTAGAATCAAAGTTTGTCAACGTTGTAGTACTAGTTACAAAATTATCCGTTGAACGCAATATACCCCAACGGGTATATGATGAATTTGAATTAGGCAACCAGTTAAGCACGATTGAAGTCGTGCCTACGGAAGAAATATAACTCCCTACTGGTGGGTTTGCGAGCGTATAAGATGTAATTGAAACAGACCATGCAGAACCGTTTGCATTTACCGCCTCAGCATACCTCTGATAAGCAGTATTTATTGTTAAGTTCGGCTCTATCCAATCCGTCGTCCCTGTGAAACTGCCGTTAGATAAATTGGGGGAGAGTCGCATTGTTACATCTGTTCCGGAAGATACATACAGTCCCGTCTCATTTGTAGCATTATCAGAAAATACCCACTTTATCTGCACTGTCGTTGTTTGTGATAAGTCAACAGTTAAATTAGTTGGTGCAGGCGGCGGAGTATCCCAAAATATATTGGCACTGTTTATTTCGTAGTCATAATTTTCTCCACCTTTTACCCCCGACCAATTAAGAAATGTCCAGTTGATACCCGAACCGTCGGCTTTCACATTATAGTTTGCTGTACCGAGCGTGTCGTTGAACACACAACCGTAAAATGTTCGAGTCGATGTTATTCCTTTCACCCTGATATAGATTGAATCGGCACTGCCCTGTATGTTATCAAATGTCCCGCTGCTTAAATCTACAACATTCGCATTTGGATAAATCTCCAAACCGGACGATTTCAAATTTGAAAGTACATAGTTTTGCAAATTCACCGACCCTGATGAGCAGAATCCGTAATATACTCCACTTGCTGCGGATGTAGAAATTGTAGGATATGTCGGACTGCCAATCATCTGTATTGTTCCACCAGTATTAACTGTTAATTTTGTTCCAATTGGTGATGTGTTAAACTCGATTTTCTTTTGGACAAATTGGTCAGCAGATGAGGAAATTGTTACAAAATAGAATGCATCACCTGTCTGGAAAGTACCGCTTACCGTGAATCCTACTCCTCTTGTTGCACTTGTATAAGGTGTTCCTACGGTTGCATTGCCATCATTAACCAGAACCGTCCCAGTTCCTCTTTTTACTGTGAAATTTGTGCCGTTGTATTTCACTTCCCAGAATTCAGTTAATGTTTTACCATCATCAGTTGTAGGATATGTAATTGAACCTGTTCCTTTTAATGTTGAATTCGGCAGAGTTGCGGTTGAGACATAAAGCACTTCACCATAATTGAATTTATTCGCTGTGCCACTCGGTACATCATAATTACCCCAGATTTTTACCGTGCCAGAAGTCCCATTTTGATTATACGAAACAAGATAAGAACCCGCAGTATCCATCCCATAAGTCTCTACTTTTTTAGAAGAATATAAATTACAATTCTTTAATGTTAGTTTTGCAACATAACTATATTCATATCCAATATCTGCTATATAATTACCACTTTTGCCTAATTCACAGTTCACCACCGTATTTATGGACTTCCTTGTGTAAATGCCATAAGAATTTGAATAGCAACTGTTATTGCTTAAAATATTGTTCTTGGAATTTTCGATAAAAGTAATGCCATTAATATTTGAATAACAACTGTTATTGTTCAATGTGTTGTTGGAACCGCTGACAAGAGCAATGCCATTACCACCATTTGAATAACAACTGTTATTGTTTATTGTATTGTTGGAACTGAGTTGGAGGTAAATACCAGTATAATTTGAATAACAACTGTTATTGCTTATTGTGTTGCCGCCATTGCTCCAAAGGTAAATACCTGAATTATTTGAATAACAACTGTTATTGCTTATTGTGTTGTTGGAACTGCCGTCAAGATTAATGCCATTCCGGGAATTAGAATAGCAATTATTATTGCTCAATGTGTTGTTGGAACTGTTGACAAGAGAAATGCCATGATTCCCATTATGAATGCTACAGTAATTTATCTTTCCTCTTGTTCCTGAACCGTAAAAAGTTATACCATACTTTCCTGCATCACTCGTTTCTGCTTCACCCACTCCAAGATAGCTTACTTCCATATAATACATATTGAAGTTTGCTTCGGTCTGTGAAAGGTTTCTGATGTACGATTTGTAAGATGGGTTGTCTGATGTTATTAAGCAGTTTCTCGTAGATGGCGCTGTTGTAGTAGTTCCCTGAACATCAAAAATTCCGCCGTTATTCACAATTATTCCATACTGACCGGCTGTGTCGCATTTGATTCTGAGGACAGAAACATACCCCGTATTCGGCGGCATCAGAAATTGTCCGCCGCTCCGGATATCAACATTCCCCGCAACTATCATTGTCCTTGTATCAATTTGCGCGTCAAATTGCAATGTGCCATAAAGCGTGATAGATAAACAAGTAACAGAAACATCATTCCTATTAAAAGTGACTGTATGCCCGCTTTGAATTTGCACACCTTGGCTGGGCCAGGGAACTGCATTGCCTTCCCATGTACCTGGGTCACTCCAATTTCCAGTTCCAGCTGACTTGGCAATAGCGGGTACAGGTATATAAATTAAAGCACCAGCGTTTACATTTGATATGTCAGCTGAGGAGTTCCACACAGACCAGTTGCCCGCAAAATCCTGCGTTTTTATCGCAAACCAGTAGGTCGCTCCGGTTCTTAAATTGTAAAGCGTTGTTGTGCAGGCGGTTAAAGGCGCCAAATTGCTCGTCGCTATATTTATTGTGTATGTCGGATTCGGCGGTAAGGTGTAATTCGCATTTGTTATTTGTGATACTGTTGAATATTTTATCTGAAATTGACTGCCCGCTGAAAGATTTTCAACAGTCCCATCATCGCCAGGCGATGTCCACTTCAAAACAACCTGCCCGTCAGCAGAACCTTTCAACGCAGTCAAATCCGAAATGCCAGCAGGTGATGTGGTATCTATGGTGAAACGATGCAGAGTATCCCAAGTATCTGGTGGCACTGGTATACAATTATTAGTTGTTGTTTTTACTACTAATTTAACATCAAAAACTCCATCTGGTCCTGAACCAATTCTGTAGTTAAGTGTAAATGTTCCAGTATAACCAGGTGGAATTGATGTCGCAACTGGCTGTGAATCCAAAATACAAGTAATACCTTCCACAATAAAATATGACGAATATGATGGCGGCATTACTTCTACCCCAATTGTTACATCTTCCATATTGCTAACACTCGCGGTAATATTTTCTACAGGAAGTATTATGCTACCCACATCTCCCGGTTTAACATAAGTGTCAGCATAAATATTCATAGAAAAAAGAACGAATATTCCGGATAATAGACCTAATAATTTTATTCTTTTTCTGATTCGCATTAAATATCAGGCCTCCTTACTATTTCCACAGTTCAGATAGTATTTTCTTTTCATTCCCGGATTCCACTACTTACGAGACTGATTAACATGCTTCAGAAACCTCAATATGTCTTTCTGATATAAGCCCCATGGCGGTTGTTTTACAACTTCTCCTTTCAAAGTTACTATCTCATTTTGTAACAGTAATGTTTCTTTCTTATCCATATTTATTAAAAGCATTACGGTTCTATTACCATCAAGGATAGGAAGTTCTCTTCTCTTGACTTTGTCTCCAAGTATCCCTTCAAGCACAAACCACTTACCTTGTTCCAAAACAACAGCGTCGTCCCCGGCCGGTAACAAACGAAATGGTCCTTCTATCTTGACACTAAGATTTTTTGTCTTTTTCCATCCCGTGCCTTCCGGTAAGTGGTACAATCCTTCAGTCTCAGCAGTAAGGTCTCTCGCTTTTTTCCATTCTGTCCCCTTAGTACCACCATCATATAACCAAACAGAAACAGAACCGTCTATAGATAAGTAAAGTTCAGTGGTATCCTTGTCTATACCACGTATATCGTACCAGATCTTCTTTATACGTGGGTCCTTATAAGCAAATGATACGGGGTCCAGTTTTCCATAGTTAGGAGGATAGTGGCCTTTTTCATCGGGTAAGAATACCATTCTTCCAGATTTATCTTTTACCTTTTTAGGAATCGGAAGAGGCGAGAATCCTGGTTCATTAGGATGCATTTGAGAAATAGGATATCGCAAAAGTCCAATAAAAGGTACCCGGGGATCCATAGGAAAGGAAGATGGCTCTGCACATAACATTACATTATCGGCTATATCCCATCTAAGAGTCACCACTTTCCCTCCCAAGTCACTATTGACAGCAAAAATATGAAAACTCTCCTCGTCTTTTGTGCTCGGTTTTGGCTGTAGTTTCTTCCTAATAAATGCTGTATGCCAGACCTTTGGTGGTTTCTCTTCAAAAAAGTAGATATTCTCCTTAAAAATAATAGCCTTTCGAAAAGGTTCTGACACATCTATATCCCCATAAGAAATTTGAACAATTGCAAAGATGAAAGTCATCGCTAACAATAAAACTGTTAGTGAAATAATTCTCATAGATTATCTCCTAATTTCATCCATTACCATTTTATCCTTTTCATGGATATTCTCCAAATGGATAAACATGTTCTTGTAGATTTTGATCAAAATTGCCCGGTGGATTCTTTTTCATCAAAAATACTTCTATTTCAACTCCAACATCAGTTTTATCCCCATCTCCATTCAAATCTAAATTTACCGCTGGTTCATCTACCGGCCAGTTTAATTTGTGTATAAAATAAGCATCAATTGCCCCATCCTCAAACTCTTCGTTGGTGTTGTAAGTCACACCGTAACTTGGATCATAGTACTTTCCGTCAAACTTGGTCATTTTGTGATTGGTAAAGAGCGAAGCTGGATTTGCATTGGGACCTTGACCGCTGATTCCAATCTGATCTTTAACTTCTGCGAATTTCCATTTATACTCAGTATCCCTTTTATACGGTGGGTCGGGAATATTCAGATATGGATAATCAGTATTACCGCTAATTCCTGTACCAGCATCAAAACTCCAGTTCTTAATGAGAAAACCATCTGTTTCTATTGCTTCAAAGTAGATAAGATCGTTTGTATGGTCAATGCCTTGGTCAGACATTGTATCAATAAAGAATCTCGCCCAAGCACTGCATTGACCATCAGCATTTCTTAATAGCTCCTCTGTAGTATACTTTTCAATTAGAAAAGATTTGTAATAATACAGTGAAGTACCATCTAATAATGCTCGTTTTACATTACAACCCGTGAAAGCATCCCAAATTTTATAACAAACATCAGCATCCGTTAATGGTTCTTTCATTCCATCGGCAATTTTACATCCGATATGAACTGCAGTATGGTATACAGTTGTTGTTGGATCTTTCCATGTTATGTAACATTGGTTCTTGTTTGTCCCAGCATCAAACCAAGTATTACCTCCATCAGGAGAAACCTTCCAAGCAATTTCCATAGGGTCAAAAATATCAATCTCATCCACAAAAGCATTTGAGCATTCCACATTTGCAATCGTTAGTTCATTACCACTGAGTGTTGCGTCGGTTTCAGGGAAGTCAAGATTGCCCGGACCATCACCTTTGACTTTCGTGATACCACTGAAAACTGATGGTGGCTTGATAAAGAATTTAACTGAAACTTTCATTTTGGTGTTCCGGGTAAAGGCGACAGCATATTTCCGGTCACCAGGATCATCCGCATCTCCGTCAATGGGCGAAGAATTATCTTGCCAGTGTGGAGCGTCATAATCGCCACTTCCATCATCAGCAGTTACCACATGATATTTTGTCCCAGAAAATGAAACTTCTTTTAACTTCAACTCAAATACAACAAACTTCTTTTTCGGTAGAGTTATTGGCGACAACTGTGCCGAATATATAAATTCTGTATAAAAACATAGAGTTAAAATTGTAACTATAAAAGATATTCTAAAATTTAATTTCATAAATATACATTAAAAGTCAGTTCTTTGTCGCCATAAAGGCTACCGCAAATTTTTAACCGTTGCCTTTTACTTTCATTATTCCTCACACCTTTTTTTCCTCCGCTGTTATATCTTTCGCTCTTTCCGCCTCTAACATTACTTTCTCTCAATTTTTAATTGATGTAACAATTGGATTTTATCTTGAACAAGTTTATTGTTTGGTGACAATCTTAATGCAGTTTCATATTCTTGAAGTGCTTTGTTATATTTTTTAAGTTCATAATATAAAATGCCTAAATTGTTGTGTAATTCTACATCATTCGGATTTATTCCTATCGCTTCCCTGTATTCTTTCTCTGCTTCTTCATATCTTTTTAAATTATGCAACAAAATTCCGAGATTGTTGTGTGCGTTTGCAAAATTCGGATTTATTCTTATCGCATCCCTGAACGCTTTCTCAGCTTCTTTAAATCTTTTTGAATTATACAATAAACCCCCGAGATTGTTGTACGCCTTTGCATTATCCGGATTTACCCTTATTGCATCACTGAATGCTTTTTCAGCTTCTTCATATCTTTTTAAATTATGTAACAAAATCCCGAGATTGTAGCGGGCACCTGCAAAATTCGGATTTACCCTTATCGCATCCCTGAATGCTCTCTCCGCTTCTTCATATCTTTTTGAATTATATAACAAATTTCCGAGATTGTTGTGCGCTTTTGCATTATTTGGATTTACTCTTAGCGCCTGTCTGTATTCTTGCTCCGCTTCTTCATATCTTTTTGAATCATACAACAAATTTCCGAGATTGTTGTGTGCCTCTGCATAATTTTGGTCTATCCTTATCGCCTCTCTGTATTCTTTCTCAGCATTTTCATATCTTTTTGAATTATACAATAAAATTCCAAGGTCGCTGTGTGCCCTTACATTATTAGGGTATTTTGAAATAACATCCTGCCACATCAGAATTGGCTGTTGATAAAGTTGATTTCGCTTTATTGTACCATAACCAAGCAGGAAAATATGAAACGTTATAATACTATTGAATAACCAATTGCGAGTTAAATTAAATTCTTTGCCAAGTGCAAAATTTATTTTAAATATCTTAAAATACAAAAAAGTAATAAAAAAATAAAATCCAAAACCGGAAAGATACAGCCGGTTTTCAACTAATGGACTTGTAGTAGGAAAAAAACTGGATGTTGGTGACAAAATTATAAAAAACCATAATACACAAAATAGAATTATCTTTGAAATATCTGTTTTCTTTTTATAAGTCCTGTAAGTTAACCAGAATATTACCGCAAGAGACAAAAAAGATATTATTGTTTTTAATTCCAATATCTTCGCGGGTTCAATTCTATGCTCTATACAAAATCCGATAGGGATAAACAACAATTTTAAATATCTTAAAATTATATCTGGTTGAATAATTAAATATGAGTATCTATTCCATACTTTTGTAACTTCTACCTCTACATCTCCCAGCCCACCAAGATAAAAATATCGGGATAACAAATAAATAAAAAGTAGAGCCCAAAACGGTATGTGATAATATTTTTTATCAATAGTTTTTTTTATGCTGAAGTTATTCAGAAATATGTAATCGGAAATCAGCACTATCGCCGGCAAAGTTACTGCTATTTGTTTTGAGAAAAGGGCTACTATAAAACACAATAACGATAAAATGTATAGTTTCTTATTTTTTTCAAACGTTTTTATAAAAAATAATAAAGATAAAATATAAAAAAAAGTGGCTAAAACATCGGAACGACTGAAAATATACGTTACTGCATTTGTATTGATTGGATGAATAGCAAAAAACAGTGCCGTGAAAAAGGGAAAAGTCAGAGATTGAGAAATTGAGAGATTAGGAGATTGGGACGTTAAAAGAAGTGAAATTATCTTTTTTGTCAAAAAGAACAGCAGTATTGCATTAAATATATGCATAACAAGATTAAATAGATGATAACCGAAAGTATTTAGTTTACCAAAATAATAATTCAGCGTGAAAGTCAGATATGTCAGAGGTCTGGACGGATCATTTCTGCTGAAGTTAGGATATTGTTTACTATAAGGATAGACAAGTTTTGTTTTGAGATTACTCAGTTCTTTTATATCAGGGTTTTCTACAATCTTTAACACATCATCAAATATAAATGGAGTTTTTAGGGAGTTATAATAGACAACTGTTGTGGCCAAAACTATTATCCCGATTGCAAGCCATTGTTTCCAGAGGCGACCCTGAACTCTATTTTCTAAAAGTTTTTCCATATTCATTTCATAAAACAAAAAGCCAAGTTACTGAAATTAACTAAACTGCTCTTTTGAGCAATCTCAAAATTATCTTTCGGTAACCCGGCTGACTTTTCTTTCTATCGGCAACTCGGCGAACTCTTAAAAAGTCCCGCGGTTTTGCGTCCCCGACTCGCGTCGGCTCTGGATTTTTTCAGAGGGTCTTCTCCCGCCCAATGGCAGGTCAGACCGTGTGCCCTTATCGTTGACAATCTCAATAAAAAAATAAAAGAACAAATAAAAAGCCCCTGATTTTTACATCAAGGGCTTTTAGCAAATATGGGAAGTAACACCAACAAAGAACCAGAAAACCATCCTGGGATAAGTGCGATTTACGGACATATTTACTTCCCCTTTTGCTGATATAATTATAAAGTATTTTCGGCATTTTGTCAAGTGTTTTTTTCATCTTCAAAAATTTTTATTTTTAGAGGCATTTTTTACCGTTGTACGAAGATTATAAGCACTTGCGATTTTCTGTGTTTTTTGGTCAAATTTTATACCGTGCAGTTACATCCACCACGCCCCCACCTCCGCGTTTAAGTATACGATATTTTCACCTTAACTACAGCATAATATTGGTCTTGACAAATTGGACTATTTTAGGATATCCGATCTCTGCGAACGATATAGTGTGCTACCGATTTTTATCGGACTATTAAGTTTCATCAGTTTGTTCAGTTTTATTGTCCTGACAGTTGCACATCTGCACAACTGAAAAACAATCATTCCATATGAAACCGACCATAAAATGCGAGATGCCATTATTTTGTTTGGGTTATTTCTTTTTCAAGGTTTATTTTACAATTTTTTAAGCAGATTTTTGTTATTGTGGGCGGGCAGAAAGACTAAAGTTTTACGTACCTGTAATGACTGTGTAGATGGGTGTCCGGGTATGGCAAAAAACCTGACAAAAGGAGATGGGATTGTTCAATTTACCAACGAGGATTGCAAAATGGCTGTCGGTTTAGCAAACCGCCGCCGGTTAGCATTCAGCGAAAACATGTCTTGATTTTACCTAATACTGATAAAAAAAAATTTATCGTCGCGATGACTTAAGATATCGGCAACTTTTTCTTTCTTAACCCATTTTGTTATGATATTTTCAAAAAATAAAAAAAATAGAACAAGTCGTGTCCTACTTTTGTCCTACTTTTGATTTTAGATTTTTAAACCACCCGGTTATTATTTGGAAAACCCCCGATTATTGAGGGTTTTTCGTTATGCCGCTAGTGGGATTTGAACCCACGGTCTCCGCCTTGAGAGGGCGGCGTCCTAAACCAGGCTAGACGATAGCGGCGCGATTGAATCTCATTGTATTTTATTTTCTATGATTTTTACTTCCTGGTGTTCAACGGATAAAAGTTTATTTTCAAATTTTTCCAGTTTTTTTGATGTGTCGTCAAATTTACCCGCGGCTTTTGAAATATGTCCGCCGAGCGTTTCAAAATCCTCTTTGAATTTTCCGAAATCACCGGTCAAACGGGAAAGCGTTTCCATTATGTTTCGCGCACTTTCCTCAATTTTCATCCCGCGAAGCCCCAGAACAATCGCCTGCAAATATGCATAAAAAGAATTCGGCGAGACGGGAATAACCCGTTTATTAAGAGCATAACTTGAAATTGAATCGTCAGCGGAGTTTTCTTCTCTTATGATTGTTTCATAATAAACATTTTCGGCCGGAATATACATCAGCGCAAAATCAAATGTCCCCTCGTCCGGTAAAATATATTTTGAGGAAATGGCATCAATATGTTTTTTTACATCGCCGACAAACTTTTTTCTCGCCTGATTTTTTTCTTTTTCTTCGCCGGATATAATCATTTTTTTGAAATTTTCAAGCGGGAATTTTGAATCAACGGGAACAAGCCCCTGTCCGAGACGGATGATGGCATCTACCTTTTCACCCGACTTAAAAGCGTACTGGAGCGTGTAAAATTTAGTCGGTAAAATCTGCGAAAGCAAATCACCGAGAAAAAATTCCCCGATATTTCCGCGCAGTTTCGGCGCCCTTAAAATCTCTTGCAAAGACGCTATATCCTGCCCGACCTCAAAAACCCGCTTTGTCGCCTCCGATAGCTGTCCTATGCTAAGGTTCACATCACCGACAACTTTTGCGGCGTTATCAAGCCGTTCACCGACGCTCTTTTGGGAGTTTAACAGTTGTGCGGCAACGGATGAAAGTTGTTCGTTAACCTGCGAGGTCAAGGTCGCAATCTGCTGGTTGATAAGACCTGTATTTCCGTTAAGTGTTTCACTGACCTGTTTTCTTAAAGCATCTATCTGCTGCTGCATAATCAATGCTGACTGTGAATCTTGCGCAGTTGCCGGCATTTTTTTTATAATAAAAAACACGAGTGCTAAAATTATTACTACTGCTACCGTGAGAATTATCGTCATCGCAATTTAATTATACTATAATTTAATCGAAAATTCAAGAACCGATTTATCTGCACGACACGACTATAAAGCGGGAGTGCCGGAACAGATATTATTAAACGGACAAAAATTGCAAGAGAGGTACTGCGGGGCTGCCGTAAAATTTTTGTTTTTTATTCCGTCTGAAACTTTTCTTATAATTTCTTCTATTTTTTCGGTCATCTTATCGTCGGGAACAACGGAACCGACAGCACCTGTGTTGACAAAATGGAGTTCCAATTTTTGAGGCAAACTTCCTGTAATTTTTTCCCATGCGAGAGCATATATGGCAAGTTGGGTGCTTTTTTTTGCCCTGTCATCCGCATCATCTTTGTCGGCAATGTCGGATGTCTTGAAATCTATTATTACCGCACCTTTTTTTGCCAAATCCACCCTGTCAAACCTGCCGGTAACAAAGTCATCGCCGAAAGTAAATTTAAACTTTTTTTCAATATATCTCGGCACCGTTTTGGATTTTTGCTCGCGGTGAAAAAATTTCCTTATCGTTTCCCGACCCTCTTCTAACCGCCTTTCTTCGTGCTCACGGGATAAAAAACCCGACGATTGCCAGTTTGCCTCAAATTTTTTAAGGAGTTCCGCCAAGTCAACCGATCTGTTTTCCATTCTTCTTTTATAATAAAACTGGATTGTTTCGTGCATGGCGTTTCCGTAAATTATGGAATGGTTTGCCATAACTGGAATTTTTAATATGTGGATGTATTTATATTTCAGAGGACAGGTGAGATAATCGTCAATTTGAAAATGACTCAGCGTTAGCCGGCAAGGGACGGTAGATTTTGAGACGGAAGGCGAATTTTCTAAAACCTCATTTTTTTTAATCGCCTCTATCGGGTGAAGTTTTTTTGATGTGATTTTTGTCTGCGCCAAATTAAGCGTTTCATAAACAAACTGGCTGACTTTTCTTTCTCTGGCGCCGCCGTAATCGCAAGCACTTGTAAGATAAAGTTCATCTTTCGTCCTGGTCATACCCACATAAAAAAGCCGCCTTTCTTCCTGGATGTGAAAATCGCCCGACGGTAAAATATCTTTTATAAGCGAATCCGGGATTTCTATGCGTTCCTTTCTGCGTCTTACCGGAAATTTGTCCTGGACCAATGAAACCATAAACACAACCGGGAATTCAAGACCTTTCGCTTTATGAATCGTTAAAATATTTACCGCATCAGTATCTAAATCCGCCTCGGCAGTCGCCGGATTGCTGCCCGCCTCAATAAGAGCCGAAAGATGAGATGTGAAAAATTGCAGTTTATCGTGCTTGGAAATTTCGGAATAATTTTTGACTATCTCAAAAAATAAGGCGATGTTTGAGACACTTTCTACCGAACTGCTCTTTTCTTCGTCGGCGAGTTCTTTTAACCAGCCGGTTTCCTTAATAAATTTATAAAGCACCTCGCCCGTAGATAACTGCCTAGATAACTCAATGTATTTTTTGATGTCGTCGGTAATTCTTTTAATTATTTTTTTCCCGTCTTCGCTTATATTTTCCGCATCCGGTTTATTGAATACATTATACAGAGGATTTTTTTTTCTTGACGATTCGTTGAGGAGCATTGTTAAATCATCCATCGGCACGTCGTAAATCTCGGATGATGAAAGATGAAACAGCGAGACATTGTCCGACAAGTCGGAGACGATTTTTAGAAATGATATTAAAACTTTTATTTCTTCCCTTTCGTAAAGTCCGCTGCCGCCCGAAAAATGCCAGGGAATGTTTTTTACATTGAGTGATTTAATAAACGGCAGTGCATCATTGTTGGAACGGACAAGAACCGCAAAATCCGCGTATTTTTTTCCGCTTTTTAATAAATCAATTATTTTTTCGGCAACGAAATCCGACTCGGCGGAGACGGTATCAAAGTGATGGTGACTAACTGCATTCCTACGCTCTGTGCTCTGTGCTCTGTGCTCTCTTACGCTTATAAGTTTCTTGTTGATTTTATTTTTCACTTCCAGGCGGTCGGGATTGTTATATTTTACAAGCGTGTAGGCGTTATCCAATATCTGCTGAAGGGAGCGGTAGTTTTTTGTAAGCACGACCTGTTTTGCCCTCGTGTATGCCTTTTTAAAGTTCAGTATGTTTGAAATCGCAGCGCCCCTGAACTTATAAATACTTTGGTCGTCATCGCCGACGACTGTTATATTTTTTTCACTGTTCAGTAAAATTTTAAGCAGTTGGAATTGAGAATAATTTGTGTCCTGAAATTCGTCCACGAGAATATATTTGAACTTTTCACGGTATTTTTTCAGTATTGACGGATGATCCCTGAAAAGTTTTAAGCCAAGCCATACCTGATCGCTGAAATCAATCAATCCGTAGTGCATTTTAAGTTCTTCATATTTTCTGTAAATTTCCGAAATCTCTTTCTGGATGACAAACTGGTCGGCAAGTTCTTTATTCTTAGATTCTTTTTTGACGACATTTTCCAGCAGTTGAACATAATTTGCATATTCCTCATAAGAAACATCCTCGTCCTTAAGACGGGAAAATAAAAACAACAGCGCGTCAATATGCTTTTGCGGATTACCCAGCGGTCTTAATTTTTCCATCGGGAACTCAAAAAGATGCTCCCTGAAAAAGACAATCTGCTGCGGCTGCGCCATAACTCTAAAATCGGATGTTAGTCCCAGAAAAATTGATTCGTCCTCCAAAATTCTGTTGCCGAACGAGTGAAATGTAGAAATCCACACATCCGCAAAACCGTAAGGCACAAGCATATCAACCCTTTCCTGCATTTCGGCAGCGGCTTTTTCAGTAAAAGTGAGAGCCAGAATTTCCTCGGGTTTTGCTTTTTTTTTGGATATAAGATACGCGATGCGGTTTGCTATAACCGTTGTTTTTCCGGTTCCTGCGCCCGCTACAATCAAAAGCGGGCCTTTACTGTGAACGACCGCTTTTTTCTGTTCGTTATTTAATTGCTGTAAAAAACTTTCGGAAGGTAATCTCGGCATTTCATTCAGAAGGTATATTTATCTCTTTCAGTTCCGTTATTCTTATTTCAGTGCTACCCGATGACTGCGTCGTAAGAATTTTTCCCACTTCCGGTGCGAAATATTCATAAGACCAGGACGGCGCGCCGATTAGCTGCTTTTTTATTTTAACGCAATTTGAAAATTTGCCGGCGGCAACAGTTACCTCTTCGCTTTTGGAAACTATCGCGTATTTCACATTGCCTACTAACCACTCTTTGTCGGCATCAACCGGTAAAAGCATAACCGTTGAAATTATTTTTCCGTCTTTGTCAGTTTCATAAAAACCGGCTTTTGTTTTTTTGTAATATTTTTTGAACCCGCTTATGAAATTTCCCCTCGTGTAAAGTTTTCTCGTCATTTCAAAAATATCGTCGGTAACTGCGATAATTTCATTTTTTGCCGTCATATATTTTCCGAAAGTGTCCGAGTCAACCTCAATCCATTTTGCAAATTTTACCAGCGGAAAATAGTCGGCAATTTCAAGCAACGCCGCTTTTGAATTTTCAACCCAACCGCTATTAGGATAGTCGTTGACCACTCTTTTGTAACTCTTTTTTGCTTCCGGAACATTTTCAATATTTTGATGATAAATCCTTGCGATGCTGTAAATCGCTTCCGCTACTCTCGGATGAACAGGATTTTTTTCAATTATCTTTTCGTATTTTTGTATTGCCTCGCTAAATTTACCGCTTGCTTTTAATTTCTCCGCAGATTTGAACTGATAATCAACACCGCAACCGGTAAGGGCAGAGAATAGAGAATAGAGAATGGAGAATAGTAAAAGATTTTTAATTTTCATTTTTTACATTTCCTTTTTTGATATAAAGATATACAACAAGTAAAATTCCGACGATATCAACCAATACATCCCAAGGCGTGCCGCATCTGTTTTTTATAAATGTCTGATGATATTCGTCGCTTACGGCGTATAAAAACGAAATTACCGACGGCCAAAAAATCAAAAACGCATAAGACTTCCGGAACGACCTTCTGAACGCCCTTATCAGAAGAATTGTCAGAATAAAATACTCCGTAATATGCGCTCCCTTACGCAAAATTAAATCCCAAACCCCGAGACCCGTTCCAAGCCCCGGAATATCGGAAAGGTAATAAATAATATATCCCCATACAAAAACCGGAAGCCAGAGTTTAATAAATTTCATAAAAATCCTATCTTTTTTCGTTTAGATGCAGGCGGTGTTATCAATGCTCTGATGGCATCAAATACAACCCTAAATTGCTGGTCGTATTTCTTTTCCATCTCCTCTATTTTTCTTTGTAAATCTTTATGGGTTGCAAGTAACGACTTCAATTTCGTAAATGTTCTCATAATCTGGATGTTGACCTGAATTGCTCTTTTACTCCGCAAAACACTTGACAACATCGCAACGCCTTGCTCGGTAAAAACGTAAGGTATGTATCGCCGTCCACCCCAACTTGAGGTCACAAATTGTGACCTCAAGATTTTAAACTCTTTTTCCGTTAATAAAAACATAAAATCTTCAGGAAAACGTTCCAAATTCCGTTTTACTGCTTGAATCAAAACCTTTGTTTCAACACCATAAAGTGTCGCCAAATCATGGTCTATCATAACTTTCTGTCCTCGGATGAAATAAATTTTGTTTTCTATTCTTTCGGCAAGTACCAAATCTTTCACTATTACCCCCAAAAGTCAAATTTTCTGTTTTTCTTATGTCCGTCGGTAAAACCCGACCTATTATACTACTTTCGTCCCTAAAGGGATTTCCTTCGGTCACAACTACGAAACTATGAAAGTTCCAAAATTATAAAACGACAAAGCGATGATACAGCGAACCTTATGTGACTAAAAATTCCACCGTTTTACTTAGTCGGCTTCAAGCACGGCTCGTATGTTTGCCAAAATGCTTTCAGCAAGTTTTGCCGATTCGTCGGTTTTATCAGCCGACAGCCAATATCTGCTGCCGACAGTATTGAAAAGCACAATTTTTTTCTGCTCGCTTTCGCTCAAAAACATTTTAACGCCGCGGGGCTTCTGACCGGCACCAGTTTTGTTTATGACCAGCACAGCACCGAATTTTTTAGTGGTCTTGTCCCCGAGTTCTTTTTTGCCGGTTACTGAAACACTGCAACCGTCTTTCTTGATAGCCGCTTTAATTTTTGAAATCACCGGGTCGTTAAGATTTTCCTTCTCGGCAACGATGAGCACCCGTTTCACCGCACCCGCCCGTGCAAAAGAAACAACCGCACACCCTAAAATCAATGCCGCCACACCTATCCACCCGCCAAATGTTAATATTCGCTTCATATTTCTAAAATATTTTTTTAAGTTTTCAAATTAGAAAAATGTAAGGCGTCTCCATTTTTCCACATTTCCCCATATGGTTGTCTGAAATCCATTACTTAATTTCCTCTAAAAGTCGATTCTTCATTTCTTTTTCTGACGGTAATACTTTTTTAAGTTCAGCGGGAAGTTTTGTCGTCAAATGGTACTTTGATACGCCCATAGGGTTTTTAACGCTTCTTAACGCATATTCAACGGTTATATTGCTTTTATCAGCACAGAGAATAATTCCTATTGGCGGATTTTCATCTTTTAAGCGGGTTTGTTCATTTAACAGATGAAGATAAAAATCCATTTTTCCGGCATACTCGGGCTGAAATTTGCCTGTCTTAAGTTCAACGGCAACGAGACATTTAATTTTACGGTTAAAAAACAATAAATCAACAAAATATTCAGCGCCGTCTAATTCCAGCCGATACTGATTGCCAATGAATGAAAATCCCGAACCAAGTTCAAGTAGAAAGTGTTTGATTTTTTCAATAAGCCGTTTTTCAAGATCTCTTTCCAAGACAGGTTTTGTTATGCCAAGAAAATCCAGATTATAAACGCTTTTTAGTGATTCGTCCGCTTGTTCTGAAAGGTGAGCCGGTAAAGTTTTTGGGAAGTTATGTTGTTTGGGAATTTTTGTTGATAATCCATAAGCATCGGCATTTATTTGATTAAGAAGAACATTTCTGGACCAGCCCATTTCAGATGATGCTTTAATATAATATTCTCTTTCTTTCATGTTGGATATTTTATTTAAAATCATCAGATTGTGTCCCCATGGTATTTCTGCGACAATCTGTCGCAGAATTGGTGAATCTCTGTATGTGTCATAAAATCTTCTCATATCCCATAGATTACGACTTGAGTATCCCTGCAAATTAGGAAATTCATTTTGTAAATCACCGGCTAATTTTTCAACAATGCCGTGGCCCCAACCATATTGTTTTTGTTTCTCAATAATTGTTTTTCCGAGGTCCCAATATAATTTTATTAATTCTTTGTTTAACTGCCGGCTTGCCTGCACTCTTGCAGAGGCGATTTTTTGTTTAATCTCGTTTAAAAACGAAATATACTTTTTATCAGGAATCAAAATGCATCCTTTCTTCTTCATATCAATTCCTCCGCGAGAATTAAACTTTCTCAAAATCTTTTTTTCAAGTTTTCAAATCAAGAACCGTCCCCGTAATATTTAACCCTGTTTTTAATGTTCTATTTGTTTTCTAAATCTTCACGCAGTTTTACTATTTGAACCAACATCGGCTGATTCTTGCCCACATAAGCCATCTCCGTATCTTTCAAAATATCTATTGCCTTTGAATGTTTTCCGGCGTTAACATACATTTTTGCAAGGTCATAAATACCGGAGATATATGAAAAATGGTATTCAAGTTTCTTGAAAATTTTTACTGCTTTTTCCTGATATTTTATGGCGTTGTCCATATTATCCATAAATTTTTCAATCTCGGCAATCCGCGAATATATGGTGTCTATTTCATCTTCTTTGAGCGACAATTTATAATATTTTATGGCATCGGAATAATTTGAGTTTATCTGATGTATTTCACCGATTTTTAAATATGTGCGGGCGGCGCCGTATTTGTCTTTATTTTGCTTATATAACTTTAACGCATAATTGAATTGTTCAAGGGCATTAGTATAATCTTTTGTATGAAGATACTCAAAACCTAATCCATAATAGCCCTCAGGAGAATCCGGGTTTTCATCAACTACTTTTTGGAAACAGCCCATCGCTTTCTTATGGTCCGAGACAATCCAGCAGTCAAATACTCCTTTTGAATAGTTTTCTTCCGCCGTAACGGACTTCGTTTCACTACCGGATTTTGTCAGCGTTTTGTGAAAATATTTTGCGGTATTTTCCGCAAGTTTCCTCTGTATATCAAAAATTTTGTTTATTCTACCTTCCATATTATTAGTCGTTACAACGCTGCCGGTTTCTACATCCAAAAGCCGCATATTCACTTTAATATAACCATCATTTTTTGAAACGCTGCCGACGATAATATATTTCGCACCTAAAAGTTTGTTGATTTCCAAAAAAGTATTTTCATCCGTCAACCCCGACATTTGTAATTTCATCTCTTTAATTATCTGGTCAAGTTGCGGTCTCTCAACAACCCGTAAACTTTTTATGTTTCCAAGATGCGTGGATAACGACTCGCTGAAAGATATTCCCAACCAGTCGTTATTTTTGTTATCTGTGAGATTTTGGAAAGGCGCAATTGCTATGGTCGGTATGTTACAATATGCAGACACCGTAAAAAGAAAACAGAACATGGAAAGTATTAATTTTTTTCTCATTTTACAATATTCCTCCTTTTTTTAATTATGATGATTCTGATATTCTCATCCCAAAATTATGTTTTCAAATTTTCAAATCAGAAACCAGAACCGTCCCCGTAATATAAAACGTGTGTTAATCGGTTAATCGGGACGGAGCTCATTATTTAGTCCGTAATAGTAGTTCCGTCTCAAAATACACTTTTTACCTTTTAATTAGCTCCGTCCCCATTATTCACCCATTATTACATTTTCCCTATTTTTCAATTTTCCGGTTTTATCTTTGCCGGCGGTAAAACCCGACCTATTATACTACTTTCGCAACTACGCAACTACGCAACTACGAAAGTAGGTAAGTAGATAACTTGACTCTGTATCCGATTTCTCTAAAATAAATTTTTCAAGTTTTCAAACCAGAACCGACACGGTTATTTACTTTTTAATTGTTTGCTTAATAAATTAAGTCCTATAAGTCCTTTTGTGTATAGTATTAAAGCAGCAGCGTAGAAAATATATTTTACAATTCTTAACCAAAAAATACTACTTCTTGCTTTTTTACGCCAATCAAATTTAAAAAAATCTGAATTTTTTATTTCCTCATCTTCTAATTTATCAATATCCATGGAATTCCATCTATCTGAGATAATTTTATTTGGATATTTGTCATTTATAGCAAGATATCGCATAGCCAAAGCATATCTCCTATGTCTGACAGCTTGATTTCTATATAACTGATAAACTTTATCTATATTTTTATCTTTTAAATTACCGGTTGCGAGAATCCAATTTGAAAAATTTAAATTATCTGCACATGAACTATCAAATCTATTTGATTCACTCATGTGAATGGCTGATTCAAGTACATTGATTTCAATTTTTCGTTGATAAGAATCAATAAACGGTATAACTATTGCTAATATCCCAGTAGATATGGTCATTAGTACAGCATATTTATGAACACTTTTATTGATAAAACTCATTCAATAACTTCTCCTAAAATCATTTTTTCGACTTTTTGTTTGGCTTCGGATAAAAGTTCTTTTGCTTTTTTGTGAGCATCGTGGGATTTATGGACTAAATCGGTAATTTTTTGCTGGACGGATTTTGGCAAAATTGGTATCTGCAGATTTTTAATTTGTTCGGGTTTCAAATGAATTATGATTGAGCCACCGGCATCCCGTTCAATCTGCATTTGTCCTACGAGAGAATTTATGCAAAGTGCTATGTACTCGGGTTCGACATCTTCTTTAACTTTTAACCGCACAACACCGCCTGCGACAATTCCTTCAACGAGTTCTTTCAAAACATACGCAATACCGGGAGTAGCATCTTTGGTAAGCAAAATTTCGTTTTGTTTTGGTTCATAATTCTTTCTTAGTTCATTGTATAAAGCATCACTTAAATATTTTTGGTCTTTGTCTATCAAACCCTGTTTTGATAAATTGCTTACACGGATAAATAACTTGCCTTCATTTTGATATTCGTCGGCACCGGGTTCAATACCTTTTTTTAGCGAAACTAAATCGCCAAGCATTTTTGCATTTTGTTTTTTTATTTTTGAGATAAGTTTTTCATATTTCGGTTGGAAATATTCTGCATCTATGCGATGGACATCTTTTGCTTCAGAAAAATCAACGACACAAGAAAGTTCATCCTCAATTTTGTAGTCCTTCAACCCCAATTCTTCTAAAAGCAACTCCTCTGCTTGAGAGTAGAGAGTTTCTGATTGCTTTAAAATGTCGTAAGAATTTTCAACCAGTTTTTTAATTTCTTTTTGCTTTTCCATACTAACAAGGGGGACTAAAATGTTTTTGAGTTCTGTGTAGACAAGTCCGGGACGGGACAATCCAGTAATTTTTCTATCGTTTTGGTATTTACCAAATTTGGTATTCAAAAAAGTAGACAAAAATTCAGGTAAAATTACCGTTTCATCAACTTCAATTTTTACAGAGTGTTGATTTATGTTACCTTCCTTAAAATCTTTTGGAATTGTTGCTGACTTACCATAGGAAACGCCTGTAATTGTTAAAAGCACATCGCCGGATTTTATTTGAGAGCGTTTTAATAAGCCATTATGTATTTTTTCACTAATATAAACAACATCGGATAAATCCAAGTAATTTTGCATAACATTTTGAACTCTCAAAAACGAGATTCCTTCTTTTGGATAATCTGCTCCTAATGGAGTAGCACCACCAGTAATGGCATTTTTTCGTTTTAGAACATTACCAAGAAACTTAAAACTATTTTTGTAATTTTTTATAATTTTATCGTTTGCCAAATACTCCGGCTGGTAATATTCTGCATCCAGCCGTTTAGCACTTTCAAGTTGTGATTTTTGAATAATAGAGTAGTTAATCATTTTATTTACACTTTAAAATATTTTTTTCTTGGATAGAAGTTTCATCATCCAACAAAAATGCAAAAGCTAAATTTAAAATAGATTGAGCGACTTTGTATTTTATTTCCTTATTCTTAGGATGTACCGAATAAACTCTATATTCGTTAAAAATTTCAATAAGAGATTTGTATTTCAAAGGTAATATTTTTTTGATTTTTTCAAATTTTTTATCCTTATATTGATTTTTATCAAATAATAATATTAACTGACCTAGCGTTGCTTTCTCAAAATATTTACGATATAAAGTGTTATTTCTTTTTTTTATTAAATAATGTAATCTCGACTCTACAGCTGAAACAGCCATTATTACGGACGAATAAAGAAAAAATTTGCGGAAACAATTCAGTGATTCATCTAATCTTCCACATTCTTCACAAGACAATCTATTAATTTTTGTAAATACTTTATTTGAATACATGTTTATTATTTCTAATATTTTGAGTACATTATCTTTGAATGCTATGTAATTAAAATTATGTTCTGGTTCTTTTAATTTCTCAATTTTATCTTGTAAATCATCAACAAAATAGTGATCCACATCAAGATACTCGCACACTATTAAATATTTTTCAAGATACGAAATCATAAATTGAATAGCTGGGGTTAATCTATAGCATTGATTATCAGTTTTCCTACCATGTGAAAATGGACACCACTTATCAGAACCTTTTGTTATTCTTTCCAAATCTTTTATGATTTGATCTTGACCTAATTTATGATAGTGCAATAGTTCATCAACAATTTTATCACTTAGCATTTTTACCTCCAAAAATCAAATTTTTCTTTTTTGGCGAATTTTATAAATTCTTCGGCGATTTCATTCAAATCGTGTTCAATAACACCGTGACCTTTATCGTCTACAACATAATTTCCATTATCAGTTTTTTTATAAACATACTCACCGGAGTTGTCCTTGCCTGATTTTTTGGATACAGCCATAAATATCGGATAATCGTTTAACGGTTTTTCTTTCTCGTCCCATTTTTGTAAAAACAAAACGGATGTTTTAGTCCCCGTGTGTGGCTTAAATGTATTTATTTCAAGTCCCACAACCGCTAAAATTCTCGCCTTGTCAAATAAAAATTCTCTTATATATTCCATATTTGTATTGTTCAAAACACCCTGCGGTAAAACAATCGCCATTCTTCCGCTGGGTCTTAAAAAATGGATGCATCTTTCAAGAAAAAGTATATGCCTACCGAGTTTATTTACGATTTTTTTATTTTTCTTTGCTATATCATAAAATCTTAAAATCTCTTTTTCGTCTATATCTCCGGCAAAAGGCGGATTGGTTAATATTAAATCAAATTTCAAATACTTTAATGCGTTTTGATTCTCTTTGTTCTGCTCGTAATCTTTAATGGGTAACAAAAATTTTTTAAGAGCATCGTATCCTGTTTCCCCTTTCCAAGTCCATGGCTCTAAACTATTCAAGCGAAAAACATTTGAAGAACCGTCGCCGGCAATAAGCATTATTGCTTTTGAAACTTTTTGCGCTTTTTCGTCAAAATCAATTCCGTATAGATATTCGCCGGAATATTTTATTCTGTCTTTTTCGTTCTTGATATTTTTCCAAACTTGAAACATCGTGTGCACCAAAAATCCACCAGAGCCGGAGGCGGGGTCTAAAACGTATTCGCCGACGGTAGGATTTAACATTTTAACGCACATATCAATAACGTGTCTCGGAGTGAAATACTGTCCTTTTTCACCTTTGGAAACTTTGCTAATCAAATACTCAAATGCTTCGTCAATAATTCTCAAATCGCTTTCAAAAAGAACTAAATTTTCCAAGTGACTTACTGCTGATTTTAAACTTGCGCCGTTTAATTTTATTTCTTTTTCATTTGATGCAAAGACACCCTGCCATTTTTCCGTCGCACTGATAAATAAGTGCGATACTCTATCAAGAAGTTCATCCTCGCTTTCGCCAAGTTTCACCCTGAATTCCACAGCATTATCTTTTCTTATATTTCTTGCTGCGAACTCATCATATAGTTTGGCAAACAACAACTTAAATGTTTCTTCAAAAACATCAATACCTTTTCTCGCCAGAACCAAATCTTCAAGGTCAATTATTAAATCTTTCAGTGATGGTTGGCCTTTTTCTTTTATCTTATTTTCCAAATCCTCAATCGTTACCTTTTTGTTGATTAAATCTTCAATTTTTTCATTGTTTTTTGGAATATCGGGTAAAGTTATAAAACCGTGCGGATATGGGCGGTGAAGGACTATCAACTCTTTTCCATCACTCCAAAAACCGATAGGAGAACCTTCGGCATTAAGATAGGACTTTAACTGCTTGATTCCTTCTTTTCTATCGGGTCTTTTTATTTCGCCGACAATCCAAACGGTATTTTTATCTTTTTGTAGGATTACAATATCGGCTGATTTTTTTTCTACTCCCGAACCGAACCATACCGGATATTCAACTTCTATTCTGTCTAACGGATAACCGTATTCTTTGGTGAGTTTGTTAATCCACAATTGGCGGATAATTTCTTCGGGTTTGGCAACTTTTTTCTTTTCCGATACGGGACACGATACAAAATACTTGTTGCTTTCTTCTGAAATATTCAATGCCTCAATATCTTTTTTTGAAAATTCTTTTAATTCATACTTGACTTTGAAATCTTTGAAGATTAAATCCAGTATCTCGTCTTTTGATTTTTTGTTGTTAGCCATTTTCATCTCCGATTTTGGTAATTATTTTTGGGCATAGTCATTCCAAAACTTCCCGTCTTTCGGGAATTCCGCTGTTATTTTTTCTTTGCATTTTTATTAATGGTCTCTAATAATGTGCGTTCTCGCTTCAGTTCTTCTATCAGTTCTTTTTCGGTGGGCAAATACAATTTATATCTTGAAGCAAATATTTGCCTGTTGTCTTTTGACAGAGTATACCTGACAACCGCATCCTTTTTGTCCTCGCATAAAATAAGCCCAACTGTCGGGTTATCGTCTGATTGTTTTACTTCACGGTCGTAGTAATTGACATACATTTGCATTTGTCCGATATCCTGATGCGCAAGTTTACCGATTTTAAGGTCAATAATCACATAGCATTTTAGTATTGTGTTATAGAATACAATATCAATGTAAAAATGGTCGCCGTCCAAAGTAATTCGTTTCTGGCGAGATACAAAGGTAAATCCTTTGCCCAGTTCAAGAAGGAAATTTGAAAGGTTATCAATTAGCGCCTGCTCCAGTTTACTTTCATATAGTTTTATTTGCGGGGATAGTCCGGTAAACTCCAACACATACGGGTCTTTAATCATATCGCTGTAGATATGTAATTCCTGACCTTTCCGGGCTAACTTTATAAGACCTTTTTTGTCTTTACTCAATGCAAGCCGCTCATACAATAAACTGCCCTTCTGCCGTTCCAATTCACGTGCCGACCAGTTGTTTGTTATACACTCCTTCTCATAGAAGGCACGCGATTCGGGTTTTTCCACCCTCATTAAAATCCGGTAGTGACTCCATGATAATTCTGCACACAGTGTGTGCAAATTCTTTTTGCTCAATTCTGCACTCGGCGGGTGCAGAATCTTCGGTGATCTATTTTTGTAAAGTATATAAAACTGCCTTAAATGCCATAAATGACTTGACGACCATCCCACACCGTATTTTTCAGCCAGTTCTTTAGATAATTTTTCAATAATTCCTTTACCGTATTCGGCGCGGGCAGATCCTTTTTGTTCTTCATTAACAATTTCTTTGCCAATCAACCAATAAGCAGTAACCATCTCAGAATTGACGGTTCTGCTAATTATTCCCCGCGCAGATTCAATAATTTGTGAGATGCGGAGAAAAAGGTTGTTTTTAGATAACTGTTTATTTTTCATATCAAATTTTTTGATTTCATACTTGAATAATCTGTTTTGGAAATTATTATGTGGTCAAGGACTTCTATTCCTAAAATGTCTGCGGCGGAGATTAAGCGTTTGGTGAGTTTTATGTCGTCTTCCGACGGTGTGGTGTCGCCTGACGGGTGGTTGTGGACAAAAATTACGCTTGCGGCGGAGTGCTCTATCGCCGGCTTGAAGACCTCTCTCGGATGAACAAGCGAGGCGTTGAGAGTGCCTATTGAAACGAAATCCCTTTTTAATATCTCGTTTCTCGCATTGAGATAAAATACTACGAAATGTTCTCTTTTTCTGTCGCGGATGTCAAGAGTGTAAGGCAGAACATCCGTCGGTTTTTTTATTGAGACAACATTTTTGTCAAGCCCTCTTTTTACCAGTTCAACTGCGGCGGAAACGACGGATGCTTTGGCAGAGCCTAAACCTTTAATCGTTTTTAATTTTGAAAGCGAAAGTTGTATGAAATCTTCAGTCGGAAAATTTTTCAGAATCTCTTTTGCAAGTTGCAGGACATTTTTTCCTTTATAGCCGGTGCCTAAAATTATTGCCAGAAGTTCCTCGTCTTTTAACGACGAAACGCCTGTTTTTGACAGTTTTTCCCTCGGTAAATCAACTTTATCAATATCAAACGGCATATTGGGTTTCCTTTTTCTTTTCCAAAAATTCCTCTATCTCTTTTTTTTCTTTTTCAAAACCGGTACGACCCATCAAACCGTAAGTAAGCACTTTACCCAATTCCACTCCCGGCTGGTCAAAAGCATTTATTTCAAAAAGTTCGCCGATATACGCGGTTGCAAGTTCCAGCATATAAAATAACTGCCCTATTGTATGCTCGGAAACGTCGGGAAGAGTTATTGTGCAATTTGGACGTTGTTGTTTTGTGAGCGCCGTGCGGGTTGCTTCTTCCTCCGATTTTATCAATTCGTTTAAGGTGTGTTTTTCAAGATAATGTTTTTCCGATGTTTTTGGAATTACGACATTTACGCGGTATTTTTCAACGGACAAAAATGTTATGATTTTATCGTGTGGTCCCTCAATATAAAGTTGGACTTGCGAGTGCTGGTCGGTTACACCGAGCGCTTTAACCGGCGTGGGACCTACATTTACTATCTCGTTTTTGATGTTTGTCTTTTTTCCGAGCGACTCCGCCCATAACTGCCTGAACCAGTCGGAGACGTCTTTTAACGACTGACAGTATGGCATCATCACATTTATTTTTTTGCCTTTCTGATAAAGGAAATACTGGATTGCGGCATAAATTGCGGCGGGATTTTTTGATATGTCCTGACCGCAGCGTGCATCCATTTCTCTTGCGCCCTCTAAAAGTTTTTCAATTTTAATTCCGCAGAAAGCGGCGGATATAAGACCCACAGGCGACAACACCGAGAATCTTCCTCCGACATTTGCAGGTATTACAAAAGAAACAATTTTTTCCCGAGCGGCAAGTTCCCGCAAATAACCTTTTTTTTCGTCGGTTGAAATAATTATGTGCTTCTGCCAGTTTTTGGCTCCGACTTTTTTGAGCAGGGCATTTTTCAGAATAAAAAAGTTCGCGAGACATTCCGCCGTTGTGCCGGATTTTGAAATTATATTGAACACCGTTTTTTTGAGATTGAGAACATCCAGCAGTGATTTTATAAGTTCCGGGTCAACATTGTCGGGCACAAAAAGCCGCGGACATTTTTTTCTCTGTTTATTTGACAGAAGATTCCAATACGGGTGATTTAACGCCGTCTGAAGCGCTATATTTCCGAGTGCAGAACCGCCTATTCCAATTATCACGAAATCATCAAATTTCGCCCGTTGTTTCTTTGCAAAATCATTTATCTTTTTTGCATCTTCCGTCTTATAGGGAAGTTCCATAAACCCGAGCAAACCTTTTTGTTTTTTCTGCTGAATGATATTGTAAGCGGAAGAAAGTTTAGGATAAAGCGCCTGCAAATTCTCCTGATTGAGCCCGTGTTCGCCTACAAAATCCGATATACAATTTGAGTAGTCAAGTTTAATGTCAGCCATTCTTTTCCTCCTCAAACTCTTTGACAATTTCCTTAATTTCAATTTCAGTTTTTTTCAGTTTGCTTCTCAACATTTTTATCAGTTCCGTCGCTCTTTTCACCGATTCCGCAAGTTTGTCTATTTCAACATTCTCGCTTTCCAAATCCGTAAGAATCTTTTGCAGTTCATCCAGCGACTTTGAATACGAAATCTTTTCTCTCTCATCCATATCAGTTTTTCTCCTTTGCGGTAATTTTTCCGCCGAGTTTTCCGTCGCGAAGTTCAATTTTCACATCGCTTCCGACGGCAACATTTTCTACGCTTTTAATAATCTTGCCTCCGGATGCGTAAATAAGCCCGAAACCTAATTTCAGTATATTTGCGGGATTTTTAGAATTGTTCAGCCGTTCCAGTTCGTCCAATTTTTTGAAACCGTCTTCAAAAAACTTTTTCAGATTCCATTTTATTTTTTCCGCCGTTTGAGAGATATTATTTTCAAGTTCTTTAACAAACATAATAGTCGCCGATTTTACTTCACCTGTCATATTTTTTAGCCGTTCTTTCTCGTCCGATAAAATCTGTTTCTGAACTTTCAAAATATCACCGAATAATTCTTCGTTGTCAACTTCAAACCCTCTCACTTTTTCAACAATAAACTGGGCGGTCGCCGTCGGCGTTTTGAATGACTGGTTTGAAACCTCGTCCGCAATCGTTCTGTCAATCTGATGTCCTATGCCGGTCAAAACCGGATTTTTGGAATTGGCAATGGCGACCGCAACACCCTCTTTGTCAAAACCCATTAAGTCCGATGCGCTGCCGCCGCCGCGAACAATCGCTATAACATCAACCGGATATTTGTTAAGCGTGAAAATTGAATTTCTTACCTCGTTTTCAAGTTCGGTCCCCTGCATTCTCGCATCACACAGAAAAACTTTAAATGAATAACCGGATTTTTTCAGTTCGTCTATAAAATCATTGTAAGCGGCGCTGCCGACGGATGTTATAAGTCCGACATTTAACGGCACTTGCGGAATGTCCACTTTTTTATTTTTGTCAATCAGCCCCGTTTTTCTTAATTTTTCAAGTATAAGTTTTCGTTCCAATGCCATTTTGCCGACTGTGTATTCCGGCTCTATGTCGGTAACGCGGATTTGTATTTTTCCCTGCGGCGGATAGAAATCAACGAAACATTTTGCCTTTATCTGAAGTCCGTCTTTTAGGACAAGTCCCGACGCAACCGTTTCCATTTTAGTTTCAATAGCGGTTCTGTCATCACCCCAAATCATCGCCGAGATAGTTGCTTTTCTTTCCTTTGTTTTAGGGTCCTGTTCAACAAGTTCAAAATAAACCTGACGGTATGGACGGGTATCCGCTTTTATTACATCAAGGTCGTATCTGTAAATTTCACCGCAGACCCAAACGCCTTCTTTGAATGAATTATTGAGTATCTGTTTTATCTGATTGTTAAGCTGGCTTATTGTTAAAGGCGGCAGAGAATGCAGTGCGAACGCGGGAGGTTCTAATTCTTCCTCATTTTGCAACGGATGAAAGTTGTCGTCAAAAAGCGTACCGTTAGTCGGCGATTTTTTTATAACGGTCTGCGGGCTGTTTTGCATTAAATCAATAATCTGCGCCCCGTATCGTTTCAGTTTCTTTTCGCCGATGCCTTTCACTTTTGAGAGTTCGGGAAGCGTTTGCGGATTGGCATCAGCGATGTTTTTCAGAGTTGAATTGGGAAGCACGAAATATCTTTTATCATCGGCAATATCTTCTTTTTTGGCTTGTTCGTCGCGCCAGTTCACTAAATGATTGTAGGTTTTGTGCGTTTGCATAAAAAATTATGACTGGTTTTGCCGATAGGAACCGGGAATGGTTATTTTTTGCCCGCGGTAAATTCTGTCAAAGTCGGGAACTTTCTCCTTATTTGCTTTCCAGACATCATACCATTTTGCCCCTTTTTTATAATGTTTTTTTGATATGTCCCAGAGAGTGTCGCCTCTTTTAACGACATAAATTTTTATCCCGGAAGACGCAACTTTTTCCGGAATGAGCGTATCGGCGATGCTTGAAGATTCGCGGGCATACTCAAGAGCATTTTCAAAATCGGACAGTTCGTAGGCATTTTTCGCATTTTTCAGCATAACTACCGCGGAAGAAACATCAAAACCGGATTTTCTTTTAAGTTTGATTTTCTCGCCGGTAACTGCTATCTGCTGCCGGGCTTTCTGAGCCAGTTTTTTCAACAGGTCGGTATCAACGCTTTCCTGAATTTCCGTCGGTGTTTCCTGCTGTTGAACGGTCAGATGCATATTACGGGTAGATGACCATTGCTTGTACAATTTTTGACAAACTCCGAAAACAAGAAAAAAAACTATCGTCAAAAAAATTGCCTGCAATCGTGTCAACCGGTGCGCCATATTTTCTCCGTCAGAAAATCATTTTTCCACCTGTAAATGAAGGAATAAGTCAAGGGCTTGCTTAAATTACCAAACTGGTCAAAAATAAGATGAAACGCATAACCGATAAAAACTCCGAATAATATCTCGTTGACCGAACTTACAAAAACGACCGCAGAAAATATTAGAAAAATTTCCCAACTGTGTAAAAGCAAAAATGTTCTCTTAAAACCATAACTCTCTGCAACTTGAAAAAAATTTTTTACATTGAGATTAAATCCGCACTCGCTGAAATACTCAAAAAAGTGGTCAAGGTCAATAAAAATTCCGAAGATAAAAGAGGATAATGCCAAAAGATATGAATGAAAAACCAGATATAATCCGAAAGATACTGAAAATGATATCGCGATATGGGAAGTTAATTTCATTTTACCCCGTGAGATAATTTTTTAGACGGTTCTTAATATAACGTTTACCCCAAGCGGTTTTCAAATATTTTTCCCGCTTAACCGCATCTTGCTGATTTAAACATGCCTCATAGTAAATTAATTTTATTGGTCTGCGATTTTTAGTTGACAATACATATCCGTTATTATGTTTGTCAATCCTTGTTTTTAAATTATTCGTATAACCAACATACAAATTATGATCTTTATCGCTTAATAGAACGTAAACGTAATACATTTATCTCACGGGGTGAACATACGTAAGCCAGTTGTATTTATCCTTTGTCTTGCCTCTTAAAATGTTGAAATATTCCGTCTGTAATTTTTTTGTAATTTCACCGCAATTCCCTTTTCCTATTATTATGTTGTCAATTTTTGAGACGGGCGTAATCTCTGCGGCGGTGCCGGTTAAAAAAACCTCGTCGGCAATATAAAGCGATTCTCTCGGAATGGAATGCTGTTCAATTCTCATACCCATATCTCTTGCAAGAGTAAAAACGGTATGCCTCGTTATGCCGGCAAGAATAGAGGAACTGGTCGGCGGCGTAAAAATCACCCCGTTTTTGACGATGAAAATATTTTCTCCGCTTGCTTCGGAAACAAAACCAAAGACATCAAGTGCAATCGCCTCGTCATATCCACCTTGCACCGCCTCCATTTTTATTAACTGCGAATTGATGTAGTTCCCGCCGGCTTTGGCAAGTGAAGGGAATGTATCCGGTGCGGCGCGCCGCCAGGACGAAACAATAACAGACGCGCCTTTTTCCATGGCTTCTTTACCGAGATAAGCGCCCCACTCCCATGCGGCAACCGCACAGTTGACTGGATTTTTCAGAGGATTAACCCCTATCTCGCCGTACCCGCGGAATACAACAGGTCTGATATAACATTCCTTGAAATTATTTTTTTTTACGACATCAACGACCGCTTCGGAAAATTCTTTTTTTGAAAACGGGATTTTCATCCTGTAAATTTTTGCTGAATCATATAAACGGTCAATATGAGCATCAATTCTGAATATAGCAGGACCGTTTTCTGCATTGTAACACCGCATAGACTCAAAAATGGATGAGCCGTAATGAACGACATGCGACATAATATGTATTTTTGCGTCCTGCCAGTCGACGAATTTCCCGTCAAACCAGATTTTTCCTTTTCCGAAACTCATAAAAACCTCCAATAACGACAATTAAAAATTGTTATTATACTTTTTTTATTTTATCAAAAAAAAATTGGTTTGTCAATGGACGGCGACAATCAGCGAGATAACGGATACTCCGAGCGCAATATACGGAATGTATTCCTTGAAAGGTTTTTTTACGGAAACAACGGGTTTTCTGCCTGCAATAATATCTTCCCGGAGACGGTAAATATCGCTTAAAATAATTTCTATTGCATCCTCGTTTGCCTTAATTTTATTACCAAAGTTTTTTTTAAGTTCTGCTTCCGTATCTTTCTGCGACTTTTCCAACTCGGCAACTTGCCGGCGGAGTTCCGATAAATCTTGAAAACTTTTTTTTAACATCACCGTTTCTTCTTCAAGTTTAGTTATTTTTTCAGTCAAAATACTTGAGGTATCAACGGACAATTTAACGGTTTCTTTAATTCCGGTAATTGAGTTTTGTATATCAACAATGTTTTTCTCAAGTTTCATTAACGCAATGTCAGTATCCGAAATTTTTATTTCCTGCGAATATAAATTCAGGCAATTAAAAATTAAAAATATTCCTACCACGGGATTAAAAATTAGTTTTTTATTCATTTTTGAAAAAATCTAATGCCGACTGAAAATCTTTCGGAAGCGGAGCGGAAAACTCTATTTTCTTTTTAGTTGAGGGATGAGTGAGTTTTATGTTTGATGCGTGAAGTAATTGTCGTTTTGCTATTTCCGACGGTTTTCCGTATTCAACATCACCGATAACAGGATGACCGATGTATGCCAGATGCACTCTTATCTGGTGGGTTCGTCCCGTGTAGGGCTTCACTTCAAGATATGTAGCGTTTTTAAACCGTTCAACAACCTTAAAAAAAGTTTTTGACATCTTTTTTGATGCGGAACCGACGACTATTTTTTTTCTGAATTCTCTTGACCTTCCCAGCGGGGTCTCAATAATTCCGTCGTCTTCCTTTATTATTCCGTCCACAATTGCAAAATATTTTTTTTCTACATTACGATTCTGGAACTGTCTTGACAGGAATTCTTTTGACTTTTCATTTTTTGCAACTACTATCACACCGGAAGTATCCTTGTCAAGCCGATGAACAAGAAACGGAAAATATTTTCCGCCGCAGTAATACAAAAGCCCGTTGACAAGCGTATCCGTTTGATGACATCCGGCGGGATGAACGACAAGATCCGGCTGTTTGTTTATTACTATTATATCTTTATCCTCAAAAATAATTTCAAGCGGGATTTGAGACGACAGTATTTTCTGTTCTTTATCTGCAAATGAAATTTCTACAATATCCCCTTTACGAATCTTATGACCGGATTCGGAGTGCTTTTCGTTTATTTTTACAAACCTGTTTTTTATAAGCCGTTGAAAATAACCGCGTGAATAATCGGGGTATTTTTCTTTAAGGAAATTGTCTAAACGGATTTTGTCTTTGTCCGATATAATTTTTTCCATACTATTATGCTGACTATAAAAATTGTAACTGAAATAATCTGCGTCGGTGTAATTCCTAAAATCAAATTTCCTCTGAAATCACCCCTTAAGAATTCAATAAAAAATCTACCGACGGAAAAAAGAACGCTATATATCAGAAAAATCTGGCCGTCAAACTTTTTTCTTTTCCAAAAAATCACTAATATTAAAAAAAGTATTGAAAGTAAGCCCGACGATAAAAGTTGCGCCGGTATCAGTTTCACTCCGGTTGGTGCAAGACAATTTTCGGGAAAAACGACTCCTAAAAAAGAATCTGTTTTTTTTCCGTAGCAACATCCGGCAAAAAAACAGCCGATACGACCCAAAGCGTGCCCGATTGCCAATGCGGGCGCAAAAACATCGGCAAGTTTCCAGAGCGGCATTTTGTTTTTTATTGAAAAAATTATGCCGGTTATTGCACCGCCCAGAAATCCGCCCCAGAAGACCAGCCCTCCCTGCCAGATTTTGAAAATATCCGACGGATTACCTGCAAACTCCTGCCATGAAATTAAAACATAAAACAAACGGGCGCCGATTAACGAGAAAATGAAAACCCAAAAAGTAAGCGTTTCTATCAGAGCAGGCGAAAAAGATGATTTTTTACCGTAAAATAAAAGCATCTTAAATCCGACAAAAAAACCGAGCGCCACAAAAACGCCGTAAGTGTGTATTTCCAAAAATCCAATCTTAAAAAGTGTAGGATGCATTAAAGAAATTGTACCATAAATTACGCAAAATAACAATAAAAAAACGACCGTTAGGAATAACGGTCACCTTATTTATGCAGGTTTTTCGTCATCCTACAAAAATATCTCCTTCCGGGTATCTGAATGACGGGTCAATTCCTTTTATCATCGCCAGTCCGATCGTTAATGGGCCGACCCTTCCGATAAACATCGTTATGCTTAACAGGACTTTTGCCGCATTACTTAAATTTGCGGTAATACCTGCCGACAGCCCCGTGTTCCCGAGAGCCGATATTATTTCAAAAAATATTTGAAGAAAACCTGCTTTTTCCGTGATTGTCAGAACCAATAAATCAATTATTGCCACCATAATAAACATAGAAAATATCATAAAGGCATTGTCTTTTACATCATTAGATATCCTTCTTTCAAAAAGAGTGCTGTCTTTTTTCCCTCTTAATTTTGACCATGTTGATATAAATAGCACTCCCAGCGTAGTTGTCTTAATTCCGCCGCCGGTACTGCCGGGTGAAGCGCCTATAAACATCAACAAAATTATCATAAAAAGACCCGTTGATGACATTGCGCCTATATCTATCGTATTAAAGCCGTCTGTAGTTGACGCTGAAATTGCCTGAAATGATGAATATAGCAAGCGTTCTTTAACACCGATAGATGGTGACCATTTCTCTGAAATAAAAATAACTGCTATGCCTATGACTATTACAATTACCGTTGTTATGATTGCCAGTTTAGTATGAACCGATAGCGGTTTAAACTTTTCCTGCTTTATTGTTTTTTTGATAAACGTATAAATATCATCCAGAACATAAAAACCGATGCCTCCAATCAACGAAATAATATTGATTACAAAATTCACTGTAATGCTATTCTTATATGACATTAAACTGTCGGGAAAAAGGCAGAATCCGGCGGTGCAAAAAGCGGTAATGGAATGGAAAAACCCTAAATATAAAGCATAAAGAAACGAATAGTCGGGGAGCCAATAAAAAAATAGTACTATTGCGCCGATAGTTTCAAAAATAAAAGTAAAGATTATGACCTTAGCGAAAAAATTGTAACTATGTCCGGGATGCGTGCCTGCGACGGATTCACTCGCAACAATTTTATTGTTTATAGAAAGTTTGGCATGTAATAAATATGCCATAAAAACAATGAAAGCCATATATCCTATTCCCCCGATCTGAAAATCCAGCATAAGCATAATCTGTCCGAACAGTGAATAAAAACTTCCGATGTCAACTACGGCAAGCCCGGTGGTGCTTATACCTGAGGATGCCATAAACAGGGCATCTATAAAATTTTGTGATTTACCATCATTGGAAGAGACAGGTAACATAAAAAGTAATGCAAAAGATAATGTCACAATAAAATATCCGATAACCAAAAGTTGTAATGGGTTAAACTTTTTAAAAAAATTATTATGTTTTTTTATCAGTTCCATTTTATTATATTCCCCGTTATTTACAAACTACGGCAACATTGATAGGCGGAATATAGTAATTTTAGATGATTAATAGGATAAGACAAGTCAAAAAAGTGTCAAAAATGAGGGATGGCGGTTTTGAGGAACGGCAAGCAGTCCGGTTTATTCGTATTTTAATCTGTAGCCGACGGCAGGTTCTGTAATTATGTATTCGGGTCGCGAGGAATCTGATTCAATTTTGCTGCGCAAATTACTTATTGTTACTCGCAGGAGATGTTCAACACCTTCATATTCATCGGTGGTTTTGTTCCAGATTTGTTTTATGATTTGTTTGCAGGTCAGCACTTTTCCCGCATTTAAAACCAGCAGTTTCAGAATTTCGTATTCGGTAGGCGTCAGTTCAATTTCCTTGCTGCCCATCTTGACAATACGCATGGAAAGATCAACGCACAATTTCCCTGTATTAAAAACAGGTTCGTCTTCTATTCTGGCAATCCTTCTCAGTACGGCTTTCAATCGCGACTGCAGTTCCTTAATGCCGAATGGTTTTATCAGATAATCGTCCGCACCTGTATCCAGAGCTTTTATCTTATCTTCCTGACGGTCCCGCACGGACAGAACTATTATCGGCACCTGGCTCTGTTTCCTGATTTTTTCAATTACCCTGTTACCATCTATATCGGGCAGCCCTAAATCAAGTATTATGACATCCGGTCTGAAACAGGTGACCGACTCAATGGCTTCTTTTCCGTTTACCGCTTCCGATACGTTATATCCGAAAGAAATCAGGGAGACAGAAAGGAATTTCCTTATTGATTTTTCATCGTCAACTATCAATACCCGCAGATTATTCGGATTTTTAATCTCATTCATTTTAATTATTTATTTGTACAGGGGAAAGTTATCCTGATGACAGTTCCTATTCCTTTGCGGTTTTCAGCAAATATTTTTCCGCCGTGTGCTTCAACTATACCTTTACAAACAGAAAGCCCAAGCCCGGTACCTTTATAACCCTGCGGGCGATTTACCCTGTAAAACTTATCAAAAATATGTTCCAAATCCGTCTCAGGAATTCCGATACCACTGTCGGCGATTTTTATTTCAAGAGAATTTTCTATGATTTCCGCAGTTATTTCTATTTCCTGTTTTGTCTGAGAATATTTCGCAGCGTTATCAAGGATATTCGTCAATACCTTCATTACAAAGACAAAGTCAATTTCTATTTCTGGTAAGTTATCCGGAATATCAACCGATACCTTATAATCTTTTAAGGTTTTTTCCATCTGTTTTAAGACAGTCCCAATTAAATCTTTAACATCCACCGGTTTTCTGTTGATATGCAATGCCCCGGCATCTACCCTTGCCATATCAAGCATATCGCCCACCAACTGGTTGAGTTTTTCCGATTCCTCATAAGATGTTTCAATAAGAGATTTTTTGGTTTCCTCATCGATGCCGTCATTCTGCAATATGCTGCTTAAGGAACCTGATATTGACGCAAGCGGCGTACGCAAGTCGTGTGATACGGAATTCAGAAAGGCAGTATGCAGTTTTTCCGCTTCGCGAAGCAGATTCGCCTGCTGTATTTTGTCTGCCTGCTCCCTGGCTTTCAAAGTAAGTGTGCTGATAACAGTACCGACGATAAACAGGGTTGCAAACGTAATGAGGTGCTGTGTATCTGCAACTGTCAACGAGAAGTGCGGCGGGACAAAAAAGAAATCAAGGATTAATACGCTCAAGATTGCAGCAACTAAAGAAGGTCCTCTTCCCCATCTGACGGCTGTTATAACAACGACAAGGATATAGAGCATCGCAAGATTCGTGTGCGCAATTGAGTGCTGAAGCAAACTGCCGAACATTGAAACAGCCACTATTAGAGCAATACTTTTCAAATAATTCATACGTTACACGGGTTTCCAGAGATGAATTAAGCCGGAATGTTTTTCTTTGAAAATATAGAATAAAGAAACAACAGGATTATTCCCATTGTTATTGATGAGTCGGCGACATTGAAAATAGGCCAGATGCGGAAGTCCAAAAAATCAATAATTTCCCCGCGAAAGATACGGTCAAAAAGATTTCCGAATGCACCGCCTAATATAAGCGAAAAGGCAATTTGATTTAATCCGGAAATATCTTTTTTGATAAAAATTAAAATTGAAATAAGTATTATCGCGACAACTGAAAAAGCGAGCAGTATATTCCCGTATTTCTGCAACATTCCAAATGCGGTGCCTGTATTGGTAATGTATGTTATATGAAAAACATTTTTTATGACCGCCGCTGATTCGCCGAGGTAAAAATTTTTTACGATAAAATACTTCGTAATCCGGTCTAAAATAAAAACAGCAAAAATAATTATTATAGATTTTTTACGCATTTTGAGCAAATTTCCGGGTGAGACGGTTCCGTTGCGACCGTTTCCGACCACATCCAACATCGCACACATTTTTTACCTTCCGCTCGTAAAACTTTTACTTCTATGTTTTCAGTTTCATCTTTGTTTCCGCCGACGGAGTTATCAGCAATTTCAAGTTGGGAAACTAAAAATGTATCTAAAAGATTTTGATGGTTCTCTTTCAGGAATTTCTTTTTTTCGTCATCATCTGTGTATAATACAACTTTTGCTTCAAGCGAATTTCCTATAACTCCTTTTTTCCTCTCATCTTCAAGCGATTTTAATACCACATCTCTTGTTCTTATTATTTTCTCAAACTTTTTTTCAATTTCCTGATTTACAAATTTTTCGTTAACTTCCGGAATGTCCAGCAAAAAAACAGAATCTTGCATCTTGCTTCCTGTATCTTGTTTTTTATACTCCTGATATGTTTCCTCTGCTGTAAAAGAGATTACAGGAGTAAGGAACGGAAGTAATTTGCAAAATATTTCATCAATTACCGTCTGGGCTGACAACCGCTCTTTTGATTTTTTATTGAATGTGTAAAGACGGTCTTTCAACATATTAAAATAAAATGATGAAAGTTCAACTACGCAGAAATTGTATGCCAGACGAAAGACCTTATGAAACTCATAGTTATCATAACCGGTTTTTAACTCCGAAATTAGCCGCTGAAGTTTTGAAAGCATCCATTTATCAATATCTAAAAGTTCCTCTGAAGAAACCCTGTCTTTTTCGGTGAACCCGCTGATGTTACCGAGCATAAACCTGATAGTATTTCTTATTTTTCTGTATGCATCAATTAAATGAGTAAGAATTTCGTCCGACAAACGAATATCGTCCTGATAATTTTCAGACGCAACCCAGAGCCGCAAAATCTCGGCACCATATTTTTTTATTATGTCCTGCGGGACTATTACGTTGCCGAGCGACTTTGACATCTTTTTTCCGACTCCGTCAACCACAAAACCGTGGGTAAGAACGGTCTTATACGGCGGAGTTTGGCAAAGAGCAACGGCAGGAATTAAGGATGTCTGAAACCAGCCGCGGTGCTGGTCGCTTCCTTCTAAATATAAATCAGCCGGAAAACAAAGTGCTTCATTCGTCTTCAAAACAGCGAACGATGAAACGCCGGAATCAAACCAAACATCTAAAATATCGTCGGATTTCTTAAAATTTCCGGCGCCGCATTTTTTACATTTTATGTTTTCAGTTAAAATTTCTTTTACCGGCATTTCAAGATATTTGATTGAACCGTATTGACCTATTGTTTTTTCAATTTTTTCCAAAATCTTTTCATCCAAAACAGGTTCATCGCAATCGGAACAATAAATAATCGGAAGCGGGGTTCCCCAAAATCTCTGCCGGCTTAAACACCAGTCGGGACGAACCTCAAGCATACCTCTGATTCTGTTTTCCCCGTATTGCGGGACCCAATTCACATTTTTTACCGACTCCAATAATTGCTCCCTTAAATTTTTATTTTGCACCGATAAAAACCATTGTTTGGTCGCCCTGAAAATTATCGGCTTTTTACATCTCCAGCAATGAGGATAAGAATGCGAAATATCCTGCCTTCCAAGAAGCATTTTTTTTTCTTCCAAAAATTTTATTATGTTTTCGTCGGCGGCGAAAACATTTTCACCTTCAAAATTTTTTACATCCTCGGTAAATCTTCCCTTATCATCAACGGGTGATACCGTCGGTAAATTATATTTTAATCCGACGATGTAATCATCTTCGCCGTGACCGGGAGCGATGTGGACAATTCCCGAACCCTCGTCTAACGAGACGAAATCGGCAAGCACTCCGACCGATTCCCGGGAAACAACGGGATTTTGGCATTTAATTCCTTCAAGTTGAGAACCCTTAATTTTTGATATAATTTTGCAATCGGATATTTTCAGAATTTTTTTCAGATATTCAAGCCGTGCTTCGGCAAAAATATACCTTTCGCCGTCGGAAAGTTCAGCAACTACATACTCAATGCTCGGCTGAAACGCAACCGCAACATTGGCGGGCAGTGTCCATGGCGTTGTGGTCCAAATAATAACGGCAGTTGAGAGTTGAGAGTTGAGAGTTGAGAGTTGGGGCGGAAACTTTATTACGGGAAATTTTACAAAAATTGACGGTGAGACATGGTCGGCATATTCAACTTCCGCATCGGCAAGAGCGGTTTCACAGGACGCACACCAATAAACCGGTTTCAATTTTCTGTAAATGTAACCCTCTTTAAGTAATTTTCTGAATACGGAAACGATTGTCCCTTCATACTCGTTTTTCAGCGTCAGATACGGATTTTCCCAGTCGCCGAAACATCCCAGCCGTATAAACTCATCACGCTGAATAGCGACGAACTTCATAGCAAAATCCGCCGCTTTTTTTCTGAACTTAATTTTATCAACGACGGCTTTATTAAGTCCTATGTCTTTCAGCAGTTGATATTCAATAGGAAGCCCGTGGCAGTCCCATCCGGGAATATACGGCGAATCAAAACCCGTCATAAACTTATATTTTATCGTTATATCTTTTAGTATTTTATTGAGAGCGGTACCGAGATGAATGTGTCCGTTGGCGTAAGGAGGACCGTCATGCAAAATGAATTTTTTTTTACCTTTGTTTTTTTCGATAAGTTTTTTGTAAATATCGGTTTTTTTCCAGAAATCCAAAATCTGCGGCTCTTTTTGCGGAAGATTTGCCTTCATTGAAAAATTCGTTTTCGGAAGATTTACCGTCTTACTGTAGTCCATAACTTATACACCTAAAATTTTCTTTATCCTTTCTTTTGACGGATTTTTTATTACTCCTTTTTCTGTAATGATGGCAGTTATAAGATTGTGAGGCGTAACATCAAATGCGGGATGGATGGCTTTAACGCCGACGGGAGATATTCTATATCCTTTGATGAAAGTAACTTCGTCCGAATTCCTGTATTCAATTTTTATTTTTTTACCGTCAGAAATTGTTAAATCAAAAGTTGAACTTGGCGCGGCGACATAAAACGGTATTTTGTTATATTTGCACAAAACAGCAAGCGAATAAGTGCCTATTTTATTTGCCGTGTCGCCGTTAGCGGCAATTCTATCGGCGCCAACGATAACTCCGTCAATTACACCGGTTGAAATAAAATAACCCGCCATATTATCGGTGATTAAAACACACGAGATTTTTTCTTGTAAAAGTTCCCACGATGTAAGCCGAGCACCCTGCAAATAGGGTCTTGTTTCGTCAACATAAACCAATTTTATTTTTCCTTGTTTATGTGCAGTTCTTATGACGCCCAGGGCAGTTCCCCATCCGGCAGTCGCTAAAGCACCGGCATTACAATGGGTCAGCAGTGTTGAATTTTTTTCCAGAAGTTTCGCACCGTTTTCGCCTATTTTTTTATTGATTGAAATATCTTCGCAGTAGATTCTGTCTGCTTCTTTTCTGATTTTTTCCTGTAACTCATCAACTCGTGAACCATGAAACCCGTGTACGATTTTGTTTATTCTGTTCACTGCCCAAAAAAGATTTACCGCAGTAGGACGGGCGGAAACAAGATATTTGCCGGCAGTTTGAAGATGTTTTTTCAAATCCGAAATATTGCTGATTTTTTTTTCAACTGCAGCAAGATACATTCCGTAACCCGCGGTAACACCTATAGCCGGAGCGCCGCGCACAGCCATATCTTTAATGCAGCAATAAACATCTTTATGATTCCTGCAAACAATATAAATAATTTCAGACGGTAAAAGCCGCTGGTCCAAAACTTTCAAAACTTTTTTTTTTAGATAGAGTGTCTTAACCATTTGATAATTCCTTTGACCTTTTCATTGCCGCACAAATTGCCTTCTCAAAAATTTTCCCAAAATTTTCTCTCAATAAAACCTTGAAAGCAGCTTCTGTTGTGCCGCCTTGGGAAGTCACTTTCTGTCTTAAATTTTCAGGTTCATCATCTGATAAAATCAGCATTTTTGAGGCACCGAGCAAAGTTTGATTTACAAGTTTTTTTGCAACATCTTTTTGCATCCCAAGTTTTTCGGCAGTTTTTCTCATAATTTCAGCGACATAAAAAATATAGGCAGGTCCAGTGCCGGAAACGGCGGTTACAGCATCCATATCTTTTTCTGTGACATCAACTACAATTCCGCAGAAGTCTAACAGTTTTTTTGCAAATTGAAGGTCAGATTTTTTCGCGTATCTGCCCGGTGTTATCGCAATCGCCCCGCTACCTATTAGAGCAGGCGTATTCGGCATAACGCGTATGACTGCAGTTTTTTTCAGATATTTTTCTATTTTTGATATTTTAATGCCGGCCGCGACGGAAATCAAAAGTTTTCTATTATCAAAATTACCCGCAATCTCTCCAAGCACATCTGCAATTTGATTCGGTTTTACCGTTACAAAAATAATATCTGAAAATTTTACAACTGATAAGTTATCGGAACATTTTACAACCCTGTATTTTCGGTAGACAAAGTTTGCACGGGAATTGTTTATATCCGATATAAAAATGTTTTTTGCCGAACAGCAATTTTTCACTATACCGGATATTATTGCTTCTGCTATATACCCGCTACCTATAAAACCGATTTTTTTATCCAGTACGTCTTTCATCTTTTCGCTTTTCAATTTTTCTCCTTTCAACTTTTCTTCGTTTGCTCTTCCTAATATCTATATCTACAGGTATATTAATAGTCCTTCTTTCTTCTTTGCGATTTTCTTCCGTGCGGCGAAGCCATAATCTTCTGTCTATTTCTATTCTTTTACTCATATTCTTTCTCCGAAAATTCCATATCCTACGCGCACCATATTAGAACCCTCTTCAATCGCAATCTCAAAATCACCTGTCATTCCCATTGATAAAAAAGACAGCGAGTAGCGAGTAGCGAGTAGCGAGTAGTATTTGTATGCACGTTGAAAATATGGTCTTGCTAACTCAGGGTTTTCAAAATAAGGCGCAATAGCCATCAAACCGGATATTTTTACAAATTTATATTCTTTTGCTTTAGACAAAACTACTTCCATCTCATCCGGATTTAACCCGTATTTTTTTTCTTCTTCTGAAATTTTTATTTCAATAAAACATTCCTGAATTTTTTTGATTTTTTCCGCCTGCCTGTTTATCTCTTCCAATAAATAAACACTGTCAACCGACTGAATCAAATCAAACAACTCAACCGCTTTTTTTACTTTATTCGTCTGCAGGTGTCCGATTAAGTGTTTTTTGATTTTTACATTTTCCGGAAATTCTTTAAATTTAGAAAGTTCTGCGAACTTTTTTTCCGCTTCCTGAATGCGGTTTTCACCGATATCATTTATGCCGGAATCAACCGCCTCTTTTATTTTATCAATTGATACAGTCTTAGTAACCGCAACAAGTTTAATATCTTTTTTTAGTCCGGCTTTGTTTTTCGCCTTTTCAATTCTTTCCAAAATAATTTTTATTTTCTCACAAATCATTAGATAACTTTACTTTTTACTTTCTAATCATGGAGCGAAGCAAGAAATTTGTAAGGAACCTTGAGGAGCGACTCTGCTTTCAGGAGCGACGAACAGAGCGAAATCCGACAGGGCGGTCGGTGAGCGACCAAAGGGAGTCCCTTTAGGGGCTTTTCCGACAAATTTACTTGCGAGCGACTATTTTTTCAACATTTTTCTTGCTTTTTCCGTCATCTTTTTTGACTGCTTATGATTCGGGTCAAGTTTAAGAACCTCTTCCCATTCGGCAATTGCTTTTTCGTACTCTCTTTTTTCATATAAACTAACTCCTGCAGAATAATGCTCTCCCATAAATTTAAGTTTTTCCTGTTGTGAAAGTTGTGTCTGCGAAACCTGTTGCCCTTGCGGGACGCCCGTCGATTGCTGAACCGGAGTTTCTGCGGGTTGTACCGGCGGAATTTCCTGAACAACCGGCGTTGGAGGTTCAACATGCTTTATTTTTAATGTTTCCTTTTTAGACGAAACAGATTTGTTTTTCTCAAGTATTTTTATAATCGCCGTACGAAATTTATCTTTATCTTCTTCGTCAATTGTTTCTAAAAATTCAACAATTGAAGGGATTGCCGATTTATCACCGAGATTAATAAGTGCATCTGCAACGGCATTATGCACAACTATGCCCCGTTTTTGTCTTAATATAGCCGTCAAAAGCGGAGTAGCATTTTGATCACCGAGCGCACCTAAAACATTAATTGCAACAATACTTACATTGTCTTCTTTATCATCTAAGGCAACTGAAAGAGCCCGAATAGCATCAATCCCGCCGATACTTCCTGCGGCATAAACTGCCGACAGGCGAACATTAATATTTTTATCTTTAAGACAATTTGAAAGTGTCGGTATAAGCGATGAATCTGAAAAAGTTCCCAAAAGATTTATCGCTGATTTTTTAACAGAATTATTTTTGTCTTTCGTTGCTTCAATCAGAGGTCCGATTGCCGCCTTGCTGTTTTGTGAAGATAAACTGTCAACAGCAGCCATACGGACATCGTCATCTTTATCTTTCACCGCAACGGCAATTGCAGAGATTGCAGTGTCATCCTGAATTTTTGAAAGCGCTTTTACAACTTCTACGCGGACATCGTCGCTTTTATCGTTTAATGCATCACGAAGTGGTGCAACAACATCCGGTTTCCCTATCTCCCCTAATTTCTGTGCGGATTCAATTCTCACCGCTTTTTTTTTGTCCTTCAAACCCTTTATGTACTGCTGAACCAAGAGTTCGTCGGCATATAGGCAACCGAAAATTAAAAACACAAAACTAAAAACAAAAAATTTCCGCCACAGCCCGCATCTCGCTCCGCCTGACGTGAATGACTTCCGACTTCTAAAATCCATACATCCCCCTTGCGCTTCGCTTTATTTTTCCAGCTTTTACCCGGGAAGCGACTTTTTACATTTTTTCCGGAGCAGATACCCCGAGAATACTTAAGCCGTCTTTTATCACATTTTTTACCGCCTGACACATTGCGAGGCGTGCATTGGTTAAATCGGTGTTTTCCGTTATCACCCTGTTTCTATTATAGTAAGAATGGAAGCAAGATGCAATATCCTGCAAATATTTTGTCAAATAATGCGGTGCATAATCCCGTGCGGCAATTTCCAGCAAATCATCAAAATATAAAACTTTTTTTATCAGTTCCCTCTCTTCTTTCAATTTAAGATTTTCCAAACTTACGGCAGACGAGGGCAGGTTGACGGCTTTTTTTTCCGCTTCTTTGAATATAGAACAAATTCTTGCGTGCCCGTACTGGACATAAAAAACCGGATTTTCCGGTGTCTGCTTTTTCGCCAAATCCAAATCAAAATCCAGATGACTTTCGGAATTTCTCATCAAAAGAAAAAACCTCGTCGCATCAATACCCACTTCGTCCATTACTTCTTTAAGAGTAATAAACTCGCCGGAACGTGTCGACATATTTACTTTTTTGCCATCTTTTATAATGTTCACAAGTTGATATAAAATTATTTTGAGTTTTTTACCGTCGCAACCGGCGGCTTTGACAGCACCCTTCATTCTTTCCACATAACCGTGATGGTCGGCGCCCCAGATATCTATGTACTCGTCAAAATTTCTTTTATACTTGCTGAAATGATAGGCGATGTCGGAGGCAAGATATGTTTTTCTTCCGTCCTCACGGACAAGCACCCTGTCTTTATCGTCGGAAAAATCGGTTGATTTGAACCAAACCGCACCGTCTTTTTCATAAGCAAGATTTTTTTCTTTCAGTTTTTGTATTATTTCGTCAACTTCATTTTTTTTGTAAAGCGAAGATTCCCAAAACCAGTTGTTGAAATGAACTCCGAATTTTTCCAAATCATTTTTTATCCATTCAAGAATTTTATTTATTGTGAATTCTTTTACATCCAAATTTTTAATCCCGAAACAAGTTTGGGACAAGTTTTTTAATTTTTCATTTTTAATTGTTTCGGATATATCCTCAATATATTTGCCTTTATATCCGTTTTCGGGTAGCGGTTTTTTATCTATATGCGACTTAACGGACTGCGCCAGAATTTCCATCTGGTTTCCGACGTCGTTTATGTAATACTCCCGCTCAACTTTGGCACCCAGACATTCAAACAGCCGGGACAGAGAATCCCCGTAGGCAGCGCCGCGTCCATGCCCGATGTGCAAGGGTCCGGTAGGATTAGCCGATACAAATTCTACAAGAATCTTTTTGCCGTTCAATATACCATAACGGGAAGGAAATTCCGGTAATGGACGCATGAATTTTATAAGATTGCCGTAAATGTACTTATCTGAAAAAATTATATTTATGAAACCCGACTGGAATTTTGCATCGGCGACAATTTCTTCTTTCTCTATTTCTTTTATTATTTCAGCGGCGATTTCTTTTGGATTTTTTTTAATAATTTTTGAAAGCAGAAGTGCTACGTTAGTAGAAACATCCGCATCAATTGCCGAAGGCGGAATCTCAACATTATATCTTAAATCGTCGGTAATTTTCAACTCGCCTAATATTTTTTCAATTATTTCCCTTGCGTCTTTTAACATTTTTTGATTTCCTTTTGTTAACCTTTGTGACGGAAATTTTCTTTGCCAACCCCCAATTGCTTTCTAGATTGTAAAATTTTCTTAACTCGGTATGGAATACATGAACAACAAGCCCCCCGTAATCAAGAACCGCCCATTTTGTTTTATTTTTTATCTCTTTTTTATACGGTAAAATCGGCAGTTTTTCTTCAACTTCCGAAAGAAGCGTCTTTATGTGGGTATCGGAAGTCCCGCTCGCTATAACAAGATAGTCAGTAAAATCCGAAATTTTTCTTACATCCAGAATAATTATATCCCTGCCTTTTTTGTCTTTAAGCAATTCCACTGACTGTAATGCCTTTTTCCTGAAATCTATTTTTTGTCCCATATATTTTTAAGTCCCTCCCAGTCACGGCCTATAATAACAGTAACATCCACTCCACGTGTGGAGTCAATTTTTGTGATAACTTCTTTAGCGCCTATAACATCCGCAATCTGCTGTGCCTTGGAAAGTTCGCCCATTCTGTCTATAATAAGCGTTTTTTCATATTTGGAATTGGCGTCATAATTGCCGATTTTTATAACGTCAAAACTGTTTTTTGTGAGGGCACGGCGCATCTGTCCGGCAAGATTTGTTTTACCGGATGCATTGAATATCTCAACGACAACATTTGAATATGTCGGGAATTTTTCAATATCATTCACAAGACCGGTTGTAATCAATTCTATTGATTTCTGAACTGCCGACGGGTCGGCAACCCAAACACCTCTTGACGGCGAACCTGGAAGCGACTGCAAACGAACATTTGAAAGATTAAAATTTTTTAACTCGTAAATAACTGCCAGTATATCCCATATAGAAATGTTCGTATGGATGTTTTGATAAAGAATTTTTGCGGTTTTTGGAAATCCTACGATAACCATGGGGTCTTTAACTTTATTCATAACCTCACGCATAAAACCCTGTTGTCTTAAAATCCTGTCCAAATCCGCACGGTCGCCGGTTCTGTATCTTATGTATTCTAATGCCTTGTTGCCGTTCAGCAAATATGTGCCGGTTGAAAAATGTATGTGAAGTTTGCCCCAATTATCGTCGTAATCCATCGGCTGGGAAATTTCTACTTTTACGCCCCCCAGCACATCTATGAAATTTCTGAAACCGCTGTAGTCCAACTGAACATAAAACGGTATGTCCATTCCGAGGATTTTCTGAAGTTCATTCTTTACGCTTTCCGTAGCATCATGATGACTTTTACTTTTTTTGTAGGAATGTGCATAGAGCTGGTTTATTTTTCGTATCGCTACTCCTTCAACCGAAATTTTTGTATCCCGTGGAATTGAAATGACATCCAAAAATCTTTTTTTCGGATTGTAAGACATAAAAATAATCACATCCGAATGTTTGGCATAGTCAACATCATCCGTACCTATAATAATTCCGTTAACGCGCCGGCCTGAAATAATATTTAACGTAAGCGTATTGAACAGTGTAAGGATGACAGTAATAAAAAATATCACCCCAAAGATGATTATGTATTTTTTCATTTTATTTTTTTAACAACTTGTTGTAAGTGATAATACTTCCCACTGAAACCGGTTTTCTTTCGTCAATCACATATTTGATTTTTGTTGAAAGCGCTAAAACCATAGCGATGTCCAAATCTTTGAATGAAAGTTTTCTTATTTCTTTCGCCTCCGGGAATTTTCTTGACGGCTCGGACATATCGGCAATGTAAATTATTTTGGAAAAATCATCCATATGTCTGTGACCGAAAGTATGGTGCTTAATAGCATAAAGTATTTTTTTATCTTTTATTTTGAATTTCGTTCTGGCAAACTTTTCCGCTAAAAACGAATGATTGTTTTTATCGTTAGATCTTTTTTGACAATCATGCAAAAGAGCAGCGATTTCTATTTTTATAATATCTTTTAATTTATAATGTTTTGCCAGTTTTACAGCAAGATTTCTTAGATTTAATGTATGTCTGTATCTATGCCGGGTCAGGTTATCTTTCAGATATTTTTTTATATCACTTATAGAGACCATTTTTTTTAATATACTTTTCGATTACCGCCGGGACAAGTCCTTTAATGGAAAAATATTTTTTTATTTTTTCGCGAATATCAGTCGACGAGATGTCTGCGATAATTCCTTCAAGTTTTAAGAAATCTTTTTTAATCTTTGTCTTACATCCCTTTCTTTCGGCAAAAACAATTTTGCTTAACTGCATAATCTCTTTTACGTTTTTCCAATTTTTCAAATCGGCGGCGGAATCCGAACCTACAATAAAAAAAAGTTCTGCCGACGGGTATTCTTTACGGAAATATTTTAATGTCTGATATGTATATATATTTTTCTTTCGTTTAATTTCAAAATCCGATATTTTAAATTTAGAAAATTTTTTGATGGCTAACCGCAACATTCTTTTTCTGTAAACCGCATCCGTTAACTTTCTTGTTTTATGCGGCGGCAAAAACGCGGGAACAAAAAACAAAAAATCAAGTTTTAATTGTTTTATCGCTTTTTTAGATAGTTCTATATGACCTTTATGAACGGGGTCAAAACTCCCGCCGAATATGCCTATCTTCATTTTTTTTATTTTCTTATCTGTCCGGTCCCGTGTACTACAAATTTGTATGATGTAAGTTCTTTTAATCCCATAGGACCCCTGGCGTGTATTTTTTGAGTTGAAATTCCGATTTCCGCCCCCATTCCAAACTCACTTCCGTCGGTAAATCTTGTTGAGGCGTTGTGATATACGGCGGCAGAATCCACCTCTTTCAAAAATTTTTCCGCAAACTTTTTATTTTCCGTAATAATTGCATCCGAATGATGCGAACCGTATTTTTCTATATGCGAAATCGCCTCGTCAATTGAAGGAATAACTTTTACGGACAAAATTAAATCCAGATATTCCGCGTACCAGTCATTTTCCGTCGCAGTTTTTATCCCCTTAATAATTCTTCTTGTTTTTTCACAACCGCGAATTTCAACACCCGCTTTTTTATATTCGGCAAGCATAACAGGTAAGAACTTTTTAGCGATGTCTTTATGAACCAGAAGCGTTTCCATAGCATTGCAGACACCGGGTCTTTGAACCTTTGCGTTAAACGAAATTTTTATTGCTTTTTCTATGTCGGCATATTTGTCAACATAGACATGACACACACCCTTGCCGTGAGCGATTACCGGAACCGACGAGTTTTCTCTGATATATTTTATAAGACCTTCGCCGCCGCGGGGAATTATACAGTCAATATAGCCGGAAAGATGTATCATTTCCGAAATAATAATTCTATCCGTATTATCAATAAACTCAACGCTTCCGTCAGGGATACCTGACGAATACGCACTTTCACAAATTATTTTTGACAGTATTTTATTTGAATTGATTGCTTCGCTTCCGCCGCGCAAAATTGTGCAGTTCCCGGATTTCAGACACAACCCGACAGAATCAACCGTTACATTGGGGCGGGATTCGTAGATAATTCCTATAACGCCCAGCGGCACCCGGATTTTTTCTATTTTTAAACCGTTGGGTCTTTTGATTTTTTCAACAACTTCGCCTATCGGGTCGGGCAGTTTTGCTATCTGCTTTAAGCCGTCGGCCATTGAGACAACCCGCTTTTCGTTAAGTTTAAGACGGTCAATTAACGCAGATGACAGTTTTTGTTTTTCAGCATTTTTTATATCTTTAATATTTTCTGAAATGATATTCGTACAATTGCGTAAAATTGAATCTGCAATTTTTAGGAGTGCATTATTCTTAATATCGGTTGAGATGATTGCAAGTTTTCCGGAAGCAATTTTTGCCCTTTCCGCTTTTTTAATAATATAGTTTTTGGTATTACTCATATTCGTTAATTTTATCAAATTTGAGAAAAAAAAGCAATAATAAACGGCGGGACTTAAGTTCAAAAGTTATTTCTGGGATTTTTCCTTAATACAGGCGGCACATTTGGCAAGTATATCTTCTTTGAAAAGTCCTTTTTCACGTCTTAATTTTGTCATCATAGAATTACCGCTGGAAATTGAAAAACAGCAAATCATACAGATATTGCTGTTTAACAGTTGGCAACTTATTTCCTTTTTTGCATCTTTACCGCAGAGAATACATATAGCCATTGGAAAACTTCATTCCTTCCGTTAAGAAATTATTCCTATTGCAATTGTGATATAACCGCCGATGAGAAGAAACGGAGAAATAATGCTTGCCCAGTTATCCCCCTGCGGATTTGTTTTGGTTAAGACGAGAAACCCTACAATGACCAGCCCGATTCCTGTTGCAATTATTATTTTTCCTCTTTTGGAAATCACAGGAAGAGTTACAGTCGGCTGAATCTGAACATTTTTTTGATGTTTGTGTTTCATTTTTACTCGCTCCATTTATGAAAAAAATTTACATTTTTTCAAACATATCTTTTCCGACGCCACATTCGGGACAAACCCAGTCACCCGGTAAATCTTCAAATTTCATTCCGGGATTTATACCGTTTGACGTATCGCCGACGGCAGGGTCATAAACCCAACCGCATACCGTGCATTTCCATTTTTCCATATCTTTCCTTTTGTAAATTTTTTTATGCAGCCATACCGTTAATGTCAATAAAAAATCTAACATTTTTCAGAACAATTACTGTTTCGCTACCCATTTTCCGTCTTTTGATTTCGTTATTTTCAACTTCGCCTGACATCGCGGGCAAATATATTTATCACCGTCTTTTACGCCGTCTTTCAGTATAAATTCCTGTTTACAGACGGGACATATTACAGTTGAATTTTCGGCAAAAACGGTCTCTACCGGCTTCGGTGCCTGAACGGAAATTACAACCATATCCTTATCGCCGGAATTTACTACCCCGTGAAAAACATCGGCAGGTCCGTAAACGGATGATGTCGGGCCCACTATTATACTTTCATTTCCGACGGTAAATTCGCCCACACCCTCAACAATATAAAAAAGTTCGTCAGTCGCGGGATGTTTGTGAAACGGCAGGAATTGCCGAGGTTTAAAATAAAACGTATTATACACGATTTTGTCGGTATCAAGCGGGACTTTCTTTAAAAATTTTTCTGCATTAAACTCCTTAATGTCGTTAACTTTTACCGTCTGCATTATTTTCCTCCTTTTTCAACAAGTTTCATCGGCTGACCGCAACACACAAGCGTGCCGGCGCCTGTTTCAATAACCTTAACTTTATTTCCGCAAATTTCACACAGATAAATCTGATTATTTTTGGTCACCATAACCTCCATTTTTAATAAACTCTCAATACACCTAAAACATGCATCATCAAAAGTAAAATTGAAATTACGGCAAAAATTTTATGGAGTTTAATTTTTCTTTTAATTCCCAAAAATGCCGTGATGCCAATAGACAAAAAACCTAGTATCCCGAACCATATGAAAAGCGGTTTTCCTAAAATAATCATTTCGCGTATTTATCAGGTTCTGCTTTGAATTTCGGACCGCACATCGGACAGCAGAAATAATATGTCTTGCCTTTATATTTAGCGGCAGGAGTGTTTTTACCGACGGTAACTTTGTCGCCGGTAACGGGGCACATTGCAACGGTCTTATACTCACCCTGTGCCGGGACATAATCCTCCGCAACATTCTGTTTATCTGTAGCAGTCATATCTGATTCCGCAGGAACTGCCGGTTCACTCTTTTTACAGCCGGAAATGAAAACAACCGTCACAATACTAACCAAAACTAAAAACCCTAAAAGTCTTTTCATCTTTCCCCCCAACCGCTAAAATTTCATATGAGACAATTTTACAAAATGCTGTCTTTCTTGTTCAATAATTTCATCTATAATATTTTTCTCATCAGACAGAACAAAATTTTTTGCTTCAAGATAATAAAGAATGGAGTCCCTTTCGGCATTCAATGCAAACTGTATTGCGTCAACCGGCTTTTTAATTTCCGGAAGGATTTTATTGAAAATTTTACCGTCGGCAAATACTTTGAGATATTGAAAATACTCTTCATTGAACGCCTCAGGCGGCGCGGAGTTTTCAACCTTTTCAAGAAACCCTTCAAATTTTTTTCTGTGCTCCACTTCCTCGTCGGCAAGAGTTAAAAAAAGCGACTTCAGTTTTTCGTCTGAAAACTTTCCGGCAGCATATCGGTAAAATCTCTCGCCATTTTTTTCAATTTCAACAGCAAATTCAATTATTTCTCTGACGCTAAAAATATTCATTTTTTTATCCAGAGGGTTGATTTACCGCAATTTTGGCACACGCCGAACTTTTCACCCTTTTTAAATTTTATTTCATCCATACCGCTTTCGTTTCCGCAGACATGACAGTAATAATCTCCTGTCTCTTTTGCCGGCTCGTCCGGTTTATAATATTTTAAAGAAATTTTTTTCATAAAACATCCCGACTTATTTTACAAAAACTAACAATTTTGTCAAGTTAAAAAATCACTGTTTTTTCTTCACATAACCTTTTACTATATTTCCCTCTTTTTTTATCTCCAAAAATTCCTCGTCGGCTAATTTACACCAGGCGGGCAAATCCTTTTCAAAACCCGGGTCATCGGAGACAATTTCAAGCACTTCACCCGGTTTCATCGTTTCAAGTTCAAGTTTTGTTTTCACGACCGGCATAGGACAAAAAAGTCCGATACAATCAAGCGTCTTATCTATTTTCATATAAACAAATTTATTTTTGAATCCTTTGCCTCTGCAAGATAAGTGGATGCACCCGCAAACTCGGTCACATCACCGGTAAAATTTTCTTTCGTTAAACCCATTACACCGCAACTGGTAGTGCATGCAATATATTTTACATTTAGTTCTTTAGCGAGTTTCATAAGGTCGTCTAATGACGCCATTTTTGATTTTTTCATCAATTTTTTCATCATCCAAGAACCTAAACCGAACATATTTAATTTTGATATAGGCAGTTCGGAAGTACTCATAAAATTGAACATTTTCTGTAATATGTTTTGCGATTCGGAGACGGTAAATCTGGATTTTTTAAGAATGTTCAATCCCCAGAATGTAAAAAATATAGTCACAGCCATATTACTTGCCGCGGCGGTGGTAGCAAGCGTAAAAGCCGCTATTGCCTTGTCAAGTTCTCCGGAAAAAAGAATTATTGTCATTTTGTCTTTCATTTTTTTTCTCCGCATTTCGGACATTTTTTTAAATCCGACTTAAATACCTGTCCGCAATTTTTGCATTTTACTAATTTGATGTTGCACGGCTTACAAAAAACCGGTTCAAGACAGCCGGATTTCAATTCGGTTTCACAAAACGGACATTTGCAATTTTCCTTCATATTTTTTCTCCCGATTTTTTTCTGTAATTTTCAATCGCTTTGTGAAGTGCATCGGCGCCGAGATTAGAACAATGCATTTTGTTCGGCGGAAGCCCGCCCAGTTCCTGTGCAACGGACGCATTTGTAATTTTAATCGCTTCATCAATCGTTTTTCCCTTTGCCAATTCCGAAACCATAGACGATACCGCAATTGCCGCACCGCATCCGAATGTTTTGAATTTCACATCGGAAAGAACATTGTCTTTCACTTTTATGTAAAACGTCATCATATCGCCGCAGACGGGATTACCCACCTCTCCGATGCCGTCGGCATCTTTTATTTCACCGACATTTCTCGGATTCTGAAAATGTTCCATTACCTTTTCCGAATAAAACGGCATATATTCCCTCCGTCATTCCTTGTCTTCCTCGTGTTCATGCTCGTGTTCGTAATCCGTCCCGGGACCGGCAACATGCCTTTTACCCGTTTTTTGAAAATAGTCGTACAGCGGCGACATATCGCGGAGTTTTTTTACTATCAATGGAAACTCCGACAGAACATAATCAATTTCTTCATCGGTGTTATATTTTGAAAGCGTCATCAGAATTGAACCCTGACCGAGGGCAGCATCAACCTTTATAGCGGACAAAACATGCGACATTTTTAATGATTTGGATGCACAAGCAGAACCGCTTGATACATAAATTCCCTTACCGTCAAGATGAAGAAACATACCTTCACCCTCTATAAATTCAACCGAAAAATTAACATTATTCGGAAGTCGGATGTCTTCGGGACCATTGATATAAATATATTCTATTTTTTCCGGCAACTCCGAAATAATGCGGTCACGCAGATGAATCATTTTTTTATTATTTCCATCCAATTCATTTTTAGCGATTTCTGCGGCACGACCCAAACCGACAATCGCAGTCACATTTTCGGTACCTGCACGACGACCGTTTTCCTGAATTCCTCCGTCAATCTGGGGAATAATACGCACTCCTTTTTTTATGTAAAGTGCGGCTGCACCTTTTGGACCGTAGAATTGGCTGCCGGAAAGCGACAGCAAATCTGCGCCAAGTTTGACGACATCAACAGGAATTATTCCGCATGTTGCAACGGTATCCGTGTGAAATAAAATATTTTTTTCGCGGCAAATTTTTGAGATTTCTTCTATTGGCTGGATTGTTCCTATTTCGGGATTAGCATGCTGAACTGAAACCAAAATTGTGTCGGACCGAAGTGCTTTTTTAACATCATCGGGCGAAACAAAACCGTATTTATCAACGGGCAGATATGTAATTTCAAAACCGCTTTGACTCAACCTCCGAGCAGAATATAACACAGAAAAATGTTCAATTCCAGAAACGATTATATGCTTCCCTTTTTGGTTATACGCCTCGGCAATACCTTTAACCGCAAGATTGTTTGACTCGGAGCCGCAGGATGTAAAATAAATTTCGTTTTCTTTCGCGCCGATTAAATCGGCAACCTGTTTACGGGCTTTTTCTACGGCATCTTTTGAAACCGCACCCAAAGAATTCATGCTCTGGGCATTGCCGTAATTTTCTTTTAAGAACGGGAGCATTTCGTTAAGAACTCGTTCGTCAATTTTAGTATTTGCCTGATTTTCAAGATAAACTTCTTTCATAAAGTTCCTTTTTACTTTAATGAATCTAAAATATTTTTTCTTGATTTTGAAATTACTTCGGTAAGTAATGCCACATATTTTCCCTGAAATTTTGCTGCTGAAAGTTCGTTTTCAGACGGCATTCTTTCTCCCTGACCTCCGGCAATCGTTGAAGCGCCGTAAGGAGAACCGCCGGTTACTTCATCAATTCTCATTTGTCCCTGATAAAGATAAGGCAACCCTGCAATGAGCATTCCCTGATGAAGAAGTGTTGTGTGAAAACTTAAAATTGTTGATTCCTGCCCGCCGTGTTGAGTTGCTGAACTTGTAAAAACACTTCCGATTTTTCCGACAAGCGACCCTTTTACCCAAAGCGAACCCGTACCGTCAAGAAATGCCCTCATCTGGGCACACATATTTCCGAACCTCGTCGGTGTCCCGAAAATAACCGCATCCGCAGAAGCAAGTTCGTCATTCGTACAAACCGGAATATGCGAGAATTTTTTCCGTGCGTCAAAAACACCTGTTTTTTTCAGCACGTCCTCCGGTAGGATTTCCTGAACCTGCCGCAAAATTGTTTCCGCACCTTTTACTTCTTTAACACCCTTTTCAACAGATTCCGCCATTTTGAAAACATGCCCATATGCAGAGTAAAAAACAATCAGAACTTTCATCGTCCCTCCTTTTCGCTTCGCTCAATTTTTAGCAGAATGATTTTTCAAGTTCTGTTAAAACTTTTTTGTCGGTTCCAAAATTTTCTGTAAGATTTATTTCTTTTTCCGGAAATATCGGTTTATTGTTTATGTAAAAAATCCCCGTCGCTATTTTATCGCCGGTTGCGGTCGCTTTTTTCAAAGCCGCTTCTTTATCATTGGGATTGTGGTCATTTCCCAGACGGTAAATTTTGTCTTTGTACCAAGGTGACTGATGAACTCCAAACGTCACGCACGGCTGAATTATATCAATCATAGCAAAACCTTTATGTTGTATCCCGGCAACTATGATTTCGGATAAAAATTCCAAATCACCCGCGAAACCCCTCGCTACAAAAGAACAATTCATAATAATCGCAAGTGCTAACGGATTTAACGGCTCTTCACGGACTCCGTCAAACTGCAATTTCGTTTTTACCCCGAGTTCCGTCGTAGGCGATGCCTGTCCTTTGGTTAACGCATAAACCTGATTGTTGTGAACTATTGATGTTATATCCGGATTCCGGCGGAAAGTATGAAGCAGATGATTTCCTCCCTCGCCGTAAAAATCACCGTCGCCGCAAACGGTTAAAACGGTAAGTTCCGGATTAACCGCTTTTATTCCGGTGGCAACCGGAAGCGCACGTCCGTGAAGTCCGTTAAAAACATTGCATTTTAAATAATGAGGAAGTTTAGGCGCCTGACCTATTCCGGATACTATTACTATTTCCTGCGGCAGTTTGTCTAACTTAACAAAAGCATTTTTTACCGCATTTAATATCCCGAAATTTGAACATCCCGGACACCATGCGGAAATTGAGTTGTTTTTATAGTCGTCAATTTTTGTCATACTTTTTTTTTATTTCGCCGGTGATTTCTTCTGCCGTAAAAGGCAACCCGTTATATTTGTTAATTTTACCGTCAATTTTCACACCCTCTTTTTCCAAAAGACCCGCGAACTGCCCTGTAAAATTATTTTCAACAACTATTATTTTAAATTTTCTTTTTTTATCAAAAAATTCTTTTGGAATCTTAAGCGGCAATATCTCCGTATAATTTATGCTTTCCGTTTTTGTTCCTTTTTTTGATAAAATACCCGCAACTTCCGAAACTATGCCGCCGTTGGAACCCCAAGACACCAAAACAATTTCTGCTTTGTCAAATCCGTCAGGTACAACAACATTCATTTCGTCAGTCATCAAACATAATTTTTTCCATCTTTTTTCAACCATCATTTTTCGTATCGTCAGATTTTCGGTGATGTGCCCATACTGGTCATGCTCGTCGGAATCGGCAATTACAAGGTTTTCGCTTTCACCGGGTTTAAGACGCTCTGATATACCCGTATCAGTAATTGAATAGGTCTTGAACTCACCAGCGACATCTTCAGGTTTTGAAAAATAATCGTTCAATTTTATATTCTCAAAATTAAAATCCTCAACAGTCCAATAAGAATCTGCAAGATACTGGTCGGTTAAAATAATTACCGGCACTCTGTATTTCTGACTCATTTCAAACGCTTTTATCATCAAATGAAAAGCGCTGACGGCATCTGACGGGGCAAAAATGAACCTCGGAAATTCGCCGGGCGCGGCATTAAGTGCAAAATTCAATTCACCCTGTTCCGTCCTTGTCGGAAGCCCGGTAGCAGGACCAGGACGCTGTCCCAAAACTACAACAACCGGCGTTTCCGTCATAGCAGCAAGTGAAAGCCCTTCAACCATAAGTGCAAATCCGCCGCCGGAAGTCGCGGTTAAAGAACGAACTCCGGCAAAACTGGCGCCTATTATCATATTTATCGCAGCGATTTCATCCTCCGCCTGCTCAATTAAAATTCCTGTTTTTTGTGATGTTTCCGAAAGATACGTTATAACACCCGTTGACGGCGTCATCGGATATGCCGACATAAATCTGCACCCGCCGGCGATTGCCCCCAATGCCAGTGACTCGTTGCCGGTCAAAATTTTTCTGCCGGGATTTTTAAGTTCTTTTACCGGGGGGAATTTTTTACTATTATTTTTTACTGTCTCGTCGTAAGAGTATTTCGCAACTTTTATATTTTTATCCGCAACTTCATCGCTCTTTTTGGAAAATTCTTCTTTCAAAACATTTTCTATCTTTTTGAAATCAAGTCCCAGTATCCCGGAAACGGCACCGACGGCTGAAGCATTGGAATATATTTTATTTCCGCCTATATCAACTGCGATTTTCTGGAAAGGCACTTCTATAAAGTTTTCTCCTGAACCATTTTCCGCTATAATAATTCCCGAACTTTTTATAAGAGGTGTGTAAAGAGGAGTGTTTGACTTGTCCATAGAGACAAGAATATCATATTTTTCAGGAAGTGAACTGATGGGTTTCTCACTTATTACAAGACGAAAAGACGACTCTCCGCCGCGGATTCTGGACTGGAAATCCTGCCAGGCAAAAATATAGTAGCCGCTCCTTAAAACGGCCTTTGCCAGGACATAACCTACCGTCTGTATTCCCTGACCGGCTTGACCGCAGATAATAATGGAAGTTTCTGTCATTAAAAAAGTTTCCCCGCTTTAATGAAAAAATACTGCGAAAGTAAAAACAATGCAACTCCGAAAACCTTTTTTATTCTCACTGAAACTGCTTCGGATTTCATCAGCGTATTTATAAAACCGGTAAATGTTCCGGCAATAATTATAAGAGAACCAAGTCCTATTGCATATGTAAAAAGTAATGTCGTCCCGAATAGAACATTCTGCTTTGTTGCAACATATGATAGAATTATTGCGAGAACCGCAGCGGTACACGGTGCGGCGATTACTCCGGAAACTAAACCCAGAAAAAATGCAGGAACAAAACCCTTGCCTTTAATTTTAGGCGTTGAAAAAGCCGGGAGCGGAATCCTGATGATATCCATAAACCACATCGCCATAATTAAAATCACATTGCCGACAAAAATATATGTCCACGGATTTGACTGAACGGTACCGAACATTTTTCCGGTTAGAGAGGCGATTAGCCCAAGCACTGAAAATGTCACCGACATACCGACGACATAACTTATTGATAAAAAAAACGCCATGCTGCGCGATTTAACCTGCATCGCACCGATATATCCGACTATTATAGGTATTACAGGATAAACGCAGGGCGTAAAACCTGTAATTATTCCGGCTATAAAAACAAAAAAATAAACGGTAGGATTATTCCCCGCAAGATTCACCGAAACAAGATTTGCAAAATAGTCCATAGAATTTTTAACCGAGTTCTTTTATCGTCTGTTCCAGTTTTTCTTTTGAGACGACTCCGCTAAATCGTTTTACCTCTTTTTCATCTTTAAAAAAAATAACGGTAGGGACGGTCATAACACCGTTGTCAATGGCCGCCTGAATGTTTTCCGTAATGTCAACCGTTTCGCTTTTTATTTTATCACGATATAACTCAACCGCCGATTTATAGAGAGGTTCAACGTGACTGCAAACCGCACAGGACTTGCTTTTGAATAAAAGTATAGTTAAAGACATTTTGCCCTCAGAAAAATTTATTTTGATTTCTTCATCGGCTTTCCGCAACAATTCATCGGCTTATCAGACGTTTTTCCGCAACCTTCACATTTATACATCTGTTTTTTTTCTTTTGAACCGCTACCGCAGCAACAACATGACGACATATCAATCACCCCCCAGTAATATAAAATTTAAACAGGATATTAAACCCTTTGTTTTCAGCGCTTGCTTAAAAATAAACTTTAACGGCTTCAATTATTCAGATTTTCTTTTTGCGAGTTGATGGTCAAGCATTAAAAGTCCGCCCTTGGCATCACCTATAAACTTAAGTTTTTGGACGATTTCATTGGTCTGTGATTCTTCCTCAACCTGCTCGGAAACGAACCATTGAAGCATATTGTTCGTGGCGTGGTCTTTTAATGACGTCGACATATTCACCAGTTCGTTTATCATACCCGTAATCTTTACCTCGTGCTTATATGCATCCGTAAAAGCTGCAAGCGGAGACGTCCATTTTACCGGCGGAGTTTCAACTTTCTCCAAAACAACTTTTTCTCCGATTTCAACAATATAACCGTAAAATCTCATCGCATGACCTAATTCTTCCTGCGCCTGAATTTTAAGCCAGTGTGCAAAACCGCGAAAATTTACCGTCTCAAAATGCGCCGACATCGCCAGATACAGATATGCAGAATAAAGTTCCGCATTTATCTGCTTATTCAAACCTTTAAGCATTTTTTCCTGAATCATATCTCCTCCTTATTTTTCCAGACAGTCACGGCATATTCCCTTAAAATAACCGTGAAGTTCCTTTATTCTGTGTCCCTTAATCGACCCTTTTTCAAAATGGGAACACCTTATGTTTAAATCAATTATTTTCTTGCACATCTGGCAGTAAAAATGGTGATGCGGAACGGTGCAACCGTCAAACCTCGTCTCACCGCAAGTAATTGCTATCGGCACTACTAAACCCTTTTTGACAAAATAATTAAGCGTGTTGTATATGGTTGTTTTTGAAAGCGTCGGGATTTTTTCTGAAAGAGCGCCATATATGTTGTCAGCAGTCGGATGCGACCTGTTTTTTTCAAGATACTCCAAGACCTTTAATCTTTGAAATGTCGGTTTTATATTTTTTGATTCCAACTTACCTTTTACTTTTTTCAAGTTTGTAATCATTACAATAATGTATTATAAACAATTTTTTTGAATTTGTCAAGTACTTTTTTGATTTTTTTTATTTTTTATTTTTTGAGATGCAGAATTGACCGACGCTAAAGTGGAACATTTGTTCCATTTTTATTTTTTTTACTTAAAAAGTTTTGCAGAGTTGAGAAAGACGACAAAGTCGGGTAGGACATGCGCTACCGCAGCTGCCATTGGACTTAAAATTCCTGTGGCGGCAAGACCCATTCCGACGATGTTAAAAATCATTCCGAGCGTTATATTTTGCTTGATAGTCCTGAAAGTTCTTTTTCCCAATAAAATCGCTTCAGGAATTTTTGAGAGGTCGTCGCTCATAAGAGCGATATTTGCCGACTCAATAGCAACATCCGTTCCGGCGGCGCCCATTGCGATACCTACATCCGCTTGTGTTAAAGCCGGCGCGTCGTTTATACCGTCGCCAACCATCACGATTTTGTCATTTTTATTGAGGAGTTTTTTTATCTGCTCGACTTTTTCATCAGGCAGCATTTCGGCATAAACCTCGTCAATACCGAGAAGTTCACCGATAGCCCTTCCTGTTCTGACATTATCACCGGTAAGCATAATAAGTTTTTTAATGCCGGCGGTACGCAGAGCAGACAATGATTCGCGGGCATTTTTTCTGAGCACGTCCGAAACGGTAATAACGCCGCAGACAGCGCCATCGTGGGCGGTAATAAGAGGTGTTTTTCCGTCACGCTCAAGTTTTTCCATATACCCGTTTATTTCCGCCGGGAATTTTATGTTTTCGTCCTCCATCAACTCGCGGCTGCCCAAAACAATTTTTCTGCCGGAACAAACTGCCGTAATTCCTTTTCCTTTAATAACTCTGAAATCCTCCGGGTCGGGCACAACAATTTTTAATTCTTCGGCTTTTTTTAAGATTGCCCTTGACAGGGGATGCCCGGAAAATTTTTCGGCAACAGCAGCGCACTCTATTATTTCTTTCTCGTCGTGCTCGCCATATCTTTTTATTTCCACGACTTGCGGCACACCTTCGGTTAAAGTACCGGTCTTGTCAAAAACTACCGTTTTTGCCTTGCTTAAATTTTCCAGATATACGCCGCCTTTGATGAGAATTCCGTGACGGGAGGCCTTGCCGATAGCCGCAACAAACGCAAGAGGTGTAGCGAGGGCAACGGCACAGGGACAGGCAACCACCAGAACCGTGACGGCTATTCTGAAATTTCCGGTCAATAAAAATGTAACGACAACTATTAATAAAACAACCGGAGTGAAATAATTAGTGAATACGTCCGCGATTTTCTGCACGGGCGCTTTTGACGATTGCGCATCTTCAATTAATTTTATAATTTTTCCGTAGGTAGAATCAACGCCGACTTTTATCGTCTCAATTTGTAAAAAACCGGAGTCCAAAATAGTGCCGGCAAAGACGGTATCTCCGGTGTTTTTTTCTACCGGGACGCTTTCGCCGGTGATTGTTGATTGATTGACGGAGGCGTTCCCTTTTACGATTTTTCCGTCAACAGGAATTTTTTCGCCGGCTTTAACCATTACGATATCGCCGGGTTTGACTTTTTCAACATCAGTTTCAATTTCATATCCTTCAACAAGGACATTTGCAGTTTTCGGGGCATTTTTTATTAAACCGTGAATCGCCGATTTGGATTTTTCCATCGTATAATCTTCAATAAGCTGCGCTATTAAAACGAGAAATCCAATGACGGTGCCCGCCATATATTCATTTATGAGAAGCGTCCCCAAAATTCCCAACCCCATAAATGCATCGGCAACAATAAATCTGTTTTTTATGCTGGTATAAATGGCTTTGAAAAAAGGCAGCCCGCACCACAAAGCGGTTGCAAGAAAAATATAATTTCCTTTATGAGTGAAATGGGACAAATGTCCCACAATGACTAAAACACCGACGATAATAATCCGTGCGATGTCGTAAGTATGCGATTCCTCTTTAATTTCCGACTTATCTTTTTTGATGCCGTAGCCGAGTTCACGGACTTTTTTTTCAATCCCGGATGTCACGGAATCGCTTTCATAGACGACATCCAGAGTGCCGTTAGTGAAACTGACATTGGCATCTTTCACGCCGACGATTTTTTTAACGCCTTTTTCAATATTAAGGGCGCAGGAAGCGCAGTCCATCCCTTCAATATAATATTTTGCTTTCTTCGGCATATTTTTATACCTCTTTTACTAATACCTGTTAATGTAATTATACATATAATTATCCGGTTTATCAAGAATTTTTTATTTTTCGGATAAACAAAACAAACACCCCGCCCTTTGGTGATAGAGCGGAGTGTATGCGTACAGAACCTTATCTCCTGCGGGAAACCGGTTTTCCCCGACGGACAATCCTGTTCCCCCGGAGTGCGGCTTCATTTCCCAAAAGAGCACAACTTCATCCCGCCGGGGAAATTCCTTTTCCCCAACGGACAAACCCGCCTGCCGGCAGGCAAGGCCTGTTTCCCTTACGGACAATTCTAAATCCTATATGAGAAGTGCTCTGTCCCCAAGGGAAACCGTCAACCCTGCCTACCGGCAGGCAGGCCCTGCTGTTTTTTGCCTCTCAATGCCTCCAACGCCATCTGGTCTCTTAACTGTCTTACTCTTTTGGCAAGAGGCGTATCCTTGCCGATTACTCCGACCATTGCATCAACGAGTGAAGACGCCTGCTTGTAGGCGTTGTTCAGCGAAGTTACCGCCTTTTCAGTCGCTTTCACCAGTTCCGCTTTTAACTGCTCCTGTTTTACGTCGTCTTCAGTTGACTGCTTTACCGCCGTTTCAAGGTCTGCGATTTTTTTAGCGGCATCAAAACCGGATTCTTTGAGTTGCGGCTGGTTGTCTTTCAGAAACTGAACCACAATATGAGAAAACGCCAGCATCTGCGCATAAGTCAATCGTGCCATTTTTCATCACCTCCTTTTACGACAGAGAATTAGTTGATTAGAGATTAGAGGATTGTTAAACGTTTTTTTATTTCTAATTCTCTAATTCTCTAATTCTCTAATTCTCTAATTCTCTGATTCTCTAATTCTCTGATTCTCTAATTCTCTAATTCACTGACTTATACTGATGTCGTCAACGAACATCTTTGCTCCGGGGACTGTTGAGTAACCCTCTATCTTCAGTTTGAGTACTCCGTTTCTGTCGGGTGTGCCGGAAACCTGCAACTGTTCCCATGTATCCGCAGATGCACTCATCGTTGCATTGCTGTTCACTCCCAGATTGTACAGCGTAAGTTTGGGTTTGCCCGCTGCTCCGTAACTTGCGTTGTATCTTATGTATGCTGTTATTGTTACAAGTTGTCCTGATTTCGCAGCAACCTCCCACTCCCACAAACCGTCCCCTATAAATCCGAAACTGTTCGGGCCCGGGCGGGTCGTTATCTTCTCCTGATACGTCCCCGGTTTTGTCCGCCAACTTACCGTCGCCGAATTGTTTGAACCTGCTGCGTTTATTGCTTGTACATACCGGCTGTATGCCTTGTTTCTTGTCAAGCCTGTTTCCTCATAAGATATCGTGTCAGCCGGTAATGTCGCTATCAATCCGCCGGTTGATGTATAAATCTTGAAGTTGTCTTCCTGCGATGCTCCTGCTGAGTTGTCAGTCCAGTACCAGGTTATCTTCGTGAACGTGTTTGCCGTAACAGAACTTATCGCAGGCGCACTCGGAGTGACAGCGGGCGAGAAAAGATTATCAATATAAAAAGTATTTGCGGCATCGGCGTTGACTATAGTAACTATTATTTTATCTATCGCATCTTTATTGGCATTAGATACCGCTGATATGTCCCAAGTTACCGTCTGATAAGTATCCGCAGTTGTGATGTTAGGCGTTATCTCCGTAGTTGTTCCGCCGGAATCGTGGATTCCTATTTTGATATTGCTTCCGGTTCTTGAAGAACGGATATCAAATTTGATTGTTGTTCTGTCTGAAAGATTTATCGTAGGTGAAACTGTACGGGTGAGGGTTTTGTTGAGCGATGTGGTGAGCGTTGAAGTGGACTTTAGTGCGTAAGAGCCCTGCGTTTTGAGGGTGGATTCGGAAAAATCAAATAGTGAGGGAATAGGGTATCTCACTATGACGATGCCGGAACCACCGGCGCCGCCAGCAGCACTGCCACCACCGCCTCCTCCGCCACCACCAGTGCTTGCAGTTCCAGCATCACCGGCAGTGCCGGTTGCTTTACCAGCACCGCCGCCACCAGCACCACCAGCACCACCAATTACGCCTATTCCTCCGCCTCCGCCGCCACCCCCTGCGTATGTTACTGCTGAACCAGTTATAGAATTAGAAGTTCCATTACCACCTGCACCACCTTGACCTGCTACTCCGTTGCTACCAATAACTGCTGAACCTCCACCTCCACCAGCAGCTGGTTCAGAAGCGTCCATCCCATTTCCACCATTATATCCTTGTGTTCCTGTTCCACCAGTTCCAGCTCCTGGGTTTCCACCTCCACCACCTCCACCAGAACCACCATTACTCCCGGAAACTTGGTATCCACCACCTTTACCGCCGCCAGTTGCAGTTATAGTAGAGAAAACAGAATTATTACCATTCGCTGCACCAGCACCACCTCCACCAACTGTTACTGTATATGCTTGCGCCGTTACAGCAAGTGAAACATTATATTGATACCCACCAGCACCACCCCCACCTCCGTAACTAGTGCCGCCACCACCACCACCAGCGACAACAAGGACTTCTACATTCGTGGCAACATTTATTGTGAATGTTCCGTTGCTTGTAAAGGTATGAATGCGGTAACCGCCAACTTCCGTAATTGTTCCTCCGGTAGCGATAACGGAAGAATTACTCACATATGCCGCCTGTGCGTTGACATCTGAATTATACTCCATATAATCAAGTTCCAAAGGAGTTGCATCTACGGATGTCAGAGCAAAAACAAGCATACTGAAGATAAAAATCAAATAACCAAGTTTTTTAATCATATTTCACCTCAAAATAGGAAATAAAAAACCAGCCCACATACTTGTGAACTGGTTTCTTTCTTTTTTACTTCTATTTACCTTATCCTTACAAGGATAGATAGATAGATAGATAGATAGATAAGGAACTTAAATAACGAAATTTATGCGTTTTAATGATATTTGTCAGCGTTTTCATATCGTTACCGGCATTACACTGCAATAAATTCAGCTATGGATTGTGAAGTAGGTATTGCCTTATTGTCTTCTACTAAACCACTAACGTGCATTTTAATCGCAGAATACATATTTTTTTCTGCGGATTCTCTCGTCTTTCCGGTAGCGATACATCCCGGTAAATCCGGGGAATACGCGGAATAATTTTTTTTTGCTTTTTCAATAATAATCAGAAAACGATGCATAATATACCTCCGCTATTTTTTGAGTTGTGCTTGTTTGAGAACGCTGTTTAATGTCCCGGCCGCCAAATCGTCTTTCGGATGACCTGCAATAGTTACTCTTCCCGATTTATGAGAATGTTTATATTGTCTATGACTACCTTTTGTTCTAATGATATACCAACCGTCCGCTTCTATTAATTTTACGACATCCCTGATTTTCATTCGCGATGTAACTATAACACAAAACCGGCAGTTTGTCAAGTGTTTTTTACGTTTATTCTATTATCATAAAAGTTTCAGTCACCCTTCACATTTCCCGCTTTACGGACTTTAATCACTGACTTATATTGATGTCATCAACGAACATCTTTGCGCCGGGGACTGTTGAGTAGCCCTCTATCTTTAACTTTAGTACTCCGTTCCTGTTGGGTGTGCCGCTCACTGTTAACTGCTCCCAGGTGTCTGCTCCTTGTGTCATCGTTGCCGTATTGCTTATTCCTAAATTGTATAGCGTTAATTTTGGTTTAGTTGCACTTCCGTAACTTGTGTTGTATCTTATGTATGCTGTTACTGTGATTAGTTGCCCGCTCTTTGCGGGTATCTCCCACTCAAAACTCTCTCCACCGCCAAAACCAAAGGCATTATTACCGGTTCTTACTGTTGTCTTTTCCTGCCACGGCTTTACTTTGTATGCTATTGTTATGTCCTCTATCCGCGGTGTAGTAGTTGAACTTGTAGTTGTGAACGTGCTCATATATTGAATGTACCTGCCCGTTACATCGGGGTTACCGCCGTTCGTTGCAGGTGTCCAAGAAGGTGTCCCATCTCCCGACGCAAAACTCGTGTTTGATGCCCTCACTCCTACATTTATGTTTGTCCCGCCGGGCTGGGTTACCGGTGTCCATGACGAATAATACACTTTTGAATTATCTAACCCTGTATCCATTACGTTGGATTTGTAAGTTCCGTTATTCCAATATCCCCATGCATAAGTTCCACCGTAAACTCCTATATGCGCCGTTGTACCATTCGGGTTTGTTCCTGTGCCGGCATTTTGCCAACCGGCAGACGTAATATAATATTCCGCATCATCAGAAACACTTGACAAACAAGTAGTCAAAGTTATTCCAATGCTTGTAGTTGCTTTTGTAAAACCGACATTTTGAGTTGTCTTCAATCCGGTAGAACCACTATACGAACCTTGCCAATCATATTCCGTTTCAAAAAGGCAATTATATAAATAAATGTTACTGACGGCGGAATTATCGTAAATCATTGACGGTTGTACGGTTGTACCTGTTCGGACAAAAACGCAATTATATATCTTCGCCTGTGTTTCCAATGAACCATATCCAAAGAAACTCGTCATATAGTTCGTATTTCTGCCCGCTCCAAAACCTATGAATTTAAATTTTATGTTATAAATTTTGGTATTAGTTCCTCGTGTAGAAATACAATGATGGTCACGATCAGTGTGCTCGGTGCCATCAGCAACAAGCACTGTATTATATCCTTCACCAATAAAATCTATACTTTTATCAAAATCATGAAGTCCCCCTGACCCACAAGTCCCCTCATTCGCGCTATAAGTCACATCATAGGTTGCGGTGCTGGCTCTTATATATACAGCGTCTCCGCTGGATGCGCATTGGTCAACTGCTTTATAAACTGTATTATACGGACTGGTTGAACTTCCAACTCCTGTAGTATCACTCC
>JBBAAR010000012.1:0-84245 GCA_041658185.1 Elusimicrobiota bacterium
ACAGACCGCTGCTCCTTTTTGACGTCAATATGCCGAATGACGCCGGGATGTATTTTTCCGGCGGCGGCGAGTACTGGATAAGGGATATTCTGGCGCTTCGTGCCGGATATGTAACGAAGGGCTCGCGGGATACGGACAGCGGCATCAGATTCGGCGTGGGCATAAAAGGTCTCGGGATGAGTTTTGATTACGCATATTCCGGTTTCGGCGATTTGGGTAATTCTCACAGGTTCGGCTTGACGGTCAATTTTGAAACCCCGACGATTTTTGCCACCTCCCCGCAGATAGATATAAATAAAATATACCAGCGCGCCCTTGAACTTTTTAATCAGGGCAGATATGTTGAATCGACATTGGAATTTAATAAAGTGCTGAAACTTGATCCCACCAACAAAGATGCGCTGGAATATATGAAAAGGGCATCCGAAAAAATGAAAAAACCGTAAACGGCATTTACCCCGAAGTTGTTCCGATATTATTTTATTAATTCACTATGAGATATCTTTTTAGAATATTTTTTATTTTTTGTTTTTTTAATTTTTTACCGAGAATACTTCATTCCGAAAAAGGAGAAACACCGATAAAATTATCCAAACAAGATGCGGCGCAAATTAAGCAATTACAGAAAGCCGGTGTCAATAAGTATAATTCAGGCAACTATAAGGAAGCGATGGATTTGTTTCTACAGGTATTGGCAATTGATCCGAAAAATGAAAAAGCAAAGGAGTACATAGAAAAAGCGGGAGATAAAATGCTTGAGCCGGAAAGGAAGGCAATTGAAAAGGAACGGGCCCAACTTATGGAAGACGCCCGGCAGGCATTTAAAGAGTATCAAAAGCAGCAAGCGAAACAGGATAAGTTGATTAAGTTGCTGTTCAAGTCGGCAAAGAATGCCCACGACAAAAAACGGTTCTTAAAGGCAACTGATAAGTTCAAGGAAATAATTTTACAATATCCGGATTATGATTTAGCGAGAAAGTACTATGAAAAGATATCAAGTGATATGAATGCTACAGCAAAAGAATTACAGACAACCGATCTTGAAGGATTATCATATGCTAATGGCTATGTTTCCTATTATGACCAGAAACTAACTGATGCTGTGAACGAGTGGGAAAAGGTTTTGCATATAAATCCAAATAGAGACGAATTAAACGAATATATCTTAAAAGTGAATAATTATTTGAAAGATACCGAAAAACTTGCCAAAGAAAAAGAAACTGAAGAACGGATAAAACAGTTATTTGCGGAAGGTGTTTATAGTTTTGATAATAAAAATTGGATTCCCTGTATAAAAAAAATGGAAAATGTTCAGAATATCTGTAGAACTGATCCGTTCCCGAGATCACTTGAATGGTATAATAAAGCACGAGAATATATAGTAAAGACGATTGAAGAATTGTCAAAGGTTACCCCAAAACCTATTGCCCCCGTATTAGTTGAGAAACCTGAAGAGGTTGAAATAGATATAGCAGGAGCTAATAAGAAATATACAGAAGGACTTATTTTATATGTACAGGGCAAACTTTTTGATGCGGTAAAAGTATGGGAGATTGCTATACGACTCAATCCAAATCACGAAAAGGCACAAAGGGCACTGGAAAAGGCAAAAAAAGAATTGGGATTGCTAAAAAAATAATGTGAAGTTGTTAAAAGAAAGTGAATTTTCTCCTTTGCAAGATAAAATAATCACAGAAAACACAGAGTTCTCTTGAAGAAAGTAAAGATATTCCAATCCCGCTTGTTAAATGTAGTGTAATAATGACCCAGGGTTGTAAACGAATTTTGTTCCGCCCCGAATTCAAACACCAATAATAAAAATAAATTAAGTGGATCAATTTTCAATTGCAACTATACCTTAAAGAGGGTCAATTTGTGATTACAGATAACAACTAACATCTTGAACTTAAAATTTGCCGAAAAATCTTGACAAAAGAGAAATTATTTTATAGAATTACAACCTAATATGAGAAATATTTCAGGATTATTGGGAATTGCAAAAATGACAGAAATATGGTGCCGGAAATTTACTGCCCAAATACCGCCCACGAGTATGATAAAAAGCACAAAAGCGGTAAAAGGGTCTCTAAGGGATATAAAACGGAAATCATGGATTTTACCGACGATAAAATGATACAAAAAAGGATGTCAGACGGTAAAATTGGGTAAGGGAAAAATTATACGGAAAGCCCTCACACGGGAGGGGTCGCAGGTTCAATCCCTGCATTGCCCGGTATGAATTATGAATGAACAACTTATAAAACTTATAGAATTGCAGGACATTGATTCCAAAATAGACGAGGCAAATAATAACATTGAGAAAATCAACGGTGAAATGAACTTTTTACGGGAAACCCTTGTAAAGGAAAAAGAACAGATTGAATCCGCCAAAAAAGATATAACGAGCAGTAATATTTTAAAAAAAGAAAAGGAAATAGAAATAGCGTCAATAGATGAAAAAATCAAAAAGCACAATATGGAATTAAATGCGGTTAAAACCAACGATGCATATAAAGCGCTTTTAACAGAGATAGAAAACGGGAAAGAAGAAAAATTAAGAATAGAAGATGAATTACTGGCATTGATGGAAGCCGATGAAAAAACTTCTAAGGACATAAAAAATTTGCAAAAAGAGTATGAAAACAAAGAATCGGAATTTGCAGCAAAAAAAGTGTTGTTTGAAAGTGATTTAAAGAAAGCGTCGGCAGTGGTTTCACAACTTCTTGAGGAACGGAAAACAAAACTGGCAGTATTGCCGAAAAATATCGCCGACAAGTACGAAAATATAAGAAAAAACAAAAAAGGCGCCGCCGTCGTAATAGTAGAAGATAATACCTGCGGCGGATGTCACAGGAATTTACCGATTCACATTATTGACGAATTAAAAAAAGGCAAGGATTTGATTTCCTGTCATAATTGTATGAGGATTTTGTATCAGAAATGATGAAAGAACTTGTTATCCATATTGACGGTGCATCGCGTGGTAACCCGGGACCATCCGGGATAGGAATAGTTGTTAAAGATACTTCAGGAAAAGTCGTTAAAAATATAAAAAAATATATTGGAATTGTTACAAACAATACGGCAGAATACAGTGCGTTTCTCACTGCGCTTTGCGAAGCGGAAAAGTTTGGGGCTGATAAAATTAAAATTTTCCTTGATTCGGAACTTGTTTATAAACAATATCTCGGCGAATACAGAACCAACGATAAAAATCTTAAAGAGCATTTGAAAAAAATAAGAGAGAAAGAAAAAATTTTTTTAAGCGTTGAAGTTACGCACGTTCCGAGAGAAAATAATAAAGAAGCAGACAAACTTGCAAACATTGCGATAAATATAGGTGAAACAGGAGGGGATTAAGGAATTGCTCTCCGCCGACCGGCGGGGAGAGGAAAGTCCGGACTCCGTAGAACAGGGTGATGGCTAACGGCCACCGTGCAGTACCACTTTCCAAAAAGTGGTATTGGATAGGGAAAGTGCCACAGAAAAAATACGGCCTATTTTAACCCTAAAGGTTAAAAGGCAAAGGTGAAAAGGCGCGGTAAGAGCGCACCGCTTTGATAGCGATATCAGAGGCAGGGCAAACCCCACCCGGAGCAAGGTCCAAAATAAAAGATTCGTTCCGGCTGAAAAGGAACGAAACGGGATTGTTCGTCCCGTCACTATTTTTAAGGTTGACCGCTTGACCCCGCAAGTAATTTCGGGGCTAGAGAAATAATTCCTTTATCCCGATAAAACGGGGTAAACAGAATCCGGCTTACTAATCTCCTCCTGTATCAGTAAAACTTTTTCCTTCTGCGTCATAGTCAATCCTACTTAAAAAGTTACGCTTACCTCCATCTGTAAAAAATAATAAAAAAAAACACTTGACAAAGTATAATGAATTTTTTATAATGTACTGAAGTGGTGAATAGTGGTGAATTAATAGTAATTATGGTTAGTTCACCCCGTTAGATAAGATTTTCTATCTAATGGGGTAAAGGATAATTATGTTTGTCGGACTCTACGAATACTCAATTGATTCAAAAGGCAGGATTTTCATACCTTCAAAATTCAGGCGAAACAATCATTTCATAATTACAATAGGACTTGACGAATGCCTGTATGCTTATCCCAAAGATAGATGGGGAAAACTTGAAAACAAACTTGACGGACTGCCGTTTAATGATAAATCGGAAGAAAGGGCGTTCAAAAGAGTTTTTTTATCCGGTGCTACCGAGTTAAAACCGGATTCACAGGGCAGGATTTTAATACCCTATCATTTGAGAAATTATGCCAAATTAAAAAACGATGTTGTGATAATAGGGGTTTCAAGCAGGATAGAAATATGGTCAAAATCCATTTGGGAAAAATATAACAAAAATGCCAAAAAATTATTTTTCAAACATGTAAGTTCTTTAGAAATATAGTTATGAAGCATATCCCCGTAATGTCCGACGAAGCAATTAAGTATTTGAATATAAAAAAAAACGGAACATACATTGATTGTACTTTCGGTAGCGGCGGACATTCGCTCGAGATAATTAAAAAGATGTCCTTATATGGAAAACTTTTAGCGTTGGACTGGGATTGCGAAACGGAAAAATTATTCACGGAAAATTTTAATTCTTACAAGAATGCAAAATTTGTATGCTCTAACTTTGCGGAATTATCAACAGTTGTAAGAGAATATAACATCAAAAAGATTGACGGGGTATTGTTTGATTTCGGATTTTCTTCATTACAGATTGGCAATTATAACAGAGGTTTCAGTTTTAATTTTGATGCGCCGCTTGATATGAGATACAGCGTGAACAATCTGTTAACAGCCGATAAAATTATCAATACTTACGACGAGAAAAAACTTGCAAAGATATTTTTGGATTTTGCAGACGAGCGATTTGCGGAAAAAATTGCAAAAACAATAGTTGTTTACAGAATGCAGAGAAAAATATCAAAAACATTGGAACTTGTTGAAATAATTAGATCTGCGACGCCATATTGGTATCACAGGCGAAAAATTCATTTTGCTACAAAAACATTTCAAGCATTAAGAATTGCGGTTAACAATGAACTGGAAAATATAGAAAAAGGAATCCTGTCGGCAATAAATCTGGTTTCCGCAGGTTCTATAATAGTCGTTATTTCGTTTCATTCAATTGAGCACAGATTATTAAAAAATATTTTCAAAGAAGCGGTAAAAAATAATTCTATAAAATTAGTTGAAAAAAAACCGGTTTTCCCTCAGCAATTTGAAATTGCCAAAAATCCGCGCTCCCGGTCCGCACAGTTAAGAGTTGTGGAAAAAATATGAGAGTTCACAGAGTCCACGGAGTAAATAAAATAAAACGTTCCGGCGTGTATTTTAAGTGGTCAATTATAATAATAATTTTCGGTTCTTTTTATGCATGGCAGAGAATAGAATCGAGAAAACTCGGTTACAGAATAAGCGAAATTAACGGAAGAATTTTGTCGTTAGCCAAGGAAAATAAATATCTTACAATGAAAATAATGGACATAACTGCGATGAATAATCTTGAAGAAGCAGCCAAAAAGCGTTTGGGGCTGGTAACGCCAAAGCCGTCCGATATCGTGGTAATTGAACCGGGGTCAAAATGAGAATCATAAAGTATAAAATTATTTTTATTTGTCTTTTTATTTTTTTTATGTTTTTCATTATTGGTTCCCGTTTGTTTTGGGTGCAAATTGTTAATTATACTTTTTTTGCCCAAGAGGTTTCCAAGCAATCTAAAAGAGTAAAAAAATCTCAGACGTTGAGGGGAAATATTTACGACAGAAATATGATGACTCTTGCAACAAGTATGTCGGCGGAATCGTGTTATATTGAGACAAAAAGAGCAAGAGATTTGGATATAGAACTTTTTTCAAAATGTACAGGTATGTTGCCCGCGGATATCCGGTCAAAATTAAAACAGAACAAGAATTCAGTTTTAATAAAAAGGAAATTGCTCCCGGATGAAGTGCTGAAGATCAAAGCGAAAAATTTCCCCGGCGTTTACTTTGAAAAAGAGCAACTGCGTTTTTATCCCGAGAATTCGTTGGCAAGTTATGTGGTTGGAGTTGTCGGCATGGACAACAAAGGATTGCTGGGAGTTGAATATCTGTTCAATGATTTTCTTACGGGTCTATCAAAAAAATATGTTGTTATGAAAGACGGCAAGGGAAGGGAGATAGTTTTAGATAATGATCCGGAAGATGAAAACAGATATGTGGTGTTGACAATTGATACCCGTTTGCAGCACATTGCCGAAACTGTTCTCAAAAAAGCTTATGAAACCACTTCTGCCAAATCACTGACTTGCATAATTCAAAATCCTTATACCGGAGAAATTCTTGCTATGGCATCATATCCTTCATTTGATCCGAATAAAAAAATTGATCAAAAAATGCTTAAAAATACGGCTATCGGCGATGCATTTGAGCCCGGAAGTGTTTTTAAAATTGTAACCGCCGCTGCTGTTTTGGAAAAACATCCGGAAGTTTTAAGTGAAAATTTTTTTTGTGAAAACGGTTCTTATAAATTAGCGAAAGATGTTATTATTCACGACCACGAAAAATACGGTGCGCTGTCTTTTGAAGAAATGTTTGCATATTCGTCAAATATCGGTTTTGCAAAACTTGGAAGAATTATAGGAAAACAGGATCTGTGGCAGTATGCCCGTTCTTTCGGGTTTGGAATGAATACGGGAATAGAACTTACAGGTGAGAATTACGGGCGATTAGAACCTCCGAGCAAATGGTCGGGTGTTTCCTGTGAAATAATTTCTTTCGGGCAGGAATTATCCGCCAATGCTTTACAAATCATAAATTCATTTTCAACCATTGCTAACGGCGGAATTTTGATGGAGCCGAAAATAATAAAATCCGTTTTTTGTAACAACAAGGAAATCCAAACTTTTGAGCCGGTAAAAATAAGAAGGGTAATTTCACCCGTGACCGCTGACAATATTAGAAAAATGCTGGAAGCCGTTGTTGAATACGGAACCGGTGTGCAGGCAGGAATTGACGGTATTAAAATTGCCGGTAAAACTGGCACCGCCCAAAAATACGACAAGCACCTGAAAAAGTATTCCGATTCAAAATATGTTTCGCTTTTTGCAGGATTTTTTCCGTCTAAAAAGCCCGAGGTAACGGTTCTGGTTATCGTGGACGAGCCGAAAGGCGATTACTGGGCGTCTTCAATTGCCGCGCCGATTTTCAAGAACATTTCATCAAACATTCTTGAATATCTGAATATCCGCCAGGAAAACAAACTTGTGCTAAAATGAAAATTTCCGAATTAGTAAATAATTTAAATATAGAGTTGCACGGTGCCGTGGATAAAGAAATATCAGGCGTAACATATGATTCGCGGAAGGTATCAAAGAATTATCTTTTTGTCGCTTTGCACGGCACAAAAGAGGATGGAAAAAATTATATTAAAGACGCGATTTTGCGCGGTGCAGCTGCAGTACTTACGGATGACAAAACCATAAAATATGATAATACAGTTTTTCTTACAACGAACGATATTTCTGATATGTTCGGGAAAATTTCTTCGCGGTTTTACGATGAACCGTCTAAAAAAATGAAGGTTTTTGCTGTAACGGGTACAAATGGTAAAACAACTATTACATATATTCTTGAAAAGATATTCGAAACCGCCGGAATAAAATTAGGCGTTGTAGGGACAATTTTTTATCGTTTCGGCACACTTTCAATTTCCGCGCCCAATACGACTCCTCAATCATCGGATTTACACGAACTTCTTTCAAAAATGAAATCGTCGGGTGCCGGCGGTGTTGTTATGGAGGTTTCGTCGCACGGGCTTATCCAAAACAGAATTTCCGGATTAGAGATAGATGTGGCAATTTTTACCAATCTTACGCGTGACCATCTGGACTATCATAAAACAATGGATGAGTATAAGAAAGCAAAATTTCTTCTTTTTGAAAAATTTTTAAATGAATCAGAAAAGGAAAAAAAATATTCCGTAATAAATGTCGACGATTCCGCCGGCCGCGAATTAACAAAAATTGCCGCAGGTAAAGTAATAACTTACGGTATAAAATCTGATGCCGATATAAAAGCGACAGATATTGAAATGTTAAAAAATAAGACCATGTTTAATATAAATATTGAAGGTAAAAAAATAAAGATAGAGACAAAACTTATAGGTCGGCACAACATCTATAACATACTTGCCGCTATCGGTTGTGCATATTCGCAGAATATGGATTTGGAAAAAGTTGCGGACGGAATTAAAAAATTTGAGACGGTTCCCGGAAGATTTGAAACGGTAAATGCCGGACAGCCATTTTCGGTCATAATTGATTATGCGCATACTCCTGATGCGCTTGGCAATTTAATTCAGGCGGCCCGTTACGCGACGGCCCCGGTTGAAGCGGGTGATAAAAAAATTATCACGGTCTTCGGCTGCGGCGGTGACCGCGACCGTTCAAAAAGACCTTTAATGGGCGAAATTTCCGGTCGGATGTCCGACTATACGATTATAACATCAGACAATCCTCGTTCTGAAAAACCGGAGCTTATAGCGTTGGATGTGGAGGTCGGTTTGCAGAGAGTAAAATGCAAAAATTATGAGATTGTATTGGACAGAACCGATGCGATAAAAAAAGCCGTTGAACTATGTTCACCCGATGATATACTTCTTATAGCGGGAAAAGGGCATGAAAATTATCAGATTATAGAAAACGAAAAAATTCCCTACAACGATAAAGAGGTTGTAATAAAAATATTGACTGAAAAGTATTCAAGAAAAAATGGAAAAAACTGAAATATCAAAAATTGCAGATATGATAAATGGACATCTGTCCATAAATAAAGAAATATATGTAACGGGTGTTTCGATTGATTCCCGCACAACTAAAAAGGGAGATATTTTTTTTGCGATAAAAGGTGAAAATTTAGACGGTCACAATTTTGTAAATAATGCCATATCAAAAGGCGCTGCTGCTATTGTTGTGTCGGAACGGGTGACTTTAATTCGTAAATTGCCGGCAATTTATGTCAAAGATACGACAAAAGCGCTTCAAGATTTTGCAAAGCATTATAGGAATATGTTTAATGTAAAAGTGATAGGTATAACCGGTTCAAACGGCAAGACAACCACAAAAGATATTTTGACATCCGTATTGTCACAAAAAACTTCGGTTTTATCCACTCCGGGAAATTTTAATAATCACATAGGACTTCCTTTAACACTTTTTCAGTTGGAAAAAATGCACAGATATTGCGTTCTTGAAATGGGGGCAAATCATAAGGGCGAAATTGCCCGTCTTTGCGAAATATCTTCGCCGTCCGTAGGCATTATTACAAATATAGGAACGGCACACATAGGCAATTTCGGCTCGTTAAAAAACATATTGAAAGAAAAGGCAGAGATTTTTAATTCACTTGGGTTTAACGGTATAGCCGTCATAAATAGCGATGATGAATTTATAACTTCTTTTGTAGAAAAAATAAAGTGCAAAAAAATAACATTCGGCATTAAAAATAGTGCCGATGTTATGGCTTGCGATATTTTACTTAAAGCTGAAAATACAACTTTTTCACTTCAATATAAAAAAAGAAAAGAAAAAATTGTGTTGCCTGTTGCAGGATTGTTTAATGTCTATAATGCACTTGCCGGGGCGAGCACCGCGGTTTCACTTGGTTATTCTGTTAATGAAATAGTGGCAGGCATTCAAAATTTTGTTCCGCCGGCAAAAAGAATGGAGACGATAAATCTGAAAAATGGAATTGTTATCGTGAATGATTCCTATAATGCCAATCCGACATCAATGCGTATGGCGATTGAAAATTTTGCAAAAATATTTTATAATAGCAGAAAAATACTTGTTTTGGGAAATATGCTTGAGTTGGGAAACTTTGAAATAGCCGAGCATAAAAAAATCGGTGAGTTTATAAAAACAAATAAGTATGCCGACAAAGTTTTAACAGTCGGTGATTTGGCGAAATATATAACGGATAAATCCGGCGGTGTCTGGTTTGAAAATAAAAACAAACTTTCGGAATATCTTGAAAAAAATCTCAAATATGGAGATGCTGTTTTATTCAAGGCATCAAGAAAAATTGCACTTGAAGAAGTGGTTAAAATACTAATTCCTTAATATGTTTTATTACCTCTATTATTTGTCGGGAAAGTTTTCGTCGTTGAATGTTTTTCAGTATATTACTTTCCGCGCCGGCGGTGCTATTTTTACTGCCCTTTTAATTTCCATTATTTTCGGTCCGTATTTCATAAAAAAATTAAAAATGCTGAAAATCGAACAAGTAATACGAAGCGACGGTCCTCAGACGCATTTTTCAAAATCCGGAACGCCCACCATGGGCGGTTTAGTAATTCTCATATCACTTGTCATTTCAACGCTTTTGTGGGCACGGTTTGACAACCGGTTTATATGGATTTTAATTTTTTCAGCGCTTTATCTGGGATTTTTAGGTTTTATGGATGATTATCTTAAACTTGTAAAAAAACATTCGTTCGGGTTATCCGCATCAAAAAAAATAATATATATTTCAGTTCTCGGACTTATCATTGCCGCTTTCAATTTCTATAATCCGCCTAATCCGAAATATATCACATCCGTTAATGTTCCATACTTGAAAGAAACATTTTTGAACCTCGGGATTCTTTACATATTTTTTTCGTATTTTATCGTTATAGGTTCTTCAAATGCGGTAAATCTTACCGACGGGCTTGACGGTCTGGCGGTGGGTTCAATTATTTTTTCAGGGCTTGTTTATGTGGTATTAGCATATGTGGCCGGTAACGCAAAGTTCAGCAGTTATCTGAAAGTTATACCTGTTTCCGGCGCCGGTGAAATTTGCATATTCTTGACGGCGATGATAGGTGCGTGTCTGGGTTTTTTATGGTTTAACTGTCATCCTGCCGAGGTTTTTATGGGCGATACCGGTTCATTGTTTTTGGGCGGCAGCATAGGAATTATCAGCATTCTTATAAAACAGGAACTGATTTTAATCGTCGCCGGCGGAATATTTGTCGTTGAAGCGTTGTCGGTTTTATTGCAGATTACTTCATATCGGCTCAGAAAAAAAAGAATTTTTAAAATGGCACCGCTTCACCATCATTTTGAACTTATGGGTCAACCCGAAGAGAAAGTTGTAATAAGATTCTGGATTATTGCTATAATTCTCGCTCTCCTGTCTTTAAGTTCCCTGAAAATAAGATGAAAAAAAACTGGAAAAAAGTTGCTGTTTTGGGAGCTGCGAAAACCGGTATTTCCTGCGCCAATTATTTTTCAAAAAAAGGCGCTGATGTTCTTTTAAGCGAAGCTTCGCTGAAAAATGATATTCAAATAAAAAATTTATCAAAAAAAGTTGAACTTGAATTCGGAGGTCACTCTCAAAAAATATTATCCTGCGATTTAATCATACCAAGTCCAGGTGTGCCCGGTGATATTCCCATTTTGCTTTCCGCAAGAAAAAGAGGCATTGAGATTCTTTCCGATATTGAGATTTTTTTTCTTCGAGCATCATACAAAATGATTATTGCCATAACCGGCACCAACGGAAAGACGACCACGACTTTAATGGTCGGAGAAGCACTTTCCGATGCCGGTTGCAAAAATATTGTTTGCGGAAACATCGGCGCTCCCGCTTGCGATTTTGTTGAAAAAGCTGACGGTAAAACTTATGTAGTAATGGAGATTTCAAGTTATCAACTGGAATATACGAAAAATTTTGCCCCGCATATATCTGCTGTTTTGAATGTCACGCCCGACCATTTACATCGGCACAAAACGATGGAAAATTATGCGGATATGAAATCAAAAATTTTTACCAATCAAAAAAAGAATGATTTTTGCATACTTAATAAAGACGATGAGTTATGCTTGAAACTTTCCCAAAAGTGCAGTTCAAAAATTAGGTTTTTTTCGGCAAAAGAGAATAAAAAAGCATTAAACCTTAAAATTCCAGGCGGGCATAACGTAGAAAATGCGCTTGCTTCAATTGAAATGCTTACCGCCGCCGGCCTTTCCAAAAAAACTATTTTAAAATCACTGTCGGATTTTAAGGGTGTTGAACATCGTCTTGAATTCGTAAGAGAGCTCGGCGGTGTTAAGTACATAAACGATTCAAAGAGTACAAATGTATCATCAACATTCGTTGCCATAAAATCTTTCAGTCAACCGATTATTTTAATTCTCGGCGGTCTCGATAAAGGTTCTCCTTATACGCCGTTGATTCCGCTTATTAAAAATAATGTAAAGAAAATTATTGCCATCGGCGAAGCAAAGAAAAAAATATTCACCCAACTTAAAGGTGCAACGGATATAATTCTGCTTGATAATGTAGAAGCAGCGGTAAAAAAAGCGAGCGAATTTGCCGCTTCCGGCGATATAGTAATGTTATCGCCCGCGTGTGCATCTTTTGATCAGTTTAAGAATTACGAGCAGAGAGGGAAATTTTTTAAGAAGGTTGTGAATAATTTATGAAACAACCGAAATTTTACAATCACTGGGTTTTAATAATTGTGCTTGCCTTGGTTTCTATCGGACTGGTTATGGTTTTATCGGCCAGCGGCGGTATGGCGGATTACAGATACGGCAGTCCGGCAAAATTTTTTTTGAAACAGGTATTATGGGTTGTGCTTGGAATTTTTTCATTGCTTTTTTTCTCCGTATTTGATTACAATAAATTAAAAAAGTTCATCGTACCGCTTCTGATTTTTACCGTTTTACTTTTAATTTCCGTTTTGCTTTTCGGAACTACCGTCGGCGGCGCAAAAAGATGGTTGAGATTTGGCCCGGTAGGTTTCCAGCCTTCTGAAATAGCAAAAATAACCGTCATTATTTTTTTGTCTTGGTATATTGACAGACGAACCAGCAAAATAAAAAATTTCAAGGACGGTCTCTTTAAACCACTTTTTGTTGTCGGCAGCATAGTATTTCTGATTTTTTTGGAGCGGGATTTCGGCGTACCGCTTTTAATTTTTCTGATAACAATAATTCTTTTGTTTATCGGCGGTGCGAATTATTTGTATATTATTTTTGCGGCTACTGCTGCTGTTCCGGTTGTAATTTATGCCGTAATAAAAGAGCCGTACCGTCTCAAAAGAATAACAACTTTTCTTAATCCGTGGGCAGACCCGCAGGGCGCAGGATACCAACTTGTTCAGTCGCTTATTGCCATGGGTTCCGGAGGATTATACGGTGTCGGTCTCGGCGAATCAAAAGTTAAAATGCTTTTTTTGCCCGACCCGCATACCGATTTTATATTTCCGATTATCGGCGAAGAATTCGGTTTCATAGGAACGATAGTTATTCTGATACTTTTTTTTATTTTGTTTGTATTTGGAATAAAAATTGCGGTGAATGCAAAGAATCTGTTCGGAACGCTTCTTGCATTCGGAATAACCGTTATGATTACTTTACAGGCAATAATCAATATGTCGGTAAGTGTGGGGGTTTTGCCGACGAAGGGGCTTCCGCTTCCGTTTATATCGTTCGGAGGCTCATCCGTATTGGTTATGCTTACTTGCATAGGTATATTGTTAAACATCGGAAAGCAACTGAGATATGAAAATGACTAATTTGAATGAAATGCCTCACTTTCAATTTAAAAAAAAAATTCTTATTGCAGTATCATCCACGGGAGGTCATATCTATCCCGGAGTCGCATTGGCGGGAGCACTTAAAAAAAAAGGGTGGGATGTTTTTTTTGTCGGAAAGAAATCTGAAATAATTTCCAGAGAGGGTTACAGGTTTTATGCCTTATCATCCGTCGGATATCCACGGGTGTTGTCTGTCCTTACATCTATTTTTTTTGTTAAATTTTTTTACTCAATAATTCAGTCAATAAAAATTTTATTAAAAGAAAAGCCGGGTATTGTAATAGGCTTCGGCGGATATATTTCGTTTCCCGCAATTTTTAGTGCGTGGTTGATGAACATACCGTCAATAATTCATGAACAAAATTTTATACCCGGACTAGCCAATAAATTTTCGGCGAAATTCGCCGGTAAGATATGCGTAAGTTTTGAGGATTCAAAAAAATATTTTCCGTCTAAAAAAGTGGTTTTTACCGGCAACCCCGTTCGTTCTGAAATACTCAACATTTCAAAATCGCTAACTTACCGCTTACCGTTTACCGTTCTTATTTTCGGTGGAAGTCAGGGCGCACACAACATAAACATCGCTTTGATAAATTCGTTGGCTAAGGTGTCATCTGTAAAAGAAAAAATAAGGTTTATTCACATAACCGGCGAAAATGATTTTGAAGTCGTGAAGAATGCTTACAAAAACAATGGTTTTTCGTCGGAGGTCCACAAATATCTTTACAACATTGAAACGGCATATCAAAAAGCATCGCTTGTTATCTGTCGCGCCGGCGCAACAACAATTGCCGAGTTAATTGCCTTAAAAATGCCTGCAATTTTAATTCCTTACCCATATTCAACAGAAAACCACCAGAACGCAAACGCAAAGTATCTCGTTGAAAACGGCTGTGCAATTTTGACTGAAGAAAAAGAAATCAAAAAACTACCGGAAGAAATTATCAAACTTGTAAATAATCCCGGAATACTCGCCAAAATATCGGAATCGTATCAAAAAATATCTTATTCCGACCCGATAAAAACATTTCTTGATTTAATAGAAAAACCTGTATAGTGAACCCCGCTTAACAATTGAATTTTTTTTAGGGGGGATGTTCCATAAAAAAGCAAACAATCTCTCTGATGATTCAGAAATATCATTTCTCCAACCCCGCCGCGAGATGCATTCAATCAGGTTCTAATGCCCCAAAATGCTGATTTTAACGACGAAATATGCCCCAATTGGGTTTCCCTTCCGTGTGTCTCCCGGGGCCCGATATAATGTAATTCATAGAGCCTACCTTAGAATGGCAGGGGTGTTAGATTGAGGGTTTTTTCACTATTGGGCTCCCGATTAAAATGAATGGCGGCAATACAGAATAACAAGTCATTTTATCAATAAATACCAACTTTTTGTCAATTTTTTCGTCAGAAAATTGATTTTTTAACGTTATTTTTCATTTTTCCCGTCTCTTTTTGCCGCATTTTATCCTTTCTTTTCTATCCTTTTTCCGGTTTTTTGTGCTGCTTGATTTATATTTAATTTTTGGCAAGTTTTTGACATATTCTTTGCCATATGGTCCTGCCTTTTTTCTATTTTGCCTATTTTCCAAGTATCCGTTTTTCTGGCTTTCATTGGTTTTTTATAATCCGACTATTTTTGACAAGATTTTGCATAATCTGATTTTTTTGATTCCTTTGTGTTTTTAGTTTGATAAATTTTTTCAGGATTTTAAGCCGGGTTGCGTCATATTGCCAAGTAGGACTTCCTGCCTTTTTTGTTCAATTTTTTTAGTAAAATTTTTTTCCGGAAATTTCAAACTTTTGCCAAGATTTTGTCAAATTTTCAAGTTTTTGAGAGTGCCAAGTCAAAAATATCAATAAATGCTATCAAGTCAGTTAGTAAAATGTCGTAAAATTGGGCATTACTATATGTTTTCTAATAATTTGGCTTAATTTGATTTTGCTTGGCAGAATACTACAGAATTGTATTGGAAAGTTAACATAAGATACCTTATGCGAACAAGTGTTCGGCGGTTGCAGAAGCACTGCCACGCAATGTTTGGGCATTGCTACAGGTTTTGGCTTGGGCGTTGCTAATGAATTTTGCTAAGTATTTGCTTGCTTTGAAGTAGATTTTCGTAATATATGAGGTTAATTGAAATGCAGATTTTTGCAGAAAAGATAGATCGGTAATACTTATTTTGTAGTATCGGAATTTCAATGATACTTGATTACACCGATTAAAAGGCGATTATACAGATAAAACTGAACATACTAATCTGTGCAATCAGTGAGACGAAGTTGCTAATTTTGAGGTTTTGTTTTATGCCGACCAGTGTTCTTCGGGAAAATTTTTGGAAGGATGGGCAATAACAATTGATGCGTGATACGGCCATCTCTCAAGTTCAAGCCCTTTCTGCTCGGTAATCACGACAAACTCTATAATTTCGCCGGGTTTTGTGCCAATCTCTGAAAAAGGAAGAGAAAACTCAATTATCCCCCTCTTTCCTATTGCGATATTTTTTAATTCCATCGTATCAAAAACTGCCGAATTATTATGAGGGTCAATAGTTATATCTCTTTGCTCGGGTTTTAGAAAAACAATCTTAAATTTTATATTTTTCGGGAAGGGCTGAATAGAATCAAGCCGGAGAAAGAGTTCGGTTTCATCAAATCCCCAGTAAATCATTTTAATACAGGTGTCCGTTTGATGCATTGCACCTCCGGATTTTGATACATCGTAAAATCCTGCATTGTGCCATTCAAAATAACTTGTTATTTTACCGTCTATTTTGGGCTTAATAAAATCAACCGGTTTGATGATATTGTCAAGTGCTTCCCACTTTCTTTTTATTGAAAAATAAAGATTGTCGGGCACCTTTTCGTTCAGGAGTTTGTAGACATTTATAAGATGTGCTCTGAAAAGTTGGTCAAATTCGGCATCATTCATTGAGGAGTGGTCTGCTCCGTACCACCAGTTCCAGTCGCTTCCTTCGGCAATATAAATTTCTTCCCATGCTTTTTTTATATTTTCAGGCGGATTGGTTTTCGGCGTTTTGCTTAACAAAAACTTTCTCGTCTGACTGAGATAATCCCATGCCTGATTATCCTCCGGATGCCCGATCCAGATACCGAAATTGCCGTTAATCCAAGAGCCGGGAAATATGCCTTTAAGTTCCTCTTTCGGCGGGAATTTTTCCAAAAAATCCGAAACGGTCGTCGTAATAAGTCCGTTTTTTCCGCCGTCGGATTCATTTGAAAGTTTTGTGTAAAGCGAGTTAAGAAAATCGTACCCGCTGTTTTTGTAATATTCCCAGCAATTCTCGCCGTCTAAAATTATGCTGACAATTGAAGGCGTTCCGTTGTTATTGTTGGATGTGTTTTTTATTTCAATAAGTCGTTCTATAAAATCGTTTGCCGCATCTTCTGCGTTCATCTTGTGATATACAAAACCGATTAAATCAGAAAGTTTGTGGTCGCGGAAAACAGCGTTCACAGAGTGTTTGCCGACAATGATTTTATACGGCCTGTAAAGAACTTCATTTCCATTAGAGCCGTTTATTTCACCAAGTGTTTGAAAAAGTATTTCCTCGTCGGTAGCAATCCAGTTTATTCCGTTTTTGGCAACCATCGGCACAATATCCGACGATACGGAACCTTCCGACGGCCACATCCCTTTTGATTTTCTGCCGAATATTTTTTCGTAAAGTGTAAGGCCATTTTTTATCTGAAGTTCCGCATCCTCGGGCTGATGAAATCTTGTTTTAGGAAGCACAACAGAAGGCATTCCTGCTTTTGCGATATTTGTATCAATTAAAAGCGGCAGAATCGGATGATAATACGGAGAGGTTATAATTTCAATCTGTCCTTTGTCCTGCAGTTCCTTGTGTTTGGGCAGAACCTGCGAAACGATTTTTGCCGTCTCGTCAATAAGTATCTGCTTGTCTTCCTCTGAGAAATTCTTTCCCTTTTTAAGCAAATATTTAATCTTTTCGTTGTGCTGTCTGAAATAAGGACTAATCCATGAAAGATTAAACCAAACAACCAAATCACGGATATCAGAGGTTGTAAAAAGCGGTTCTATTCTTTTTAAGTAATTATCGTCCGCCCGCCAGCCCCGTCGTTGAAAAAGTTCATTATATCTCGGATATGGTTCTATCATTGTGAACGGGTTCGCCATAAAAAAATTTTTCAGAATAAATATGCGTTCATCTTTTGTAAGTTCTTTCGTTGGTTTTTTTGTAACATCCAGAAAATCATCCGTCGCACCTTTTGTATAATCAATAATCTGTTCCATCAAGCAAGGTGTGATATTTATCGTTTGTTTTATTTTCGGAAATTTTTCAAGGATTGCCGCGATGTCATAATAATCTTTTGTGCAGTGAAGCCGCACCCACGGCAAAAGATATTTGTTTGTTTGAGGATTTTTATAATTCGGCTGGTGTTGATGCCAGACAAAAGCGATATAAAGCGGTTTCATAAATAAAAAGACAAATAAGTTTAAAAAAACAAAAACTACTTTCGTACTTTCGTAGTTGCGAAAGTAGTTGAATAGATTGCAATTTACCGTCGCTGATACAGATTTTCAATATATGCAAATATGTGGATTTTCAGAAATTACAGATAATATCTTATACCGACTGCCGATAACCATCCGGCGGCTGTGCCGAACTGACTTTTATCATTTATATCGGTAAAATTAAGACCCATTTCCGCGGCAAATCCGAGATTTGGAAAGTCGCTGAAAAAGAATTCAACTCCGAACCCCCCGCCCGCTGAAAAAGATGTGTCGTCAGATTTTAACGTAACGGTAACATTGTTTATGGAAGCAGTTGTTTCAGTCTGATATGACTCAATGCCTATAATTCCGAAACCGTAGAGATTAAGGTTTTTTTCTTCTTTAAGAACGGTTAAAAACTTTCCGCCGACATTAAAAATTGTGTCGTCGCCTAAAGAAAATCCGAGCAGCCCTTCAACTGCCATTTTTTTGGAAAACCAATGACGGACAGAAAGCGAATCCACGTCAAAACCGGACAGCTGGCTGTTAAAACCCACCCCTGTTTTTTTTGAAAGGTCTTTTGCAGAACACAGATTACACAGATAAAAAACACAGATTACACAGATAAAAACCTTTTTCAACATTTTTCCCTCCCCCTAAAACTTTGCCGAAACCGACCAACCGATTTTATTTGAAATTATTTTTGCAGTTTCTTCTTTTGGTTTAAGAATTTTCAGAGGCGAGAATCTGCCGTAGACAAGACGGAAAAAACAGTTTTCAGTGTATTTATATTTTACAGCCATATCAATTTCTTCTCCGAGGTAACTTTCAATACCGGATAATTCAGGATAATCAAGCGAGAACAAAATATAATAATCAAAGTTTAAGTTTAAGTCCTTGTATGGTTCAAAACCGACTCCCAAAGTTGTAGTGTGAACTCCCTGCCCGCCGGATTTATAAGGGGAAATTCCGCCGTAAAAATCGCTCATAGACGCCCCGAAATACTCGCCGTATCCGCTCCTCTCAAACCCGTCCGTTTTGTGTCCGTAAGTCGGCGCAAATCCAAGCCCGTTATCTTTTCCCGCTCCGACCGCATACTCAAAATTAACGGAGGTCTTGCCCAGCCGTCTCAATTGTTGAGTATGCCATGTTGTTCCAACCAAATAAGAAATACCTGAATAATCCCCGCCCGATTTTATAATTTCCGCACGGTAATCAACACCTTCCTTAAACCTGCCGTCCGCCCGTATGGATATAAAATTTTTCTTTAAGGCGGACGATGAACCTTCAACAAAATAATAGACCCTGAAATTGTAATCGTTTTCGTAAGTCCAGTTGCCGCCGATTGCCTTCAGTCCTTCGTCCTTATCTTTTGTGAAGCGGTCTCCGGAAAGTTCAGTTCTCTTTATTAAAAATGCGTCTGCGTCAATATCAAAGGGAAGATATGCTTTTACCCTGAGAGCATCAAACCCAAGCCCGTCGTCGTCAACGAGTACTCCCTGACCTATTTTTAACGGCTGTCTTCCAAAAATAAAATCAACCGGGAAAGTGCCGACTTCCGAAAATTCCAGAAATGCGTTTTCAATTTGCGGCGTATAATTTATAAATGTAACCGAGGATTTTGCTGTCGTGTATTCCTTGCCGAAATCCTTTCCGAAAATTCCCCTGCTTAAAAGTTTTACGCCGACGGTAACATTTTTTTTCAAATCTCCTTCAAGATATAAACGGGATTTCTGGTAATTGTATGAGTTTGATAATGATGAGGATGTTGAATAATTCGGGTTTGAATAACTTGTTCCGCCGGTTTCTACATCAATGCCGAGACGTATAGCGGCAGAAAGAGAGGTAGAAAGGTAGAAAGGTAGAAAGGTAGAAAGTAAAATCAAAAGATATTTTTTCATTTTATACACCTGCTAAATTAGGAACACGATAACTGAATAACTCGGAGATATTAAGTTTTTTACTCGCTCCGAGAATTTCAAATGCCACGATATCTCCGGTTTTTGTCAGATGCAGGATAATACCTTCTTTGATTTCCACCGCCGAATCAGGTTTTTTTTCCGACAACTGGATAAATGCCGCATCAACTTTTTTGTCGTAATTTACGTACATAATCAATCACCTCCAATAACTTTTTTTCAAAGGATATGCCGAAATAACAACGATGCAGTTATTTTCAACGACATAAACAATTTTTAACGGCAATCCCGAAAATCTGCCGGTAAATGTTTTATACGCAATGAAATAATCATTTTCCCTGTCTTTTTTATCAGGGTCAGTTAAACACTGTTCAATTTCAATTTGTGTTATTTCATATAAGCGTATATTGTTTTTTGAATGTCTTGAAAGTTTTATTTCCACAAAACAATTATACAAAAATTTTGAAAAAAATCAACCCTATTAGATAATTATTTTATATCTAACAGGGCAGGCAAAAAAAAAGAAGCCCCCGAAAACGAGGGCTTCTTAATTTTTACAACAACAAACAAGTTAGAACTTGATTGCTGCTGACAGTGACAGAGTGCGATATGTTGCTAAATCAAAGAAGCTTGCATTAGAAAGCGTACCTGCTCCTGCTGTATCCAGAAACGCATTGCATGCGATCGTCAATGACGGTGTCGCATCAAACTGAACTCCGTAGGTGTAGTTAACGGCATGCGCTTCGGTCCGGGTAACAGATGTCTCGGAAACCGGATCTGCAACAGCAGAATTGGTTACTGCCGTTTGAGCATTACCGGGTGTTGCAGTAGTTGTCTGATTGCCGACATCGTTGACATTTGTATCCTCGCTGGTTGTTTCCGTTTTTGTCATAATGTACTCGGTTCCGGCTCTGAATGTCCACTTCTTTGAAAGCGGAATTTCAATGCCTACGGGAACGCGGTATGTTAATGTAACTGTTTCTGCTATTTCATTACCGGTTGCCGTGGTTATCTGTGACCAAGTTCCTTCACCGAAACCATTATTTCCTGACATTCCTGCGAATGTTCTGGAAAAATCTTCATCACTATTTGTTATAGGACCGGGTCTGTTAGCCACTGATACCGTTCCGGAACTTTGTACAAGTCCACCAAGCACAAGTGAATTTGTTGAAGCACTGTTATCTTCATATGATGTGCTGTCTGTAGTTGTAATTGTTTTATCAACATCCGTTTTGGTTGTTTGTTTCTGAATGAATCCGCCAAAAGACAGTTTTACGCCTTCAAGCGCTTTCATAGAGATTTTTGCACCAATGTCCAGATTTGACTGGGTCCATTTACCGGTCATAATTCCTGTCATTGTGTAGTCCCTTTCCGTCCAGTTGTCTACCCGGGCACCACCGGCATATCCGCCGCCAAGGGTATCCGTTGAAACATATGCTTTTGTATTAACATATTCTCTGCCTGTCTGTGAAGCATCAATATCCTGAGACAGGTTTGAATAGTTGAAAATTCCCGTAATATCAACTTTCTCAAACTTTTTTACTGCCTCAATCCGAACAAGCGGAGCAGTGCCTTCCCTTTCATCTGAGAATGCAGAAACGCCGTTATCAGTCTGTGCCCAATTTGCTGTTGTAAATACAGGACTGTTAAGAAGAGCATTTCCGAAAAGATTAGTTTGATTGTATTCAAGTGCGACATTTGCAGCGCTTTTTTCAACAATTGCCGTTCCTGTATTGAAATACTGTGTTCCAACTCCGCCAGGTGCTGTTGAAAGCACAACATCCTCTCTTGCAGTAACCGTGACTACTGTTTTTTCATTTGCAATTACGTTTCCATTAACAGTTCCCGGGTTGAGCGTTTTAGAAAATCTCAATCCGACACCTGCATCAACGAAAAAGTCGTCTGATATTTTTACTCTTACCTGCGGAAGAATATCGGTCTGTGATGTTGAGTTCTGGTCAACTTCTTCAGTCGGATATGCGACGCTGATAGTATCACCCTGTGTTGCGGTTGCAACAGTGTTAATATTAGCACCGAATGGATTTGGTAATCCCGCCACCATACCATTACGCGTTAAATAATTATCTGCGTATGTCTTAGTTCCTTCCGTTGTCAGGATACTTGTATTTGTCTGTCTTGCAAGTGAAAGACCAAGCGATACCTTATCCATCAGCTTGTAAGATGTACCAGCGTTCCACTGAGTATTTGTGTCATTGGTGAAGTACTTCATATTAGACGAGGTAACCTGTAATCTTCTTGGAGCGACACTGACAGTAGCGTAATCAACTGTATAGTCGTCTTGTTTGTAGGTTCCTTCTGAATCTAAACCACCCGTTCCAGTTCCAGCATTGGAATCAAGGTCAAAGCCGACACCTTTTGTCCCAAAGTTCTGATAAACGACGCCTGACCTTGAGTCCTCAATTCCGGCATAAGAAAGCGGATTGCCGGTTACTCCGAATGTGAAAACATTGATTGGTTCTGTTACTCCAGTCCATGATAATGCCCTGTTGTATGTACCAGCGCCATAAGGCCCCGCAAAACTTCTCACATTGCCCCAGTTGGTGTAAAGTGCATTGCCTGAGAAATCAAGCAATTCCACAGGCGCCGCGCTGACTATGTCTAATTCGTTGTAGAACATACCGCGTGTTGCACTGTTTTGATACGAGCCAATGTTGAGTTGGCTGTTGGATAACGGAACATAGGCGAATGCCGATGTTGCCATTAACGCAACCATTATTATTGATAATAACTTTTTCATACTATTTTACCCTCCGTTTAAATTTGCGGATTTTCACCCGCATCGTTACTTCTTTCCCCGTAGCCAAGACACTTAGCGTGTCTTAGGGTTTTTCACCTCCTTTTTCGGCTGACCCCAGTTAGACATAAACATCTAACGGGGTAAAGATTGAGGATTATATTCAAATAACTTACATCTTGTATAAGTATACTAAAAAAACAAAAACTTGTCAAGTAAAAAATTATTTTTTGAAATTTTTTTATTTCGGGTTGGCGAGCGGCGGTTGTTGTTGAGTTCCTGTTAACGCATTAAGTCGTGCATCGGAAATATTTTTGTAAATTGTCGCGGGATGCAAACTTCCGACTGTCTGATAATATGCAATCGCCGACTGCACATCTCCGACCGCTTCATAACACCTCGCAAGTCCCAACTGCGCTTCCGCAACTAAATAATGCGCGGAGTATTCATCTGTTAATTGTTTGTATGAGTTTATTGCTTCAGGATATTTAGCAGCCGCCTCCTGCGAGTTGCCGATGCCGAAAATTATCATTGCGCCCATATCCTCTTTTTTCTTTAAAAGAGGGAGTGCGTTTTGATAGTGTTTTATCGCTTCTTCATAATTTTTTTTAAGATAAAGTGCTTCTGCTTTGTAAAAATTTGCGTATCCGCCCTGAATACCGGCAGGATGCATTTGTATAATCTGGTCGCACAACTGGATTGTCTGGTCAACATATCCCGCCCGTAAATACATAGCCGCAAACCCTACTTGTTCGTCGGAAAGTAAGGATGCTTTTTTCATTCTGCTTGCCGTAATCAAAGTTATTGCTATGATAATTACAACACCCGCAGCGGAAGCGATTACAGTTTCCTTATGCGATTTTATGTAAGGAATCGCTTTCTCAATAAAATTTCTCAGCGGGTCATGTCTCAGTTCCTCTTTTACCCATTGTCTCGGCATGTTATCTCCTTACCAGATTGAATGCGTTTTTTTGCATTTCAGCAAAATCAGATTGAGTCAATTTTGCTTTTTTTAGGACATCTTTTATTTTTTTTTCGTTGAGTAAATCTTCCGGTTCGTGGGTATCGGTATCCATAACAAGTTTTGCGCCGATTTTTTTTGCAAGTTTGGCGACATGCGGGTTCCCGATTCTGTGTCCGTTTCTGGTTGTAATTTCCAAAAGAACGTTATTTTTTTTTGCGAGTTTTACATCTTCTTCCGTAATATATCCCGGGTGCGCAAGTATGTCGCATCTGGATAAAATTGCTGCTTTGTTTGTCCCTTTCGGCACCGGCTCTACCGGTGATTCGCCGTGGACGACAACAATTTTCGCTCCGAGTTTTCTTGCCTGTTTTACCGCTTTTGAAATAAGTCCCGGCGGAATGTATGTTATTTCGCAGCCGACAATAACATTTATTTTATAATATCTGCGTAATTCGTCCGTTATCCGTGTAATCTGCCGTATCACGAAATCCATATTTGAAAAATCGCAGTGGTCGGTTAATGCAATAGTTTTGTATCCGGCATTTTTTGCGCGGCACACAAGTTCGCTGGGAATCAAATCGCCGTCTGAAAAAAAAGTGTGAGTGTGCAGGTCAATCATAATAGAACCAAATTAAAGGTATAAATTAAAGGTTAAAATTTTAAACCTTAAACCTTTTACCTTTAACCTGCCTTTTTCATACCCCTGGGCAGATTTGAACTGCCGACAACCGGTTTAGGAAACCGATGCTCTATCCAGCTGAGCTACAGGGGCAATTAACTGCAAGTTAAAGGTATAAATTAAAGGTTAAAATTTAAACCTTAAACCTTTAACCTGCCTTTTCAGTATTTTATCAGCGAAGAAATTTCGTAACCCTTTAATTTTTCCTGCGGATTTAGGAATGAAAGTTCCAGTAAAAAGCAAAGCCCCGCAACTTTTCCGCCGAGTTTTTCAATTAAAGAGCAGACCGCTTTTGCCGTGCCGCCCGTAGCCAGAACATCGTCAACAATCAGAACATTTTCGTCTTTAACAATAGCATCCTCGTGAATTTCCAAAATATCCGTTCCGTATTCAAGCTGATATTCCTCGCGGATAGTTTTATAAGGGAGTTTCCCTTTTTTTCTTACAGGTACAAACCCGCATCCGAGTTTTAAGGACAGGGCAGCGCCGAAAATAAATCCGCGAGATTCCATTGAGACAATTTTATCTATATTTTTATCTTTGTATTTTTTTGCCATCTGGTTGAGCGCCGACTTAAAGCCCTTCGGATTTTTAAGAAGCGGCGTTATGTCCTTGAAAATTATTCCTGCTTTCGGAAAATCCGGCACATCTCTGATAAGTTTTTTAAGATTCATTTTTATTCCTCCTTTTAATCGTGAAGCGAAGCAAGAAATTTCTGAAGAACCTCAATTTGCGACTTATTCGTTCCAGGAGCAAATTGTCCCAAAAGCGGGACTATAGCGCCGCGAGTTCTGACGAGCGTCTCAAAGAAATTTACTTGCGAGCGACTTTTACATTTCGTCACTTTCTAAAAACTGCAGTTTCATTACAGCGTTTTTTATTTTTCTGAATGCTGTTATTTCTATTTGTCTGATTCTTTCACGGGTAAGGTTCATTTTTTTTCCCGTTTTTTCAAGCGTGTGAGGGATTTCGTCATTCAAGCCGAATCGCAAAATTATTGCCTTTCTTTCTTTCGGCAAAAGTTTTTTGAGAACCGTTTCCATCTGTTTAGTTATTTTAAGATATTTGATGAGCATTGTCGGGTCATCTTTTCCACCGTCGGAGATAACATCCGACAGTGATACCGCCTCGTCTTCGTCAATTTTCATATCAAGCGAAGTAATGCTTTTAGAAAGTTCCAGATTTTGCAAAAGCCGCAGGATTTCTTCAGGCGTAAGTTTTAATTTTCTTGCGGTTTCTTTCGGCGTCGGAATCCTGCCGAGTTTCTGTTTCAGATGTTCGTATTCCTTAAGCCATTTTCTCATCCGTGCCATTATATGTTCCGGAATTCTTATCGTTTTAAGTTGAGAAGAGACATAGCGTGAAATGTGCTGTGTTATCCAGAAAGTCGCATATGTGGAAAAATAATATCCCCGTTTGATGTCAAACTTTTCAATTGCCCGCATCAGACCGAGATTTCCCTCCTCAATTAAATCGGAAAATGAAATTCCGGGTTTGTGATATTTTCTTGCGATAGGAATTACCAGCCGGAGATTTCCCTCAATCATTCTTTTTTTTGCGTTTTTGTCGCCTTTGTGTATTTTCGGGATTAAAACCTCTATTTCTCTTTTTGTAATCTGAGGGATTTTTCTGATGTTCTCAAAATAAAGTTTTACCGGGTCAAGCGTATCCATAATTTTTTAATTGATTAGAACACTATGTTAAAATCAGAAAACTCCTTTTCTGTGATTTCAGTTTGTAAAATTTTCATATCGTCAATTCTTGCCCATGGATGTTTTGTTTTTAATATATTTAAAAAATTTTCAAGAATATTTTTTCCCCCTTCTACGGTTATTTCAACTTTGCCGTCCGGGAGGTTTTTTACCCAACCGGTTAAATTTAATTTTTGCGCTTCCGTTGAGACGAAATACCTGTAACCGATTCCCTGAACTTCTCCCGTGACTGTTATTTCATATCTGAACACATTTCACTCACTTTTTTTATGGTCGGGGTGACAGGACTTGAACCTGCGGCCTTACGGTCCCGAACCGTACGCTCTAGCCAACTGAGCTACACCCCGCTTAACGGCAATTAAAAATTGAAAATTGAGAATTATTGAGCATTTTTAATTTGCAACTCTTAATTCTCAATTCTTAATTGATTTTTATCGGGGTGACAGGAATTGAACCTGCGACTACTCGCTCCCCAAGCGAGTGCCCTACCACTGGGCCACACCCCGACTGTCGCTCGGGAACAAATTTCTTTGAGACACTCGTCAGAACTCGTGGCGCATCGTCCCGCATGCGGGACAATTTACTCCTGGAACGAATAAGTCGTAAATTGAGGCTCTTCAGAAATTTTTCCCTCGCTCATAATTTATCAAAAAACTTTTTTTAATATCAAAAATCCGCCGATTAAAAGAACAGTAAATGCTATTGTAAGTAAATTAAAATATTTGTCAATAAAATTATTTACTTCTACGCAGTCGCATACGCAACCAAATCACTAATCCAATACCCGACAGAACAATAATTCCCGAAACGATTCCTTCAATAAAATTGAGATTTCCGGCGATTGATACATATGTATCATGCATCAGCCAACCCAGATAACCTAAAAACAAACAACGGGGGATAGAACCTATAAAAGTCCATAATGTAAAAGGCCAGATGGGGACGCGGATAGCGCCTGCAGCCACCGAAATCAGAGAAAGCGGAACGATAGGAAGCGCACGAAGAGAAAAAATCAATTTTCCAATTTTTCCCTCTATAAAATGCTTTTCCATTGTGATAACATTATTCCAACCGAATCCCAAAAACCGTTCAAATTTATCAACAAAGACCTTCCCGCCCCAATAACCAATCCCATAACCGATATAGGCGCCAAGCGTTGAAGCAACTGAACCCGGAAGAACAATTAGCAGTAATATCAAAGGCAGAGAATTTGAAATGGAAAGTGTTGGATCAATCAAGATGGCGCCGGCGCCCATTATAATGAGCGGCGAAGGAATAGGAACGATAACAGATTCAATAATCACACCGATGAAGACGCTCATCGCTCCGTGAGTTCGTAATGTTTCCAAAATCCATTGGGTAATTGAACTTATCATTCGTCAACTCCGTATTTTCCGATTAGAGGAACAAATGTTACTCTGCCGTAGTTTTTTATTTCAAGTTTGCCGTTTATTTTATCCGCTACGAGCAACTCCTGTGAAAACCTGTCTCCTATAGGGATTATTAACCTTCCGAATTCTTTCAGTTGTTCTACAAGCGGCTGGGGAATTTTGTCGGATGCCGCCGTTACGATTATTCTATCAAAAGGCGAATGTTCTTTCAAGCCCTCAGTGCCATCTAAATTGAATAAAAAAACATTTTTGTAGCCCATTTCTGCGAGTATATTTTTTGCTTTGTGAAAGAGCGCCGGTATTCTTTCAATAGAATAAACCTCTTTTGAAAGTTCCGCCGCAATTGCCGTCTGATAACCGGAACCGGTTCCGATTTCCAAAACTTTTTCAGTGTTTGTAAGTTGAAGCAATTCAGTCATCAATGCAACGATATATGGCTGTGAAATCGTCTGCCCTTCTTCAATTGGCAGCGGATGGTCGTTGTATGCTTGAGAGTAAAACTTTTTTTCAATGAACTTTTCACGCGGGATTTTCAGCATTGCGTCAATTACTTTTTTGTCAGAAATTCCCCGCGTAACAATCTGCGTTTCCACCATCTGCTGCCGCAATTTTTTGAAATCATCCATCATTTTAATAAATCCAAAATTATTTCCAGTTCCTTTTTTGTTTTTTTAAGCAAATCAACCGACTGTGTTTCTATTCCGAATTCCAACTCCGGCTGCTTTTTTCTTTTTCTTTTTTCTTCTATTAAAAATTTTTTAGCGCCCGCAATAGTCAATCCCTTTGTATAAAGCAGTTCCTTAATTTTCAATATAAGACCGATGTCCTGTCTTGTGTATTTTCGCTGCCCGGATGTTCTTCTTGCAGGCCTTAAAATGCGGAATTCCTGTTCCCAATATCGTAAAATGTACGGTTTGACACCGGTCAGTTTTTCCGCCTCTCCGATTGAAAAATAATTTTTATCGTCTAATTCCATAAAAAAATCAGTCCTCTAAAGGCACTTCCGACGCCTTAAATCTTATGACTCTTTTCGGCATAATTTTTATTATCTCTTTTGTTTTAGGATTTCTCACCCGGCGTTCTTTTCTCATTTTCACATAAAGCGTTCCTATGCCCTTCAGGTGAACTTTTTCTCCACGGAAAAGCGATTTTTTTACCGCCAGCAAAAATTCTTCAAACGCATCAGCCGCCTCTTTTTTACAACAGGTCCTTTTTGACAATTGTTCAATAATTTCCTTTTTATCCATTTTTCGCTCACTCCGGTTTGGTATTTCTCATCATAAGTGATAAAATCGCATTCTTAGGATTTTTATTTTCAAAAATTATTTTATAAACCTCGTTTATTATCGGCATTTCAATTTTCAATTTTTTTGAAAGTTTTATGACGGCTGCGGTGGTCGGGACTCCCTCAACGACCATTCCGATTTTTTTTATAGCATTTTTTACCGTTTGTCCCGACCCTACCAGTTCGCCGAAATTTTTATTTCTGGAATTTTCGGAGAATGCCGTCATAACTAAATCACCCATACCGGTAAGGCCTGCAAATGTTTCCTTTTTCGCTCCGAGTTTTACGCCAAGCCGTGAAACCTCAACCAGTCCGCGGGTTATTATAGCAGCGGCAGAATTGTCGCCAAGTCCCATTCCGTAAGCGATGCCTGCGGCGATTGCGATTACATTTTTTACTGCCCCGCCTATTTCAACTCCGATAATATCGGAATTTGTATAAATTCTCAAAAACGGTTGCGAAAAAATTTTCTGAATTATTTCCGAGTTTTTTTTATCGCCCGCCGAAACCATTGTCGTCGGAAGTCCATTGGCAACCTCTTTTGCAAAACTTGGACCCGCCAGTGCCACGATATTTTTTGGAGCAATTAAATTGAGTTCTTCTTTGATAACTTCCGACAAAAGTTTCCCGGTTTTTATTTCTATGCCTTTACTTACTATAACAAAAATTTGATTTTTATTTATGTATTTTTTTATTTTTTTTGCCGTATCCCTCATAGTTTGAGACGGAACAGCAAGAACTATTATATCTTTTTTTGTGATCGCGAGTGCGATATCGTTTGTGAAAACAATATTTTTAGCTAATTTAACGTGCGGAAAAAACAAGGGATGCCGCCGGTTTTTTAAATATTCCAGCCGCGGTTTGTCAAATTCCCACAGCGTTATCTGATGTCCGTTTTTATTAAGATGCTGTGCGAGTGTTGCGCCCCACGCTCCTGCACCGATTACCGCAATTTTCATTATATATACACCTTTATCATCGCAAGCGAGGGAAAAATTTCTAAAGAGCCTCAATTTGCGACTTATTTTTTACAGGAGCAAATTGCAGAGCGACCACAAGGGAGCGTCTCAAAGAAATTTGTTCCCGAGCGACCGTTCATTTAGTCCTCAGTTTTGTTTAAAATTTTTTTAATGTTTGATTTATGCCGCCACACGACGATTATCGCAAGAATTATAGACACATATCTTGTTATAACCGGCTCGTTAAAAAAATATAAAAAAATCGGAAGTGATATCGCTGCTGTTATTGAGCCGAGTGCTACATATTTTGTTATTATGAGAACGACCGAGAAAACAATCAAAGAAAAAATGGCGGACAACGGAGACAATCCCAAAAAGACCCCGTATCCCGTCGCCACACCCTTTCCCCCTTTGAATTTCAAAAATGGAGTCCAGATATGTCCGGCAACGGCGCAAAAACCTGCCAGCATTGGATATGTTAATGACGGTTCCGGGAATATTTTTTTACTGATAAATACCGGTATAAACCCCTTTAGAACATCAAACAAAAATGTAATGCTTCCCGGGATTTTACCGATTATTCGCCAGACATTAGTAGCGCCGGGATTTCCGCTGCCGCAATATCTGATATCAATCCCGTAAAAGATTTTTGCAATTAAATATGCATTCGGAATTGAGCCAAGTAAGAATGACATTAACAAAATCAAAACTATCATTTTTTTTCTATTTCTTTTATTCCCTGAAAAATATAATTAAAAGTTGAAACGATTATTGAAAACAGCATTAGATAAGTAAGAATAAATAAAATTTTTCCCGGGATGCCCGTAAGAACGGATAATATCACGGTCATTTCAATGACGGTTGTCGCTTTCCCGAATAATGTCGGAGATACGACGCTATTTCCGGTAAGTTGAAGCCTCAGCCACCATCCGAGAAAAATTATTATATTTTTTGTAATTACGACGATTGGTATCCAAACCGGTATTTCTTTCAACGCCGCAAAAGTAATAAATGCGCTTATCAGAAGAAATTTATCCGCAAGCGGGTCAAGGAATGCCCCGAGCGGCGTCCTTTCCCCGCGTTTCCGTGCAATAAGTCCGTCCAAAAAATCGGTAATAACACAAAATATATATATTGAAACTGCGAGTCCGCTGTTTTTCGCAATAACGCTTATTACAAATATAGGCACGGCGATTATTCTTGAGATTGTTAATTTATTAGGAAGCGTAAGGCTTTTCATTTATAAGTTTTTGAATCTGTCCCCAGTTTTTGTCGTCAATTAAAATTTCCAGTTCGGCCCGGCCGTCCGGGTCGTTTTTTTGAGTTTTGTACCGGACAATTTTTCCGGCAGATTTAATTTTAGAAATTAAGGAAAATAAATTATACGGTATTGATATTTTTTTGTATTGAAGCCCGCTTTCAAATTTGACAGAAATTGCGGACAAAAGTTCTTGCACGCCTAATCCCGTTTTTGCCGATAAATAAAAATTATTTTCGGAGCGATTGGGTTTTGATTTTAACAAGTCACATTTGTTGCAGGCATTTATTATAGTTAATTTATCCGCCCCGATTTCTTTTAAGACGTCCATTACCGTCTTTTCATTGTCTTTATAGTTTTTGTCGGAAATATCAATCAAATGAATAATTAAATCCGATTTTGTGATTTCTTCCAGTGTTGATTTAAAAGCTGCGACCAACTGATGCGGGAGTTTTTTTATAAATCCCACCGTATCGGTGAACAGGACAAATTTTCCGCCCGGAAGTTTAACTTTTCTTGTCGTCGGGTCAAGCGTCGCAAAAAGTTTATCGTCGGCATAGACCGAATTTTTTCCGGTGAGATAGTTCAAAAAAGTTGATTTACCGGCGTTTGTATAACCGACAATTGACACAATTTGCAGCGGGACGTCCTGTCTTTTTGACCTCTGAATTTCCCTGTGAAATTTAATTTTTTCAATTTCTTTTTTGAGACAGGAAATTCTGTCTTTAATTTTTCTTCTGTCAACTTCAATTTTTCTTTCTCCGAAGCCCGCCCGTATTCCTATTACGCCGCGCTGCTGGGCGAGGGAAGTGCTTTTATCGGATAATCTCGGAAGTTCATATTGTTTTTCGGCAAGTTCAACCTGGAGTTTTGCTTCCTGAGTGTGCGCTCTTTGGGCGAAAATATTTAATATCAACCGCGTTCTGTCTATAATTCTTGAAGGGATATGCTCCTCAAGATTCCTTTGTTGGGTTGCCGTCAGTTCATTGTCAAAAATTACCGCATCAATAGATTTTTCTTCGCATAGTTTTTTTATTTCAAAGACCTTGCCTTCGCCGATAAAAAATTTCGGATTCGGTTTTTCTATTTTCTGAACAACGGAGTCAATCGTTTTAATACCAGATGTATCGGCTAATCGTTCAAGTTCCTTTAATAACTCAACGGTATTACCTTTTTGTCCTTTGGAAACTGTGCCGACTAATAGTGCTTTTGCCACAATTTTAAATTATATCAGATTTTTTAAGATAATTCAACATTTTTTTTAATGGGTTATTTTTTGATTCAAGCCAGAGGATACGGCTGTCTTTTTTAAACCAAGTCATCTGTCTTTTTGCGTAATGCCGGGTATTTTGTTTAATTAAATCAATTGCTTCTTTTTTTGACAATTTACCGTTAAGAAATTCAATAATTTCATTGTAGCCGATGGTATTTTTCAAGACCACACTTTCGTATTTATATTTTTTTACAAGTTTTTTTACTTCATTTATTAAACCAGTTTTTATCATTTTGTCAACTCGGTCATTTATTCTTCCGTAAAGTTTATTCCTGTCTGCTTTAAGCCCGAATAGAACATAGTTGTATCCGGATTTTTTTGTTTCCTTTTTTAACTCTGAAAACTTTTTGCCTGTTAAAAGACATATTTCAATTACTCGTAAAACACGGACAGGATTTTGTCTGTCAATGGTTTTTGCGGTTTCGGGGTCAAGTTTTTCAAGCAGTTTATTGCAGTGTATTAATCCCATTTTTTTGTAGTAATCCGTTAAAATAATTCTTATTTCTTTACTTGAAGGTACTACTATTAAACCGTCAATCAGTGCCTTTATGTAAAGTCCTGTCCCGCCGACGATTATCGGTATTTTTTTACGGTTAAAAATTTCATTTATTTTTTTATTTGCCAATTTTAAAAAATTACCGGCATTAAAATTTTCCGTCGGTTCTATTATGTTTATTAGATGATGCGGAACCGTTTTCAACTGCTTCTCCGATGGTTTATTAGTTCCTATGTCCATAGATTTGTAAATTTGCCGCGAGTCGGCCGAAATAATTTCGCCGTCTAATTCTTTTGCAAGTTTAACGCCGACATCACTTTTCCCGCTTGCAGTCGGTCCTAAAATTACAATAACAGTTTTCATAATTTCTATTTTATATACTTTAGGAAAAAAAATCAAACAAAAAAGTTCTGAAGAAACATATCTTCAAAACTTGAAAAATTACCGCCGGATTACATATTTTTTATTTGTTTTGCGATAATTCTGCTAATGCTTTGTGAACATCCTGACGGTGTTTGCGGCTTTCAAGGACGGAAACGAGACTGTATACGCAAGGAACAACGAACAAAGTCAGAAGAGTTGACAGCAGCACTCCTCCTATAATAACGACTGCCATGGGAACGCGCGTTTCCGCACCGGGTCCAAGAGCAAGTGCAGGAGGCACAGCCGCTGCAATTGTAGAAACCGATGTCATTATTATAGGCCGCAGCCGCAACGGACAGGCATTTTTCAAAGATTCCGTTACACTCATACCGCTTTCCCTTCGCTGGTTCGTAAAATCCACGAGCAATATAGAGTTTTTCTTTACTATACCCATTAAAAGAATTACACCGATAGCACTAAAAATATTAAGGGACTGCCCGGTTACAATCATAGCAATCACTGCACCCGAGATACTAAACGGAAGTGCAATAAGAACAGTAAACGGGTGAATAAAACTGTTGAACTGTGTTCCAAGAACCATATATGCAACGAATATACCGAGTATCAACGCAACATAAAGACCGCTGAAAGATTCTTTAAACGTCTTGGCGCTGCCGGAAAAAACAATTTTGTATCCGTCGGGAAGATTTTTTTTTCCTATAACCTCAATAACCTTCAATGCTTCCCCCTGCGATTTGCCGAGTACCAGATTGGAATACATACTTATCGCACGTTCCCGGTCTTTGCGTGTTATGGTAAGAAGCGTCGGTTTCTGCACTATGCTTATTACATCGGAAAGGCATACAAGTTCCCCCCGGTTGTTTCTAACCCATATCTTGCTTATATCCCCGACATTCCTCCTGTCTTTTTCAACGAGCTGAACCCGTATATCATACCTCCGCCCGCTTTTGGAATATTTTCCGGAACGAATGCCGCCGATAAGAGCATTTATTGTATTCCCTATAGCAGAAATACTTACGCCGCGGAGCGCAGCTTTTTGCCTGTCCGGAACAACATTAACTTCGGGCATGCCCAGCACGTAATCAGAATCCACATCCACCATTACGCCGCTTTTTTCCATTTCTTTCGCCATTTGTTTACTCAACTCGGCAAGTTTATCCCAGGAAGCTCCGTTTAACGTAAACTCTATCGGGAAACCGCGTCTTCCGCCTAAACTCATCAAAGAAGGATCCTGAATGACGACTTTTTCAACGCCAGGCACCGATTTAAGATTTTTGCGTAATACCGGCATAAGTTCCTGCTGCGAAAGAGGCCGCTTTTTCTTTTTATCTACGGCCCGCTGTTTCGGTGACTTAAGTGTAAGCATTATTTGTCCGGTATTGACCGTGTTGCCGCCGATATTGCAAAAATATGCTTCCACTTCCTGTTGTTTTGAAATTAATTTTTCCACTTCTTTAAACACCATGTCCGTGTATTCTATTGAAGAACCCACCTTGGTTTCTACCCTTACCATAAGACGGCTTATTTCCTGCGGCGGTGAGAATTCTGTCTTTGCGAACTTAAATAAAAATAGCGACCCGGCAAAAAGGGCTGTTGACGCAATAACTACTTTCCACCGGTTTTCAAGACACCAGTCAAGCGATTTTTTGTATGTATTTTTTTGCCACTCCATAAATCTTTCCATCATTTTTCCTATACCTGTGGTATGCCCGACGGTTAAATATTGTGAACAGTACATCGGAGTAAGCGTTAGAGCACCGAGCAGTGATATCATTATCGCTACCGAAATTGTAACACCGAACTGCAGGAAGTATTTGCCTATTACATCTTTCATGAAAATAACCGGTATAAATATAGCGAGTATGGCTATTGTCGATGCAACAGCTGCAAAGGTTATTTCTCGGGCACCCTTAATGGCGGCACTCACCTTTGTCTCGCCTTCCTCGCGGTGTCGTGTAATATTTTCAAGCACCATAATGGCATCGTCAACCACAATGCCTATGACAAGGGAAAGCCCGAGCAATGTGAACATATTCAGCGTAAAACCAAGTACATACATAACAAACAGCGTCCCGCATATTGACATCGGTATCATAAGAAATACATTTACTGCAGAACTGAATGAACCAAGAAACAACCAACATACGCAACCGGTAAGCAACACCGACAGTATCATAACAAAATACATATCATTTATTGACTCTTTTATAAAATCAGTCGTATCAAAACGGACGGCAATTTCAAGTCCTTCGGGAAGGAATTTCTGCATTTGTTTTATTTTTGCCTTTACGGAATTTGCTACCTTCACGGAATTAACGCCCCGTTGTTTCCTTATGCCGAGCCCTACCGTGTTTTTCCCCATCGCCCGGGATATCCTGCGGATATTTTCGGTTCCTTCTTCAACCTCAGCGACATCTCCTATCGTGAACTTTTTCCAGAGGGGCGAACCTTTGCGTGACGGTATGATAATGGACGCAAATTCCTTTACTGAACTTGCCTCGCCGACCACACGGATATTCATCTCATTCTTGCCGGTATCAATATATCCGGCAGGGACTTCTGCGTGTTCGGATTGTATTGCCGAGGTTATATCGTCAACGGTAAGTTCGCTGTTTCGCATCTTTTCCGCATTAAGCCACACCCTCAAATTAGGGTCAGCGAACCCGCCGAGAAAAACTTCACCCACCCCCGGAATGGTCGCAAACTGGTCTTTCAAATGGTCGCGGGTATATTCCATCATGTAATTCAAAGGTTTATTTCCGGATAGCGAAAGCCATAATATCGGCTGGTCTTCAGGATTACTTTTGGATATTGTAGGTGGATCAATGTCACGGGGAAGGTCGTGCTGCGCCCGTGCTAAACTGCTCTGGACTTCCTGCAAAGCAACATTTATGTCTTTGCTTAAATCAAAACTTACGCTAACCCTTGTACTGCCTCTGCGCGACGAAGAAGTGACTTCCTGAACACCCTCTATACCCATAATTGCATCTTCTATAGCATTTGTAACTTCCGTCTCCATGACTTCCGGGGACGCACCCTCCCACCCGCACGAAATTGAAAGTACCGGATAATCAACATCCGGGAGCTGGCTTATCCCGAGCCGCGAAAAAGCGACGAGCCCGAACACGATAATACCTATGACCACCATCCATGCAAAAACCGGGTTTTTAATTGAATTGTCAGATAAAGACATAATTTTTAAATATCAGAAAACCTGATTTCTTCTCTTTCTCCTATTGCTCTACTGCATTATCCAAAATTGCCTTGTCACTTTTTACTTGGATTAATGCTTTATCTAAATTGAGTTTGGCATCCGACATCAAAGTCATTGCCTGTATAACATCAAGGTTATTGACAAGTCCAAGTTTGTAATCTCTCAGTTGGAACTGATAACTCTTCTCGGATTTGTTAAATGCGTTTTTATAAGCCGTTACCTGATTTATTGAAGAAGCAAGAGTTTTATAAAGTTTTTTCACTTCTGCTGTTGCATCCCTCGTAATAAGTGATATTTTATTTTCCAATTCCTGCCGGCGTGAAATCTCTTCCTTCACCTTCCCGCGCAAAATCCCGCCTTGAAATAGAGGCATTTCTAACGTTGCAAGCACATTCCAGTCGGATGAATTTCCGTTGCGCAAAGTATACCACGAACCGTCAAGGTTCAGTGTCGGCAGCATTGAACCTTCTGTTATCCGCACTTTTGAATTCTGAATTATTGCGTCCTGCCGTGCAACTTCTACGTCAGACCTGTTCTTTACGGTTTCCAGATATTTTTCAAGTGTACCTGCATCCTCAACTACAGGGGTGTCGTCGCTTAATTTTAGAACTGACGAATCCACTCCTATCAGACGCGAAAGAGTTTCTATGTTTTTTGCGCGTTCACCTTCAGTTTTTTCCTGCTGTGCGACGAGCGTTGCAATCTGGGATTCAACTGCCAGCATTTCACTTTCTCTTGATTTGCCCAGCCGCGCTCTTTCATTCAATTCTTGCATCCGGTCCTGCATTATTTTTAAAGTATTTTGAATGTTGACTATATTCGTTTCCGCCTGAATGACAGAATAGAAAGATTGTATGACTTCCGCTTTTAGCGTCCGCAGAACACTTTTGGACTGGAATTCTTCTTTCTTAATATCGTTTTTGGAAAGATTTACTGCCTCTTTTTTACTGAATCCATAGAACAACGGTTGGCTGACAGTAAAGTAAGAATCTGCCCCCTCACTGTCATTTTCACCGCCTGCGGTATCTTCATAAAATCTTGAATATTTATAACTCAACTCCGGCAGGAGACCACCCTTTGATTGTTTTAACCGTTGTTCCGCCTGCATACGTTTTTCCGACTGTATTTTAATCTCGTAGCTTTTATCCTGTGCCATATTCAGGCACCGGCTAAGCGTTAAAACGGATACGTTATTTTGTTCGCCGATTGCCAAAGAAGCAATTAGAATAAAATATAAAAAACTTAAATTAAACTTTTTCATATAACATATTGGGTGCGAAATAAAACTGCCTACCGGCAGGCAGACAGTTTGTCATCGGAGATTTAAAAATATTTACATCTTGCTATTCTGTTTCATTTGTTTTATTATCTCTTGCATTAGTTTAGAAGAAGCTTCTTGTGCTGCTAATGTAAGGTTATCGCCGGAACCTGACGCCGATGCACTCCAAAGCAACTCGCCTGTTTCCACAGACACAAGCCGTACTGACATTCCTATACTCGCAGGTAAAGTCTCTATTTTGGGAACCAAATAATCTATATAAGAATAGCTGTAACCCGAAATATAATTTTGTGTGTTTGCAATTGTAGTGTTTCCGTTATGTGCTACCGTTGTGGTTTGTCCAAACATGGGTTCACTTTGCTGTTGAGGCATGTTAACCATAACTGTTTGTTCACGAATATTTGAAAAATTGGTGAGACTTCCGAATGCCAACGCGTCAACCCCCAGAAGTTTGCCTATTTTACTGATAGTGGCTTGGTCAAACCTGGAAAGATCCAAATCCTGCTCTTTGAGGATTTTATTTATCTGGCGACGCTCAACTATATTATAACCTGCTCCAAGCAGATAACTTTCAAAAGTACTTGCTATGATTTCACCTGAACCGGGATATGACGGATAATCTATAAATTCAATTAACGCTATGCGATTTATAGGATGAATATAGTAATTTTTATTAAAAAAAACTACAGCGCGGGGTGCACATGCAGAAAACCCTAACATTAATAGAATAATGAAAAAATTACAGTACATCTTTGAATTAAAAATTTTTGGTCCAATAAATTTATTCATGATATTCTAAAACCTTCGGAACAAATGATTTAGCGCGTTGCTTGGCTTCATCTATTTGCGATGTAGTCATAATAGTTTGCAACCTTTTTAAGTTTTCTTCGGCTGGTTTGTCACCGTGTGCCGAAGCCAAAACATACCACTTGTATGCTTCAATCAAGTCCTTATTTACGCCCAGACCCCGCTCGTAAATACGTCCGAGTTTATACTGCGCAAAGGGACTTCCCTGCAATGCGGATTTACTATACCATTGGAATGCTTCGTCGTATTTCTGCATGATGCCCCGGCCTGTCTCGCACATCACTGCCAGATTCTGTTCTGCAAATGCGTTTCCTTTTTCAGCAGCTTTTCTATATAATAACATCGCCTGATTATAATCACGTTTTACACCTAATCCGTGTTCGTAAATAAATCCAAGATTATTTTGAGCAAAAGGATTATTCCTATCAGATGCCTTCTGGTAGTATTCCTTAGCCTTGCTATAATTTCTGACAACACCTTGACCATTGAAATACATATTGCCCAAATTGCACAATGCCATTGACTTAACCCAATTGCGAGCATTTACGTTTTCTGCCGCAGTATTGTACCATTCAAATGCCTGCTTATAGTCCTGATTAACTCCATAACCGATATAATAAAGATAGCCCAAGTTGTTTTCTGCTACTGCATTTCCCTGTGATGCTGCTTTTCGATACCATTCTATAGCTTTATTATAATCTTGTGAAACACCACGACCATGTTCATACATAATTGCAATTCCGCATTGGGCATCGGCATTTCCCTGTTCTGCCACAATGGTAAGAAGCCTTATGGATTCATCGTAATGTCCTAAGTCATATGCTATCTTGGCATCAGAAAGAGAATCTGCCAGAACTTGTAAATGAATACATAATAATAACAATGTAGTGTAAACAGCAAACAGATATAATCGCCGTATCATAAATTTTTATCCATACCCGTGTTTATTATGGTGTTTTCAGGTTAAGCTTATTACAATTTGTTTTTGTTTTTGTTCAAATTTAACTTTTCCTTCTTTTGAAGTCAAGTTGAAACAATGCGATCTGGCCGAATAACTTCTTCTTACTATATTAGATGCTAGAAACGAAAAAAGGTTTACTCTCCGGTCTATTAATCTCTTCGCCAGTTTTTAGGAATCGTTTGTCGGCATTCAGGAAAAATGAGACAAATAAAAAAATAGTGTCAGATTTCCGTTCAATTATGGAGTAATCAAGCAAAATCCAAAAGTAATGATTGCAAAAGTCTATATTATTTTTTACTCGTTGTCAAAGTCAATTTGCGTTCTCTGGGCCAGCGTTTTATCTCTATTTCACGTTTCAATGCTGATGACTTGTCGGGTTGTTTTTCCGAATAGACGCATTTCACTGGTGTTTTATTTGAGGTGTATCTTGCGCCGTTGCCGTTATTGTGTTCGTCAATTCTTCTTTTCAGATTGGATGTGGTTCCGGTGTAAAGCGTGGTATCGGAACATTTAAGGATGTAGACGTAATAAGGCACGGCATTTTTCATGGGGTTGTTGTCCCTTGCTGCATTCGGGATTAAAATTTTTAATTTTGTATAGGGAACTAAAAAATTTTAATAAGCGGGTGATGGGAATCGAACCCACGTCTCAAGCTTGGGAAGCTTACATACTACCATTGTACTACACCCGCAGTAGCATTTGTCAAATTATACAATTTTATTTATTTTTGTAAATATGTTTTATGAATTTTTCCGCTTCATTTTTTGTTTTAATTTTTTTTAATACTTGCGCTTCTTCCAATTCTTCTAGAATTTTTCCCACGACCGGGCCTTCCGGAATTTTCAGTATTTTCATTATCTCAAAACCGTTTAAAAGTTTTTTTGGAACAATTTTTTCTTTTTGCCGGTAGAATTTGTTCAGAAGTTTGTTAGCCATTATTTTGTGAAGTGTTCTTGTTTTGCCTTTCGGATATGTATAAGCATCGGTGACGGATAAAACAATAAGGTCAATGGCGTCGTCTTGGAGGTCCCTGAAAAATCTCCACGCCGCCCTGTCGGTTAACTTTTCGGCAGACGTTAGATTCCCTATGCGCATATGGTGTAAGGTCAAGATTTTAAGATATTTTATTTCATTATTTGAAAGTTTTAAGCGTTTGCCGATAATGTTTATAATATCGCATCCCCTGTCCTCGTGCTCAAAAAATCTTAAACGGCCTTCAATTTTTTTTGCCGATTTAGGTTTTCCGATATCATGCAAAAGCGCCGCTAATTTCAGAAGAGTTTTTCTTTTTGTCGTTTTTGATATTTTTTCTTCAAGGTGTGCAGATATTCTTTTAGAAAATTTAGGAAAAACATTTTTGAAATTTGTACTGTAAAATTCTTCCAGTACTTTTAATGCATCAAAAGAATGTCCCAATAGTCCCATTTTAGGATAGTAACATCTCGCCGTATTCAAAGTTTCCACCAGTTCCGGCATTATTTCTTTCAACAATCCCGCTTTATAAATTTTAATTATGATGTTATAACTGTTTGTTAACGCAAGCATTAAAAATAACTCGTTTTGTATTCTTTCATTTGATATGTTTTTAATCTTCCGCGAGTATTTTTTTATGAATTTTTCTGTCTTCGGTTCTATGCTGAAATTTAATTGTCCCGCGAAACGGTATGCTCTTAAAAGCCGCAGCGGGTCTTCAACAAAATTTTTCTCGGAAATACATCTTACAATTTTATTTTTTATATCATCCTGCCCGTTAAAAGGGTCAATGATATTGTCGGTAAGCGGTCTTCTGCGGCGACCAACGGAAGTCCCTGTGGGATAAGCGGCGACCAACGGAAGTCCCTGTGGGATAAGCGGTAAAGCCATGGCGTTTATCGTGAAATCCCGCCGTGATAAATCCTCTGAAATATTTTTTCCCTGCATTTTTGAAAAATCATAAATTTCATCATCTATAACAACCCGATATGTTTTATTGAAATCGTCAAGCACCACAAAACTGCCGTTGGTTTTATCGGCGAATTCCCCCACAATTTTTTTTGTGTTGCCGTCGGTTGTAAAATCAATATCCTTTGTAATTTTACCTAAAAGTGAATCGCGGATATATCCTCCGACAATCCAGATATTTCGGTTAGCCGTTAAAGATTCCAATTTTTTGATTTTAAGCATTTATCACCGGTATTGCAGAAATAAGTTTTTTAGTATATGGATTTTCCGGTCTGTTCATAATTTTTTCAGATTGTCCGTATTCAACGATTTTTCCGTTCTGCATTATTGCGATATCGTCGGACACGGCATTTAATAAGTTTAAGTCGTGAGAAATAATTATGTAAGAAAGTCCGAGATTTTTTTTTAAGTCAAGAAAGAGATTCATAATCTGCGCCTGAACTGAAATATCAAGAGATGAAACAGGTTCGTCTGCGATAATAATTTTTGGTTCCGATGCCAAAGCCCTTGCGATTGCGATTCTCTGTCTTTGTCCTCCAGAAAACTGGTGCGGATATTTTTGCATTGCATCTCCCGATAATCCGACCAGATTTAATACATTAGCGGCGTTCTCGTCAGTATTTTTTTTTGTTTTTATTGCTTCCTTAATTATAGTGCCTATTGAAAGTTTCGGATTGAGCGACGAAAACGGGTCCTGAAAAATCATCTGAATTTTTTTTGATAATTCATATCTTAAATAATTTTTTATGTTTCTATCGTCAATAAAAATTTCACCGGAATCGTAACCCAGAAGTCCTGCAATAATTTTAGCGAGAGTGGTCTTGCCGCTTCCGGATTCTCCCGCCAACCCGACGATTTCCCCCTTTTTAAGTTCAATTGAAACATTATCCACTGCTCGGATATCGGCGGTCTTATTTGAAAAAAAGTTTTTCTCAATGCAAAAGTTTTTATTTACATTAACCGTTTTTAATATAAAATTATTCAACATAAAGTTTATTCCCGATAAAAACAGAATTGTAAAGTTTTTTCATATCTTTTATGTTCAACTGGATGCAGACATGGTTGATTGTATCGTGCTGCTGAATGTTTTTTGTGAAATCATGGATTATGAGAAAATCGGTAAAGTAAATTGCATGGTTTCCGAGAGCGCCGACCATAATCCGTTCGGCGGAATTTTCAGCCGGTATTTCTTTCGTAATATCCTCATATGTCCATTTCGGTTTTATCGGTGCCGGGTTTTTTTCTTTGGCAAGTATTTTAAGCATTTTTCTGTTTATCTCACTTTTTGAGAAGGCCGTTACGAATTTTTTTGAGACGACAATATCAGATGATATTTTTCCGTTTTTGACAAGTTTCAAGAGATTTGATTTAGTATCAAAAATAATTTTTGTTGTGAGTATATTCAAATGTCCGTTCAATAAACGGTTTTCTTTTAGTAATATTTTATTCTGTTCAACGAGTGATTTTTTTTCTTCTTCAATCTGAGGAAGCAAATCCGTTTTTATTATTTCCTTATCGCTATAAACCGACTGCTTAATTACGGTTTCATATTTTTTTTGGTTTGACAGCATTGCAAGTTGTTTTTTTAATTCTGCGATTTCACTTTCAATTGCCTTGGTATAATTTGGAAGTTTTATATGAATAAAAATAGAAACTGCTATAATGAGCAAAACTATAAATCTGAATAAATTTTTGAAAAATTTAATAAACATAAACAAGCGTTTTGTTGATTTTCGTATTTTTGTAAATATATTCAAGGTCCTCCGCACCGAGCCGAACGCATCCGTGAGAAACTGCCCTGCCGAGTAGTTCCTCTTTTTGTGTCCCGTGGATTTTGTAACCGAATCCTAAATCAAGAGCATACTTTCCCAACTCTCCTTCCACTTTTCTTTCGGGTGCATTCGGAAGCGGTATTTCTTTTTTCTCCTCAACAAACGCCCAGTCGGGTTTGAACCACAGCGGATTTTCCGTTTTATTTTTTATAGTGAAAATTCCTTTGGGAGTTACAAATTCCCATTTTCTTCCGGTTTTTTTATCATGCAAAATTCCGCCCCGCCCGACGGAACATTTTGCATATCTGATGATTTGTCCCTTTTGTTTGAAGTATAAAATATTCTCTTTTGTATCTATAAGAATATAAGGTTCGTTGTCGGTCAGTTCGCTGATTCGCTGAATGAGAAGCATGTTTTCGTTTGAAAGACCGATACTTTTTTCTATCAGATTTCTATTGATTTCTATAAGTGCGAGTTGTCTTTTTTTCAACGACGATGACTGTCTGTAAATTTTGTTTCTCTCCTTTTCCAACTGTTTAATTTCTTTTATTATCCCCGTTATACGATTTTTCGTAATTTCATTTTCGTTTTTTACATTTAAAAAATTGTAAATATCAACTGCCGCAAGTGTCAGAATTGCTATGATAATTATCGCGATGCAAACGTTTATTAGAAATGAATATTTTTTTATTTTTTTCATGGATTGAAACATCTCAGCAATCTATTTTCTTTTTGTTCCAATTGCGGACATTCTTTTGCGCACTTTTCAATTTTCTTCGGACATCGCGGATTAAACTTGCACCCGGGAGGTAAAGATGCTAAATCCGGCACATTACCGGGAATCGTGTTAAACCTTCTCAATTTATATTTACCTGCTTTTGGAATTGCCGATAAAAGCGCTTTTGTATAAGGGTGTCTCGGATTTTTAATTATTTCCGATGTTCCACCCTCCTCAACAATTTCTCCTGCATACATTACCGCTAGACGGTTACAGATATCCAATATAATTCCGAAATTGTGTGTGATAAAAATTACGGTTAGATTGAGTTCTTTTATCAGTTTTTTAATAAGTTCAAGAATTTCTTTTTGAATTGTGACATCCAATGCTGTTGTCGGTTCATCGGCAATTAAAATTTCCGGTTTTGTTGCAATCGCAATGGCAATCATTATTCTCTGTCTCATTCCGCCCGATAATTGATGCGGATAGTAATTTTTAATTATTTTCGGATTGCTCAATTGAACCGTTTCAAGAAGTTTTTCAATTTTCTCGTCTGAAAAATCGTGATGATGCGTTTTTAATGTCTCTCTTATTTGTTCCGAAATTTTTATTACAGGATTTAATGATGATAACGGGTCCTGAAAAACAATTCCGATTTTTCCGCCCCTTATTTTTTGCAGTTCTTTTTCATCAAGCCGTAAAATATCTTGATTGTGAAAAATAATCTTGCCGGCGGTTATTCTTGATTCTTTCGGCAGAAGATTTAATATAGAAAGCCCGAGCGTTGATTTGCCGCATCCCGATTCGCCCACTATTGCCAGAGAATCCGCTTTATTTAATGCTAAAGAAACATTCCTTACGGCGGGAATTATTTTTTTCCCGACGGTATATTCAACGGAAATATTTTCAATTGATAAAATTTTATCCATTAATTTATTCTCGGGTCAAAAACATCCCGCAAACCCTCACCTAAAAGATTCCAACTGAGAACTGTTACCAAAATTGCCAGTCCCGGAAAAAGCGAAAGCCACCATGCGATATGAATGTAGTCCTTGCCGCTGGTTAAAATATTTCCCCACGACGGTGTGGGCGGCTGAACGCCAAGCCCCAAAAACGAAAGTCCCGACTCCGTAAGAATTGCCGCCCCAACTCCAAGAATACTCGCAACGATTACCGGTGCAATAACATTCGGAAGAATATGAACAAAAATAATCCTTCTTTTTTTAAGACCCAGTCCTTTTGCCGCGATTATGAAGTCGCGTTCTTTCACGGAAAGTGTTTCGCCGCGAACCAATCGTGCAAGACCTGTCCAGGAAGTAAGACCGATTACAATCATAACATTGTAAATGTTAGGCTCTAAAAAAGCAATCACCATCAAAATTAAAAAAAATGTAGGGAAGCATAGCATAATATCAACAAACCGCATAATGACAGTGTCAATTTTTCCTCCGAAATAGCCGGAGATTAATCCGAGAAACGTTCCGACAATTACCGAAATTCCGACCGCGATAATTCCGATAGATATTGAAATTCTCGTCCCATAGACCATCCTTGAAAAAACATCCCGTCCCATTTCATCGGTTCCCAAAAAATGATTTTTTGACGGCGGTTGCAATCGTTCTAAAATATTTCCTTCAATCGGATTATGCGTAGAAATTAAAGGCGAAAAAATTGCCGTTAAAATCAAAGCGACTATTATTAAAATTCCGATCTTGGCAAGTTTATTTTTCAGTAATTTTTCAAGATAAAGTTTCAGCATAATTTATAAATGGACAAATGTCCATTTATTATTTTATCTATACCTTATTCGCGGGTCGATATAAGCGTAAGTTATGTCCGCTATTAAATTTCCAAAAAGTGTCAAAATTGCGACGATAGTTCCGACGGCCATAATAACGGGATAATCCCGCGACATAATTGCTTCGTAACCCAGCCGACCCATTCCGGGCCATGCAAAAATCGTCTCAAAAATAAATGACCCGCCGATTAAGTCAGGAATTGTAAGACCGATAATTGTTACGACAGGAATCAATGCATTTCTTAAAGCGTGCTTAAAAATTACAGTTGACTCTGTTAGTCCTTTTGCTCTTGCGGTTCTTATGTAGTCCTGATGAAGAACTTCCAGCATTGCGGATTTTGTATATCTTGAAAGTCCTGCGAGACCGGTAAACGCCGATACGAAAACGGGCAAGATGAGATGTTTCGTGATATCCGTAAATTTCCCAAAAAAAGTAAGTTCGTCAAAATTTATTGAGCGGAAACCGGAAATAGGCAGCCAGCCAAGATGGAGTCCAAAAAAAATCATCAATAAAATTGCCAGCCAGAAGGTAGGAACAGAAAATCCCAAAAAAACTGTAACGGTAGTAATTTTATCAAAAACGGTATCTTTTTTTACGCTAGATATAACGCCTATGGGAATAGCGATTGCAAATATAAAAATTATTGATAAAAAATTAAGAAGTAGTGTTGCAGGAAGCCGTTCGGCGATTTTTTTTATGACGGGTCTGTCGTCTTTGAATGATTTCCCGAAATCAAGTTTTGCCAGCCGTTTAATCCACATCCCGTACTGAACATAAACCGGTTTGTCAAGTCCGTAAATTGCAACCAGCCGCTGTTTTGCCTCTACGGTGATTTTTTGGTTCATATCGGTAAGAATATCCGTCGGTTTGCCCGGCGATAAATGCATCACAAGAAAAGTAATAACGGTTATACCGAGAAGAACCGGAATTGTTAAAAGCAATCGTCTGAAAATATAAGAAATCATACAAAGATATTATATTTAATTGAGAGAAAAAATCAACGGAAAAATATGCGGCGGGATGGGTTCGGAAAATTTTACTGTTGAAGCGTGTATTTTTGATTTGCCTCCGGAACATACCATTCGCGGAAATTCCATCCAATACCTAAAGGTGCAACCTCAGGACCAATAAATCTTTTGTGAATTACAGGTAGTGCGTCTGCAACATATAGAAATGTGTAGGGCTGGTCAACGGCAAGAATTTTATGGATTTTTCTGTAAATTTCCTGTCTCTGTTTTTCGGGAAAAATCCGCCGACCTTCTTCCAAAAGTTTGTCAACTTCTTTATTTTCGTAAGACACAAAATTGTATTGCCCTTCTTTTTTTTGTGACGAATGCCACAACGGATATTGGTCAGGGTCGCGTGATAACGACCAGCCTAAAATCACAGCATCAAATTTTTTCTTGTCAATGTATTGGTGAATAAATGTTGACCATTCCAAAATTCTTATGTTGACTTTTATTCCGACTTTTTTAAGATGTGCCTGAATAAGTTCTGCTGCGACCGCCCTTGATTTATTTCCTTGATTTGTAATTATTGTGAACTCAAATTTTTTTCCGTTTTTGTCAAGCCAGCCATCGTTATCAGAATCAATCCATCCGAATTTCCCGAAGATTTTTTTGGCTTTTTCAGGATTGTATTCATAGTCCGAAACTTCCGGATTATATGCCCAACTTGTCGGCGGATATGGTCCTGTTGCCGGAACACCTAACCCAAGTAAAATACCGTCAATAATTTCTTTTTTATTTATTGAGTGTGCAATCGCCTGTCTAATTTCTTTTTCCTTGAAAAAGGGGTTCAAAAGATTATATCCAAGATAGGCATAGCCGAAAGAAGGGTATCTGAACTTGTTGTAATTTTTGAAAAAATTTTTATAGGCATTGTACTGGTCTGGAGTTAAACCCATTGAGTCAATTGTCTCATTCCTCAATTCCAGAAACTGAACCGACTGGTCGGGAATAATTCTATAGATATATTTTGAAATTTTAGGTGGTCCTTCAAAATAATCAGGATTTGCCTCGAGCACGATTTTTTCATCTGTTTTCCATTCTACAAATTTATAAGGACCTGTTCCAATAGGTTTTCTGTTTGCGGGATGAGTGTTAAAATCACCCGTCTGAAAAATGTGTTTTGGAATAATTCCCATTCCCCATGAAATTAGCCCCGGCGAAAACGGTCCTTTGTATGTGATTTTTATTTTGTACGGGTTGATGATTTCAATTTTTTTGACAAGTTCAAAATCGGATGAATAAGGTGTTTTTACTTTCGGGTCAATCAGTTTTTGATATGTAAATTCAACATCTTCCGCAGTGAATTGTTTGCCGTCGTGCCATCTGACATTTTTTCTTAAATTGAAAATTATAATTTTCCCATCCGATGAAACCGTCCACGATTCTGCCAAATCCCCCATAATGTTTATATTTTTGTCGTATTTTACCAGACCGTTAAAAACGAGATTATTTATATCAGCCGAAGCGGAATCAGATGCTAATATCGGATTCAGATATGAAGCATCCCCGATAGACGATTCAACATAATAATCACCGGAATTATCATTACCGGAAGTTTGTTTTACCGTTTCGGTTTTTTTGCAACCGACAAAACAAAAGACCAAAAATAAAAAGAACAATTTTTTCCTCATTTCAGTATAACCGTTATAATTTCTTTTGGATTAAAATATTTTTCACAGGCGGTTTTGATGTCTGAAATTGAAACTTTGTCTATGTCTTCAAGATATTTTTGATCATATTCGTAACCTTTCCCCATTGTTTCCCACCAGCCGAGATACCAGCACTGCCTTTGGATTGTTCTGTGGTCCAAAAGATAATTTCCTTTTAAGTATTCTTTTGCGTTTTTCAGTTCGTCGTCGGTAATTTCAGGCAATTTTTTAATTTCATCAATGAATATTTTTTCCACCGTCTCTACATTTTCTTTTGATGTCCCGGCATACAACACAAAATCACTTATTTCTTTTCTTGAAGGATAAAATGAATCGCCTTCATAAACCAGTCCGCTTTTTTCACGCAGCACATCAAAAAGCCGCGAACCCATTCCTCCCCCGAGTATGGCATTAATTACTTTCAGTGTGACATATTCCTTTTGGTTGATGTCAGGTGCTAAAAATCCCGAGAAAATGTACGATTGCTGGAATTTGCCGGTATAAGTTTTTTTTGAAATTTTGTTTGATTCTATTTTCGGCTGTTCTTTTTTTGTTTTTTCTATTGTCCCAATAATTTTTATGCTGCCGAAATATTTTTCTACAAGTTTTTTTGCCGTTTCAAAATCAACATCGCCGACAACACACAAAACCATATTTGCCGTCTTAAAATGTTTTCTGTAATTATCCGAAATCTGCGAAGTGGTTAATGATGAAACAGTTGTTCTATAACCTTCAACCGGTTTGTGATAAGGATGATTTTTGAAAATCAGTTCGTTGAATTCATCGTAAGCAACATCAAAAATGCGGTCTGATTTTGACTTTATAGCGGCTATTGTTCTTGTTTTTTCTTTTTCAAATTCCTTTTCCGGAAATGTCGGATTATTTACGACATCGGCAAAAATATCAAAAGCGGGAATAAAATTGTCCGACGGTACTATCATTGAAACCTCAGAAAAATCGTTTGAACATCCTGCGAAAATTGTAGCACCAAGCGATTCGGATTCAATTGCAATTTTTTCCGAAATTCTATTGGATGTCCCTTTCGTCAGCAACTGGACGGTGAGATTTGTTATTCCTGCTTCATTATCCGTTTCAATAACGGAACCACCTTTTACGAATAAGTTCACGCTTACCAATCCGATTTTCTTTTTTTCGCAATGGACTAAAGTAAAACCGTTGTCAAGTACGATATTATTTACTTGTGAATATCCAAAATTAAAAGCGAAAAGCAAAAAGTTAAAAATTATGGCTATTTTTTTCATAATTTACGGAGTGATAACCACCGTCGGAATATTCGGAAAAATCAGATATTTTGAAATAACATTTTTTATATGTTCAGGTCTTACTTTTTTTATATTTTTTGTGTAATTTTCGGCGATTTTTCTGTTACCGAGCGCCGCATAAAATCCGAGTTCTTCCGCTTTGCCGTCCGGCGTTTGCTCTTGTAAAAGTTTATCCCGCATAAGAAGTGTTTTTGCCCTGTCAAGTTCTTCATCCGTTACATTTTCAAATGTAAGCTGGTTAAGTTCAATTAAAATTTTATTTGTCACAGCGGATGCATTTTCCGGTGAACATTCCGCATACACATAAAACAATCCGGGTCCATTATGTGTGGCAAATGAAACAGAAACGGTATAGGCAAGTTTGGTCTCTTCAACAAGTTTTTTGTAAAGTCGTGATGCCCTGCCTGTTCCCAAAATATAAGAAGCGACATCAAGCGGATACTGGTCATCGCTTTTTATATTTGCCGCCGGAAAACCCATAATTATGTATGAATGAGAAACATCTTTTTTGATTGTTTTTTTATATGGTTCGCTAAAAGAGTATTTGAAATTTCCATCTTCTAATTTAGTAAATTTTTGAACCATCCATTCCTCAAATTTTTCTTTTTTCGTTTTAAGTTTCTTAATCTTGCCGAAACTATTTTTCAGAAAACCGAGCATTTGTTTTTCATCAAAATTGCCGGCAATCACTACTAGGATATTTTCCGGCGTATAAAAATTTTTATGAAACGACAGAAAATCATCCCGTTTTAATTTTGAAACTGTTTCTTCCGTCCCGATTACTCTTTGAGCATAACGGGAAAAGTTAAGAAAAACATGGCTATAAAATTCATCAAAAAGTAATGATTGCGGATTGTCGTCTTTTCGTTTTATTTCTTCAAGTATAACCCTTCGCTCTTTTTCAATTTCTTCTTCAGGAAATAACGGATTTAAAACGGCATCGGTAAGAATTTCCGCAGATTTAATAGAGTAACTGCTCGGTACAATGGCATAAAAATATGTAAAATCTTTTGAGGTTGCCGCGTTTATAATTCCGCCTAATTTTTCTATGTCGGGGGCAATTTGTTTTTGAGTTCGTGTAGGTGTTCCCTTAAAAATAAGATGTTCTATGAAATGAGAAATTCCGGAAATATTTTTGTCTTCGTTTGCCGCGCCTGCGGAAATCCATATCTGGATTGCAGTCGTGTCGGCTGATGAATCCGAATCAAAAATAACTGACACCCCATTTTTTAGTTTATTACTTTCAACTGAATACAAAAAAGACACTGTTGTCAGTATCACGAAATAACTGCTTAAAAAAAATCTGAAAATATTTTTCATTGAGTAATTATTTTTTCTTTTTGATTTTTTTCTTCATTTTAGACGGTTTCTTAGCAGATTTTTTTACTTTTATTTTAACAGTTTTTTTCGGTATCCTTTGATTTTTCATCATTTCGGAAATCAGTTCAACTGCTTTTTCTGCTTTAGATTTCTCTGCTGCTACAAATACCACTACATCTTTTTTAGAACAGGAAAATTCTTTTTCAATCGCTATTTTTTCATCCGCGGTTATTCCATAGTGCGGAAGTTCGTCAGTTGAGATAAATCCGCCCGCCCCCGCTTTTTTTGAAACTGCCGACTGAAGCGTATCGGATAATTTTACATCTTTTACCAAAAGTCCCGCAATGCCTACAATTTTCACTCCGAGAACGACACTACCTTTTGCAATCAGATTTTCAATAAGATTTGACTCAGTATTTTTTAAGAGATTTGTAATATCTTTTACCATAATTACCTCCTTTCAGATTGCTGTGGTTATAAGAGTTTCAGTTGAAGAAATCCCAGGAATTGCCCGTATTTTATGAACTACTAACATTGTCAATTCCTGAATACTTCCTGCTTCCACATCTATTACTAAATCCCATCTGCCCAAAACCGCGCTTATGTGCGTGATACCCTTGATAATTCTCAATTTGTTAAGCGTCTGTTTTTCTTTTCCCGCAACAAGTTTTGCAAGTACTAATCCCGAAGCCATTGCCATTTTTTCACCCCCTGTATTAAAAAGTTTCCCGCTCAAGCGGGATCCCGCCAAAGGCGGGAAAAATTCAAGCCAATATCGGTAACAATAATTTTCCCGGAAAGTTTTCTACCGTCGTTAATAAGCAGTCCTTTTTTTATCGCAACCATTGTAACAGTTAAGTTTGACTTTACCGCAACGCCAAGTTTTTTCCCCGTATCCGCATCAATTCCCGACGGTATATCAACCGATACAACTGGTATTTTTACAGAATTTATTTCCCGGATAATTTTTTTATATGGTTCTCTAAGTTTCCTTTTTGTTCCGGTGCCAAGCAGAGCATCTACGATTAAATCGGTTTTTGGGATTTTACCGTTTAATTTTTTTGCGGATAAAGTAATAACCGGAATTTTAATTTTTTTTATAATGTTGAGATTGATTAAAGCATCGCCCGTATATTTTGATATTTTTTGCACGGTAAAAACTTTTACTTTTACATCATTGTTAAAAAGATGTCTTGCTATGACAAAACCGTCGCCGCCGTTGTTTCCGCCTCCGCAAAAAATTGCAACTTGTCGCGGATGAAATTTTTTAAGAATTATTTCAGCCGTATTTTTTCCCGCATTTTCCATTAAAATAATTGACGGAATCGAAAATTTTTCAACGGCAATTTTATCCAATCGTCTTACATCGTCGGCGGGAATTATTTGCCCAATAGTAACTTTGCGCATATTTCAGGTAATAGCGGCTGAATGTAACAACCGGAGCCCCGCTCAAAACCGGTGATTTCGCTGATTTGCGGATATATTTCAATATGCCAGTGAAAGTCACTATGAATAGTTTTCCAGTAGTCCGGTTTCGGTCTCATATAAGGAATTGTATGCAGAATATAATTCAACGGCGGGTCGTTTAAAACTGCGGAAATTTTGGAAAGAGATATTTTTAGTATTTGCGCAAGATTTTTCAGCGATGATTCACTTTCTGCCCGGAAATCCGCATTATGTTTTTTAGGCATAATGGAAAGTTCAAACGGGAATTTTGTTGCAAAAGGAACAAAGGATATGTAATCAAGATTTTCTTCAACAATACGTTTTTTGTCTTTCTGTTCCTGACGAATAATATCGCAGAAAAGACATCTTTCCTTGTAAGAAAAATAATTTTTTGCGGATATAAGTTCATCTTTTACCGTTTTGGGAGTTAACGGAAGTGCGGCAAGTTGCGAGTGCGTATGACCATATCTGAAAGGCGATTCAGGCCTTTGGTTCTTAAAAATCAAAGCATATCTAAGTCGTTCGTCGTTGTTCAGGTCTCTTAATCTTGTCTGATAAACTTTTAGAATAAGCAGTATCTGTTCGGGAGGAAGTTCGCATAAGTTTTTTATGTGATGCGGTGATTCTATTATAAGTTCGTGGGCACCGATGTTGTTCATCATATCGTATATTCCCCGCCCGACTTTGCCGACATCACCATCTATCTTGAAAGCGGCGGATTTTGACGGAACCACTCTTACCTGCCAACCCGGTGTGTTTGGACGCGTATCAAATTTTCTTATTGAATATATTTCCGGAAGTGTTTTTGTTTCGTTGCCTTCGCAAAAAAAACATTCAACACCTGTTTCTTTAGGTTTTGGATTTAACGATAAAAAAAATTCTTCTTCACTCTGCGTTCCGGTGATAATCCATCTGTGCGATACTAAATCTCGTCTTAGTTCCGGCATATTTTAAGTTCCTTTCTCAAAAAATATAACTGTAAAATTATATTAAATTTTTTTTAGTAAGTCAATTTATATTTTCAAGCGCGCGCGAAAAGCAAACTTGTTTGTTTTTCCGAGTGAGCGCTGCAAACAAAGGGTTTAATACCCTTTATTTGCTTCAATGTGTGCCAAACGCAATGGCTCAGGAATACGGTATTTCGTCAGACACTTAAAAACAATATCGGCAGCCGTGGTTAATCCGATTCTGTGTCCCTGCGAAATAAAAATAGGTTTTGTAAATTTTTTTGAACGCATTGTAAGTCCTATTAAAGTCCCCGCGTCATCTTTTAAAAAAGTATAAGCGCCTTTTAATGCCGGCGGCGGTTCCTCGTAATTTCCGTAGAGATGAGATTTTGCACACCCGATTGACGGTTTGTCAAGTATTACGCCGAGATGTGATGCAATGCCGATTCCCCTCGGGTGGGCAATCCCCTGACCGTCAAACAAAAACAGATCCGGCTCGGTTTTTAACTTTTTTATCGCTTCAAGCAGAACAGGTCCTTCTCTGAAAGAAAGGTAACCGGGAATATAGGGAAATGCAAATTTTTTCTTATAGCGTATATTTACTTTTTCTAAAATTTTAAGGGTTGTAAAATTGAGTACCACTACCGCCGCAAAAATTTCCTTTTCGTTTTTTGAATATGAAACATCGCATCCGGCAACGGTTTTAATTTGCGAAATATCACCAAACTCATTCTTAAGAATTATTTTTCCCGACATATTCTGCTGAATAATTTTTGCGCCTCTTACATCATCCGGCATTTCAAATTTATTTTTTATTATCATAATTCCTGCCGCCAGCCATTTGTAAGTCCTAATTCATCCGCCCGGTTCAATACTTGCTGATATTCTTTGTCTGTTATTTTTCTCTGCAATTCCGGAAAATCACCTGTTTTATTGGCAGGATGATACTGTGCCATAATTGACATATAGGTGTCCGGCGAAATTTCTTTTGCGATAAATTCAAATACTTTTCGGCTTCCTGCAATGTTTTCCGGAAGTACCAAGTGTCTTATAATAAGCCCTTTTGTTGCGATGCTGTTTTTAATTTGCAAATCACCAACTTGTCCGTGCATTTCTTTCAGTGCGAGTTTATTTATTTCCCAGTAATTTTTTGCATCGGAGTATTTTTCCGCCGTCCTGTCATCGGAATATTTTGCATCCGGCATATATATGTCAATAATACCGTCTAATAATTTTAATGTTTCTATTTTTTCATATCCGCCGGAATTATAGACGATAGGAATTTTAAGTCCTTTATTTTTTGCCAGCAAAACTGCTTCAATTATTTGGGGCACTACATGCGTCGGTGTAACCAGATTTATATTGTTGGCGTTTTGGTTTTGTAAAGTCATCATTATTCCGGCAAGTTTTTCAACCGTGATTTCATTGCCGTTGCAAAGTTGAGATATAGGATAGTTCTGGCAAAAAACGCATCTCAAATTACAGCCGGTAAAAAAAATTGTTCCCGAACCGTTGGTTCCGGAAATCGGCGGTTCTTCTCCGAAATGTAAATTATATGCCGATATTTTTGGATTTCTTCCGATTTTACAGAAACCCAATTCATTTTTAAGACGGTTGACATTACAGTTTTTCGGACAGACGGAGCATTTTTCAAGGAGAGCAGAAAAATTCGTCATATAAAAAGCGATATAATTCCTGCTATTGAAATAATAAGAAAAATAATGGACAGAAGAAATACAATGATAATAGGCGAAAAAATTATAAGAAATGTTTTGATTATAGAAATGTTGTAAAGTATTTTAATTGAAAATATAAGCAAATATATCGTCCAGAAAAAAATAACCGTAAAAGCGAAATAAGTCAATCCAGTCCCGACAAATTTTCCGATTATTGCCGAAGGAATCATCAATAACATCGGAGCAAGCGAAAAATTTAAAAGAGAAAAAAGCGTTATGACATTTCCTTTTCCTTTAAGTATCTCTGCAATGAAATGATAACTCGCAGCCGTCGTTACTAAAATCAAAAAATTTGATAATAATACAAAAAACAGGATTAAAACAAAATTGGTATTTGAAAAATGAAAAACAATTGAATTGGAAACCAGAAAACTTACATTAGCAAGTATAAAAATCAGCAAAGAAAAAAATACGGGTTTTTCAACAATTATTATTTCAATTGTTTCTTTCGGGTTATCCAATAATGATAGTGCCGTTTCAAATTTTTCTGCAAACATAATTTTTAACCACGAATAAACACTATAAAACTATCTTTTCATATTCGTGTAAATTAGTGTTAATTCGCGGTTCCATTTTTCTATTCAAGGATATATTCAAATCTTACGTTCATAGACGGCATTATTTTTGAAAATGCCTTTTCTTCAAAACCTGCCGGTATAAATTCAAATATTTTGTCCCACTGGTCAGAATCAGATATTATTTTTACATCCCCTTTTATTCCGGCAAGTTTTTTTGCTTCTTCAATTGCCTCGTCAAGTCCTCCGAGAGTATCCACAAGTCCCTCAGATTTTGCCTGTGTCCCGGTAAAAATTCTGCCGTCGGCAAGAGTGCGAGCTTTTGCTTCGTCAAGTTTTCTGCCTGTCACCACCGCCGATAAAAATTGCTCGTAAGCGTCATTTATTAAATCCTGCAAGATTTTTCTTTCTTCAATAGTCATTTCCCGCGCAAAATTTCCTATGTCTTTGTGTTTTCCGGACTTTACCGTCTCAATTTTTACGCCGATTTTTTTCATAAGTTCGGAAAAATTGCCTATTTCCAGAATTACTCCGATTGAACCGGTAAGTGTTCCCGGTTGAGCCACTATTTCATCCGCTGCACAGGCAATATAATATCCGCCGGAGGCCGCAACATCCGAGAATGATGCCACAATAAATTTCCCGTTTTTTTTCATTTTTAATAATTCCGAATAAATCTCTTGGACTGCGGCAACGGTTCCGCCCGGAGAATTTATTCTTAAAACAACCGCTTTAACGGAAGCAGTTTCATTTAATTTTTTCAAACGCTTTACTATTTTTTCAGAATCGCGGGCAAACGGGTCGGAAGATTTCATAGATGCTCTTATTGGTCCGAGTATGTTTACGACGGCAATTTTATCCTGCGAAATGCCGATCTTTGATTTTCTTTCAATTTTTTGAGACGGTTGTGAAAAAACAATCCAAAATCCGAGTATTGACGATACAAAAAATAAAATTGCAATAATTGTTGCCAGTTTATTTCGTTCCATAAGTTTTTACCTCCGACATAATTTTTTTGGTTTCATTTTTCATCTGACCGTAATCAAATCCATATCTTTCGGAAATTTTTAAGAAGGTTTCGCCCCGGTTCCGCTTTTTTATTATATCTTCCGGCAATTTTTCAATTTTTTTTGATATCAAAATAACCTTGATAAGTTCGCTGTATCCCAACCCATTGTTTTTAATTTTTTGAATTTCCGCCGCCGTCATTTGCCACCAGGTGACATTTTGCGAAAGATTTCTGCAAAACGGTTCTATCGTCAGCGGTTTTTCTTTTTCTTCCTTTTTACTGTTGCGAAAATCCTCCTGCTGTTCTTTTAAGTCATTTTCAAATTGGTCAATATGAGAAGAATCTGTATTCGCAGGTGCGGTTATGCATAGTAATAAAGCAATCAATATAATTTTTTTATTTTGCTGTAACATATTTAAAAAATGTAGCGTTCCGTTTATCTGATTTAACCTGTGCCGCCACCATATTTTTCAGGTCCTTTTCCCATGAAGCCGATTTAATTATTCCCCTGAAATTTACTGTTTGTGCTTGTCCGGGAAGTAATTCGGGAATAATTTTTTCATTTTCGCCGAGTATTTCGCCGCCGATAAGATAAGGTTTTACGATGATATTTTTTAGTTTTTTGTTTGATATATTTTTTAGCACAACCGGTATGGAAAATTCTTCTTTTAAGTTTAATTTTGCCGGTAAATTAATCTCTGCGGCTATCGGCAGAAGTCCGTTTAATCGTCTCATTTCTGTGATGGCAGCGGCTCCTGCCAATAGCCATTCTTTTGATGAGTACGGTTTTATTCTTCCCCATAACGCTCTTGCCAAATCGTGAATAAACATCGCGTCGGCAGTCCCGTCGTTGTAAATCTTTTTTGTTGCATCCATTAAGCGGTTATAAAATTCCTTCGGCCCCGGAGGATTCAGTATTTTTTGATGAAGAGGCCAGTCAACGACATTTCCGAGCACAAGATTTGCCTGTCCCTTTTTTACGTAATTATGCCAATCATCCAAAAGCATATCAAACTGTTGACGGTTCGCCTCATATAGCATTAAAGCATCTATATCCATTCCCGCATCAGAAAACATTACCGGGTCCTGCCCGTGTTGCCAGCCCTTTTCCCATGTAAGAGTAAAAAGCCAGAGCGGTTTTTTAAGTTTTACCTCTTTTGTGATTCTGTTGATGATTTTTGAAACTTTGTGCGCCCGCCACCACTGCCACTGGTCTATAAGATTCATATTCCGCCGTGTTACTTTCTCATTTGCGAGCCATCCCATTTTTCTTGCACCGTTGAATTTTTCCCATCCGTCGGGAACTTTAACATTCATATCCTGAACAAATTCGTCAACAAGTTCATACCCGCCGAGCGCGTTGCGGATGTAATCAAGTCCGATGTAGTCAATTTCGGGAATCTCGTTAAAAACTTTTATCAGTTTTATGATATCCGAAATTCTTTTCTCGTCGGCAATTGATATTGAACGGGTTTCAATTGGGCCTCCTTTTTCGGAATTATATTCAAGGGCATATTTGTAATTTTTGTATTTGTAAGGTCCGAACGTAAGATATGAGATTATATATGTTCCGAATTTTAATTTTCTGCTATGCGCTTCTTTTCCCAATTCCGGTAATTTAGACATATTTTTTTCAATCCATGGGAAATGTTCGTCGGCATTCGGACTTTCTGCTTTTGTCTGTCCTGCGAGATACCAGAATGCGTCGGCACCTACGAACTCTGTCCAGTCAAGCATACCGTGCCAGTCGGTTTCGTTACCTTCGGGATTTATTATTTTAATTTTTGAAAGGGTTGTCATATTTTCAAATGTTAGCACTCCGAAACCACTTGGCAAATATCCTTTAAGTTTCCTGCGAATTATTAGAAAATTTTTAGCGGAGAATTTTATGTTTTGTGCAATAAACGGTTCGGCGTGATATTTACCGTCGGATGCGTTCCACGGGCACGGCCAGTTGCCCTCCCACAGGTTTTTTTTGTTGTTGTAAATTAAAGGGAGTTTGCCGACTCCGCCTATTGTAATTATCCTGTCTTTTTCTTTATAGACGGAAATATAAAACGGTTCGTTTTTATATTTTTCCGCAAATTTTTTGTTTTTGATTCTTGCAGTTATTTTTATGAATTCCCAGTGTAAATATGATTTTTTTTCTGTAGTTAAAAAAATGTCGGTTTTTAAGAATTTTACAAGAGAATAAATTCCGAAAACCGCCGTCAGAATGAGCAATAGAGAGATAAAACCAATTATTATCTTTTTCATCGTTCGGTATCCATTAAAATAGTCACCGGTCCTTCGTTATGAATTTCAACGGTCATATCTGCCGCAAACTTTCCTGTTTTAACCGTAAGCCGAGATTTTTTCAGTTCATAAACGAATTTTTCATATAATATATTTGCTTTTTCCGGCTCGGCTGCATCCGTAAAAGCCGGTCTCCTGCCTCTTTGACAATCGCCGTAAAGCGTGAACTGCGATACTACTAAAATATCGCCTTTTATATCAGCCACCGAAAAATTAAATTTGTTTTTATCATCTGCAAAAATCCGCAAATTCAGTATTTTTTCAGAAAGCCAAGAGATGTCTTTCTCGGTATCGTTTTTTCCCACACCAAGCAGAACTACCAGACCTTTTCCGGTTTCCTCTTTAATATTTTCGTAGATTACCGATGCTTTTTTTACCCGTTGAATAACCGCTTTCATTTTATTCTATTTTATATATGATAAGATATTCGTAGTTTAATTTCCCGAACATATCCTTCCTCATTTCCTTTCGGACGTAAAATTTAATTTTATTTCCCAACTTAGCGATCTTGCACTTGCCTTCTATAGCAATGTTGTCTTTAAAACCTTTTACAGCAAGGACATTGTTGTTTTTTATTAGATGAATGTAAATACCGTCTTCCTGTGGATTTTTTTTGGCTGATTTATCAACTAACTTTTTATCAAGTAATCCCGATTTCAATATTTCCTTTTTAGGTATATCATATCCTCCGACAATTAAAACATAGTCTAAATCCAATTCGTTCTCTATCTCAATAACCGTTTCTCCTCTTTCAACAGATTGATAGACGGTGTTTACAATTTTATCGCCGAAAGTTTTATACTTTCCAAAAAACAAATTATCAAATGCCTTCCATATAGAAAAAACTAATACAATAATGAGTATAACCGATAAGATTAGATATATTTTGTGAATTATGCTTCCTTGAAAAAAAATAATGATACGGGCATTTATTTTTTTTAATTCAATAAATACCCCCATCAATCCACTGATTAAAATAGGGGCAAGTATAATTAAAACGAAAACATTTGCACTTATAGAATCTATAGAATCCAGTATGGAATCCGGTAAGAATGATGGATGTATATACAATTTTACTAATACATATACAGAAAATAATAAACCCGGTATAGTTCCTATTATAAAAGCTAAAATGCAATTAATTATTGATAACATTATTTTTTTTATATTCATAATTTTTATTTAATCAGTATTATTAAGTTATCTTTGTTTTTGAGTATTTCGTAAGCATATGAATCGTCATCCATTATTCCTTGATCTTTTAATTTTTGTCCAATATCACGGCCGACTTTATTATTCCAAAAGTCCATTTTTTTTGATTCTTCTGTAGCATTGTCAGGGTTTATCTCGTGATTATCAGTAATCTCTTTTGCAAAATCATAGCCAACATCTCTGGTTATTATAGCATTCCAATAAGCATGTCTGAATGCATCACTTATATCGTCCGTTCCGTTATATCCAAATTCCTTTTTGGTTTTATTTATAGATTTTACTCTATCCCAAAATGCTTTTAGAATATTTATCAGTTTATCAGGATTTTCATCAATTGTTTTTACGTCGCCTGGACCAATATAACCGATGTATTTCAGTAGATATGCAGAGAACGACAAAAATTCTTTTTTATATTCTTTATACTGATCATCCAAATCCGGAACATCAAATCCAAGTGATTGGATGTCTTTTCTTAACGGTTTAAAATATGAATTGATTTCCTGTTCTTTATCCGTGGTATTTATAAAAGTTACCGTGGCCCGTGAGTAGCCGGCGGCTTTTACTATAACATAGAGTTCATATCCTTCCGATTTTATCGGTTTGTCATTTGAAGGTTTTTTGTATTTTGATTTCAGATTTTCAACTATCTGCGCATAATCCTGATAGGTATAAACTCTGCCCTTGACAATCTCAATTGCATCTTTTGTTTCACCGATTTCCGGCAGGTATTTATCAAGTTGTTTGCCGATTTCTTTTTCAGCCAATTCTTTCAAATAATTATTAACCTTAAGATATGCCGCTGAATCTACTTTAAGCAGCAATGATTGTTGTTCCGACGGAAGGTCTTCAAATTTAACTTCGTTTTTCAGATTCCAAAGCAAATCCTGTTTTAAGGACTGCTTTACGCGTTCCTTTGTATTAGTGTAATGCATTATTTCTTTATAAAGAGGAATTTCCGGCGTCTCGTTTACCAGAACGTAGGGTTCATCATCCGAAGGAGATGCTTTATTATGCGATAAACAATATGTATCCAGTTTTAATGTCAGCCGGGTTTTCGGCGGGATTACTATAGTGCCTTTATCTTTACGGATTGCATTTACGGCAGATGTGTATCTTTTGTATTCTTCTATTATCGGAGTCAGTTCTTTGATAATCTCGTCATAATCTTTTTCATCAGGTTGATTATTATAATGCCGTATTTTCTCCTTTAAAGTACGTATTCTGGTTATTGCGTTATCAATATCTGCGGGAGTATAAGAAATTTCCTGTAATAAAGAGTAATCGTAATTTTCCAGATATTTTACTTTTAACAAGCCCGTCGCGCACGAGGAGTTTAATATCAAGCATATTGCCATTAAATAGGTAAGTATCTTATATTTCATAAACATTCCGTTTTCATTTTATTATTTCAAAAATTTCTTTTACGGAGTTCACTTTTATTATTCCCGGAATATCCCATGTTTTAATGCCTATAACCGTTTTGTCAATTGCTCTGGCAAGTCCGATTTCCGAGAGCGTTCCGTATTTTCCGTCAATCGCAATAATGATGTCGGCCGTCCTCACGATGATTGCATTCCTTGCATGACTCATCGCGGTTATTATCGGTATATCAATATATTTGTTGGCGTCGTCTTTGTTTTTGCCCGGAAGAATGCCGATTGTTAGTCCGCCTGATTTTTTAGCGCCCCGGCACGATGCCTCCATTACTCCGCCCATTCCGCCGCAGAGTAAAATATGTTTTCTTTCGGCAATTTCACTGCCGATTTCTTCCGCAATTTTTTCAATCTGCTTGTCGCACTTATTCCCGCCGATAACCCCTATTATCATTTTTCTCCGGAGCAACTTAAAAATCGTCCCCGACAGGAATCGAACCTGCATCAATGGCTTCGGAGGCCATCACTCTATCCGTTGAGCTACAGGGACACAATTTTATTTTCAAGCGAGCGAGCGAAAAGCAAACTTGTTTGTTTTTCCGAGCAAGCGCTGAAAACAAAGGGTCTAATACCCTTTATATTTTACTTATTTTTAATTTTTCGTCAAGTTTTTTTAGAGTACAAAACTGAAAACGCATCTCTATAAATTTCCTTCCATTTTTTTTCATCAATTTTTCTTCCCGGGTTCAAAAGTAAAAAATCTGTGTTTGCAGGCATATCAATCCCGCAAAGAGCGGAATCAAAATAATTTTTAAGGAAGGATACGGGATAAACGGTATCATATCTGCCGTCAATTGCGACTTTGCACTGCGGATAGAGTTGCCAAATAAGATATTCGCCCCAGTTGAATTCGTTAAAGATGTTGCCGCCGAGTTTTTTTTCTTTCAGGAAATTCACCGCATTAGCGGGAAACCGGCCGTTATCCGTGATTTCAAACGATGGATTTTTTAGAGTAACAAAAAGCAACAGGAAAAACGGAAAAAATGCCAAAATCGTTAAAATCATAACGGTTGATCTTTTTTTGATGCTTTCAAAAAATGGTATCAGAAACGGCGCTGAAATTATTGCAAACACAGGAATATGTCTTGAATATTTGCTTGCGAATAAGATACTTATCAGTATAACCAAAAACGAAAGATATTTTTTTTGGAAAAGACAAATTAGCGAACTGACCGCAGAGATAATTGCAATAAATACGAATAAGTAGCCGAGGAGCGGGAAATCGGACATTGTAAATTCGCCCCACTCGGTTATATGTTTTGCGGTAAGCGGGTTTGTAAGTGCGCGGAATATCGCGTTCCAGAGATTAAAATGGTAGGGCGTTATCAGTGATGCAAGCGGAAGTGCGATAATAATAAAAAGATGCTTCCGGTTGTATTTTTCCAAAAGAAGAATTAGAGCGATTGCTAAGCCCACGACAAATCCGCCGTGTGAGTTTGACCACAGAACCATTGTAGGGTACATTAAAATCAGAAACGGTACTTTTCCGGTTTTTTTGTATAAATGTATCAAAAGCCCGAAAATTGAAAGATAAAGATAAGTAAAAATCTGCGGTCTGAAAGATGCGCCGAGAAAAACAAGCGACAGTTCAAAAAGGTAAATTATAAACAGTGTTTTATAATTTGACGAATAGACGAGCATCGTCGAAAAAAGAAAACCGCCGGTAATAATGCCCAAAATGACTTTTAGAAATATCAGTCCTTTATCTCCGAACTTTTTATATGTTGAGTAAAAAATAACTTCCGATAACCATTCGTGATTCACCCATTTATTGCCGTAAGCAGTATATGAATAAGAATCCGTTTTCGGAATATTTTTCGTTTCAACGATTTGTTTGCCGAAAAAAAGGTGTCCCCAGAAGTCCACATCCTGCCACCTGTTGTAAAAGAAAAAAGGGGCAGCAATCAGCCCCGCGAAAAAAATAATTACAATTTGTTTTTTTATGTTAGTCACTTTTGGTTTATGATTTTTTCAACGGTTGACAGCGCCTCATCCAATTTTGAAATGTCTTTTCCGCCGGCTTGTGCGAGGTCAATTTTTCCTCCTCCGCCTCCCCCTATGATTTTTGATATTTCTTTCACGATTATTCTTGCATCAAATTTACCGGCGAGGTCTTTTGTAATTGATACGATTATCGTCGGTTTTTCGTCAATAACAGAACCCAATACCACAATGCCTGATTTGATTTTGTTTTTCAGATTGTCGGAAGTGCTCCTGAGTTCGTCTATGGATGATGTCTCAGTTTTTACCGCCAGCAGTTTTACGCCGTTGATTTCTTTAAGGTTTTTCAATAAATCGTTTTCCTGTATTTTTGGTGTTTTTGAAATGCCCTTTTCAAGTTTTTTTTTATCATCTGTAAGTTTTTGGAGTTTCGGAATAACTTCTGCCCGTGAGGATTTCAATATCTCCGCCAGTTCATCAATCGTTTCCCGCTGGTTTTTCATAAAGTTGTAGGATTCTATTCCGGTTATTGCCTCTATCCGCCGGAGTCCGCTTCCGATACTGCCTTCGGATAAAATTATAAATTGTCCGATTTCTCCCGTTGATTTGCAATGGGTCCCGCCGCACAGTTCCACGCTTTCCGGAACTTGTCCCGAACTTGTTTCAGGATTTCCTTCTCCGCCGGTAATAACGCATCTGACTTTCTCGCCGTATTTTTCCCCGAATAAAGCCATCGCTCCCATTTTTTTTGCCTCGTCCACCGTTGTAATTTTTGTCGTCACTTTTAGATTTTCAAGAATTTTTTCATTTACATATTTTTCTATCAAAGCCAGTTCTTCTTTTTTTAACTGTGCCGGTTGTGAAAAATCAAATCTAAACCTGTCGTCGGAAACTAAAGAGCCGCGCTGGACGATATGCGTGCCGATAATTTGTCTTAACGCTTTATGCAAAAGATGGGTTGCGGTATGATTTCGCATTATATTTTTTCGTCTATCAATATCAATTTCGGCTTCAACCGTTTCCCCCGCTTTTATAATGCCTTTTATGATTTTTGCCCTGTGGATAATAAGGTTTTCAACCGGTTTTTGCGTGTCAATAATTTCTGCGATACATTCAATTTTTAATTTTTCATTTTTAATTTTTAATTGTCCCTTATCACCGACTTGACCTCCTGCTTCTCCGTAAAAAGGCGTTTCTTTTAAGATTATTTCCACTTCATCGTCTTCGGTTGCCTGCTCAATAATTTTTCCGTCTTTTACTATTGCAGCTATTTTAGTTTTTGCTTTTGTCTCGTCATAGCCGGTAAAAACGGTATCTGCGAATTTTTTGTGAAGTTCAAAATAATTGCTCATATCAATATCTCCCGAACCCTTCCATGATGACTTGGAACGATTTTTCTGTTTCTCCATTTCATCAATAAATTCTTTTTCATCTGTTATAGAAATGCCGGATTCGTTAAGAAGTTCTTTTGTTAAATCAAGCGGAAAACCGTAGGTATCATATAGAAAAAATGCGTCTTTTCCGGAAATTATTTTTTTATTTTTTTTGATGTCCTCAAGCATTTCTATCCCGCGTCCCAGCGTCAGTAAAAAATTTTCTTCCTCCATTTTTACGATTCTTGCTATGTGCTCGCGGTTTGAATCTAATTCAGGATATGCCGATTTCATTGTTTCAACTACTTCGCCTGTGATTTTGTAAAGGAACGGTTTGTTCAGTTGTAATTTTTTTCCGTGTGTAATCGCCCTTCGCAGGATTCTTCTTAAAACATAACCCCTTCCTTCATTGGACGGCAGAATACCGTCGGAAATAAGAAATGTGATTGCTCGGCAGTGGTCGGCAATAATTTTCATTGAAATATCATTTTCCGCCTGTGCGATGTTTTTTATAAAACTTATAATTCTTTTAATTTCATCAATTTCAAAATTTGTTTTTGCATTCTGAATCACCGCCGCCAGCCGTTCAAGACCCATACCGGTATCAATATTTTTTTTAGGAAGATTTTTAAGCTCGCCGCCGGCTTGCTTGTCAAATTGCGTGAACACAAGGTTCCATACCTCAATGTATCTGTCGCAGTCGCACCCAGGTTGGCAGGTTTTCTTACCGCAACTATTTTCTATTCCCGTATCGTATAAAATTTCAGAACAGGGTCCGCAGGGACCGGTTTCACCCATCTGCCAGAAGTTTGAATCTTCGCCTAATTTTACAATTTTGTTTGAAGGTAAAATTTTTTGCCAGATTTTATATGCATCTTCATCGTCTTTGTAGACGGAAGCGTAAAGTTTATCTTTATCAATTTTAAGTTCAACGGTTAAAAATTCCCAAGCCCACAAAATCGCTTCTTTTTTGAAATAATCGCCGAATGAAAAATTGCCGAGCATCTCAAAAAACGTAAGATGTCTTGCGGTATGCCCCACATTTTCAATATCTGATGTCCTGAAACATTTCTGTACCGATGCCGCCCGCTGGTAATCGCTTTTAATTTTTTGATTGCCTAAAAAATAATTTTTGAACTGCACCATCCCCGCCGATGTAAAAAGCAGCGTCGGGTCGGACGACGGCACAATAGAATCACTCGGAAAGATTTTATGCTTTTTCCCTTCAAAAAACTTCAAAAACCTTTTCCTAATTTCGTTCGTAGTCATAAATTACTGGGTACTCGCTAAAATCACTAAAGATAATAAAGAAAGTATTGCATTTTTACTACTATAAAAATTTTAGCCCCTTGGCTACTAATAATTTTAATAAAGATTGATACGGCATACCACATTTATGAGCTTTTACCATCAACCTATCAAGCAATGAAGCGGGTAATCTCAAAGGTATGGCTCTTGAAGTCGGTTTTAAATTTGGAAATAATCCTTCTCGGGCCGTTGAGTGATCAATATATTCTGTTGATTCTGCTTTTGACCAAAAATCAAATTCCTCTTTTTCATTCTTAAATTTTAATAACTTTTTTTGTTTCTTCATAAAACCTCCTGTCTTTTTTACTCATGTCTCGTGCTGAGATTACTCTGATTTTTTTGTTTCGGATAGTGAAAACAACAAAAAGCAACCTGTTATCATTGGTTAGCCCATAAGCAATCTTTCTTTCTTCATTGTAAAGGATTTTACTTTTGTCTACATCAGCAATAATTGGGCTGTTGAAAAAAACATCCTCTATTTCCGTGTATTTAACTTTATGTTTTCCCAAATTTTTATCTTTGTTTTTCTCGTCCCATTCAAATTCTGCCGGATAAAATGTTTGTTTCATATTGTATAACAATACTATACATTATTTTTTATATTTTGTCAAGTATTTTTTGAAAATGAAAAATTATTTTTGGAATTAGTGAAACACTCTATACCAGCACCGACATTTTTAATTAGCCCCGTCCCTATTATTCAAGATGGGGAAATCAAATTTACATCCATTTTTTTACAAAAAAGGATTTTTTTTAAAATTTGTTAATTCTAATTGACAGTATTTTATTAAATTATTTGCTAATGATACGAGAGCAAACAATTCATTCTTATTCTTAAAACCAGATGGCATTAATGTATTCGGGCCGGTAAAATCTACATATAAACTGTTTTCTCTTAAGTTATGGCGAATAACCTGTCCCATTTTTCTCACATTTCTGTCCAAGTGTAGTTCATATTTATTGATATTTCTTATTAATCGTTCAATTTTTTTATTATGGTCATAAAAACCCAATTCTTTCAATAATTTTTCAGTAAGTTTCTCGGGATATCTATCTTTTACAAGTAAAAATTTCCCGCATTCTTCGCAACCTACGTAAAGTAAAAATCTTGCAAAGGGTAATAATTTTTTGTCTTTTCTACCTAACGATAATAATTCTCGTCCAGCAGATTTTAGATTTATTGCATTGTTGAAGATGGCATTTAATAAATTTAGGTATATATTATATTCATTCATTTATAAAAATTTTAAAAACTAAAAAATTGTAACGTCTTGCTTTTCTGCTGTCTTAACAACAGACGACGCCCCGCCCTGCCCTCATTATTTCTATTGTCACTTATACATTATTCTTTTTTTGAATTTACCTTATCTGATAGAAGTCCAGTTATGTATTTTTCAATCGCTAGACTATTTTCAAATTCATTTTTAGAAATATCGGAATTACCAAAAGCTTTATCTGAAAAAAGTTTAAATATTCGTATTTTCTCATCATCAGAAACAGTAAGATTCTGATCACTAATTTGAAGAAAATTTTCCCTATCAATTATTTGTAAACCATTATTCTTTGCCAATTCCCTTGCTTTTGCATCTCCCATTTTTATGCGTTCCAATTCTTGACGCAAATACTTTCTATATTCTTCAGGAGAAATTAGTTCAGGGTGTTTAGATAAAATAAAGTATTTAAACTCATTATATGTAATCTTATCCCAAATCGTATTTTTTTTCAATTGCTGAATTTGGTTATCAATACGTTCGGGTGGAAGAAATTTAAAATGTTCTCTATACACACTCTCCAATACAACATTATCCTTAACAGAATAATATTTAGCTCGACCTGGATGTTCTGTTTCTTCTTCCCACAAACAAACTTCAACATTTGTACCATCAATTCTATATTTATAACGAGAATGCCAAATGGAATCATAATCTGGGGTGTGGGAATAGGAGGTATATTCCATTTTTGAAGGTGATACCTTAAAATCTATATAGAATCCATCAGTTGAATAATTTTCATCAATAAACGTATTATCTTCCAAGAATTCATCATTCTCAGGAACCCCATAGAACTTTCTAATCTCAGCAGTCAATTCTTCAAGCTTTTCTTTGGGCAATTCAACTGATGCAATTTTATATTGGATTTCTTTTAGCTTCTCTGGAACAGGGGTTTTGTTAACGATGGCAGAAAACCATACCCATACATGTGCAGCTATACAAAGCCAACTAAGTGCTGGAGCAAAAATTAACATCATAAAAAGACTAAAAACAAACATAAAACCACTTGTTTTAGAATCTCTATATGTTCTGCTAAAAATATCATAATAAAGTCCTGTTTTCTCTAGATTTTTTGAACGTATTGACCATAGACCAGCAATCCCAATTAAAAGACTAATAAAATTGATAGGAACTGCTATTAATACACCAAGCAAATAAAAACTTAACATCTTATCATCTCCTTATTCTAAATTCAAATTCTTGATTTCTGTTAGATTGTGGAGTAATCATACGAAAATATAAATCCTCAGTTCAATAACGAAGTGCAACACTTATTGCAATAACAGCAAATTTTCAGAAATAAGAAAAAACAGAGATTGCCACGGGTAAAAGTCCTCGCAATGACATCTAATGTCTGAAATGGCGCATTCCTGTGAATACCATTGAGATTTTATGCTCATTACAGGCAGTGATTGAATCATCATCTTTTAATGAGCCGCCGGGCTGAATAATTGCTTTAACCCCTATTTTTGCCGCTGCATCAACGACGTCTCTGAACGGAAAAAATGCGTCAGATGCTAAAACGAGTGGGAAGTGGGAAGTGGGAAGCGGGAAGCGAACCGATTGCATTTTCATATTTGCGATTTTCAGTGAGTCAATTCTTGACATTTGCCCGGCGCCAATTCCGACCGTCTGAGTACCTTTGACAAGAACGATTGCATTTGATTTTACATATTTTGCGACGGTAAAAGCAAACTTTAAAGATTCCAATTGTTGTTTTGCCGGTTTTGTTTTTGTAACAATTTTTATCTTGTCAAAAATTTTACTGTCTTTTTCCTGAACAAGAAATCCGTTTGAAATACTGCGGAATTCAAGGAACTGTCCGGTTTTTTTAGTTAGCGGTTTAATTAAAATTCTCAAATTTTGTTTTTGCGAAAATATTTTTAGTGCATCTTTTGAATAACTTGGTGCAATAACACATTCAGTAAAAATTTTTATTACTTCTTTTGCAGTTTTATCATCCACGTTTTTATTGAATGCAAGTACTCCTCCGAATGCCGAAACGGGGTCGCAGACAAGTGCGTTTCTGTATGCATCAAGAATATTTTTGGCAGATGCAACTCCGCAGGGATTATTATGTTTTACAATTACACAGGTCGGGTCTTGGAATTCACACACCAAATTGAATGCAGCATCCATATCAAGATAATTGTTATAAGAAAGTTCTTTGCCCTGTAATTTTTTTAAATTTACCGCCCCATAAACTGCCGCTTTCTGATGAGGATTTTCGCCGTATCTTAAATCGGAAAATTTTTTAAGTCCGACGGTTATTTTTTCAGGGAACGGCTCTTCCGTGAAGTAGTCGGCAATCAGAGAATCATAATAAGCAGTATGGCTGAATGCTTTTGCCGCAAGTTTTTTTCTGAATGAAAAATCTATTTTTGAACTTCTGATATTACCGATAATGTGATAATAATCAGCCGGGTCGCAAACCGCCAGAACATTCTCAAAATTTTTTGCGGCTGCGCGAAGCATCGCCACCCCGCCTATATCTATATTTTCAATTGAAGGTTTTTGTTCAAACGGATAAAGATTTATAACGACAATATCAATCGTACTAATTTTATGTTTTTTCAGTTCGTCAATATGTTGTTTTGTTTTTTTTGCGAGAATTCCCGCGTGGATTTTCGGGTGCAGAGTTTTTACCCGCCCGTCGAGGATTTCAGGAAAGCCCGTGATTTCTTCAACCGAAACAACAGGAATTTTTGCTTTTGCAAGAAACTTTGCTGTCCCACCGGTTGATATAATTTTGATATTTAATTTTTGTAATTGTTTGGCAAACTCAATAATTCCGGTTTTGTCGGATACGCTGATTAGAACTGTTTTAATAGGATTCATCGGTGTCCTGCCCTCCGCCTTTTATAAATTTAGATATAACACTTTCAATTGTGTCGTAAGAAAATCCCTTGCCGGCAAGAAACTGAAAAATTTTGCTTTTTGCTTTTAACGGTTCAAGTTTTTTATATCTCGCGAGTTTATTTTTTATTGAGTCATAAGCCAGTTCCGTCTCGTCAATTTCCAGGGTGTTTAAAATTCCGGTTGCCGTTTCTCGCGGTATGCCTTTTCTATTTAATTCCCGCATAATAAAATTTTTGCTTTTATTGTGCCTTAAACGGTATTCCGTCCATTCTTTTGCAAATTTCTCGTCGTCAATTAGTTTTAACTTTTTTAATTTTTCTATTACAGTATCAACAATGGTGGTATCATAATTTTTTCCGAGTTTATCCCGTATTTCTTTTTCAGAGTGATTTCTTCTGGCAAATAGCCAGAACGCATATTTTTGTGCCTTGTGATAATTTGCGGATTTTTCTTTCATATTTCAGTAATCTGATATTTTTTTTCTCCGAGTCCAAGTTTTACCGCATAATCAAGTTGAACAGTATAATCAATTCCGGGAAATATTTTTTTGAAAAAATCGCCGCCGAATTTTCTATTGATCAGTTCAGAAGATGCTGCATCAATCGCAACTGGGTCACAGGAAGATAAAATTCCTATATCTTCAATCAGCGGGCTCTCTTTTGTCTCGTAGCAGTCGCAGAATTTTGTTATGTAGTTTAGAAAATTTATGTAAATTGCTTTTTTGTTTTTCAAGACCCCTGAGGCATATTCCGCTATTTTTTCCTGCGCGTTTTTTACGGATTCATCCCAGGGAATTTTTATCGCGTATTGTTCACAAGACAAAATACATTCGCCGCAACCCACACAGATATCTTTGTTTATTATAATTTTTTTATTTGAAAGTTTCAAGGCATTTGACGGACACCACCTGACACAACTGCCGCAACCGGTACATTTTTCCGGATTCACTTCTGGTTTGAGTGCATTGTGCATTTCGTATTTTCCCTGACGGGCGCCGCATCCCATCCCGATGTTTTTTATCGCGCCGCCGAACCCGGAAATCTCGTGTCCCTTAAAATGAGTTAAAAAAATAAATTTATCCGCATAATAGATATCCCGTGCAATTTTTACTGATTTAAAATGTTTTAGATTTACCTCAACATCTATGTAGGAATTCCCACGCAGACCGTCGGCAATTATTATCGGACATCCGCAAATACCGAAACCGTGTTCAATTGCAATGTTAAGATGGTCAACAGCATTAGCCCGACTTCCCCTGTAGATTGTATTTGCATCGGTTAAAAACGGTTTCCCGCCGAGTGATTTTACAATTTCAACGATTGGTTTTGCATATTCGGGTTTGATATAACCAAGGTTCCCTTTTTCGCCGAAATGAATTTTAATTGCGACAAAATCATTTTTTGAAATGAGCGAATTTATGCCTGATTTTTCCGCAAGTTTGCTGACCGTATCTTTTGAAAAAGTTTTTGTAAAATATACCTTACTCATAAAATCCCGACTTTTTGCGGTTTTCCTTTTTTAACGAGTGTAAGTGTTTGTTTTTTAGAATTTTTTCCTTTGCCCGTTTGGACCGTTTTCTTTTTTGCCGTCTTATCTTTTCTATCCTCTGCTGTTCCTTGCTTTTTGCCCCAAGCAGCATCTGTTCAATTTTGTCTGTCAGTATACGTCTTGCGATAAAACGGTTCAATAACTGCGAACGTTCCCGCTGGCATTTTATTTCAATTCCGGTCGGAGCATGTTTCAGATAAACGCAAGTTGAAACTTTGTTAAGATTTTGTCCGCCTTTACCTCCCGACCGCAGAAACTTCTCTTCAATGTCGTTCTCATATATGCCAAGTTTTAGCATTCTTTCTTCAAGCGATTTTTGTTTCTGAGGATTGCAGCCGAAAGTAATCATAATTTTATTTTGCTGATAATTTCTTCGGATATCCGCCTCGGTTTAAAATTATCGTCAACGCATACAAGCGTAGTTTTACCCGTCACAAGCAGGCGCTTACTTATTTTTTCTTCTATTTTGTATGACAGCACCATTCTAACTCCTGCATTTGATTCAAAGTGTGTATGAACGACGATAGTGTCACCGTACACTGCGGGAGATATAAATTCGGCTTCTGCGTGTCTTACGACAAAATGAATTCCGCGGACTGCATACTCTTTAATGTTTACGCCATTTTCTGCAAACCATTCCGTGCGTGCTCTTTCAAAATATGTCAGATAATTCGCATAGTAGACCACCCCGCCGCAGTCGGTGTCCTGATAATAAATTTTAATTTCCATTTTTCTTCTCCGATTTTTTTATTTTATTCCAGTTGACAATTATTTCTTTTACCGACTTAACTTTTCTATCCCCGAACACGTGCGGATGCCGTCTTTTTAATTTTTTTATGAGAGTGTCGATTACATCGTCAATCGTGAACTTTTTCTGTTTTTTTGCGATTTGCGAGTGGAACATCACCTGCAAAAGAATGTCGCCGAGTTCTTCTTCCATATTCTCAAAATTTTTATTTTTCACCGCTTTTTCAAACTCGTGAGTTTCCTCTTTGAGATATTTTATAAGCGATTCGTGGGTTTGTTTCCTATCCCACCCGCAGCCATTAGTCGCCAGCAAAATCTCAAACACCCTTTTCAGTTCACTGAATTTTCCGGACATAATTATTTTATCATTTTCAGAAAATCGTTTTCTGAAATTATTTTTACTCTTATTTTTTTAGCTCTGTTATATTTTGAGCCGGGGTTATCGCCGGTGACGACAAAGTCGGTTTTTTGACTGACTGACGCTGCGGCGTTTCCGCCGAGTTCCCGAACTTTTGCCTCCGCATCGTTTCTTGAAAAGTTTTTTAACTCGCCTGTGAATACGAAGGTTTTGCCTTCAAGAATTTTCGGTCCGGTTTTTATTTCTTCCTTCATATTGACGCCGGCTTTTTTAAATTTTTCAACCAATTTTTTTGTTTCCGGCATAGCAAAAAATTTAACGACCGCCTCCGCCACAACCGGTCCCACCTCGTAAATTTTCTGTAAATCGTCAACGTCGGCTCTAATCAAACTGTCAAGCGTCAGAAATTTTTCCGCAAGCACGATGGCAGCTTTTTCTCCGACATTGCGTATTCCCAGTCCGAACAGGAGCCGGCTTAAAGGTCTGGTTTTGCTTTTTGCTATTGCATCCAGTAGGTTCTGCGCTTTTTTGTCCTTGAATAGTTCAAGTTTCAGCAGGTCGTCTTTTTTGAGATAATAAATATCCGCAAAATCCGAAACCTTTTTTTTAGAGATGATCTGCATAACCGCCGCTTCGCCGAGGCCCTCAATGTCCATCGCCTCCCGTTTTGCAAAATGGACAAGTCCGTTTTCAAGATGCGCGGGACAGGACGGGTTGATGCACCGCCATGCCACGTCTTCCTCCTTTATTTTGACGATGGGTTGGTCGCAGACCGGACATTTTTCTGGAATTTTTATTTTTCTCTCGCTGCCGGTCCTTTTGGTTTCAATCACTTTTATGATTTTTGGAATTACCTCGCCCGCCCGTTCTATCAGCACGGTGTCGCCTATTTTTACACCCAGCCGTTCCACTTCGTCAAAATTGTGAAGCGTCGCGCGTGAGATTACCACGCCGGCGCATTCAACAGGTTCTAACTCGGCTACCGGGGTAAGAGTTCCTGTTCTTCCGACCTGAACGACTATATTTTTTATTTTTGTCGTTGCCTGTTTTGGCGGGAATTTATATGCGATCGCCCATCTCGGCGATTTCATTGTGAAACCCAGTTTTTTCTGCTGTTCAAGTGAGTTGATTTTTATTACCAGTCCGTCGATTTCAAAAGGCATATTTTCCCTGTCAAATTCCCGTTTTTTGCAAAGTTCCACTACTTCTTCAATTTCTTTTGTAACATTGATATTTTTAAGCGTTGTCGGCAGTCCGATTTTTTCGCATATATTGAGAAACTCAAAATGCGTCTTAAATTTTTCCGCTGCGGGAATTGCGCCGTAAGAATGAACGATAAATTTTAATTTTCTCTCTCCCGTAATTTGAGGATTTTTCTGTCGTAATGAACCTGCCGCTGCGTTTCTCGGATTGGCAAACGGCTGTTCCCCATTTTTCAAAATTTTCTCATTGAGTTTTTGAAAATCAGTCTTGTCAATATAAACCTCTCCCCGGACCTCAAAGATAGAAGGTAGAGGGTAGAGGGTAGAGGGTAGAAGAGATAGCGGAATTGAACGGATAGTTTTTATATTGAGTGTAATATCTTCGCCGTTTTCTCCGTCGCCTCTGGTTGCTCCTTGTATAAGCATTCCGTTTTTGTATGTCAGAGTGCAACTTATCCCGTCTATTTTTGGCTCTATGACATATTCGTAATTTTCATTTGTGATTATTTTTTTTACCCGTTTGTCCCATTCAATAATTTCGTCGGAAGAATAAGTGTTGTCAAGCGAAAGCATGGGAGTTGAATGTCTTACCGTCGTAAAATCTTTTACGGCTTTGCCGGAAACTCTCTGCGTGGGAGAATCATCTGTTATAAATTGCGGATTTTTTTCTTCAAGTTTTTGAAGATGTTTCATCAGATTATCATATTCATAATCTGCGATTTCCGGCTGGGCGAGAACATAATAGAGATAATCGTGATGTCGGATTTCTTTTTTTAATTTTTCAATTTCTTGGTTGGCATCCATATTCGCTATGCTCAAACCCGAATATAAACCGAATTTTAACCGAATACAACCGAATAATTCGATGCAGTTATTCGGTGTCTCTATTCGATGTCTTTATTTGGGTTTATTTTTCCGTTTTGCTTTTATTTTGTCTAAAATACCGTTAACGAATTTTCCGGATTCATCCGTGGAAAAATCTTTTGCAAGTTCTATTGCCTCATTTATTACTGCATTCGGCGGCGTAGCAAGAGCATAAAGCAGTTCGTAAGAAGCAAGTCGCAAAATCGCTCTGTCAACCGCTGCCATTCTGCCAAGTTCCCAGTTTTCCGCCGTCTGTTTTAACAGTTCGTTTATTTCATCAAGATTTGCAATCGTTCCGTCAATAAGTTCCTGTGCGAATGCAACGACATCTTTATCATAATCTTTTGTCTGCCAGAACGCCTTTTCTGCTTCTGCTTTAGTTAATTTACATATATCCACAGCGTAGAGTATCTGCATGGCGCATTCTCGCGATATTCTTCTTGAGCCCATTTTATCCAACTCCTCTTTTTTAATTGCCCCCGCGCGTCTCAAAAAAATTTACTTGTGAGCGGCCTTATTTTATTGCAGTATTCAGATTTGCCATTTCTATTGCTGTCATTGCCGCATCAGCGCCTTTATTGCCGGATTTTGTTCCTGCCCGTTCAATTGCCTGTTCTAAATTATCCGTCGTAATAACTCCGAAAACCACCGGCACGCCGGTTTTAAGTCCGGTTGATGCAATCCCTTTTGTTACTTCCGCAGCGATGTAATCAAAATGAGGCGTATCGCCTTTTATTACCGCACCCAGACAAATCACAGCATCATATTTTTTTGACGATGCGAGTTTGTTTGCCGCAAACGGAATTTCAAAAGAGCCCGGCACCCAAACGATATCTAAATTTTTTTCATCGGCATCGTGTCGTTTAAGCGCATCCAAACATCCGTCCAAGAGTTTGGAAGTTATGAATTCGTTGAACCTTGAAATCACAATTCCGAACCTTAACCCCTTTGCCAGTAGTTTCCCTTCAAAAACCTTTCCCATAAACCCCCCTAAAAAACCAATTACAAATTGAGAATTAAGAGTTAAGAATTAAAATGTTAAAATCCATAATTTTTAATTTTCAATTTTCAATTCTTAATTGCCTTTATAATAAATGTCCGCATTTTTCCTTTTTCGTTTTCAGGTATCTTTCTGCAAATTTTGATTTCGGTTTTATTTTTATCGGAAGCCGTTTTACAACTTTTAGTCCGTAACCCTCTAATCCTATTATTTTTTTCGGGTTGTTGGTTAAAAGTTTTATGGTTGAAAGTCCCAAATCGCAAAGTATCTGCGCGCCTATCCCGTAATCCCTTAAATCCGGTTTGAAGCCCAGTTGTATATTCGCTTCAACGGTGTCATAACCCTTGTCTTGTAATTCATATGCTTTTATTTTATTCAGTAATCCGATTCCCCTTCCCTCCTGATGCATATACAATAAAACTCCGCATCCTTCTTTCTGAATGATCTGCATTGATTTTTCCAACTGTTCGCCGCAATCGCACCGCAGCGAATGCAAAGCGTCGCCGGTTAAACATGATGAATGCACTCTGACGACGACGTTTTTTTTATTTTTGACATCTCCTTTTACCAATGCCAGATGATTTTCTTTTTTTAATTTATCCTGATATAAGTGAAGTATGAAATCGCCGTATCTCGTAGGAAAGTTCGGAATTGTTGCTATTTTCTCAACAAGTTTTTCTGTCTGCCGTCTGTATTCAATAATCTGCGCGATTGTAATTATTTTTAATTTGTGTTTTTTTGAGAATTTTAGGAGTTGCGTCATTCTTGCCATAGTCCCGTCTTCGTTCATTATTTCACAAATTACGCTTGACGGATAAAGTCCTGAAATTTTCGCCATATCAACGCCGGATTCCGTATGCCCTGCTCTAAAGAGCACTCCGCCTTCTTTATGTCTTAAAGGGAAAATATGGCCCGGTTTTATTAAATCGTCGGGTTTTGTTTTGGGATTAATAATTGTTTTAACCGTTTGTGCTCTGTCGTGTGCTGAAATGCCGGTGGTTATTCCTTTTTTTGAGTCAACCGAGACGGTGAATGCGGCTTCTTTTACTTCAAGTCCGCTTGCTACCATCGGATGAAGTTCCAACTCGTCAAGCCGTTTCCCTTCTATAGCGATGCATATTAAACCCCGTCCTTCCTTCGCCATAAAATTTATTTTTTCAGGGGTGATTTTTTCGGAAGCATAGACGATATCGCCTTCGTTTTCCCTCGCAGGGTCGTCAACGATTATAACCGCCTTGCCTTTTTTGAAATCTTTTATTGCATCTTTAATATCAGAAAATTCAATCATAAAATCCCGCCTTTCTTAGCGTCACGGAAGTTATTTTAGTTTCTTCATTATTTTGCTTGAGGATGTATTTTGCAAGGATATCCGTTTCCAAATTGACGGTATCTCCGATTTTTTTTTCTTTAAGTATTGTGTTTTTTAATGTATGAGGAATTATCGCCGCCGAAAACGAATCCGATTTTTTTCCTATTAGGGCTATCGTTAAACTGATTCCGTCAACAGCCACCGAACCCTTTTCTGCTATATATTTTGACAGATTTTCCGGAATTGAAAATTGCCAAATTTCCGAATTCCCTGATTTTTTTATTTTTAGTATTTTTCCGGTTCCGTCAATGTGTCCCGTAACGAAATGTCCGCCCAATCTACCATCGGATTTTAATGCCCTCTCAAGATTAACAATGCTCCCGATTTTTAATTCCCCCAAATTCGTTTTTTTTAATGTCTCTTCGGAAATGTCAGCCGTGAAATCGTGAAATCGTGAAATTGTTAAATTGTTAACTGTTAAACAAACACCGCTAACACAAATACTGTCGCCGATTTTTATATCATCAAGTTTTGTCTCGACGGTAATTTGCAGTTTGCTTATTTTTTTTGCAGTTCCCAAATCTTCAATTATTCCTGTGAACATATTTTTACACAAATATCGGATTTGAAAAAATCCATGGTCTAAATCCGAATTTTTTCAGATAACATTCGCATCTATAAACGCCTTTGCCGTCGGTTTTTACAATTGCCGTATCAGAAAAACTTTCTGCGAATAAGTTTCCATTTTTAATAATTTTTATTTTTGCCGACCTCGGTATTTTGGCAATTATTCTATCATTTTCCCTGTAAAATTGAAAGTCCTTTGCATTTGAAAAATAATCGTTTGAGATAAAAGATTTTCCGGTTTTTAAGGCGCTATGAATTTTTTCAATATCCGAATCACTTTTTGAAAATGGCTCATCTATTGTTATATGAGTCCGTATAGTTCTAAACGCAAAGTCAAACGGAAAAATTTTTAATTTTATCCCAAAATACTTTCTAATACTTTCATGATTATCAATTTCTCCTATCCCGTATTTTTTTTCTTTTTGATTTATAGCATCCCATCTTTTGAGTGTTTCTTTTTTGGGACCTTTAAGAAAATATGCAGGGAAAAGATAACTCAAAAGCGCCGTCGGATAATTTTTCAATGTTTCCTGCCAGTCGGTCTGCAAATCCCATATACAAAAGCCGGTGTAATTTTTTATAAATTCGGACCCGTTAGAATCAGTCCAAGTATTCCATCGGTATGATTTTATATCAAACTTTTTGTTGCCCTCGTGGTCGGGATGTGCGATAAAACCGTACCCGCCCCGACTGTTCACTTCGTCAATATATTTTTGCGGATTATTTTCCTGTTTATCAACAACGACCGCATTTTTTATGTCAAAAGCAAGATAATGATTATATCTGGGCGAAATTTCTTCTGCTGCTACAACAAGTGTGTTTTTATGCCAGCCCTCATATTTTTTTGCTTCAATTGAAAAATGGTCGGTTATGACGATGAAATCAAGTCCGCATCTATTAGCCGATTCAATAATTTCCTCCGGTTTCCTGTGCCCGTCAAACGAATAAAAGGAATGAATATGAATTGCCCCGCAGTAATCAAACATTTAAATAGCCCTCAAACAAGAAATCATTTTCTATTTTTTTTACAGATATATTTTTAACACCCGCGGCATTTTTTATGTATTTCATACCGTTAATAATTTTAGGACAAACAAAAAACATAATTTTATCAACCAGTTTTTCCCTTAGAAATGATTGGGCAGTTGTTTCTCCGCCTTCAACAAGGAGCGACGAAATACCCATTTTTCCGAGTTCAACCAACAGTTTTTTAATATCCAAAAAATTATCCCTTGACAATATAGGGACAAGTTTTTTTGACGGGAGTTCAATTATATCTATACCCATTTTTTTAAGTTTTTCTTTTTTAGTTTTGTCTGAATTTTTTGATGTTGCAATTATCGTTTTTGATTTACCATTTAGTACATTTGTACTAAATGGAATTTTTAACATAGTATCAAGAATTACTCTGACAGGATTTTTTCCAAATTCGTGTGATGTCAGTTTCGGGTTGTCTTTTAATACCGTATTTATTCCGACCAGTATAGCATCGGTTCGGCTCCGCAATTTATGAACGGTTTCTCTGGATTTTTCAGAACTTATCCATTTTGAATCACCGCTCTCCGTTTTTGTTTTACCGTCTAAAGAATATGCCGTTTTAAGAATTACATAAGGTCTTTTTGTTTTGATATATTTAATATATGATTCGTTTAATTTTTTCGCCGCATCGGACAAAATCCCGACTTTACAGGTTACATTATTTTTATTAAGTTGTAATATTGCTTTGCCGGAAACAGCCGGGTTCGGGTCTTTTGTTGCAATAACCACTTTTTTTATACCTGCTTTAATTATCTGCGGCACACAAGGCGGAGTTTTTTTATTGTAATGACAGCACGGTTCCAAGTTAACATACATCGTTGCACCTTTCGGGTTTTTACATTTTTTTAATGCCTCAACTTCCGCATGATTTCCTCCAAAATACCTGTGATAACCTGTTGAAAGAATTTTTCCGTTTTTTACTATTACACAGCCAACCATAGGATTAGGACTAACTTTGCCCATCCCTTTCTTGGCAAGTTCTATTGCCAGTTGCATATACTTTATGTCTTTATCTGTGTAATCTGTGTTTTGCTTCCGTGTACTCTGTGCCATATAAATAAAAAATCCCCAAACGACTACACTGCTTCGGGGAATTGGAAAACAAAAACTTTTTAGTGTGACTCTTCTATCATCCGGACTTTACCGTCGGTATCTGAATTTCACAGATTCGGAGCCGATATTATATCGACTTTAGCGGACTGTCACCGCCGGTCGGGAATTCCTGTTTAGGTCACCCAACCCCGAAGAGCGTTATAATTATACAAAAAATAAAATAAATGTCAAGAAAAAAATGTCATCGGTGCGGGGTATAATTGGAGGACTATTATTTAGGCCGACCGGGATGTTTAAGTTGTTCTGCGATTTTTACAAGTTCGTCTAACAGTTCTTTCGGGGATTTTTTTAATAATATCTGATATTTTTTTTACTTCTACACTATCAACACTTGCCCGGGCGAACACCCGGGCATATGGAACACCGCCTCTTTGCCGTCTTTTCTGGCAACCACTTTATAGACGGTCTTCTCTTTGAAGTTCCAGCCGAGTTTTTTTTCAAAAATAACACCACATAACATCGGTATAAACCCATGCTAATTCGTTATTTTTTTTAACCCGACCATTATTTTTTAAGTATTATGATTTCAACCCTTCTGTTCTGCTCTCTTCCGACGGAAGTTTTGTTGTCAGCTATTGGTTTTTCCTCGCCGTAACCCACCGCTTTTAGTCGGTTAGTATCTACTCCATATTTTAATATAAAAACATTAACTATCGCCTGTGCCCTCTTCACAGATAATTTTTGATTATATGCGTTGCTCCCTAAACTGTCCGTATGTCCCTCAACTACTACATTATTTTCCTGGTAATCCTGCATAAGTTTTACCACTTCGTTCAGAGATGAATAAGAGGCGGGTTTTAATTCTGCCTTGCCTGAATCAAAAAGTACCGACGATGCAAGATTAACAACCAACCCCCTTTTTTCCTCTTTAATAATAATGGTTTTTGACGGCTCGGCAGGTTTCTCGGCAACTTTTTTCAGTTGGAAATCGGTTTTTACCGGCTGATATTCTTTTACTTCAATATCTGCCTCTTCGGTAATATAGCCGTCTTTCCAAATCTTAACGGTATATTTACCCACCGGCAAAAGGTCGGTCTGATATTTTCCGTTGTCATCGGTATAAACCTCGGCTATCCCTTTATTATTTTGTATAATTTTTATAGTTGCACCCTGCACGGGTTTGTTGTCCTCTCCCGTAATTTCCCCCGTAACATAATTATTCATCTTTTTTACAGGAACAGTTTTCGTTTCACCAGGGCCGCCAAACTTTGCAAGCAGTGATATTCTGTGTGTGTCGCCTAACTCACCAAAAGGAACAAACGCATAATCAAAAGAATATTCCCTGATTGAAAATCCGAAACCCGCAGAAAGTCCGTCTATCGCATCGTAGCCCTTTGTGTTTGTTTTGTAGCCGACCCTCCCTGAAAGCAGAATGTTTTTGCCAAACTTGCGGGAGTATTCGCTCCCAAAATTTGTGCGAACATCAGTATCTATTGTTTTATTTATATCTAACGCTAATATAATCGCAGAGTTTACTCTGCGCAAAATGTTGTAAGAGCAGCCGACTTTTATATTCATCGGCAGCGGGTCGCTCTCGTCAATAAATTTCATTTTTGTGCCGATGTTCTGCACAACCACCCCGATTTTTAACCTTTCATTTTTGATTTTTAATTTGTCATACATTCCGCCGATATCAACTGCAAACGCCGTCCCTGTTTCATCCTCCAAATTTGATGAAATGTATTTGATGTTTATTCCAACCGGAATATCCTTCACTTTTCTTGAGTATGAAATCGTCGCCGCCATATCGGAGGGCTTGTATGTCTCATTCAAACGATTATCATACTCGTCATATTCCTCTATTGCTTTCATACTAAGATAATTCAGCCCAAGCCCGAACGTGCCGATTTTCGTAGGATGTGCATACCCAAGATGTTCGTAACTTATATCCTGAAACCAGATTGCGTGCATCAATGAGATTTCTTTTGAAGAAACATAATTCAGTCCCGCAGGATTCCAGTATATTGCGCTGACATCATCTGATGTCACACCGGTTTCGCCCATAGCGATGTTTTTTGCGCCGATTGCGATTTTGAGAAATGATGCTGTAGTAGTTCCGGGACCGATAGCATATGTAGTTGCTTGATTTATCAAGCACATAAGCCCAATAAATTGGGCAACTACAAATAATCTAAATGTTTTTTTAATAAACTCTCCCTTGCTATTTTATAACTGCGAATTTCCCTTTTGCTTTGTTGCCTGAATTATCCGTTATCAGATAGATATACACGCCTGACGCAAGTTTGTCGCCATCCTTATTTACAACATCATATGGAAGTTCACCATCAGGTGTATCTTCCTCTTTATCATATACAAATTCGCCGGCTATATTGAACACTTTCAGTTTCGTGTGAGTTGTCAGCCGTGAGAATGTTATTTTTGTATGTCCTTTAGACGGCTTGTAAGGATTCGGATAACAATGAGCTTTTGTTAAGTCATTTTCAAGTTTAGATTCCATCGCTACGGATAAATCGCCGGTCATCTCATAATCCCCGCCGGACATTTTTGTTGCACCAAGGTCACTTTTGATTGATTGCTGTAGAGTATAATCACCGCCGGCTGTTTTTGATGTAATACCTACAATTTCGCCAAGTAAAACGAGATAGTTATGGTTTGAAATCACCGCAACAGCAATTCCCGCAAGAAATATCAACCCGATAATTAAAATGATTTTTTTATTAAGCATAATTCCCTCAACTTTTATTATTTTCAATTCCCGAATACTGTTAAATATACAACCGTCCCATCAGGTGCGAAAGCCAACGTGGGACCACTTACTACTGCTGTTGTGCCAATTACTACATTTACTGTAACTGTTTTTTTATCCGCAGAAATGGCTTTTACAGAAGCAAGAGGAACGGTTATCGCTGTTGATGCATTCGCTTGTGCTGTTGCCTGAACCGAAGTAACATTTGTAAAAAGTGCTGTGCCGCCGCTTGTTCCATCATTTGTAGGGTAAAAAGTCGCTACTCCTGAAGTAGTTGTTGCTGTTCCAATCCATCCCTTAACCGATGTTGAAACTGTTACATTATAGAATTGTCTCACAGGCAATTGTGTTAAACTGGAGCCGTCGCCGTAAAGTTTGCTGTTCGTATTGCCGAGCGTAGAGCCGATAATTTTATATGCAGAATTCAAGTCACCTGTTAATGTATCACCGCTTCTAAAAACATATGTCACTGTCGCAGATGACTTATCTAATTTGTTAGTGTCAAGCGTGCCTGTTGAAGTTGCCAAGTTCCTATCAACCAGAACCAATGATGCGGTAGATGTGATAACTTCGTTCCTCAAAGCGCCTGTTGATATTTTTATCTCGTTATCGGCGGATATTCTATTATTCGTTTCCGCTGTTAAGTCGGTCCTTAAAGTTCCGGTGTCCAATTCCACGCTGTCTAATTCGGTCTGTATATTCCCTGTGGAAATCCGGCAAGCGGTATCTACTGCCGATGTGCCTGTTAAAGACGAACCGTCGCCGTAAAGTTTGCTGTTCGTATTGCCTATCGTAGAACCGATAATTTTATATGCAGAATTCAAGTCCCCGCCCAAAGTGTCGCCTGATTTGAAAACATATGTCGCTGTCGCAGATGACTTATCTAATTTGTTGGTGTCAAGCGTGCCGGTTGAAGTCGCCAGGTTCCTATCAACCAGAACCAATGATGCGGTAGATGTGATAACTTCGTTCCTCAAAGCGCCTGTTGATATTTTTATCTCGTTATCTGCGGATATTCTATTATTCGTTTCCGCTGTTAAGTCGGTCCTTAAAGTTCCGGTGTCCAATTCCACGCTGTCTAATTCGGTCTGTATATTCCCTGTGGAAATCCGGCAAGCGGTATCTACTGCCGATGTGCCTGTTAAAGACGAACCGTCGCCGTAAAGTTTTGTATTCGTATTGCCGATTGTTGAGCCGATAATTTTATATGCGGAATTCAAATCACCGCCCAAAGTGTCGCCCGATTTGAAAACATATGTCACCGTCGCCGACGACTTGTCAAGTTTGTTGGTGTCAAGCGTGCCGGTTGAAGTCGCCAGGTTCCTATCAACCAGAACCAATGATGCGGTAGATGTGATAACTTCGTTCCTCAAAGCGCCTGTTGATATTTTTATCTCGTTATCGGCGGATATTCTATTATTCGTTTCCGCTGTTAAGTCGGTCCTTAAAGTTCCGGTGTCCAATTCCACGCTGTCTAATTCGGTCTGTATATTCCCT
>JBBAAR010000013.1:0-67647 GCA_041658185.1 Elusimicrobiota bacterium
TAAAGTTTATAAACTATATTATCAATTTCTTTGTCTGTTTTTTGGATTTCGGATTCCATGCGTTTTCGCTCGTCGGTAATTTTGTCGCCGAATTTCTGAAGTTGCTTGTTTAAGTCAAGCATTTTTTGAGCAAGTTTTATAAACGGGTGCTGTTTTTCTTTAATGATAACTTTTACGGGAAATTGTTTTGCATTTATTATCAATATTTTTTGGAATAAATTTTTAGATTTATCTAAAAATTTTTGTGAATGATAAAAATTCATTAGTTTTGAATTAAATATTGCCAGAATAAACTTTTCATCAAATTCTTTATTATTTTTTATCAAAATGTTAAAGGCAATTTGAGTGTTATATAATTCGTCGTCTGTAAATGAGGCAAATATTCTTAATGGTTTTCCGCTAATTATTTGTCTTACCAAAATTCGCGGTTGTGTAAAAAATCGTTGTTCTCTTGGAGCGCCCAACCACGGACCATAATTTATCCATTCTTTGCCATTCCAAAATATACCATATCTGACAATATCTGCCCCGGATAATAATTTTTTGAAAGTTACGCTCTTTTTATATGTTGCATGAAATACTTTGTTATTAATCTGTTCTTGTGTTTGTCCCTTATATTTGTCATAAGGGGTCAGCCCAAGACAAAAATCACAAATTTCTTCTAACTTTTTTATATTTTTTTCGATTTTTTCTAAAATATTCCGCGTTGCACTATCAGAAAAAATATTAAAAATATTTTTTTAGTTTTTGCCCATATTTCTTGCTCAATTTCCTTGCAAGTATCACAATTATCTCTGTCGATTTTGGTAATTTTATTATTTCTATCATAGCCAACGATTTCAATTTTATTATTCCTGTTCGCTCTTTTTTGCAAAACCAATATTATTGTTTCTACTTTTGCTTCTTCAAAAATATTATCGGGTAATCGAACAATCTTTTTTATACTTGTTGATTTTATTATGAATTCTCGTAATTTTTTATATGAATCGTTATACAAAATTGAATTAGGTATAATGAAAGAAAAATAGCCATCTTTTTTTAATAAATTTATCGCTTTTTCAACAAAAGATGCATAAAGATTTATTCTGTTTTCAGTAGAAAAATACTTATCAAACAAATAATCGACGGCACTTGGATCCATTCCCTTTATATCAACATACGGCGGGTTGCCGATGATGACATCAAAACCGCCTTCGGATATTAGTTCCTTAAATTCTTCTTCCCATTTGAATGCTTTGTTGCCGGCGATTTTGGGGTCGTCAATTAGTGAATTTCCGCATCTGATATTTTTCAACATCGGCAGGCGTTCACGGGTATAGAGCGTTTTCAATAGCAGGTTCATCTGAGTAATTTCTACTGCCTGCTTGTCAAGGTCAACTCCGTAAATGTTGTTTGAGAGTATTTCAGTTTTTTGAACAGTCCCGAATTCGGATTGTTTTTTGTTTTGTCCTACCCAGTAATCAACAAGTTCGTCAAATGCTCTGGTTAAAAACGAGCCACTTCCGCAGGCGGGGTCAAGAATTCTTAATTTCCTCACAGTTTTAGATTTCGCAGTTTTAAGAATTTCACCGACGGTGTTTTTGACGATGTAATCAACGATATAAGTCGGCGTATAATAAATTCCCTGCTCTTTTCTGTGCTGGTGGGTTTCTTTCAGTTTTGTTGTTGTAGATGTCTTTTTCAGAATATGCCCGAGATACTGCTCGTAAATACTGCCTAAAACATCCGAATTGATTACACCAAAATCGTAATGAATGTTGCCGTCTGGCGTCTGATACAGCGACTCAATAACTTCTTTCAGAACTTCGTCGTCAATCGTCAGGTCATCGCAAATATGCTTGTCAAAAAGTTTAGAATTGTAGCCATCATCAAACTCGCGGAAGATTCTTTTGAGTTCATTATTTAAAATTTGCCTTCTATCCCTAACTGCTGAACGAAGATAATTCTTTTCAATTTCCCTGTCTTCGCAGGTTCTGATAAAAATGAGCCGGTCAAGTATCCGCTGGACTGACTCGTCAAGGTCTGTTTCGCTGATTTTGGATTTTGAATTTTTGAGTATGTTTGATGTAAGTTTTTCGCGGGCTTTCAAGAGGTCGTCAAGTATCTGTTTTGAGACGGGCTGCTTTTTTATTTTCTTGCCCCATTTTTCCGCCTCTTTATCAAGCAGTCCGTTTGTTATTGATTCTTTTGACAGAAGAAAAAGTTGTTCAAAATTAGAAATATAATCGGCATATTTAATTTCAAAAAGCAAACTTTCAAAGATGTGTTTTGTTTTTACTTCAGCATTAAAAACTTTTATTGACTCAAAATCTGTAAGTATCGCCCAAACAACGCCTTTGTGCCATGAATAATTTATTGCCTGTTTGCTGAATTCGGGATTATTGAGGTCTGCTTTAAGCGGTTTTGCTTCAACAAAAAATTTTACTATACCGCCTAATTTGAACGAGTAATCAACTCTGCCGCCGGAAATATTTGTTTCAAGTCCGACTTCGTCTCTGTTTTGAGTGTCCCAGCCGAGAGATTCAAATAGCGGGTCAATAAATCCTTTTTTTGTCTCTTCTTCGGTATAATGTGAGATTTTCCCGGCGGATTTTTCCACCTCATATTTTTCTATTAATCGGGTTATTTCTTTCTTCGCCTTTTCTTTCATTTTCTATCCGAAAACCGCAATCCAATTTTGATAATTATTTTTGGTCATATATTAATCAATACATCCTTATATTACATTAGACACGCAACTTGTAAAAACTCTGCACCGAAAATCCGGAAAACGATATTTTTTATTTTTTTACTTCCCACCGGACGCCTTTATTGAAGGTCAGGTAATGGCATAGTAACCGCCTGTTTTTGAACTTCCTTTATATTTTATTTTTCTTCCTGCTTTCAGTTTTTTCAGCCAGCGTTCAAGTGTTTTCAAGGGGACTTTGATTATTATTGCAATATAAGGCGCTCTCTTGCCGGGATTTTTCCTGATATATTCCAGTAAAAATTTTACACCCTCACTTACACCCTCACTTACACCCTCACCTTTCTTCTCTTTTGCCGGTACAGCGGCAATGTTAGGACGGTAAAAAGAAACCAGAAACCCGCTTTTAATTTTTTCAAAAGTGACCTTTACCCCGGCAGCTTTGCATTCATCGCTGATACGTTTTAGACCGGAACCCCATCCTTCAATGTCTTTAGTTAAATAAAAAGCATCGGCAATCAACGGATTCCGCGGAATACTTTTTTCTTTTCCACTTATAAAATCATACGGCGAATACTGGAAAGGAAATTGTCCGGGATTGTAAATTTCTATCCTGTTTTTATAAACAGCAATCTCGTTACCGGCAGGATTATCAAAATCGCGGTGGCACAGAGAATTAACGATTGCTTCACGTACTGCTTTAATCGGAATTTCCGGAGTTTCTATGCGCTTAAAATCAACAATATCGGCGCGCCAATTGATATGCTCTTTTACATATGTTTCGCATTGCACAATTAAATCAAATAGTGTTCCTTTGAACAATTGAATGTCAAGAAAAGTCGTTTTTTCATTTGTGGCAAAAAGAGCCGCTCTTACTTCAAGTCCGTTATTCTTACAAAATAATACGCGGCCGGCATTGAGTAAATACTCGTCTTTTGTAAGATTTAATTTGTTCAGAACATTTTTTACTGTATCAAATGAATAGCTGATACGGCCTGCTTCACGACCTCTTTTGATAAATGTTCTTACGGAAGGAACGTTGACGGCGGAAATTAATTTTTCCGAAACTTGAAAACCCCATTTATAGACATAGTTTTTCTTTTTTTCGATAAGACGCTCTATTTCTTTAGTAGAAAGTTTCTTGTTTTCATCTCCGATTCTCAAATAAAAACGGCCATACGCCGAATAAAGATTTTCATGACCGTCAAACCTGACGGCGATGCAATCCCTGCCGTCAACTTTTTCTAATCTTATATCGGGGAAAATCTTCGGGTCGATATGGTCGGTTATTGCTTGGGTTATATCTTTGAGCGTTGACTTGCCGATTTGCTGGCCGACTATTTTGCCGTTATCTTCAATTCCAAAGTAAAGAATGCCTTTGCCATGTTTGTTGAGGATTGAGACGATGGAAATTACAGCCTCTTTTAATTCGGATGTGGATTTTTTCAGTTCGAGGGTTTCTGTTTCTTTGAACCTCATAATATTCCGGTACTGATTTTTTATTCCTGCATGGTTTTATTATACTACTTCATAACAAAAAATCAAGAAATATTTTTTTGCGGGAAACAAAACATGCGAGACACTATCATTGCTTCCGCTAACATTTAATTTGGAATTTCACCGTCGAAATTAGCGAAAAATATTAGTTCCAATCGCATACTAATCGCACACTTTTGGTTTGGTGTTTTTTGCTAATTTTGAATTGCATAAAAAAATGCCCTATTTTCGGGGATTTTTCCCAAAAAAAAATGAGCCCGGTGCGATTTGAACGCACGACCACTTGATTAAAAGTCAAGTGCTCTACCAGCTGAGCTACGGGCCCAAATGTCCGTCATGAGAATTTAAGATGCTTGTTTTCCGACGGTAAACGTCAGAAAATAGTTTTGTTCCTGACACTTTCGGATATCTTAAAAAACCATCGCATTTTCACTGCCTCTTCAGATTTTTTGCAGATGAATTTATTGTTCAAAAATTATACTATAGTTAGATTCTATCAAATTATATTTCTTTTGTCAAGATTTTTTTCGGCAAACTTCCCAAAACTATTTTCTATCCGGGAACTTCTCATCTGCCGGCGCACCGCCCAAACCCCAGTTTTCTTTTTCAACTTCGCTGATGACCAACTGAACGGTTTCAATTAATTTTTTCTTCGTTTTCCCGGTTATCCCTCAAGCTGGAAAAATGCTAATTCAACAAATTAAACACCGTCCCCTAACAAATCAGAACCTGTTTCCGGTTTTTCGGCGAACGGCTCACCGCCCGACGGGCACCGCTTTTTGCTTCTTTTCTGCAAGGTGAATCTTCGCCAGTTCAATTTTATTTTTTGAGTCGGCATCATTCGGGTCAATTCTCAAAACCGCTTCCCAACCGGCGATTGCAAGTTCATATTCGCCTTTTTCATAATGTCTGAGTGCGGCATCATAATGTCCCTTTTTGAGCGACAATTTTTTTTCAGGCGTCAATTCTTTGTGTACCGGAACAGGTTGTTCTTCTTTGTGTACCGGAACGGGCTGTTCTTCTTTTTGCACCGGAACGGGTTGTTCTTCTTTTTGTACCGGAACGGGTTGTTCTTCTTTTTGTACCGGAACGGGCTGTTCTTCTTTGTGTACCGGAACGGGCTGTTCTTCTTTTTGCGGCGGGGGAGCGGGCGGCGAATGCATTCCCTCCTCTTGTGCGATTTTTTCTTTTGCTTTTACCTTTTCTTCCGACAGCGTATATCTGAATGTCAGAGACAGCCGGTGACTCCCCGACGTGTCCGGCATCTGCAACGGAAGCAAAAATGCATAATCAAGTTGAAGACCGGTTTCGCTGAACATTTTGTTGTATGAAAACCCGAATGAGAATTCTCTGTCATTTCCGCCTAAACGGGCGGCAAATGTGTTATAATTAAACCATGACTCTATCCCGCCTGAGACCTTAAAATCCGCAGTGTTATCTGCCGGTTTTCTGTATGAGACGTCAACTGTCGGCGTGATGTTTTCAAAAAATGCCCAGTCGCCGCCGCGGTACGCCGTTCCGAACTTTAATATCATAGGCACATTATCCTCGGTTTTAAGTCCCACGTCCGGCTGTAAAATGTTGAGGGCGGAAAACCCGAACGAGTAATCGGACGGTTTCAGTAAGATACCGATGTCGGGCGTAAAACCGCCGGCGGATGTCCCTCCGGCAAATACAGGGTTATCCATACTTTTTGTCCGGGAGTCAAGCATATAGGAATGTGTAAGATATTTCAAGTTGAGTCCTGCCATCAGCGGAAATGTGACGCCGAGGTCTTCCGCCAAATCCCGTGCATAACTCGCCGAAACGGTGTTTTCCCTGTAATATCCCCAGAGCGCAAAATCGGTAACGGTTAAGCCGAATGAACCTATCGCCGTCGGATAAACGCCGGCTGCATACATCTGCGAAAGATTTACGTCATCAATCCCGGCAAAAAGTTTGTTGTACATAAACGTCGTTTCCAGCATTTCAAGTTGAGCAATTCCTGCTGGATTCCAGAGCGTTGCCGACGGGTCGTTCGCAATAGCGGTAAATGTGTTGCCCATTCCGCCCGCACGCGTGCCCCAGCCGGTATCCTGGAAGGCAGGGAAACCGTAAGTAGTAAGTAGTAAGTAGTAAGTAGTAAGTAAAAAGTAATTCTTTTTTATTTTCATAATTTTGCTATTAAACCTGTCAACATTTTTCCGGTTTTTTCTGTCAATTCCATAATTTCTTGGCATTCATTTGATGAAATATATTTAAGTCTTAAAGAAATAATAAGTTGCGTTTCCAATTCACTAAGCGAACCTCTCGCAATAAAAAGAAATTGTTTAAACTCTGCTTTAGAATGTCTTGAAGCGCCTTCGGCAATATTGCTGCTGATAGATACCGATGCACGACGCATCTGTATTGTCAAACCATAAATCTCTTCTTTTGGAAATTTTCTAGTTAAATAATAAATTTTTTCAACAAGCAAAATGGACACCTGCCAAACTTGTAATCTTTCATGAGGTCTTTTTTCCATCGCATTCACCACTTACTACTCACCACTTACCACTTACTATTTTGCAAGCACAACAGCACCGGTTCTCTTCTGTCCGCTTACTGCTTCAACTTTATAAATATAAACGCCCGACTCCAAAACATTGCCGTCGTCGTCTTTACCGTCCCAGTTATCCGAACCGTCGTCAATAGTCCTGATTTTTTTGCCGGTCACGTCATATATCTCAATCTTTTTGATGGCAGAATCGCACTCAAACTGTATGCGGTTGTTTGTCGCAGGCGTAAGGAATTTATCTTTCGTTGCCGGTTTAACGGGCGGAGTCCCTTTCGGGAAAAGTGCATAAAGAGTGAAGTGGTTCACATATCCGGAAACCGTATTCTTTGCGGTGTCAACTGTGCTGTCTACATAACGCCAGCCCCAGTTATCCCACCAGTAAAGACGCAGTCCGAGCGCGGAAATGTTACCGCTGTCGTCAATTATGCCGTCCTGGTTCTGGTCAAGGTATCTTATCGTTAACAGCACGGGTTTTTTAAATTCCGTGTTGTTCGGCAGGAAATCAAAGCAGGAAACCGGAGCCGTGCTGTTTGATGCAATTGTTGAAGTATTCTCATTTTTGAACGCCCAAGGCGGAGGAGCAGTATCGTCCGGATAACCATGCTGTACAATTGATATCGGCACATTTGTGGACAGAGCGCCCGGAGGAATTACAATACTCGTATGACCGGCGGACGTGTTCTGGTCGCCGTCAGGTACCGTAATCGTTCCTCCGGAAGCCGCCGGAACGACGGTTTCTGCCGTTTGCGTCTTTACGTCAACGGTCGGGGCATTTTCCGCGGTAATAGTCGTGCCGTTAACGACAAAATATCCGCTGTTGTTCGGCATCAAGTCCTTTGCCTCAATGTAATACTTAAAACCTGCCATAAATGTAGCGTCAATTGGGCCTATTTTGAAAGTGTAAAGGTCGCCGGTATTTGTTGTCGTTGAGACCGCTATCCACGAGCCGCCGGTTTTTTCATAATAAAGTTTTGCGGAAACGACGGTTCCCGGCGAACCTGTATTATCCTTATCCGTAATAGTCACCGCAATAATTGCATACCCGCCCAAAACATCAATTTCTGTTATGGGTGTATGGACGACCGTCGGCGGAATTGAATCCGGACTTGCCATCGTTTCGTTTGAGTAAATTGACTCAACCCCGTCTCTATCACTGCTCGTCATCACATAATAATAAATCGCAACGGTAGACGGCGTATCAGAATAAGAAGTTTCTATTGATGAACCGACAGGTGTATAAGGACCGCCGGAAACGACTGAACGGTAAATTTTGTAAGATGAAAAATTACCCGCTCCGCGGTCGGACGAATCCGTCCAGACAAGATTTACATTACTTCCGAAACAATCCGCGGAAACCAATGCCGGCGGATTTATCCTCGCAACCGTTGAAGCAGTATTTGAATATCCGCTTTCAAGTGCGATTGAATACAAACCGTTCCCGGAATTACCCCGGTCAACGGCAGTTATTTTGTAGTAATACGTCACACCGTTTTTCAATCCATAAAATGTCAATGTTGCGTTTGTTGTTGTTGCAGATGAAAATTGCTCGGAAAAATCTTATGTTTGAGAATCACAGTAAATTTGATAATGGTCTAAATCAAAAACGGAAACAGCATTCCATGTAAGCGTGATTTGTGTATTAGATGCGGTTGCTGTAAGTCCTGCCGGTGCGGGCGGAGATAAATCCTGTGCTGCGGCGGATGAAAGCGTGTTGACGAATGTTCCCGTAGACCAACTTGCCCAGTTATTAGTAATCTTGTCCCTAAATTTTACGGCGAAATAATATGACGTTCCGGGGTTAAGCCCTGTAACATTAGTTGAGAGTGCCTGCTGTGTCACGGTGTTTGTTGACTGAACGGTAAATGTTGCGGCGGTGCCGAAAGTCGTTTCGTTTCCGAGCGGATTTGTTGAGTACTTCACCCAATAGGCACCGCCGGCAATGCTGCCTGCAGTTCCGTCGTCGCCTGGCGCGGTCCATTTAAGTGTTATAGAGCCGTCAACCGGACCCGCCAATGCGGTTAAGTCGGAAATTCCTGCCGGCGGAATACAATCAAATCCTAACTTTGCATTTCCTCCGGAACCGAGCTCCGTTGATGTTGAAGAAGTTAAGCCGTTACTATTCTCACTCCAGACCCGCCACCAGTATGTGCCGTTGTCGGTCAAAGCGGGCCACTTGTAACCGGTGGTCCCCTGACTTAATAATTGTGACGTTGTTTCAAAAAAGAGCGGGCTGAAAGAGGAAAATGACGATACCTGTAAATGGAATTTTAGTTGATCGCTTGCTTGGGTGAACGACGAAATAATTGTTGACGAGTTTGTCCACTGCATTGATGCCAGTTGATTACCGCTTTCACCTATTTGAACAAGGGACGACGGTTTATCGGGGGCTAAAATATACTCTACGATGAACACCCGCTCGGTTCCCCACTGTCCGTTCCCATCACCGTCTCTCGGCCTTACATGAAAATAATGATTTGTAACATCAACAGGAAAGTCATCAATATAATCATCCGTAGTGCCGGACTCCGAACCGTCAATAGTACCGGTTGCCGTGTTGTTATATTCGTAATAAAATACACTTGAATACGTCGGGTTGGTCCAGGTAAATGATATTTGTCCGTCGCTGCCGGCCGCCATATAACCGAACGGTGCACCCGATGTAAAAGATGTTCTGTCGTCTAACGAGGGTCCTGCTTGCACCGCTACAATATCCGGAGCAGTTCTTTGAGTGACTACGACATCGTCGAGATAATATGTTTTGCTACCGCTTCTATAAAATTTAATATATATATTGTTATAACTTGATAAATCAAAAGTTTCCTGCATAAAAGTACCGCCATAATCGGTAGCCGTCGGAGAACCGGGTAATGATGCCCAAGTAGCCGCATTTGTTGAATATTGAATATTGAAACTTGAAGCACCGGCGCTGGCATACATCCAGTAAGTTAAAGCGGCGGGATAGTTTAATACCGGGGTAATTAAATACCAAGCAACTTTAGCAAATGATTCGCTATGGGTGGGTGAATTAGCGTGTGTGATAGACCACGTTACGGGACCATTGTTTGTCCACCCGGCCGGGGTACCGCCGCCCTCAAAATTTTCATTGATTATATCGGCACCGTATAAGATAACCGGGACGAAGATTATTATCAGAAATAATATGGTTTTTATTTTCAATTTCATAAAAATTTATCCGGCGCTATTTACGGGTATATATATTATAAGTATAAAGTATTCTTATGATTTTGTAAAGGTTTTTTTTGTAAATAAAAAAACCGCGTAAGCAAACTAAATTACGGTTTGTCATACCAAATACAGAAAAAAATACGGGGATGGTTCTGATATTTTCATTTCAAAATCATTTTTTATTTCCGAGCGACCGCAGGGAGTCCCTTCGGGGGCGAGCGCTGATTAAATATCCTTTATTTTTTCCAGGAATTTTTCAGATAACTTTTTTTCGGTAATAAGTTTAATAAGTTTTTGTTTCGCCCCTTTTTTTCTATCTTCAAGTTTCGCCGTATAATAGATGTTCACCCAGATGTTTGCGGCATCTTCATACCTGCCGTATTTGGTATATATATTGCCGAGGATAAGTTTAACCTCAAACGGACAATCCGGATATTTTACCGTTTCTTCAAGTTTTTTTATCACATCAGTGGATTTGCCCTCTTTTGAATAAACAATAGCAGCAGCATATAAATGAAACGGATAGTACTGCGGATTGTATTTCATTCCTTCATTTAATAATTCAAGGGCTTCATCATAGCGGGTCAGATTCCAAGCAAGCGATGCACCGCCAAAAGCATAAACATACTTAAAATACGGGTCAATTCTCACGCATCTTTGACACATAGCCAGAAGATCTCTGTATCTTCCATATTCGCTTTTTTTTCTGTCGTCCTTTTCATACTTGCGGTATTTTTCTTCGCTGACTTTATCTTCCCAGCCGCCGCCGCCGTAATACTGTAATGTCTGAACCCACATAATATCAGCAATGATTCTTCTCATTCCGAATAGAAATCCTGCAAAATCAATCGGCTTTGTTTTTTCCGTAACAATATCCACCGGGGCAGGATACGGATAATTGAAATTTTTGTTTGCCCACCAGCCGGTTAATGCTAAAATCAGCAACAAAAAAATGATCAAAACATTTTTCATAAAATTCCTGATTTTAATAAAATATCCTGAATGTCATTTTTAATTTCCGAATTATTCGCATAAAAATTGTCAGGAATATTTTTATTATAACGAATATAACCGATCATATCAAGACCGTCAATGTTTTTGATGTTTTCATTTTGATATTTATTTACAAGCAGATATTTTTTGATGATTTTTATCGGCAGACGTTCCGCTGTTTTTTTTATATTTTCCGCAGCGAGAAAACTTATATTCGTCGGCTCGGCAACTATAAACAACACATCAATTTCATTGTTTGTGCGACGGGAAAGATGCTCCATACCCGCTTCGTTATCAATAACAACAAACGGATATTGACGGCTGATTTTTTTCAAAAAATCTCTCAAAAGATTGTTGACGGCACAATAGCAACCGGGACCTTCGGGACGACCCATAACAAGCAAATCAAACCCTTTGTCCGTCTCAAAAATACACTCCTGCATCTTCATATTAAGCCAGTCAACTTTTGAAATTCCCGCCGGATTTTTTTTGAATTCATCATCTCGTAAATCGGAAACGGCTGTCCCTGCGGGATAATCAACATCCAGATAATATCCGAGATTGCTGTTAGGGTCGGCATCCACCGCAAGAACCGGAGATTTTTTACTCTCAACTAATTGTCTTATCATCAAAGACGAAATCGTGGATTTTCCGACTCCACCTTTGCCGGAGACCGCTATAATCATATTTTCCTAAAGAAAACTTCGTAACCGCAGATAGACCCCCGCATAGAATCATTCGGGGGCAGGCTCCGATTTACGCAGATAAAAATAACGTCTTTGTCGTTATCTGTGTTTATCTGTGTCCATCTGTGGTTGCTTTTATAATTTCTTATGTTTTTATTAAGTTTTCCGCCACATTTTTGGTTGTTATAATAATTTTTTCCGCAAGTTTTTCCGACAGTGAACCGACGCCGCAGGACGGCGTTATAATATAACGGCTTTTAACTGCCTTTTCGTTAATGCCCTTTTTAACAAGTTGCTTGTTTTTTTCTATAAAATTCTCTGTCAGCGATTCCACCGTTTCAGAATTTATTAAGTCGGAACTCGGCACAATTCCCCAAGCCAGCACTCCGCCTCTTTCAAAAAATTTATTCAGTTTTTCAGGATAAAGCGTCAGACCGTCAAAAAAACTGTAAGCATCAAAAGAAATAATGTCAATGTCCGTATCCATTAAAACCGACCAGTCGGTATTTCCGCAGCAGTGAACGCCTGACAGAGCATTTTCTTTGTGAATACCTTCTATAACCTCGTTGAGATATTTTATTACTTCTTCACGGGAAATTTGTGTAAAAGCACTTCCGAAAACGGATAGATACGGCTCATCAATAAACATAATAACTTGTGTCTCGTCCCTCGTCCCTCGCAACTGTTTTATCTGCCATCTGGCTTTCATTGTAAGTGCTTTTACTATTACATCTACGAACTGCTCATTATAAAAAATTGAGCGGTTATTTTTATCGGTTACCTTCAAACCGAAAGTGATTGGACCTGTAATCTGTCCTTTAACCGACGGAAATTTCAAATTACTGGACTCTAACTGTGAAATAAATTCATAAAATCCCGCTGAATAATTCTGCGAGATTTTGAAATAATCTATATCATCCGAAATAATTTTTTCATAGAATTTTTCCAATGACGGAAGTACATCACCATCAGTATCAAAAAATATTTTTTGATTTTTTTCGGAAACTTCAAGGCAGGGAAAACCCTCGGAATACTGTGCATACATACTTTCCCTGAAACTTATTTTAGGAAGTTGCGGCCAAACAGGGATAGCGAGATTCTTCATAATAATCTCAATTGCTTTTTTCCCGTCATTGTGAGGCATACTGCCTACGGCAGTTGATAATTTAAGCATTTTTTAATATCTCCGAAATGATTTTTAGGTTCTTATCGGTTGCACCGCGACGGCTGATAACAACTTCCTTTGCCCGTTTTCCCATTTCATCCATTAATTCTATATCAATTAGTAATCTGCGGGCAGAATTATAAAACTCTTTTTCATCACTTACCTGAAATGCCGCCTTTTCGGAAATTAATAATTTTGCCGATTCTTGAAAATTTTTAACAAATTTGCCGAATATAACCGTTTTACCGAGCTCCGCCGGCTCTAACATATTATGCCCGCCGGCACCGTCAAACAAACTCCCGCCGACGAAAATAACGGTTCCTGTTGAATAGGCATCGGTAAGTTCTCCGATGGTGTCAAGCAAAAGACAGTGGTAAGCCGGAAGCGGTAAGCCGGAAACAGCGACCAAAGGAAGTCCCCGTGGGATAAGTTGTGACTTGCGGATAAACGATATATTTTCTTTTTGTAAAATTTTTTCTACTTCTAAACACCTTTCAGGATAACGCGGTGCAACTATCAATTTTAAGTTTATAAACTCCTCTGCCAATTTTTTATAAACATTTATTACTATTTCTTCTTCCTGCTCTCTGGTGCTGCCTGCTACAAAAATAAAATCGCTATCGGTAAAACCAAAATCCTTCTTTGTTATGCTTGTTTTTGCATAAACGGTTTCGGTTTTATCATATTTCATATTACCCGTTTTTACCGCTTTTTTTTCATCATAGCCCAAAGCAATGAATTTTTTTCTGTCAGATTCTTCACGGGCGCAAATAAAATCTATCTTTTTTAGAATTTCCGCCATAAACTCTTTTACGAACAAATATCTGCGAAAACTTTTATCCGACATCCTTGCATTAATTGAGACAATTTTTGCACCTTTCCTTGCGACTGAAAAAATTAAATTCGGCCAAAGTTCGCTCTCAACAAGAATAAGCATCTCCGGTATAACCCTTAAAAACAATTTTTCAACACAAAACGGAATATCAATCGGGGCAAAAACAACCTTATCGGCAATTTTTTTGTCAAGAACATATTTGTAACCGTACGGCGTCATTGTTAATATAAGAATTTTTTTTTCCGGAAATATTTTTTTCAATTTGTTAATAAACACCGTTATGGTTTTCAGTTCGCCGACAGATGAAGCATGAATTAAAATATATTTGCCCTTTTCAATATCATAAAATCCCAGACGCTGTTTTATGCCGACTGCAACTTTATCAAAAATGGCAAGTTTATACCGCCAGATAAAATACGGCATAACGAATACAAATACAAAACCGACTAATATATTATAAACAAGCAGCACAGGTTAAAAAGACCTCCTCAACGGATATTCCTGTCATACACCTGAAATCACCGACGGGACATTTGCCGGAACCTTTTGTAGAACATGGTTTACAAAAATAATTTTTAGAAATAATTTTTGATTTTTCCGATTGCGGATAAAATCCGAATTCTTCTGCTGTCGGACCGAAAATTGAAATTGTCGGAATTTTTAAGGCATCGGCAATATGCATAAGTCCCGTATCATTTGTAAGCAAATATTTACATTTTTTCAAAACAACCGCAGTTTCTTTAAGCGACAATCCGCAGAGATTTTTTGCTTTCGGACCAATCCGGATTTTTATATCTTCACAATAATCAAAATCGTTCTTGCCGCCGAAAATAAGTATCTCGCAATCTTGTTTTTTAAGTATTTTTTTTGCCAAATCAACAAAATTCTGTTTAAGCCATCTCTTTGTTTTCCAGACGGCAACCGGACAAATTCCTATACATTGATTTATGCGGACTTGTTCAAATTTGTTTTCTGCATTTTTATCAATAAAGAAATCAAGTCCTTTATTATCATGTAAAATGCCGAGTGATTCGGCCGTTTTCAGATATCTTTGAAAAACCGGAATTTTTTCTCTCTCTTTGTAAAAATTTAACCCGAATTCCGCCAGAAAAAATCTCCGGAACATATAATTTTTATATCTTAAAATTTTTACACCGGAAAACAAAATCAAAAGAAAAGTCCTGAAATTATTATGAATATCTAGAATAAAATCATATTTTTCTTTTTTTATTTTTTTCGCCAGTTCAAAAATGTTGTTTTCAAAGAATATCAGATTTGAAATATACGGGTTTGCCGAAAGAATTTCCGAATACTTTTTTTTAACCAAAAAATCAATCTGCGCCGACGGAACTGCCGTCCGCAGACATCTTACCAGGGGTGTGGCAAGAACAATGTCGCCGATAGAGCTTAAGCGTATTATTAAAATCTTCACAATATGGGTATTATACTTTTTAAAGAAGTAAAATCAAGTTATTTTTTAAAAAGGCGTGTTTTGCCGGTATGCAATTACTTATGGTCAGCAGAAAAATAATTTTTCCTGAAGTTGTGTTAATGAGCACGGCTATCGGTTAATTCTTTAATTTTTCTAACAGGGGATTAAATAGATTAGCAACAAATAATCCTATTACAAGAAAATCATAAGGCGGGAAAAACTTAAAGATTAAAAATGCTATTATTCCGGCGATACTGCCGAAGATAAATCCCCTCCACTTACCGAACCCGGAGGTCTTTGGTTCAATAAGCATAATAAAGACAAAAAACCAACTTACCGATAAAAAGGGGTTGACTTTTTGGGTTACGAACAAACCGATAAAGAAAACAAAAAAACCGATAATATGCGGGATTTTCTTAAGAGAATAAACGATATATAATCCTACGATAATAATTAAATAGATATTGGACTCTATATTCCACGTAAGCGGAACCTTGAAAAATGTTGCAATTGCCAGAGAGAAGTTGGCGGGATTAAAAATATGCTTATGTTTAAATTTTAATATATGCTTGGATATAACCGGCAAAAGTGAAAAAATAACCAATGCAAACCATGTTTGCCGGTAATCTAAAATCCCAGAAATAATAAAACCGCTAATGACAGCACTCTTGGGGACGATTATTCTTTTTTGTAGAATTGCTGTTGTGAGGACATCAAACAAAGAAGTCAATAATATCCCGCCAAAGACCCAAAAAGCAAATCGCAAACCCTCTTGAGGAATCTTTATGATAAAAAGAATGCTCAACAGCAAAATAACCAGATTCTTTTTATCCTTCAGCAATATCATTGTTTTTCTACTACTAACCTGCCTTTCATTTTAGAATGACCTGAACCGCAAAAAACAGAACAGAGGATATCAAATTTACCTTCTTGAGCAGCGAGAAACTCAACTTTCTTGATTTCACCTTTTTTAACGGGTATCTTTATGCCATATTCTTTTATATATACTCCGTGCGATACATCACGCGAGGTGATTTCAAGTTTTACAATATCTCCTTTTTTCACTACCACCGGATCGGGAGAGAACCCGAATTGAAATGTCTCTAATTTAATTTCCTTAATCCTGGAAATATATTTTTCCGGATCTTCAGAAAACTTGCCGGGACAGGCACCGCAACAGAGATAATAACTTTTACCTTTATAATCTGCCACAGGGGTAATTGACTTTACCTTGAATTTTACATTCCTCATTACGGGGCAGACGACATCTTTTCCAACCTCATCCGCCGTTGCTGTTCTCAGGGCAACTCCTTCCTTTTTTACCGCTTCTGTTCCTTCGTGCCCCTTCATTTCAGAAGTTCCCATCTCCGTTGTTTTTGAGACCTCCTCCTTTTTGGCACACGCAAGAATCCCAAAAACCAAAAAACCAAAAACCAAATATTTAATCATCTCTAAAACCTCCTTATACGGATAATAATAATTACTTCATTTGAAAAATTAATTTATTTTTCCATCCACTCCGATTACGGAACACGATTCGGCGGATATGGAGGACCTTTTACTACTATTGGAAATACTGCCGAAAATTTTTCGCTTTCCGAAATTTCAACCTTTATTATCAAATCCCAGTCACCGCCCATACCAAAAACTATCGGCTCCATTCTGCACAGACCCGGATTTACTTCGGTAAGATAACATATCTTTTTGGCAAGTGTGTGAATATGTCCGGGTATATTAGGCATTCTTGCACCACAGGATATTTTTGCTCCCCGAACAGGCGCAAGGGGGGTTTGGGAAATATCATTTATTACCACCTCCACCGTTACCTGCTCGGTGGCGGACGGCGACTCCGGTTTTACCACAAGTTGAATTTCATATTTACCAAAATAGCGTTTCCATAATTCCGATTTAGCATCAGACATTTCCCTCATTGAAAATAATTCTGATGTTGGCGGAGAGCCCTTAATAGAACCGGAAAATTTCATACCGCTACAACCGGATAAAAGAACGATTAATAAAAAAACAACCTGCGTATTAAGTTTTTTCATACCCATATTCCTCCTCGCCACGGATTAGCGGCTATATTTCCTGCATTACAGTATTAATATATTTTCCATCGTTTAATGACAGGAACGGGGTTTGCCATTGCTTTCTTTACCAAGCCAATCTATAAATCGTGCAACAAAATTTTTCTTTTTCAGATATTTTTCAGAGTTTTTCTCAAATTCTTCCTTGCAATATCTGCTACAAAAATAATATATTGTCTCTTTGTATTCCACAGTCACCTTTGCTGTTTCCGGATTTATTTTCATACCACAGACCAAATCTTTTCCCATAAGTCCCCATATAATTAGCGATGTTTGTGAGGTTGTTTCTGATGTTCGGACATAAACTTCTTCATCTCATCATCATTACAAAAATACAATGTCTTGCCGCCGTGCTCCATTTTTACCATTGCAGATACTTTCATCTCCATTCCTTCTGATGCGCACTTAGCCATTTCTTCCGATGGTTTTTTAGCACAAGCAGAAAAAACAAAAATAAAAAGAATAAATACAATGTACTTAATCATAGTTTTTTCACCACTGTTTTATTATTCTACTATCAATTTCCCTTTCATTTTAGAATGCCCGGAACCACAATATACAGAGCATAAAATATCAAATTTTCCGCTTTTATCGGCAAGAAACTCTATTTTTTTGGCCCCGCCTTTTTTTACGACTAACTTAATTCCATACTCTTTTATATAAACTCCGTGAGCAACATCTCTGGAAGTAACCGTAAGCCGCACTATGTCCTCTTTTTTTACAACAATTGGGTCTGGCGAAAAACCATATTGATATGCCTCTAAATTTATATCTTTAATTTTAGAAATATATTTTTTGGGGTCACTTTTAAATTTTTCTATACAGGCGGGACAACAAAAATAATATGTCTTATCCTTATAAATGTATGAATTTTCTTTGGACGCCTTTTCTTGTGGCATTACCGGACAAATACCTACATTCTTTTCTGATGATTTCTTTGCTGATTTTTCTCCCTGCTTATGTTGTTCTACACTTCCATCGTGATGATGCGTCTGTCCCACCACACGATTACTTACTAAAAGACAACCCAATAACATAACAACAATAAAACCAAATTTCTTCATTTTTCCTGAACCTCCCTTATTTATCACGATATTTGCAAAATCGTGGATTGACATCCACCGCTACAAATCCACATCAATAGTGCCTTTTTTCATTTCAAAATTCCATTTCCAGATTTCATATATTACCGGATATACTAAAAGTTCCATAATGAAACTTGTAAAAATTCCGCCTACCATAGGTGCCGCAATTCTTTTCATCAAATCGGCGCCTGTTCCCATTGACCACATTATCGGAACCAGTCCTATAAATGTCGTACCAACAGTCATCATTTTAGGTCTTATTCTTTTCACTGCTCCGTGTATAATTGCTGCTTTTAAGTCGGCAAGTGTTTTCATTTTCCCCTGTTTAACCGCATCATTGTAAGACAAATCAAGAAACAAAAGCATAAACACGCCTGTCTCAGCGTCAAGTCCCATCAAAGCAATCATTCCGACCCAGACACCGATAGAAATATTATAACCAAGTATGTACATAAACCATATCGCACCGACTAAAGAGAAAGGAACTGCAAGAAAAACAATCATTGTTTTCACTGCTGATTTTGTGTTCATGTACAGCAGAAGAAAAATAATAAAAATTGTTACCGGAATGATTACTTTAAGCCGTTCTCTGACTCTCATCATATTTTCATATTGTCCGCTCCATAAAAGCGAATAGCCGGTGGGCAGGGTTAATTTTTCTTTAACAATTTTTTTTGCGTCCTGCACATAACTTCCGATATCTCTTCCAGCCATATCCACATAAACATAGCCGGTAAGAAGTCCATTTTCATTTCTTATCATTGAAGGTCCTAATGAAAGATGAATATCCGCAAGTTCACCCAACGGAATTTGTGCTCCCGACATTGTCGGAACCAATACCCTTCTCAGTTTTGGTAAAGTGTCTCTCAATTCACGGGCATACCTGACATTTATCGTATATCTTTCACGACCCTCAACTGTTGTTGTGATTGGTTCTCCGCCGATTGCAGACATAATTACCATTTCCGCTTCTTTTATACTCAGTCCATACCGCGCAAGTTGTTCTCTTTTTAAATCAAAGTCCAGAAAGTACCCGCCTGCAACCCTTTCAGCATAAATGCTTCTCGTTCCTTTAATATCTTTTAAAATCATTTCCAGGTGAACCCCGAGTTTTTCTATTTCTTTCAAGTCACCACCTGAGATTTTTATTCCAACCGGAGTTCTAACGCCTGTAGTCAACATATCAATTCTTGCTTTAATCGGCATTGTCCATGCATTTGAGACACCCGGAAATTGCATTTTAGAATCCATCTCATTTATTATATCTTCCCATGTAACTCTATCCCGCCAAACAGGTCTGAATGGTTTCTGAAAAATTTCCGGCATCCATGAATACCATCTCTTAACTTTACGCCATTCTTTTTCCGGTTTCAGTATAACAGTGGTCTCCATCATTGAAAACGGAGCAGGGTCAGTGGATGTATCAGCCCTGCCTGCTTTTCCAAAGACCCTTTCTACTTCCGGTGTACTTTTCAGGATTTTATCCATGGTTTGAAGTAATTTTTCCGCTTCTGTCACAGAAATACCGGGAAGAGTTGTCGGCATATACAAAATAGAGCCCTCATTTAACGGCGGCATAAACTCCGAGCCCAACTTAAAATAAATCGGAATTGTTGAGATGACTAAAATAATTGCGATAGCGATTGTAGTTCTTTTATATTTCAGCACAAGATTACATACCGGCTCGTATATCTTAAAAAGAATTTTGCTGATTGGATGGTTTTCTTCCTTATAATACTTCCCTACCGTAATCGTATTAAATAAGGACGACAACCATTTGGGTTTGAAATGCACATAATCCATTCTTGTGAAAAGAAGCCGTATAGCGGGGTCTAATGTAATTGCCAAGACAGCTGCGAGAGCCAGCGCTAAATTTTTACTATATGCTAATGGCTTGAAAAGCCGGCCTTCCTGGTCAACAAGAGTAAAAACCGGCATAAAAGAAACGGAAATAACTAACAGAGAGAAAAATATGGAAGGAGCCACTTCTTGTAATGCCTGTATGCGGATTTTATGAAAGTCGCCAATTCTGCCGCCTTCTATCCACATCTCAAGTTTTTTGTACGCATTTTCAACTTCAACAATAGCACCGTCGCATAATACCCCTATTGAAATAGCAATCCCGGATAGAGACATGATATTTGAGGTAAGTCCCATAAGATACATCGGTATAAATGCCAAAACTACGGATAGAGGAATAGTTATTATCGGCACAATCGCAGACGGAATATGCCACAAAAAAAGAAGAATTACCAGACAAACAACGAGCAATTCTTCTTTAAGTTGACTTATTAATGTACCTATTGCTTTGAGTATAAGTTCCGAACGGTCATATGTAGTTACAATTTCAACTCCTTTTGGAAGGGACGGTTCTATTTCTTTTATTTTTGATTTAACGCGGTTAATAACATTTAATGCGTTCTGTCCCTGTCGCATTATGACAATTCCGCCTACCGTATCTCCTTCTCCGTCTAAGTCGGCTATACCTCTTTTAATTTCAGGACCTAATGCTACTTTTGCAATATTTTTTATCAATACCGGAGTACCGCTCATATTTCTTCCTACAACAATATCTTCAATATCTTTTTTTGATTTAACATAACCCCTTCCGCGAACCATATACTCGGCGCCGGAAAATTCCACAAGGCGCCCGCCGACATCATTATTGCCGTCTCTGATTGCATCAATTACTTTCATTAAAGGAATATTATATGATACAAGTGCATTCGGATTTACATTTACCTGATATTGCTTTTGAAATCCGCCGATTGATGCGACCTCTGCTACTCCCGGAACTGATTGAATGTAATACCGAAGATACCAATCCTGATAACTTCTTAAGTCCGCTAAACTGTTGTTTCCTGTTTTGTCAACAAGAGCATATTGAAATACCCATCCGACGCCGGTTGCATCAGGACCCATTTCTGTTTTAACGCCTTCGGGTAGCCGCGGAAGTATTTTACTTAAATACTCCAGTGTCCGGCTTCTTGCCCAGTATATGTCGGTTCCGTCCTGAAAAATCACATATACATATGAAAACCCGAAATCAGAAAATCCGCGGATTGTTTTAACCTTCGGTGCACCGAGCATTGCTGTAACAATCGGATAAGTAACCTGGTCCTCTATAACATCGGGGCTTCTGTCCCAGCGTGAATAAATTATGACCTGGGTATCCGATAAATCCGGGATAGCATCCAGCGGAATATTTTTTATGCAATAAATCGCTGCTGCAACGGCAACAGCGGTAAAAATTATGACTAAAAATTTATTCTTCGCAGAAAACGCAACTACTCTCTCAATAAATCCTGTGCTATTCGCACGATGATTTTGATTTTTACTTTCCATGTTTATGTTCCCCTGACATTCCCTGTATTGCTGATTTCAATTTTGACTCGGAGTCAATTAAAAAGTTTGCCGAGGTTACAACTTCTTCTCCAACAGAAAGCCCTGAAATAACTTCGTAATATCCTTCCGCACTATGTCCGACTTGAATCTCTCTCGGTTCATAGACACCCTGCCCTTTTTTTACAAAAACAATCTGTCTTGTTCCCGTATCAATGACTGCTTCTTCCGGAACAGCAATTTTTTCTCCGAAGTCAACATGGATGACGGCATCCACATACATATCGGGTTTAAGTAATCCTTCGGGATTAGATACTTCTGCCCGTACCCGCAATGTTCTGGATTCACTGTCTAAATAAGTATCAACTGCCTTTATCTCTCCGTGAAATTTCTTTCCGGGCAACGCTACGGATGTGACCTCCATAATTTGTCCCGGTTTAACTAAACCGATTTCGGACATATAAATCTGTGCATATACCCAGACCGTCCCGCCGGGTTTTCCAACTAAAATAAGATTAGTAAATGTCTCCGTACTTTTTGATAATTCCGCAATCTGGCTGTCGGACAAGCCTAAATGTTTCAGGCGGAGTGTTGATGAATCTAACAGCGAATCTGCCTGTTGAATAAATTCCTGCTCCTGCGAAGAATTTTCTAAAGCAAGTTCCTTTCGTCTGGCAATTGTCTGTTGATATTCAATAATAGCGTTATAAAGTTCAGGGTCATGTGCGACCCTGCCTGAAGCGCGGATATCAAAAATAAGCTTTTGTTTTTTCACAATTGCGGTTTTTACACCAATCAACTGTTGTTTTTCTTCCGATATAGTTACGGAAGACAGACCTTCTACTTTGGATGCACTGTTATTTTCCTCAACCTCATATGGCACCATTTCCATACCCATAGAATCCTTGCCTGGCTTATCGGAAATTTCGTTCGGACTCATTGAAGAGCGATATATTGTTTTTTTCTTTGATGGCTGGACGGCAATAGGTTTTTCTTCCATCGGCACCAGTTTCATCCCGCAAATCGGACAATCGCCGGGTTTATCGGAAATATATGTGGGATGCATTGGGCAATGATATTTTTGAGATACTTTCTTGGAACTTCCGTGAGAGGTTTCTTTTTTTGAGCAAGAGTAAATAAGTAGCAGTGGAACTATCAAAAACAATACGAAAAAAATATTCTTTATTTTCATTTCAAACCTCCGTCAATAAATTCGGTTCCTGCTATTTTTTCAAGCATAGCCAGATTCTGATGATACTGGGAGATATATTTATAATACTCAAGTTGAAAATCCAACAAAGTTCGGACACTGTCAAGCAAATTTAAAAAATCCTCTCTGTCGGCGCGGTAAGATGATTCGGTCACTTTTAAGGATTGCTCTGCCGGGGGCAACACACTTGTGCGATAAAGTTCTATAAGCCTCTCGGCAGTTTTCAGTTTTACAAAAATCTCTTTTGCCTGATATATAGCCATCAGTTCCATATTTTTACTCTCTGATTCTGCCATTTTTAATTCACTGGACATCTCTTTAACATTAAGTAAAGGTTTCCAGAACCAGAGTGGCACCGTAAATCCAAGCATAAAATCCTGGCTATCATTTCCCATTTCCATTTTTCTTTTGCGGTAAGTTAAATCAAAGTCGGGCAGGAATTCAGTATAAGACATTTTTTTCGCCCATTTATTTTTTGAAACCGCTGCATTTTGTTGTCTGATTTCAGGATTGTTTTCAACTGTCAACTTTTTTATTTCATCCCAGTTATTTTTTATATATTTTGGCGTTAACTCTTCCGGCTCGCCTATAACTTCATCGGCATTTTTACCGATTAGCGAATTTAACTCTGCTTTGACCGTTTCTTTTTCTTGCTCCATTGTTATAACCATATTTGACATCTTTACCGCCTCTAACTGTGCACGCAAAACATCACCCTGACTTGCCTTTCCTGTTACATATTTTGACTCGGCGACTTTGCTGAAATTATTCATAATTTCAGAAGTTTGTTTATATGTTTCAATTGACTTGTTTATGTAAAAATACATCGCATAACTTATTTTCAAATCAGATAGAATTTCTAATTCGGTTTCTCTGTATTCCCATTCGGTCTTTTCCGCTTCATATCTTGCAATTTTTCCTTTAATTTCCAGTTTGCCGGGAAAAGGCACCATCTGACTTATACCATACATTTTTTCCTCGGCATTATTCAAGTCAAAATCATTTTTCGGCACTTTCTGCCAGTCAATAAAAACTAAAGGATTTTCCCATGTTTTTTCCTGCCATATTTTTGATTTTGCTGCAGCCCATTTTTCTTTTGCAGCGATAATTTCAGGATTGTTTTGCTTCGCAGCATCAACAAGGACTTGCAAAAAAACTGTTTCGCCGGAAACACGGTTTATGCATAAATTACTTACAACAAAAATAAGAAATAATTTCAGTAAAATTTTCATAACTTTATTGTATAACAAAATCATAATATTTTCAACAATATAATTTGCCGATCATTTTTCTTCGGGCAGCGGATTTGAATCTTCCGGTTTAACCTGCTCAACTTCCGTTTTGATAAGTTCTTTATTGTGCTGATAACATTTCCCCGGTTTTGATTTCCGGTATTCGCAATCCTTCTCCGGACAGGCGTAAGTCATTAAGACCTGTTTCTTTTTAAGTTTCATGCCGCATTCCGGACACTTCCCCGGTTTGTCGCTTTTTATTTCGGGATGCATCGGACAGACATAGGTTTTGGAATAAAAAGTCCCCCGAACTGCGGCTTTTTCCGGTTTCGCCGCCGCCTTTTCCTCGTGCTGATGCCCGCCGCTATCTTCACCCCCGCCACCGTGACACGACATAGCCGCCGCCCTGTTAACCAGCAAAAAACTCGCCAACAACATACTGCAAAAAACAAAAAACTTTTTCATCTTACCCCCTCATTTTACCCAGAAGTTTAAACATCTCCGGACCTTTTACAACCGCTAAAATAAGTATAATCAGAATGTATGCCGAACCGAGTATTATGGCGGCGTAAGCATACTTTTTCCCGTTCAACTGCTGACCATCAGTTATTTCTTTCAGAGAAATTGCGCCAAAAACAACCGCCAGCACGGCTTTTTCAAGACCGAAAAGTTGGACGAAAGAAACCAATCCCAGCACAAAACTTGCAATCGCCAATTTGGACTTCATTTTTTACACCTCCCACATTCAGATATTGAACCGCTTTTTTGTTGATGAGATTCACATAATATTTGGCAGTATTCATCGCAAAAATCCGTAAAATTTAACGGTGAAAATATTTTTTGCTGATTTGACGGTAAGCACATTTTTTTAACGAGTTGAACGATTTTCTCGCTGGTTTTGATGTTCTGTCCATACAGAAGCGGCGAGACCACCGAAAAAATTAGAAATATGAATATAACAAAAGAACAGAAAACGGGTGCCGGGAGCCACCATCTCAATATTTTTTCCGCGATTTTATTTTTCACCGTATTGGATTCCGCATCTCTGATTTTCCGCCAAAAGTTTTGTCTGAAAACTGGCGATGGTTCTATTGAATCATGTTGTTTCAAATAAGTATCCTGATGAAAAAGAATCCCGTATTCTTTATTACAGTCAGAGCATATTTTCAAATGCTCAGAAATATCTTGCCGACAATGTTCATTCATCTCGCCGTCAAGATATGCAGACAGTAACTTTTTCGCTTTTTTACAGTTCATAATTTGCCTCTCTACTATATTAAACGGAATACAGGTCAAAAACTTGCGGTCAATTTTTGTTTTAAATTCTGGCGGGAGCGGAAAAGAAGAGATTCAACCGAAGAAACGGAACAACTGAGAATTTCCGATATTTCCTGATATGATTTATTTTCATACACGCGGAGGGTTAAAGCGATTCGCTGGTTTGACGGAAGTGAAAGTAACGCCGACCGAACCGTTTCATTAATCCGTTTTTGCTCCAGTATATTTTCCGGCTGACTTTTTGAAGTGTCGGAGATTTCTTTTGTTATTTCATTTTCATCCGTAACGATTGGTTTATCTATTGAATCCGTAACTGCGTGGAGTTTATTGGCAGGTTTTCTTTTATAGTCAATAGATATGTTTGCGGCAATTCTATAAAGCCAGGTTGAAAATTTTGAGGACGGTTTATAATTTGCAGCGGCGCGATAAATTCTTAAAAAGACCTCCTGTGCCAAATCCTCGGCGTCTTCCCTGCTGCCGACCATATGATAGATAAAATTGATAACCGGCTTTTCATATTTGTCCAACAATTTTTCAAAACACTGTTTGTCGCCGCGCTGGAATTCTAAAAATAATTTTATGTCATCGTCTTCAAGCATATATCTGATGACAGTATATCTCAAATTAAGTAAAATGTCAATAATCCGGACAAATCAGTTCTTTACGACCGTTTGCGGATATAAACGGCATTTGCCAAATCCTCGTCAACGGCAAATTGAGAATGACCTACTTGCAGAACATATGAAGGATATTTTTGAATTAAGGTTATGCCCATACCCGGCAGTATTCCCATTGCCATAAGTTTCTGGAGTTTCTTGTTGTCTTTTGTCTGTATATAAGCAACCTTCCCGCTTTGATTCACTTCAAAGTTTGTCAGAGAAGAAATTACTTTACCGATACTTTCCCGGGATTTCCGGCAGCAGTCCCCTTCCGGGATAGGTCTTCCGTGAGGGCAGGTTCTCGGATGTCCGAGGAGTATGCAGATATTATCTTCAACGCCGTCGTGCAGCAGATGTTCAAATTTGCAACTCATCGTATGTATGAGTTCTTTCTTCACGTCAATAAGGTCGGCAAACAATCTCTCCGCCAACCTGTGTCGTCTCACTACTTTTTCTCCTTCTTTTTTCCCTCTCTCGGTAGGCACGACTCTGCCGTCAACTATTTTTATAAATCCTGCTTTTGCGAGTTCGGAAATCTCCAGTTCGCCTTTTGCGATACCTAAATCCATTGAACCCAGTTTATTCTCATTCAAAGATACCCATAACGTCTCAAGGATCTCCTCTGCCCGTTCACTCATACTCATTTTTATTCCCTCCTTTTCAACAGAGATTTCAGCCAGCGCGGTTCGGGCGGCGTTTCGTAACCGCATTGCGGGCACCTTATAAGTTTGCACCCTTTCATCATGGGACAAGACGAGCACGATGTCTGCGCCTCGTCTTCATTAAACTCAAACCCGCATAAACTGCATTTAATTTTGCTCATAATAATATCCCGAATGTGTTTAGTAGAAAATTAAGAATATAACCGACCGAGAACGAAAATAAAAGAATGAAGACCGATATGGCAACACCCGTCTTCCAGCCCCTCTCTTTTACCGTCATTAGAAATTGGGCGATGCAGGGCAAAAACAAGGTCATAATCACCACTGCAACAACCAATTGGTTACCCGTAAACAATCCTAATTTTTTCATATCATAAAGTCCTGCTGCCCCGTAATCCCTCCTGAAAAATCCGAAAAGATATGCCACGGCGGTTTTTTCCGGTAATCCTACCCATCTGACCGGATAAGCGAGTAAAGAAACCGTCAGGTTAAACAATCCGGTGAGTTGTCCAAGCCAGATAAAAACACTCGCTAAAATAAACATAGGAAGTATTTCGGTAAAATACCACTGCACCCTTGTATATGTTTTTACCAGCACGTTGGAAATCTTGGGCATCCTCAAAGGCGGTATCTCCATGTAAAAAGAAGGCGCTTCACCGGATAATATCTTGGAAGAGAGATAGCCGACCGCAACAAAAACAAACACGAGCACGCCGAGCCATATCCAGAGAGCTTTCGGATTGCCTGCAAATAACGCAAGGATTACTCCGAGTTGCGCAGAGCACGGAACTGCCAGGGCAAGCAATATTGTGGATATAATTCTCTCTCTCTTTGTAGGCAGAGTTCTGGTAACCATGGTAGCCATCGTGTCACACCCGAGCCCTAAAACCATGGGTATAACCGCTCTCCCTGTTAATCCTATTTTTTTGAATAATCTGTCTATTAAGAGTGACAACCTCGGCAGATAACCTGTATCCTCAATTATTGCAAAAGCAATAAAGAAAGTAGTTACAATCGGCAGGATAAGAGCCACTGCATACCGGAAACCCAAAGTAATAATGCCGTAGTCACCGACGAATAATTCTCTAATAACCGACCACGGGATAATAGACGTAAACAGGCGGACCATCACAGGATTGATGTGATTCTCAAAAATATCCGTTTCAATAAAATCAACCACCGTACCGGCGCCGAATTCGCCGACAAATTTATACAACCCGTAATACAGGATTAACACGAGTATCGGTATTCCGGTAAGAGGGCGTATCATTGCACGGCTTAATTTCTCCTTATACGTAAGTTTTATTTGCGACGTCTGTTCTACGCTCTTAGTTGCTATCCTGCTCGCTTCTTCCTGTCTGCGGATTGATATTATGTAAGAGAGCGGACTGGCATAATGCGATTTGGTGTGGTCTATAATTTCCTTAATCCGGACAAAACTTTCCGGTTCGCCGGTTTTAATCAAACCCACAATTTCTTCGTCTTCCTGGAGCGCCAATATGGCTAAGGAACGTTTGGAGATGCCGTAATCTTTTTTCAACAAGGATTCTATTTTTTCAATAGATGCCTCAAGAATGTCGCCCGAATATTCACATTTTTGATCTAACATATTCTTCTATCCTCCCTTTTAACATTTCTATTCCCCTGCCTGTCGTTGCCACCGTGCCTACGACGGGTATCTTCAGGTCTTTTTCTAAAGCCGCAATTTCAATCTTCATACACGCTTTTTCAGCTTCGTCAATAATATTCAAAACAAGCATAACGGGGAGACCGGCTTCAATGAGCTGCAAAGTCAGAGGCAGCATTCTTTCCAGGTTTTTGGCATCAATAATATGCAGAACAACGTCGGGCTTTTCATTTATCAGCATATTCCGCGACACTCTTTCTTCCTCGGTAATGGACAAGAGGGAATACATCCCCGGCGTATCAACGACTTCAAATTCAATCTCGCCGATTTTCGTTTTTCCGCGAGAGACCTCAACGGTCGTCCCGGGATAATTTGATACCGTGACATAGTTTCCCGTAAGGCAATTAAACAGAACCGATTTCCCGACATTCGGGCTGCCTACGATGGCAATCTTCTTTAACCCCTTGACCGTTATTTTCTCTGCACCGCAGCAGGAATGTTCCGGATTAAAATAGCCGGATATTTTGCCGATAATATTCATTTGTCGTCCTCCTTAAAATTAAATAGCCATTGTAGATTTATACTATGTAAGATTTCACTATTTGAACTGTAAATAATAGCCGGAGTAAGAACAATGTTTTCCTGTAAATTAACTACAGGAGCAAAACTTATCCCGTCCAGATAGTCAATCTGAATTGTTATTAAGTTATTCATTGGAAAATCTAACCCTGCTAACGGTTTTATTTCCTTGTCTATGTTTATCAGCCCGGAGTGCAGTCGGAAATTAAAAAAGGATTTTGTAAAAACCAAATAAGGTCCAAATGAAACAGGGCTTTCAGTGATAAGTAAATTTTGTACCCCGAAAGCAACTGCTGGTATATTTTTAACTTCTTTTAAAAAACTCCATTTAGCATTCAGATAAATATGCCCGTCAGAACAAAAGTCGGACCCAAAATCAAAACCTTTTCCTAATCCGAGTTGCATATTAAAAAAATTCTGACAGTCATCGGAAAGTATCCTTTCCCCGGAACCATCGGATTGTAACTCTAAACTGATTTGACCGCTGTCATAAATATCTGTTGTGGGCATTACATTTAATCCGTTTGGAGCAGCATAAACTTGGACAGAAATACAACTTAAGCCAAGAATAGCAATAAATAATTTTGAAGACATTTTACCGCACCTACCTTTTCATTTTATCTGCTCTTTATTATAATTATTAATCTTTATTTTGAACACTGCCAGAATCTTTCTGACTTCCTGGGTTATGCTGTTGACACTGATTGTTGCACCTGTCACGGCATCTATTCCCCTTTTGGGCCAGAGTTCGTCATCAAGTATTTTGCCTGCAAACTGCTCAAACCATTTTTTAGAGGGGAGCCGTTCCTCCGGTTCATAAAATGCCATTATCTCAACCTGTTTTATGCTGCCGTCGGGGTTTATTACAACCATATATACCGCCGGTTTTTCCTTGACTATATGACTCCCAAAAACAGCATAACCGACTATAACATTCCCCTTCCTGCCTGCATAAAATGTAAAGAGCCCGCTTTCTAATTTTGATTTTGCAATTGCCTCTATCTTTTTCCGCTCTTTCTTTCCAAGAAAAATATTTATTCTTTCAACTGCATCTGCATCAGGAAAAACCTCTTTAAGTGCGGCATCTTTTGTTTTATAGACCTTTCCCTCCACTATGGAAGGGGCATAAAGCCCCATTCCTATAGCAAAGGTTAGGATGAGAGTACTGGAAAAACATGTCTTATTCATTTTCATTAGAATATAAACCCGACTCCGATATTATACTGGTCAATCTTGTTTGAATCCTGTCCGCTTGCAGTCCCTTCCGTCTTATCCGATTCCGTATCCTTCAACTGATAGTCCGTTTTGATAACTACAAGGGGATGCGGCTTGAAACCAAAACCAAAAGTGGTAACTGTTCTGTCCAATGTAGCGTCAGGCGTGCCGCTGCTCACCTTTTTATTGGTATCATACCGCTCGTATCTGACAAACGGGCTCAGCCCCATCTCTGTCCATGTTTTAATCAGAGGGAGTATATCATATGCTGTCTGCAGATACCAGCCGTCTACCTCCTTGCCGACCCTTTTAAGAGCGGCATCATTTTTGAATGCATCATTTTCATTATCAACCTTTCCCGCAACATAAAGCCCTCTCAGTTCAAGCCCTTTATATCTAAATTCTGAATGAACTTCATAGAGATTTGCATCCGCTTCCTTATCGGTGATTGCATCTGTATCGCCGCCCTTACCGGTACTGCCTTCACCCCGGTAATATGAACCGCCCACCGAAAGACCCTGGACAACCTCATATTTGATATTTGATACAACAGCGCCGACATCTGCGTTTACCTTTGCCCCCTGCTGCCTGCTGCTCCTTATCCATGCGGAGTTAGAAAATTTATCGGCACGAAGCCCGTTTATAAGAGCTATCTTATATGTCAGATTTTTTATCGGTTCTCCGTATGCCATAATCCCCATCTCCCGCCATGTGGAAGGGATAATGTTTGTCTCTATTTCCGGACGCAATACGCCGTGATAAACAGTCGGCTCATGAAATTCATTGATAATCCCTACCGGCATAAGCATAAGACCGGCTCTTAAATTAAACGGCTTTTTTAAGAGAAAGTCCAGATATGAAAACTCTACATATACCTCCGGTTCCTTACTCTGTGCATTTCCGACACCTGCGTGCTCAAACTCAAGTTCAGTATTCATCAGTATCCGGTCATTGAATTTGTATCCGCTATAGAGAATAAAACGGTATGCATCGGCAAAATCCTTTTTTGTTGAGTCCTGATAGTTGGAATAAGATATCTCGCCGTAACCGCCTATTGAAAGACCTTGAGCAACTCCATATACCTTGGATGCTGCAGGACCAAGCCCTGAGAATGATTCATACTTCGGCTCCGCCACTGCGCCAAGTTTAAGTTTCTCCATCTCCTCCGTTATAACATCTATCTTCTTTTCAAGTTCCTTTATTCTGTCTTCTTCTGCAAAAACAAAGTTAACACTTACCAAACAAACTAAAACCAGCAACAATTTACAAGTTATTCTATACATTTTGTCCGCCTCCTTTTTTTATTTACCGCGTTTCCCTATCTCTCAAAAAAAATAACCTCCTCCCTTGAGTTCCATTTAGAAAGCACTGCTATAATTTAGATATTGATTTTCATTATCATTATTATTCTAAAAAAATAACAGGGGAGATTCTCTATTTTAAGAAAAACTCCCCTGTATTTGTTTCTTAATGTTTATGTTCTTCTTTTTTCTCAATCAAATCCATATTACATTTCGGACATTTGCCTGGTTTTCCGAATTCAGTATCGCAGGTCGGACATACATAATATGGTGGTCTAAATTTTACAAAATCAACTTCAATAACATTTTCGTCAGGATAGATTTTACCTACAATAGTCACATCCTTTCCTTTGTATTCTTTTTGTAATAACGCAGAACTGTTATCGTTAGCAAGAATATGATATAGTTTATCAACCTGTTCCTTGAGGAGTTGACCTTTATGGTTTATCACTTTTTTTATCTTCAGAGAATATGAACAACCATAGATACTGCACTGTGACTTTGCTCCTTTTTGTTTCTTTAAATCACAAGAAGTACAGATGAGAGTTCCGGTAATAACAACCTGATTTTCTTGTGGTTTAGGTGTTGCAGAAGTTACTGCGTCTACTTGTATTTTTTTTCCTTCAACTTTTTGTCCTGTTTTCTGTTGAGCAAAAACTATACAATTCGCTCCAAAAAGAATTACTAAACACAACAAAAATAATCTTCTCATTTTTAATTACCTCCTCATTTTTTACATCTTTTACATATGCCGTAGAGTTCCATACGATGCCTTTCGGGATAGAATCCATGAAGTTTAGCCATTCTTTCCTGTAATCGTTCTATCTCAGGATCTACCACTTCCACAAATCTGCCGCATTTTGTACAGATGAGATGGTCGTGGTGCCGGTGGCCGTACAGATGCTCGTACCTGCTCGTGCCGTCCTCAAATCTTAACTCCCGGCAAAGACCGCATTCACAAAGCAGTTTAATCGTTCTATACACGGTTGCATATCCCAAAGATGGATTTTTCTTTTTGGCAATTCTGTAGAGTTCGTCAACGGACAAATGTTTGTCAATGCTTAAAAAAACATCCAGCACCCCCTTTCTCTGCCGGCTGTGTTTAAGACCTTGGGTTTCAAGATAATCTTCAAATATTTTTTCTTCATTATCGTTTGTCATAAAAGAGTCCATTCTTTATGTGATTTTGATTTTCATTATCATTATAACAAATAAACAAAATTTTGTCAAGTACTTTTTTTGTTTTTAAAATTTTTTGGTGCTGAAGGTATCCCTTTGGGATTATTGAGGTAAGCGGTTTAAGGGAATTTTACCGTCAGCAGATCCCGACGGTAGGACGAACCTTAAAAAGTAAGTTTTATCCCAACACGAACGATTCTCGGCGGCATCGGGACAAACGGAATTTCAATATAATTTTTATCCAGAAGATTATCAACTCCGATATAACATTCGCCAAAAGAAAACTTTCTTGCCAATTCTGTATCTAAAACAAAATATTCTTCGCCGGATACTCTTTTTTTGTAAAGCCCGTTTATTGAGTGTTCTATATTCCATATTATTGGGTAAGAAATTTCGCCAGTTAACAGATGCTGTGCATAGCGAAGAGCATATTTTGAAATGAAGTCGGCAACTTCAGGAGATTCTGTGTAAGAGTATTTTATTGTTGTTTTAAATTTGTAAAAAGTTTTTTTGCCGCCAAACTCATAACCGTAAAATCTTACACTGCCGATATTGGTTGCCCGCCATTGCGTATCGGTTTTGTTGCGTTTTATCCAGTCAATAATGTCCTTTTCATCACGCAAAAAAAGATTTAAAGATAGAAAAGAATACTCCATACCGGTTTCATATAAAGTTGCTTTTTCATACTTTAAGTTGGAACTACCCAAATTCGCTATATCATTGTAATAAAGTTCTGTAAATGATAGTTGTCTTGCCGACTTTCTGAATAAGAAATGGAGTTTTGCATTTTCTGCAAAATTATACGAAGATGAAAAATAGGGCAGGATAAAAGAGTCGTTTGAAAAACCGTTGTATCTTATGCCATAAGTTGAGTTAAAGTTTTGTGTAAAATCGTAATTGTAGCCGGCGTAAATATCCTGAACATCTCTTTGGTGATTACCAAGATTTGAACTTTCAATTTTTTCGGTAGTTATTATCGGCACAAATGAAAAATTGTTTTTTGAAATATTTACTTGCGTCGTAAAAACATCCGTTTTGTGTTTATTGTCTGGTCCGCCGGGTTTTCTAACATCCAGTTTGAATTCGTCGTTGCTTTGTTTCCACTGGAATTCCGGCTTAATTAAAAATCCGCTTTGTTCAAAATTCAAGTCAATTTTTGAAAGATATGTTTTCGTCCACTCGTAAGACGGAAAGTCGGCGTAAAATCCCCGTGCTCCAAAATCTTTTTTAAGATAGCCAAAGGAAAAACCAGTTTTTAATTCTGAAAAATTCCATTCAAAGCGGTTGGAAAAATTGGTTATATCGTAATCGGTGTCAAAAGTAAAACCATCCGAAACTTTTTTTTCAAAAGACAGGCGATTGGCAAATTTTTCCCACCTGTGCGAAACGGAAACATTGCCGTTTTTGGTATTAAAATCTCCGAATGAAAAGTTTTCTGAAATTTTATTTTCCGGTTGTTTTGTAATTATGTTGACCGCACCGGCATAACCCCTGTCAGACAATAATTCTATTCTTTCTATATCTTCGGAAGCAACCGGAATGTTAAGATTATTATGTGCCGTCTGCGGGTCGTCAACCTTTACGCCGTCTATAAAAACTGACGATTGCTGAAATGTCGCGCCTTTGACAGATATATTCGGATGAATTGTGTTTCGTTGAATATCAATTCCGCTTGAAGCAAATGTTTCATTTATGGAATTCTTAAAATTTTCAGAAGAAATCACCACTTTATTTTCCTGCCTGACCGTTTTACTGATAGACAATGATACAGTCGGCACTTCCTCGGCAAATCCAACAGAAACAAAAAGCAACATTATCAGATATAACATACTATTCCTCCAATTTTTAACAAATATAATTCTAAAATTCAGAGATACTTTTTATCCGACTGCTAAAGAAACTTTTTTAATCTCTACTTGCTTTTCTCTTTTGAGTGATTTCATAATCTCAGATGCGACTTTTCTGCCTGAATAAAGCATTCCGCCGAATGTCGGACCCATCCTCGGAATGCCAAATACCGTTGATACGCTCATCCCGCATACAAAAAGTCCCGGAAATATCTCCCCTGTTTTTTCAACAACCATATCCTCGGATTCCCCGACATTCATATACCCGAAGTCCTTCATAGTCAACAAACCTCTTTTTTGAAGCGATTTGCAAATATGCGCATCGTGACCGGTAGCGTCAACAACAACATCGGACTCTATTGCTACGGGGTCAACGCAGGTTATAGCACGAGGTAATGCCGCTACAGGCGTCCAGTTGATGACCGCCCCGCAAACCCTGTTGTTTTTTAATACGACATCGTCAAACTTTGTCATATTAAGAATACGGGCGCCAGATTCACAAGCGGCAAGAATCAACCGCGAACAGGCATGCGGACCATCGGCTGTGAACAATCCGTTATCTACTTTTTTATACGGGATGTGTAACTCATCAAGTATTTCCTGCGACGGTGCGCGAAAAGTCAGAGTGTTCATCAAATACCCGCCAATCCAGAAACCGCCGCCGATGTAGTTGTTACTTTCAACAATCAATGTTTTAACACCCTGTCGGCAAAGGTCATACGCAGCAATAAGCCCACTGGGACCGCCGCCGATGATGATGACATCTGAAACAATGTATTCCTGAAACCATTTATTGAACTCGCCCGTTATTGCACGGGTAATTTGTGATTCACTTACTGTCTGAAATTTCATACTATTTTCCTCCCTTTATTAAAAATAAAAATCCTACACCAGAGGCATAAGATTTAAAAATGACTAATCACCACCTCCCTCCGCTGGTATTACCCAGATCAGGTTACATCCGTCACCGATTCAATGGCGGATAAAGGTCTTCCGTTTGCTTCACGGAACTCTCAGGCCGAAATACGACCTCCCTTGTTGTTAAAAAATTATTCAAATTGCTACCTGTGAAAATTATACTAAATTATGATTATATTGTCAACAAAAAAACTGCCATCTGGTTATTCTAAAATATCACCTTCAATCAACTTAACTTTTACGCCGAATTTTTTTAGATATTTTTCTGCCTTATTTAAGTTATCGGATTTTCCGCTTAACTGTAAAATAACCTCACCGATTTTTTCCGTAATGTTTGCTCTGCGAATGTTCGGAACAACATTATATTTTTTAGCCATTGTGTATATTAACGGCTTCTTAATTTGGTTTTGCGGAAATATAAGATGCAAAAATTTTTTAGGCATTTTTCCTCCTTAACCTTAATTGGCAAAATTCTTCATAATCAATAAGTTTTTTGATTGTCGGATTATTACCGCACACCGGACATTTTCTATCTCTTTTTATAGTGAGAGTTCTAAAACTCATGCTTAATGCATTAAAAATAAGCAATTTACCGACGAGCAATTCCCCGCATTGCAAAATATATTTTAGCGTTTCCGTTGCCTGAAGGAGTCCTAATACACCGGCAACAACTCCTAAAATGCCTGCCTCCTGGCAGGATGGAACGGTTCCCGGGGGAGGTGGTGACGGAAACAAGCATCTGTAACAAGGTCCTTTGTGCGGAATAATCGTTGTCGCCTGACCGTCAAATTTTAAAATGCCCGCATGTATAAGAGGTTTTTTTGACAAAACACAGGCATCGTTGACAAGATACCTCGTCGGAAAATTGTCGCTTCCGTCAACTATCACATCATAATCTTTGATAATATTTAAGATGTTTTTTGAAGTAAGCCGCAAACTATGGGTTACAATTTCAATATCCGGATTGAGTTGTAAAAGTTTTTCCTTCGCCGATTCAACTTTTGAAATACCGACATTTTTCGTTGAATGAATTATCTGTCTTTGAAGATTGTTCAGTTCAACCTTGTCGCTGTCAACAAGACCGATTTTCCCGACACCGGCGGCGGCGAGATAATAGGCACAAGGCGAACCTAAACCTCCGAGGCCTATTATTAGTACTTTAGATTTCAACAGTTTTTCCTGACCCTTTCCTCCGATTTCCGAAAGAATTATCTGACGGGAATACCTTTCAATTTGTTCATCACTCAATTTAAACATAGTTATCCTCCGGCAATTGCAGGAATTATAGAAACCTCATCGCCATTTTTGAGTTTCGTTTTCTGTCCCTTTAAAAATCTTATATCTTTTTCGTTAACAAAAATGTTAATGAATCGTCGGATATTGCCTTTTTCATCACAAAGTCGCTCCTTGATTCCGGGATATTTTTTTTCCAGTTCATCAATTAACTGAATTACCGTTTTTCCCGAACTCTCTACTTCTGATTTACCATCGGTCAGTTTCTGCAGCGGAGTTGGAATTCTTACTTTTATAGACATAATTCATGCCCCCTTTTTTAAAAATTTTTCAAATTCTGCCATATTGGGTTTTATTTTTATCGGTCGGCCTATTTTATTTTCAACCGCTTCCTGTGTTTTTAAACCATTACCTGTAATTGAAATTATAATCTCTTCATCTTTTGGAATTTTTTTACTCTCAATAAGTTTTTTACAGACAGCGACCGTTACACCTCCCGCGGTTTCAGTAAAAATTCCCTCCGTTTCAGCCAGCAATTTTATTCCTTCAACAATTTCTTCGTCAGTTGCAACCTCACCAAATCCACGGGTTTTTTTGACAATATCAATCGCATAAATACCGTCGGCAGGATTTCCAATTGCAAGTGATTTTGCAATTGTGTTTGGTTTGACAGGTTTGATAATCTCACTTTTTTCTTTTAAGGCAGAAACGATTGGTGAACATCCTGACGCCTGTGCAATATGAAATTTCGTATTTAGTTTTTTGATAAATCCAAGTTGTTCAAATTCCTTAAATGCTTTGTAAATTTTTGTAAGCAGTGAGCCGGAAGCAGCAGGAATTATTATATGTTGAGGAACACGCCAATTAAGTTGTTCCACAATTTCAAAACCATAAGTTTTTGAACCTTCGGCATAGTACGGTCTTAAATTGACATTTACAAAAGCCCATTTATATTTTGATGCAATTTCACCGCAGAGACGGTTAACATCATCGTAATTCCCGTCCACTGCAATAAGATTTACCCCGTAAATTAAAGATGAAATAATTTTTGATTTTTCAAGGTTGGCGGGAATAAACACATAACAGTTAAACCCCGCCGACCGTGAATGTGAGGCGACAGCATTGGCAAGATTTCCTGTTGATGCGCAGGCAACCATCTTAAAACCAAACTCTTTCGCTTTTGAAAGCGCAACAGCAACAACCCTGTCTTTGAATGAAAGTGTCGGATGATTTACCGAATCATCTTTGATAAATATTTTTCTGACACCAAAAACCTTTTCTAAATTTTTTGCTTCAAACAACGGCGTAAAACCACTGTGTAATCCAACTGTCGGTTCGCCGTCAATCGGTAACAGTTCTTTGTATCGCCAGAGATTTTTTTCGCGTGAAAAAATTTTTTCTTTTGTCAGTACTTTTTTTATTTTTCCATAATCATAGACAACTTCCAAAGGACCAAAACACCACTCACAGACATATATAGGCTTTTTGGGATATGTTCTTCCGCATTCACGACATTTTAATGATTTTACATATGACATTTTTGCACCTCATTTTTTAATTAAAATCCTAAATGTTCCGCCTAAATTTTCAACTTTACTAATCCTATGCCCTTCTTCTTTGATACTCCGGGGAACATTTCTTATCGGTTCGCCATCGTCAAGAATTACTTCCAGAATCTGTCCTTTTCTAATTTCTTCAAGTGCAAGTTTTGTCTTAACAAAATTTGTTGGGCATATAACACCCGTCAAATCCAGTTTTCTTGCAATTTTGATTTTTTTATCCATAATTTTATCCCCTAAAATACTGTTCAACACTGAAATATCTTTCACCGGTGTCCGGTAAAATTGTAACAACTCTCTTACCATTACCCAAAATTTTTGCAACTTTTAATGAAGCCCAGACGGACGCACCTGACGAAATTCCGACAAAAAGCCCTTCCTCTTTTGATAGAAGTTTTGCGGTAGTAAAGGCATCTTCATCGCTTACTTTAATTATCTCATCAATAATATCTTTGTTAACTGTTTCCGGAATAAAACCGGCGCCGATCCCCTGAATTTTATGAGGACCGGGTTTTTCTCCCGACAGCACTGCTGAAGTTTCAGGTTCAACCGCAATTATTTTTATATTCGGATTTTTCTTTTTAAGAACTTCGCCCACACCCGTGATTGTTCCGCCGGTGCCGACACCGGCAACAAAAGCATCAAGTTGACCGTCGGTAGCAGATAAAATCTCCTGTGCAGTTGTAAGCCGGTGTATTTCGGGATTTGCCGGATTATTAAACTGCTGGGGAATATAACTATTCGGAATTTTTTTGTGGAGTTTCTCCGCCTTCTTTATTGCACCTGTCATACCTTCAGCAGCAGGAGTTAAAATAACCTCGGCACCAAACGATTTTAATATGAAAATTCTCTCCAGAGACATTGATTCCGGCATTGTGAGAATACATTTATATTTTTTGACGGCAGAAATCATTGCAAGTCCTATACCTGTATTGCCGCTGGTCGGTTCTATTATTGTACCGCCCGGTTTCAAAAGACCTTCTCTTTCTGCATCTTCAACCATAGAAATACAAATTCTGTCTTTTACAGAACCGCCGGGATTAAAAAATTCTACTTTTACAAGAATTTCCGCCGAATCTTTCGGGACAATATAATTCAACTTCACAAGCGGCGTGTTGCCTATCAGTTCAAGAATGTTTTTGTAAATCCTGCTTCCGCCGCCCATATAATAAATAAATTCCAAAACATCACCATCCTTCAAAATAGTATTTACATATTTTTCTCTCGGAAGAATTTTATTATTCAACTCAATTGTTACAACCTCTTTTCTAATTTTTTTAGTTTCAAGTAATTTTTCAACCGTTAAACTATTCTCAAATTTTCCCTTTTTACCGTTAATTGTGATTTTCATAAAAACTCCTTTGTCTCATTTTTGTATTTTTTTAATCCTACACGGTCAAATGTATTTCCAATTCGTTCGCGAGTTTTGCCGTTTTTTATATACCACTCAATTGTGCGTTTAATTATCGGAATTATGTTTTTTACAGGGAAAATATCTGTTATTAAATCAGCCATCCTCGGATGTCTTCCCCATCTCCCGCCAACATATAAACGGTATCCGATACGACTTTCATGCCACGCCGATGTCGGACAAATTTTTATACAATCACCGCAGAATATGCATTTTGAAAAATCATAAATCGGCTTGCCTGTTTTGTCTTCTGGAACTATTGCACCTTCAAGACATGCTTTGGCACAAAGTCCGCAACCAATACATTTTTTCCCATCCCACTTTGGCTCCACTTCACCAACAAAACCAATATCAGCACCTTTTGCTCTTGTGCAATCGGAAGGACAACCGGCGAATGATATTTTGAATTTTCCATGCACTGTCGGAATACCGAAAAATTTTTTATCTACTGTTTGAGCCAGTTTTTGTGCGTCTATAATTCCGCGAGCATTATACTCACATCCGCCGCAACCGGTTGCAACTCTTACCCTTGGACCGCAGGAAGCCGTACCTTGACCGATTTTTTTTAACTCGTTTTTCAGTTTATTAAAACTGTGTATATCAACGGAAATAATTTCAAATGATTGACGGGTAGTCAAATGAACAAAATCCGCTTTACCGTATTTTTGGGCAATTTTTATAATTTTTTTAAGACGATTTACCGACATACGACCGCCAGGAATGCGAAGACGCACCGTGAATAAGTCCTTTTTATTTTGTTTGATGAACCCGCCAGCCTTTAATTCGGCAAAATTGACATTTAATTTTTTTTGCTCTTTTTTTGTCTTTATATTAAACTTGTTAAAAAATTTCACTATAACCTCCCGAATGTATGAGAAACCTCGCTTACTGTTTTTTCTATATCCTTATCGGTATGGGCAAAGGAAATAAAATCGGATTCAAAAGGCGAAGGTGAAAAAAGAATGCCTTTACTAAAAAGAAAATTGTAAAACTTTTTGAATTTTTTTATATCTTGTTTTTTTGCCGATGAATAGTCAATAACTTTTTGCCCCGAAAAAAACACTGAAAACATGGAACCGAAAGTATTTATTTGAATATCAATATTTCTTTTTTGTGCTTGCTTTTTTATTGACTTACACATAAATGTAATTTTATCGTCCAGCAATTTGTAGTTTGCAGTTTGTAATTTTTTTAATATTTCTATTCCCGCAACAATAGTTACGGGATTCGCAGAAAATGTCCCTGCCTGATAGACATTACCGGAAGGTGCAATTTTTTTCATAATTTCTTTTTTACCGCCGAATGCACCTATTGGAAATCCTCCGCCGATGATTTTTCCCAGACATGTCAAATCCGGTTTGAGTCCGTATAACTTTTGGGCACCGCAATATCCCGGACGGAAACCGCTAATCACTTCATCAAAAATGAGAAGGATATTGTATCTGTTACACAAATCTTTAATGCCTTTTAAAAAATTTGCTGCCGGCAGAACAACACCCATATTGCCTGCAATCGGTTCAATAATTATACAGGCGATTTCATTGTAATGTTTTTTTATTGCCGACGAGACGGAACTTAAATCATTATAGGAAACTTCAAAGTAATTTTTCCTGTCAAAAAACAGTTCCGATGCGCCATGATAACATCCGGTGAATTTTAAAATTTTACTTTTGCCCGTGTATCCGAAAGCCAGACGAACAGCAGAAGTTGTGGCTTCGGTTCCCGAGTTAACAAAACGCATCATTTCTACTGACGGAAAAGCATCGGAAATCATTTCAGCGAGCTCAGTTTCAAAAATATTTGTAAAACCATAGCTAGTACCAAGTGCAAGTTGCTTTCTTACCGCTTTTAATATTTCATTATCTGAATGCCCCGATATCAAAGCGCCCCAAGACATGCAGTAATCAATATATGTTTCTCCGTCGCTTGTATGAATTTTTGAACCTTTTGCTGATTTAACAAAAATAGGCTTCGTTCCGACCGCCCTAAAACTTCTAACGGGTGAATTTACGCCGCCGGGAAAATATTTTTGAGCCGCTTCAAACAATTTCCCCGCTTTGCGGGATTTCATATCACTCAACATTTTTTTAACCATTTCGCGGCATCCTTTGCATGATAAGTAATTATTAGAGTTGCACCGGCCCTTTTTATTGCCGTAAGAATTTCCAAAACCGATTCTTTCTCGGAAATTATACCCTTTGATGCCGAAAACTTAATCATAGAATACTCTCCGCTGACATTGTATGCAGCAATCGGAACACCGAATTTCTGTTTTGCTTCTTTAATAATATCAAGATAACAGAGAGCGGGTTTTACCATAACGATATCTGCACCATCATCAATATCCTGTTTTATCTTTCTTAACGCATTGCTTGTATTTTCATAATCTAATTGATACGATTTTCTATCTCCAAATTTTGGATTGCTATCAAGTGCTTCTCTGAAAGGCCCATAAAAATTTGAAGCAAATTTTGCTGAATAAGCAAAAATACCGACATTATCAAAACCATTTTTATTCAGCATATTTCTTATTGATTTTACTTGACCATCCATCATAGCCGACGGAGCAACAAAATCACAACCCGCTTCTGCGTGTGATAGTGCAATTTTTGACAGATATTTTAATGTTGAGCGAATATCTAATGTTTTATTTCTAAAAATTCCGCAATGACCGTCTGACTTATAACCGCAAAGACATACATCGGTTATTATAACAACCTCAGAATATTTTTGTTTTATTTTCTTTACCGCATTTTGAACAACACCGTTTTTATCCCAGGCATGTGAACCAATACCATCTTTTTTATCCGTTACACCAAAAAGCAAAACTGCCGGGATACCGAGTTTTTTTATTTCTTCAACTTCCAGAAGCATTTTGTCAATTGAAAAATGAAAAACACCGGGAAAATTTTTTATCGGCTCTTTTATGTTTTTCCCCTCTACAACGAAAAACGGCATAATCAAATTATCAACGGTTAAGTGTGTTTCTCTAATCATTCTTCTTATTGTTTCATTTTTTCTTAAACGCATATTTTAAGACATCCCCCACAATAAATACCACCGGCGGTTTTATTCCAGCGACTATTTTTCTTACATCTTTTAATCTACCTATCCGTTTTTTTTCGTTATGGAAACCTGCTTTCTCTACTATTGCACAAAACATATTTTTATTCCAACCAACCTTAATCAGTTTTTTTGTAATTTTTTTAAGATTTTCTGTTGCCATATAAAAAACAAGCGTTCCCTGTTTCGGCAGTAATGCGTAATCCACTGATGATTTTTTACCAGCCGGATTCTCGTGCCCTGTGATAAATGAAACAACCGGTGCGATTTTTGTTTTTGTTAAACCGATATTCAAAGATGCTGCTGCGGATGAAGCCGCTGTTATCCCGGGAATAATTTCAAAGTCAATTTTATTTTTTACAAGTATTTCTACTTCTTCATTCAGTCGCCCAAATATAACAGAATCACCATTTTTAAGACGGACAACAGTTTTGTATTTTTTTGCCTTTTCAACAATCAAAATATTCAATTTATCCTGTTCTGTTGTGGAACTATCCGAAAAACTATTTCTGGTATCGTCGGCATTTATAAGTTCAGCAGTTTTCGATGCATATCTTAATAGTTTTTTGTTAACTAAATAGTCGTAAATAACGCAATCGGCTTTTTTCAGAATTTTTAGACCCTTCAGCGTTATAAGTTCACAATCGCCGCAACCGGCGCCAACGATATACACTTTGTTTTCTAAATAATTTTTCCGTTTCATAATCATCTTCTCTGATAACTACCGCCAGCGAACCCTGTAAGTGATGCGGTCTTAATATTTCAAACGGTATCTTTTCTGCAATTCTACTTTCAAGTCCTAATCTTAGAAGTGCACAGGCAGCGACAATCATACCGTCCAGACAATATCTCTCAAACTTTTCAAGCCGTTCTTCTATGTTTCCGCGAATATCAATTATTTCAAAATCGCCTCTGAATTTTTTCAACTGTTCCTTCCTTCGGATACTACTTGCCCCGATTTTCGCATTAAGCGGCAACTCGTTTAATTTCAAATTGTTTTTTGACACAAGTGCATCTAATTGGTCAAGCGGTTCTGTTATTACCGCAATTTTAAAGCCGTTAAGCAATACATCCGGCAAATCCTTGGCACTGTGAACCGCGCAATCAATTTCATTTTTTAAGAGCGCCCTGTCAATTGCATCGGTAAAAAAATCACTGCCTTCAATCTCGGAAATCGGTATTTTTTTATCTCTGTCACCTGAAGTATTAAAGGTTTTAATTTTAAAATTTTTCAACCCGAAAATCCGGATTATTTCGTCCACCTGTTTTAATGCCAAAGGCGACGGTCTTGTGCCGATTCTGATTTTTCTTTCCATATCCCCGCCAATTCCTCAATTTCATTTTCAATTATTTTTTCCGCGGCAATTACGGACTTTTCTCTTAATTCCAGATTTTTATCGCTTATTTTTTTCAAATCATCCAAGTTATAGAGAATTATTTTGCTGCTCTTTACATCGGGATTTACATTCCTCGGCACCGACAAATCAAATATAAGGCAATTTTTACTGTTTTCCGATAAATCGTTTTTTTCCACCACAAAATGCGGTGCATTTGTCGCCGTTATGATAACGTCCGCCGAATCAACCGCCGATTTTAATTTGTCAAAACAAATAACTTCCGTCTCAAATATTCCCGCCAGTTTTGTTGCTTTCTCGTAATTCTTGCCGCTTATGATTTTTAACTTTATTTTATTTCTGGAAAAATAGTTAAGTATCGTTTCGGCAAGAGTGCCGGTGCCTATCAGCAAAAAACTTTTACCGTCTATATCACCCAGAAGCCGTTTTGCATTGTTAAATACTATGCTTGCAAAAGAAATATTCCCTGATGATACTTTGGTAGTTTTGCGAACTTCTTTTGCCGCTTTCAGGACGCGGTTAAAAAGTATGTTAAAAAATCTATCGGTTAAACCGAAATTCAAAGACCTGTAATACGCATCCTTTACCTGCGATAAAATCTCACTTTCGCCGAGGATCTGCGATTCAAGACCGCTTGCCAAACGAAAAAGATGCCTTACCGCCAAAAAACCTTCAATTTTGCGGAAATGTTTTGTTGTCTTATATTTAATTAAATTCTGTGCATTTTTATTTTCTGAAAAATAAAACTCCGTTCTGTTACATGTGGATACAATAACAAACGGCGAAACTCCGGAATTTTTTGTTTCAAGGAGAATGGTATCAACTGCGTCATTATCCAGATGATACTTTTCCCTTGTTTCAATATCGGTATTCTTATAATTTATTCCGTAGAGATGTAAATTCATTTTCTATTACCTCTTTGAAACGCCTTGACAATTTCGGATTTTTGCCGTCGCTTGAAACGGTTATTAAAAGTCCGTTTTTCTTCATCACCGCAGGAATTATAAAATCGCAAAGTTCTGTTTTATCGCACACATTTACTAATACATTTTGTTTTTTTGCATCATTAAATATCTTTTTATTAACCGTTCCGTCCGAAGTACAAGCGAAAATCAAAAATGCATTTTTTATATCGGCGGTTGAATATTTTTTTCTAAAATATTTGATTTTTTTTCTTTCAGCCAGTTTTTGCAGTTCATCCGTTAAATCGGGGCTAACCAGAGAAATATCCGATTTGTACGGCATCAAATTTTTTACTTTTCTCTCGGCGATTTTTCCGCCGCCAACAATAACAACTTTTTTATTTTTTATATCAAGCCCTACCGGATAAAATCTCATTTTTTTACCTCACGGATTTTTTCTGCTTTAATTTTACCGTCAATGATTTTATATGCCCTGATTTCCGGTTTATTAAAATTTTGCAGAGAAATTATTACATAATCTGCTGCGGGATAATATGCCATTTCAACATCGCGTGAAGACGGGTATGCTTCACTGTGCGTATGTGAATGGTAAATGCCTGACAGTTCAAGTTTTGAGTTTCTCATTTCCTTAAAAACTTTCAGTTGCTCTTCCGGTTTCATAAAATAACAAATTTCGGGTTTATCCGAAACATTTTTCATTTTATAAATTTTTTTTGCCCGACGGTTGATGGTCCCTGCAATTATCCCGCAGACCTCTTTCGGATAACCGTTTTTTGCGTGCATTATTATTTCAAATTTCTGTTTTTCGGTTAAAATCATTTTATCAATCCCGTAAGCAAATAGGAACTTAAAAACGCTATCGTCGGTGAAACCAGCCATACAAAAAACATTTTCTTCGTGGTCTTGTGTAAAGCCGTCTGATAAAAACCGTTTTTATTATGCGAAATAGCAAAAATGGACGCAGCGTTTAACTGAACTAAGGACTGCGGTATTCCCATAATAGATGCCACAATAAGAAGTGTCGCTGTAACAAAATTAACGGCGGAAGCCGTAATTGTACCGAAAGGCACCACCTCCCGTCCGACCGTGCACATCGTATTCTCACCGATAATTCCTGCGCCGACTATAAAAATCAAACCGACAACAAATAATCCCGGAGTAGAATTTTTTATAATTCCTGCAGCAACAAGCGGACCCACTGCGTTGGCGACATTATTGCTCCCTATTGCAAAAGCTACGTAACAGGAGGCGATTACAGACAGTTTTTTTAGTGCTTTTTCATTCGTAAAAAATTTTTCATATAACCACAGATTGTTAAACTTCGGCGGGTAAATGATTTTGTGAACAAATAATGTCAAAAAATACGAAACAATAGGCAACAGAATCCAAAAAGGAATTATCAGAGCAAACTTTTTGAAATTTACACCGCCCGAAACCAAACCGCTGCCTACGATTGAAAAGACCGTGGTCCATGATGTTGACTGCGGAATCTTCAGGATATTGGCAAAAAAAAGTCCGAACGATGCGGAGAACAAAATAATCAAAACAACGTTCATATCAAAATACCGGCTGGGCAGTATCCCGCCGCCCAGCGTTTTTGTTACATTATGACCGAGGAAAACCGCGCCGACTACAACAAAAAATCCGAAAAGTAATATTGCTTTCTTTTTGGTCAATATATTAGAACAATAGGTCGCAGCAAACGAAGGAGCGATACCGCTTCCCCCCATATTTATTGCAAAAAATATAACAACCAGAAACAATATTATTATTTTAAGCATATCACTTTAGAGACCGTGTATGTATCCCGCACTCCCCGCCCATCTTGCTTGTTCCCACCCATCTTCCCGCACGCTCGTCCTCTTCATTCGTGATTTTCGTGCAAGGCAGACAACCTAACGACCTGTATCCGAGTTTGTATAAAGGATTTACTTTTACTTCATACAGTGCAAGATATTGCCATATCTCTCTTTCTTTCCATATTAAAATCGGATTTAGTTTTATGAGTCCTTTATCCCTCTCTTCAACTTCTTTGAATTCCGTTCTGGTTTTTCCCTCCGTGCAACGCAGTCCTGTAACCCAGCAGGTTGCTTCCATCTCAAGAATCGCCCGGCGTGTAGGTTGTACTTTAAGGATTTCACAACACTTGTGCGGGTCTGTTTCATACAGTTTTTCAGGAATTTTCCCGTCGCTTTTGTAGATTTTCAGTTCCGGATATTTTTTTACCTCCTGATGCATAAACTCAACCGTTTCTTTCGGTTTGAACCTTGTGGTAATTATGAAACCGCGGATTTTTGAACTTACCTTTTTTGCCAAATCCCAGACGGCAACTGAGTCCTTTCCTAAACTGTTTGCCATAACCAGCCCGTCTCCGTAAATTTTGTACGCCTCGGAAATTAACTCCAGCGACCTGTCAACCTTTTGCTTAAAATTTAATGTCTCCACCAACAACTTTACATCGGCATTTTTTGCCTTATCCAACAACCCCATTTTTAGAACCTCCTTTTTTTTATTTTGTCTATCATATTAGTAGACAAATATGGTAAAAAAATTACGACAACGCCTTTTCCAAATCATCTTTTAAGTCAATTTTATTTTCAATGCCGACGGAAAGACGGACAAGATTGTCTTTTATCCTCCGTTTTAACCTCTCTTCTGCCGATAGAGAACTGTGCGTCATTTTAGGAGGATGACAAACAAGCGATTCAACCCCGCCCAGCGACTCCGCCAACAGAAACAATTTTAATTTTGATACGAATTTTTCAACGACGGGAAATCCTCCTTTTATCTCAAAACTTATCATCCCTCCGAAACCGCTCATTTGTTTTTTTGCTACTGCATGATTTTTATGATTTTTTAATCCAGGGTAATACACTTTTTTAACCTTCGGATGTTTTTCAAGAAACTGCGCCAGATACAGCGCGTTTTTTTCGTGTTCTTTCATTCTTATCGCCAGTGTTTTTATGCCCCGAATAACAAGCCAGCTGTCAAACGGCGACGGGACCGCACCGGCTGCATTTTGATAAAATTTCAGTTCATTATAAATTTTTCTATCTGATGTCACAACCGCACCGCCGATTATGTCGCTGTGACCTGACAAATATTTCGTCGTGCTGTGAACGACGACGTTAGCACCCAATTCAAGCGGTTTTTGGAAATAGGGACTTGCAAATGTGTTATCAACCGCCAGAATTATGTCATTTCTTTTGGTAATTTTTGAAAGTTTTCTAATATCAACGATTTTCAAAAGCGGATTCGTCGGCGTTTCAATCCAGATGAGTTTTGTGTTCTTCTTGATTGCTTTTCCGAAAGAATTTATATCGTCCACATCAGCATAGTCGGTCTCGAGCCCCCACTTTTTAAAAACCTTTTCAAGCAGACGGTGTGTTCCGCCATAGATATCGTCGCCGGACACGACATGGTCGCCTTTTTTGAGCAAACTCAATACTGCTGTCGTCGCAGCCACACCTGAAGAAAAAGCGAGTCCATATTTTCCCTCTTCCAGAGATGCGATAACGTCTTCAAGTACTTTCCGTGTCGGGTTACCGGTGCGGGAATATTCATAGCCCTTGTGTTTGCCTATACCAACCTGTTTATAGGTGGACGTCAGAAAAATAGGAGTTATAACTGCACCGGTTTGGCTGTCCGGTTCCTGGGCGGAATGTATGGCTTTGCTTTCAAATTTCATAACTGTCTCTGTTCGGTATAGTCAAACTATTTATTAAATCGGTTCTTGTGATGACGCCGGTCGGGACTTCGTTTTTTGTAATGACGATTGCTGATGTGCCGGATAAAAGTAATCTGTATGCTTCAGACACATCGGTGTTTTCGTCGATAGTCGGAAGCGGTTTTCCCATAACTGAAAATATTTTCTGTTTTGCGGAATCTACACCGTCGTGCAGAATTTTCATAACGGATGCTTCAGTCAAACTTCCCACTACTTTTCCGTTATCAATTACGGGGAGTTGGGAGATACCGTGCAGACGGATGAGTTTTATTGCCTTAACCAGAGTGTCCTGAGAACCGACCGATATTATTTCGGAAAATATTTTTTTCTGTATGAGAATTTTTTTAATCTTTATGATTTCTATTTTTTTACCGTCAAAAAAATCGTTTTCACGCATCCAGACATCAGAAAATATTTTTGTCAGATAATTTCTTCCCGTATCCGGCAAAAGGACAACTATGTATTCCGGTTTTTTTAACCTCCGGGCATATTTTAATGCGGCGGCAACGGCAGTCCCCGATGAGCCGCCGACCAGCAAAGCTTCCTCTTTAGCCAGACGTCTTGCCGTAAGAAACGACTCTTTATCGCTGATGCGGACCATTTCATCAACTAACTGCCGGTTAAACGTTTTCGGGATAAAATCCTCGCCGATGCCCTCAACCTTATATGATTTCGGGCTATCGCCAGAAAGAATTGAGCCCTCCGGGTCGGCGCCGACGACAACGATGTTAGGATTTTTCTCTTTCAAATACTTTGCCGTTCCCGAAATCGTCCCGCCGGTCCCCATTGCGGCAACGAATACCTCAACTTTACCGTCTGAATCATTCCATACTTCCGGTCCGGTCGTAAGATAATGCGCCGTAGGATTATCGGGATTTTCGAACTGGTTAGGCCTGTAAGCACCGGGAATTTCCTTAGCAAGACGGTCGGCAATACCGTTATAACTTTCCGGCGAATCCGGAGCGACAGACGTCGGAGTAATAACGACTTCCGCACCGTATGCCTTGAGCAAATTTATTTTGTCCTGGCTCATCTTGTCCGGCATAACGAATATGCAGCGGTATCCTTTAATTGCAGACACTAATGCCAGGCCGACACCGGTATTTCCCGCCGTTGCTTCTATGATTGTACCACCCGGCTTTAATAAACCTTTTTTTTCAGCCGCCGCAATCATAGCGATGCCTATTCTGTCCTTAACGCTGCCGCCCGGATTTAGAAATTCGGGTTTGACATAAATTGTTGAGGAAACATCTTCAGTAATCCTGTTTAATTTTATAAGCGGCGTTTTACCTACGGCTGAAAGAATATTTTGAAATTCCCGTCCCATTTTTTACTCCTGTTTTGTGATGACAAATATACCGATTTCGGCGAACAGATTTGGCAATAGTTTTACTGGTCCGGACTTTCCTATAAAAACCGATTTTTCTATTTTAATTTTTTTTATACGGCAATAATCCTCAAAATTCAGGATGCTTAAAAAATGAAGATTCGGAGTATCATACCATTGAAAAGGAATATCCTGAGTTACTGGAACCCTTCCCCTGAAAAAAATCTGGAGACGGGCTTTGTAATATGCAAAATTCGGAAAACCGACTACAATCTTTTTTCCTACGCGAAGCGCTTCCTCAAGAACAGCCGCAGGATTTTTTATTTCCTGAAAAGTGTTGTAGAGAATCACGTAATCAAACGATTTGTCCGCATAACCGTTAAGTCCATTTTCTATGTTCTCGTGAAATACGGAAATTCCTTTCGCAACGCATTTATAAATCGCCTGTTCGCTTATCTCTATTCCTATAGCTTTCACATTTTTTCTTTCCATAAGAATAGATAATAATTCACCGTCGCCGCAGCCCAAATCCAAAACGGAAGATTTTTCCTCAACCCAGCCGGCAATAACTTTATATGCAGGATATGTCATCATCTGCCCCCATTATAATTATCCCTAAAGGGACTCCCTTCGGTCGGAAACCCTTTCTAAAAAATGTTTTATGAGATGTGTTTCCTCCTCAACTTCAAGTAAAAAAGCATCATGACCGTAAGTAGAAAAAATTTCGCAATATGTCGCATCCACACCCGCCAGTTTGCATGCTTTGACTATTTCCTTTGATTGATATGACGGGTAAAGCCAGTCGGACTTAAATGATAAAATCAGCAATTTTGCACGGTTACCTGCGAAAACCTGATGCAGTTTTTTCTCACCGGCCAGATCAAATAAATCCAGTGCCTTGGTTATGTAAAGATATGAATTAGCATCAAACCTTTTTACAAAACTGTCGCCGCGATATTTTAAATAACCCTCCACTTCAAAACTCGGTTCAAACTTAAAAACAGGTTTTTTTTCCTTTGACCGACGACCGAATTTTTCAGCCATTGAACTATCACTCATATATGTTATATGTCCTATCATTCTTGCAACTGAAAGCCCGCGGACCGGAAATGACGCACCATAATAATTTCCGTCACGCCAATCGGGATCCGACATTACCGCCTGCCTTCCCACTTCTGAAAAAGCAATTTGTTGAGGTGAATGTTTTACCGTCGTTGCTATCGGAATTGCCGATGCAACATTTGTAGGATTTGAAACAAGCCACTGTAATGCCTGCATTCCGCCCATTGAGCCGCCGACGACAGTCAAAAGTTTTTTTATACCCAAATAATCAATAAGATGTTTTTGGGCTCTGACCATATCAGCAACCGTGATAATAGGAAAGTCAAGTCCGTAGGGTTTTCCCGTTTTTGGATTTATTGATGATGGACCGGTGGAACCCTTGCAACCGCCAAGAACGTTTGAGCAAACTACAAAATACTTTTCCGTATCAAACGCCTTGCCCGGACCAATCATAGTATCCCACCAACCGGGTTTTTCTTCGTCTTTGTGATAACCGGCTGCGTGTGCATCACCCGTTAAGGCATGCTCTATCAGAATTGCATTACTTTTTTTCTCATTCAGTTGCCCATATGTTTCATATGCAATGGTAACCGGTTTTAGATGTTCTTTTGAATCGAGAACCAGTTCGTCAAAATTAAAATATTTTATTTCAACCAATCCGACACTATTTTTTTCCATATAAATACCACTGAACAGACACGGAATTGTTCGGTGTCTGTTTCGTGTTCCTTACTCTGAAAACAACCACGTTGAAAGGTATCTTTCTCCGGTATCCGGCAAAATAACCACGATTGTTTTTCCTCCGTTTTCTTTTCTTTTAGCAATTTCCAAAGCAGCCCAGAGCGCCGCACCTGAAGAAATTCCCGCAAGAATACCTTCCTCTTTCGCAAGCCGACGGACAAATATACCGGCGTCATCATTTTGAACAGTGATGATTTCGTCAATAACTTTTCTATCTAAAATCTGTGGGATAAAACCCGCTCCTATTCCCTGAATTTTATGAGGTCCGGGTTTACCGCCGGACAAAACGGGTGAAGCACTTGGCTCAACGCCTATAATTTTTACAGACGGTTTTCTTTTTTTCAAAACTTCGCCGACGCCGGTTATTGTTCCGCCTGTTCCTATTCCAGAAACGAAAATATCCACTTTGCCGTCGGTATCGTTCCATATTTCCTCTGCGGTTGTCCGACGATGGATTTCCGTATTTGCCGGATTATTAAACTGCTGCGGGATGAAACTGCCGGGAATAGTTTTTGACAATTCTTCCGCTTTTTCAACAGCGCCTTTCATCCCCTTTGTGCCGTCGGTAAGCACAACTTCTGCGCCGAAAATTTTCAAGAGTTGACGGCGCTCTATACTCATTGTATCAGGCATAGTCAGGACAAGCCGGTAACCTCTCGATGCAGCGACAAATGCCAGTGCAATTCCGGTGTTGCCGCTGGTCGGCTCAATTATAACTGAACCTTTTTTCAGCACCCCTTTTTTCTCCGCATCGTATATCATAGCGATGCCGATTCTGTCTTTCACGCTTGAAAGCGGATTAAAACTTTCAAGTTTTGCTAAAATTTCGGCGTTAAGTCCTTCCGCCATTTTGTTGATTTTTACAAGCGGCGTGTTGCCTACCGTTTTTGTAATATCTTCAAAAATTCTTGACATAGTCGCTACGCTCCTTACACGGAACTGAAACTAAACTTTTGATTTTTATTCCGTGTCTGTTCCGTGTTCCTTATTCTAATGCTTGCTCTATGTCGTAAATTATATCGTCAGTATGTTCAAGCCCTATTGAAAGCCGGATAAAATCCGGAGTAACGCCTGTGGCCAGTTGCTCTTCCTGCGACAATTGTTGGTGCGTTGTAGTAGCAGGATGAATAGCAAGCGTCTTGGCATCGCCGACATTAGCAAGATGCGAAATAAGTTTCAGCGAGTTTATGAATTTTTTGCCCGCTTCCAGACCGCCTTTAATGCCAAATCCCAAAATCGCACCCGCACCGTAAGGAAGATACTTTTTCACCCTGTTCTTTTCCGGCGACGATTTCAAACCCGGATAATTCACCCATGCCACCTTCGGATGTTTTTCAAGATATTCCGCCACCTTTAAGGCATTTTCCGAATGACGCGGCAAACGCAAATGCAACGTTTCCAGTCCCTGCAAAAACAGGAATGAGTTGAACGGCGACAACGCAGGACCTAAATCACGAAGAAGCGTTACCCTTGCTTTAATTATGTAAGCGATGTTGCCGAGCGGTTTTAACGCCTCAACAAAATTCAGCCCGTGATAACTCGGGTCAGGGTCGGCGATAAGCGGAAATTTTCCGTTCGTCCAGTCAAATTTCCCGGAATCAACTATTACGCCGCCGAGAGACGTCCCGTGACCGCCGATAAACTTCGTAGCGGAATAGACGACGATGTCCACTCCGAAATCAATGGGTCTTAACAGGTATGGCGAAACGGTGTTGTCCAAAATAAAAGGGATTCCGTTTTTGTGCGCGATTTTTGAGATCCCCTCCAAATCCGCGACATCCAGTTTCGGATTGCCGATTGACTCAGCATACACCGCTTTCGTTTTCGGCGTGATGGCTTTTTCAATCGCAGCCAGATCATTTGATTTTACAAACTTCACTTTGATGCCGAATTTAGGAAACGTGTAATGGAAAAGGTTGTAAGTCCCGCCGTAAAGATTGTCGGCAGACACTATTTCGTCACCTGCTTGTGCGATATTTAAAATCGCCAATGTTTCAGCTGCCTGCCCGCTTGCAACCGCTAAAGATCCCACACCACCATCTAAAAGAGCCATCCTTTTTTCAAAAACATCAGTTGTCGGGTTCATTAGACGCGTATAGATATTACCGAACTCTTTAAGTGCAAAAAGATTTGCAGCGTGTTCAGTGTTTTTGAACTGATAAGAAGTCGTCTGATAAATCGGCACAGCCCTTGCCCCCGTCGTAGGATCCGCAACCTGTCCTCCGTGCAACGCCAACGTCTCCACCTTCAAACCTTCATTTTTTTCAGCCATTTTCTTATCCCCCTTATTTTTATTTTCTCTGTTCTTAAACCCGCAGACATTTTCAAATTGAATAATCCGGTGACTTCACGGACATGCTTTCTACTTTTTCCGAAATATCCGCAAAAGTGGTACCGTCAATAATTTTGTTTGTAAAATCGCGGATTTCCGTCCACATTTCTACGAACGGACATCGTCTAAAAAAACTGCATTTAGACGTAGCCGTCCGGCTTACGCAGGAAATCGGGGAAGTTGAGCCCTCCATCAGACGAACAATTTCCCCGACTTTTATTTTTTCCGGCGGCTTTGCAAGATAAACTCCCCCAACCGGTCCCCGTTTGCTTCTGACATATCCGGCGCCTTTCAAGATGAGAATAATCTGTTCAAGATATTTTACCGGAATATCCTGTCTTTTTGAAATTTCCTTAATCTGGACAAGCCCCTTGGAGTTTATCCCGATTCCTTTATCGGGATAATTTAGGGACAAGTCCAGTAAAATTTTTAATGCGTAATCGCCTTTGAAAGTTATTTTCATTTTTTTACCCCAGAGCGAAGGGAACATTACTTTGTCTATCAACTTACTATACTATAACATAAAAGCAGAAATTTGTCAAGTACTTTTTTTTAATTTTTTATTTTTTGTTTTTGAGGTAAGGCAAGCGAGCAGTGTTTACCGTCAATAAATGGATAAAGTGAATGGATAAAAGTTAAAATAAAAAATTAAAGTTGATTTGAAAATTGATTGTGCCGTTAATGTTTAATTGTTCGGCTTAATTCCATAAACTTTTATGCTGACCGCTGAATTTGCAAGTGCTTTTATTTCTTCAATTGAAATATTCAGATTTTTAATAATCGTCTGTACAGCCGGGTCATTGGTCATAAATTCTACAGGGAAAAATGTCTCATCTATTATTTTAACTTCTTTAAATCCAACTGCTTCTATTGTCTTTATATAATCCGGCTTCATCATTGCACCTGCCAGACATCCGATATTCGCTTCAACGGATTCTTTTACAGCATCCGGAAGTGCTTTCAATAAAACAATATCTGAAATCATAATTCTGCCGCCTGGTTTAAGTACTCTGAATGCCTCTTTGAAAACTTTATCTTTATCCGGCGAAAGATTAATAACACAGTTTGATATGATTATATCAACAGAATTGTCGCCGACAGGTAGATTTTCAATTTCACCGAGTTTGAACTCAACATTTTGATAATTGCCTTTTTTAGCATTCTCTTTTGCTTTTTTAATCATTTCGGGCGTCATATCAATTCCGATGACCCTTCCATTTTTGCCGACTTTTTTGGCAGCCAAAAAACAATCAAAACCGGGGCCAGAACCCAAATCAAGCACGGTCTCTCCTTCTTTTAATGAAGCAATCGCAACAGGATTACCGCAACCCAAACCCAAATTCGCCCCTTCAGGCACAGAAGTTAGTTCTTCTTCCGTATATCCTATTCTTTTACTGATACTTTCTGTATTCACGGTATCTCCGCAACAGGAACATTTAGAAGTGCAGCAGGAACTGTCTTGTTTTGCAACTTTAGCATAACCTTCTCTTACAACTTTTTTTATTTCTTTGTTATTCATATTTAAAATCTCCTTTATAATTTTTCGGCTATTTTTACTGCAACTTTTTTAGCGTGAGTTTTAATTTCATCTTCCGGCATTTCGTTTATTCCGAAAAGATTCCTGTCAAAATCGTAAAGTTTATCGACGATGATTACTTCCGGCTTAAACTCTAAGAAGATTTAAAACTCTTTCTCTAAGTTTTTTTTCAAATTTACTCTCGAATGTAGAGTAGATTTTACTAAGATTCCCATAGCTTTCTTTAATTTTCCCTTTGACTCTTAATATTGTTTTATTCTTTTCCATATTTTCCTGTTTTATTTTTGCGTCATTTCTTTCATCATAGGACCGAGCAGGTCTTTTACCATTTCTGCAAAGTCGCCGGATTTAATAAGAGAAATGCAGAATATTTTTTTCTCTTTTTCCCAGACAACAACAGCCATCTTGTCTCCTGCTTTAATACCTGCCTTCTTTCTTAATTCTTTTGGAAGCACCATCTGTCCCCGGGCATCAATACTTATTAGCGACTCTACTTTGCAACATCCCATATTGCTGCTAATGGTCGGACAGCACGCCGCAATATTTTTATCCCTTTTCATTTTCATCACCTCCGCATCATACATCTGATTAATCATAATAATCAGTTATTTCAGTATCTACTGATACTATAACAAAAAAGTAAAAACTTGTCAAGTACTTTTTTTATTTTTAAAAATTTTATTTTTTGAGGTAAGGGGTTGGGTAAATTTTACCGACAAGGAATGATACTTCGTGTCACTTTTTTTCCCATTTGAGGAGTTCGGCGACTTTTGACAACGATGAGCCGTCTTTTATTTCTTTGCGGAGGCGGTTTTCCGTTTCCAAAACATTCATCGCGCGGTTTGTGAATTCCACAGCAACCTCTTTCGGAATAACCATAATTCCGTCATCATCGCCGACGAGCCAGTCGCCGGGCTGAATTCTTACGCCCGAAATTACAATCGGAACATTTATTTCGCCAAAACCCTTTGGTTCGCCGGCTTGAGGTGTGATTAATGCTGCGAATGCGGGAAATTTTAATTTTTTAATATCCGCGGTGTCTCTTATCCCGCCGGATATCACAACGCCGGAGACCTTTTTGTTAATTGCGGAATTTGTCGCAAGTTCACCCCACACGGCAGGCGGAACGCCGCCGGCATCAATAACAATTACATCGCCTTCTTTTGCAACGTCTATCGCCTGGACCGGCTTGGCCCAATCGCCCGGATACGTCCTCACCGTTACCGCTGGACCGATCATTTTTACGTTAGGCGTTATGGGATAAATATTTTTTAGCGGAAGACCCCTGTGAAGCGCATCAGAAATATTTGCCGTTGAAACTTTTTTTAGAATATCTCTTATATTTTTTTCCGACACCCGGCTGAAAAATTCCGACTTGATTTTTATTTTTCGGTTTATCGCTTTTTTGATTTTTTGCGTTTCTGATTCCGCATTTTTTGATTTTGTGATGGCACCGCCGACGATTATTACTGAAGCGCCCGCTTTTACCGCATCAGCGGCATTTTCCGAATTTACCCCCCCGGCAATCGCAACCGGAATTTTAACCGCAGAAGATACTTTTTTCACTATATCAAATGAAATTTTTCCCTTCATCTGCTCGTCAATCGGAATATGAACATCAATGTAATCTGCACCCAATTTTTCTATTTCTTTCGCTCTTTTTACAGCATCCGGCACGCCCAATAAATCCACCATTATTTCGGCGCCGTAATTTTTAGCCGCTGAAACGGATTCTTTTATGGTTTCATCGTCGGAAGTTCCCAAAACAGAAACTATATTAGCACCGGCTTTTGCGGCAATTTCAACCTCGGTCCGACCGACATCAGCGGTCTTCATATCGGCAACGATTTTTATGTGCGGAAATTTTTTTCTCAATTCACGGATACAGTTAAGCCCCTCGCTTTTTATTAACGGAGTCCCTGCTTCAAGCCAATCCGCTCCGCCCGCAACTGCTTCTTCGGCAAGTTTGAGTGCCCTTTTCAAATCAACAAAATCAAGTGCCACTTGTAAAATCGGTTTCATTATTTTACCTCTCTTAAATCACAGAACTAAAGCAAGAAATTTCTGAAGAGCCTTCCCGACGTTACGTCGGGATAGAATGAGTTCTACCGAGTGTCTCAAAGAAATTTGCTTGCAAGCGTTTTCATTTTAATATCTCTCCCGTTTTATACGACCATAAAGTCAAATCAAGTTCATCCATACCAATCCCGACTTTTTTTGAAAACTTTTTCATCTTATTTTCAATTTCAAGATAATTTCTGTCGCTTGCGTTTATCACTTTCATTTCTCTCAAGGCATTTAAAATGTGCTTATCAAGTATCGCATAATCCGAATAGCCGATGTTTCTCAAGAAATGGCTTGCCTCTTTATATCCGATGCCTTTTATGTCTTTTGTCTCGGCAAAAAATTTTCTTAGCCCTTGCGGTGATTTTACGGAATTAAGCAATTTTTTCATTTTTAATCCGCAGATATTTTTCAAATAATTTCTTGTGTGAACGATATATCTTGCACGGACGTTGTAAAATCTGTGATTGCCTTTAAGTAAGTTTTTAATTCCTGTTTCATCAGCAGTTAAAATTTTAGCTTTTATAGCGGCGATTGATTTAAGCCCCATTTTTGCCGAGGCGTTTGCCGTTAAAATGCAGAAACAGAGTTCTTCAAAAATTTCCTTGTCGGATTTGGGCGATTTGAACTCTAAAAGACGATTATTTATTTCCGATTTTTTGAGACGATGCCATTTTTTTAATTGTCTGATATTCATATTTTTACTTTATTTTTAAAATCCGCTTAAACTCCGGCAAATTTTTCATCTCATTAAACTCGTAGGAATTTTTTGCAAGTTCCCGGTAGGTTCTGTCTAATGATACGGCTTTATCCAATGCAGATAGTGCAGATGAGGTGTCGTCTTTAAGGGCATGAATTTGGGCAATATTGAAAATTACTCTTGCCGATTGCGGGTTTATGTTAAGCGCTTCACGGTAGGCGTCAAGCGAGGCATCATAAAACGCCTTCTTTCTGTAAAGAAATCCGAGCCATTCAAACGCCTCGGTAAAATCATTTTTTTTAGCAATCGCTTTTAAAAAATTTACAACCGCACCATCCGGCTCCGTTTCGTTTTTGACAATTCCCGTCTCAAAATACTCAACCGCATTTTTGGAAAGATTTGCCCGGCTTAAAAATAAAATCGCGGTTTTGAAATTTCCTTTCAACCCAAAAACTTTTCCGATAGACAAATACGCCTCATCCGGCAATTTTAAATCAACGGATATGTCTAAAAACTCTTTCATTGCGGCGTCGTACTTTTTTTCTTTTTCGTAACAGATCCCGAGATAAACCTTCGCTAAGGATACATCGGTATTCCGCGATGTTAGAAACTTTGCTCTGATAAAATAATTTTTTGCGTCTTTGAGACGGTTGAGTTTCAGATTTATTTTCCCCAGTTCCAGAAGGGCCGTAAAATTGTCCAGATGTAATACAAGCACTTTTTTATACTCCCGTTCCGCGTTTGCATACATTCTCATTTTTGTATATGTCTGGGCAAGTTTAAGACGGACATCCGATTTTTTTGGCTCGTATTTCAGGACAATTTTATAGTTTTTGACTGCTGCTTCATATTCAGGAACTAAAAGTTTTTTTTCGGCATTTGTAAGTATACTTTCCGTGATTTTGTCTTTAAGGATATATATCCCCGCAACTATTAAAAAAAACAGAACGATAACCGACAAAACATTTTTTCGCTTTATTTTTACGGACATTTTTTTAGGCGCGGCGGAAAGCGGCGGTGTTTGGACAGACAAAGCAGAAGAGACAGCGATAATTCTTTCTTCAATTGGTGCGGCTTTTTCAATATTAGAAATAGCAGGTCGTATAATCGGAGTTTCAACCGGCGACGGCAAGGAAATTTCCGGTTTAGGAATTTCCGGTGTAATCGCAGGAATGACCGAAGCGACTGAAGGAAGTCCCTGTGGGAGAAGTCCCGTAGGGATAACAACCGCATCGCTTTTTTTATCTAATGCTTCCTGTTTTTCTGGCATGAAAATGGGAACGGTATCCATTTTCATTTCTTTTACAAATTCCACGGGAGGCGGCGAGATAATCGGCTTTTCCGATTTAACTACGGTAATTTTCACATCCAGCGGCGAGACATTTGTTTCCTCCGGTTTTTTTTCTTCAATAATCTGCTGCTTTATATCTGTTATAACTATTCCCGAAGTTTTCTCGTCGCTGGCGTGAACCTTTGCGGATTTTCCTTTTTTATCGCAAAGCGTTCCGAACATGCACTCTTCAAAACAGAAATTCTTATCACCCTCCGCACTTTTTTTACGGCATTTTTCATAGTCAAAGGATATAAGATTTAACATCTCCACAGTTGCTTCGTCAATTTCCGTAAAAGAAATTCCCGCGAGATATTGTCCGTCTATATTTTCAAGCCGTATTACTTTTCCTTTTATCTCAAATGGCTCAATACCGCGAAGACGGATATATAGAGAAAATGTGAAAAATTTCGGGAGCGGTTCGGAAATTGTAAGTCCGAGACCTCCGGCGGAAATGTCAACGATTTGTCCGACAATCGGGTCCTGATAAAAAGGCGGCGGGAAATGAACCTCAACCGGCTCAGCGATACCTTCTATAACGGCAAATCTTTTATGTTTTCTCCTTTCTGATACATCAGCCATAGTTTTTTAGTATATAAATTTTGTTGACAAATGTCAAGATATTTGTAAAATAACCATTGATAAACGGATCTAATATGAAATACATTTTTGGACCTGTGCCGTCAAGAAGATTCGGACTTTCACTCGGCATTGATATAATCCCCCGCGGGGCGACCACAGGAAGTCCCCGTGGGACAAAATACTGCACGCTTGATTGCACCTACTGTCAGATAGGCAGGACGACAAATCTTACACTTCAAAGAAAAAAATATGTCGCCGTAAAACCGGTCTTGGACGAATTAAAAAAAGTTTTGGAATCAAAAACTAAAATTGATTGCTTGACTTTTTCCGGAAGCGGAGAACCGACGCTTAATTCAAACATCGGCAGAATGATTTCCGAAATAAAAAAACTTGCAAAAATACCGGTAGTTGTCATCACAAACGGAACGCTGTTTCACAGACCGGATGTTCAAAATGATCTGCTTAAAGCGGATATTGTTGCGCCTTCTCTGGACGCTATTTTAAGTTTTCACGAAATAAACAGACCGCATAAATCACTTGACATAAAAAAAATAATTGACGGACTTGTAAAGTTCAGAAAAATTTACAGAGGAAAAATCTGGCTGGAAGTAATGCTTGTAAAAAATGTTAATGATTCCGAGACGGAAATAGCGGCAATAAATAAAGCAATTAAAAAAATCAAGCCGGATAAAATTCATCTTAACACTGTTGTCAGACCGCCGGCGGAAACTTACGCCAAACCGATTGAACACGAGAAACTTCTTAAAATAAAAAAAATCTTCGGTAAAAGTTGTGAAATAATTTCCGGAGGCACAAAGAAAGGAATAAATCTAATTGGGACAAACGTCCCGCAAAGAATTTTGGAAATGCTTAAAAGAAGACCGATGCAAATTTCCGACCTTAATAAAACTCTCGGAGTTGACGGTAAAATTATTCGGAAAGAACTCTGGCTTTTAGAGAGAAAGAAAAAAATCGCCTTTCGAAACGGATGGTGGGTTTCAATCTGATTTCTCCGGAGGGGGAGAGATTTGAACTCTCGATACCACTATTAAGCGGTATAGCGGTTTAGCAAACCGCTTACTCAATTTTCTATCCCTATCTTCTCCGACGGTAAATTTCAAATCTGGTGTTTTTCTTAACCGCTGGTGCCAAATAGGTGTCAATCAGACCCAAGTTAAACCCCCTACCGCTATTTCTCCCGGGCCGTCTGTACTTGCAGTTGATATAAAATTCTCCTTTCTCAGTAGAATTATTATACTTTTTAAAAGTAAAAAATCAAGGAATTATTTTTTCCCGAGTATTCTGAATACTTTCGTGCCGCACTCAGGGCACACGCCCTGTAACGCTCTTCTTCCACCCTTCATCTCGATTTCCTTTCCGTCCTTTATCTCCACCTGCTTCTTGCATTTCATACATCTCCCTTCCATTTTACTAATCCTCCTTTTTGGCGATTTTTTTTGATTAAAAAATTCCCGTTATTTTTTTATTCTCATTACCCTTTCATTAAAATATAAAATTATAGTAACTATCAAACTATACCCGGCAAATATCAGCAATCTGTCGGTCTCAAAATAATTAAGAGCATAAAAACAAAGAATGATGAACAGAAACCAGAATAGATACTTAAGTTTTCCCATACAGGTTTTCAGTTTTACAATATCATTTCTCTTTTGTCAAGATTTTTCCACCATGTAGAGTAGAACTCTGGCGTAGTGGCTACAGGCTCTTCTTGGCTGTATCCGTCGTTTCCGACTTCGTGCCCGTTTAGATTCACCATACCCTATTTCCAAAATCCCCTCATCAAACCGTGCGTGAAGTTTTCCCTCACACGGCTTTCCGATAGCAATTCACCTAAAGCACTTCGGCATAGAGGACTTCATTATTCGTGAACCACACGCCAATCGTAATATAGCCCAAGATTTCCATATAGGAAACTACTTGTGATTTCTTTCCAGCCATATCCGTCTTTGACTTGTCTTCGTCTAATAAATCCTCTAACTTTTATATCTGCATAACGCTTTATCTTGTTAAATACTCTCGCAGAGTTCCCTATCCGAAAGTAATTTACCCACCCTCTTAATACAGGGTTGAGTTTCTCAACTACTTCCGAGACCTTAACAGGTCTGTTTCGTGTAATTTCTCTTATTTTGGCTCTTATCGTCTTCTGTGCTTTGACTGTTGGAAAGAAAAGGGCAAACTTTTTCATACTTTTCTTGTTTCGAGTTTTACGAAAACTGAAACCGAGAAAGTCAAAGTTTGTTTCCTCTGCTGAAATTATCCTTGTCTTTTTGCTGTTCAGTTCCAATCCCAGTTGTTTTAATTCACCCTCTAATAAATGTAGTGGCACTGTTGCACTTTTATTTGTTAGTATCAACAGGTCATCTGCGTATCTTATCAAGTGAGCATTCAGACCATTTCTTGCAGGATATTTTTTCATCTGCCAATTCTTATCAAGCACATTTAGATAGATATTTGCCAAAAGCGGACTTATTACTCCGCCTTGAGGTGTGCCTGTTATCTGTCTGCGAGTTTTTCCTTCTTCCAACACTCCACATTTGAGCCACTGTTTGATTAACCATAGAATTTGTTTGTCTACAATTCGCTGGGCTATCAATTTCAATAGTTCGCTGTGGGAAATGTTATTAAAGTAATCGGAAATATCCGCATCAATAACATTCACCAATCCCCAATTGAGAAATTTCACTACTTCTTTTACTGCTTGGTGTGTAGACCGCTTGGGTCTGAAACCATATGAGAAATATTGGAAATTCGCTTCAAAGATTGGCTCAATCACAATTTTAACTGCTGTTTGAACCACTCTGTCTTTTACCGTCGGTATTCCCAATGGTCTCTGGCTTCCGTCTGCCTTTGGTATCCAGACCCTTTTCACTGTTTGCGGTTGATAAGTTTTGCTGATTAACTCTTTTTGGAGTTGTTTCAGAAAACTTTCAGCCCCAGTTGCCTCAATCATTCCAATTGTCTCATCGTCTACACCACAAGCACCCTTGTTTGTCCTGACCTGTTTCCACGCCTCCTCAAGAATATCTAACCTGCATACTTTGTCATACAGAGAGTAAAAACGAAATTTTCTTTCTGCCTTACTCTTTAAGTAAAGTTTTCGCTGAAGTTCCCGAACTTTGTTTAGAGTTGGTAGTTCCGATTTCATCGTGAACAATCCCCTGTCCTTCCCTTCTTTGAAAACATTTGCTAAAGTTGAGTTCCTTCGCTCCGTCGAGGTTATGCTGTCCTTGACATCATCACTACTATGAACTCATCCGACACCCTCTCAACTTATTGAACATTTCGGTTTTCCTTATAGTCCAGTAATTCTCTCTGATTTTATCAGAGGTTGAGTAGGGTCTCCCAAGTTTCCTCTCTTTTCTTTCCAAACGTGTCGCCCCTGATACCCCGAAGAAGATACTTGTCTCATCCTTATCTTAAAGACAAATATTGTTGATTTCCCAAGAATGTGAGATGGTCATCCTTCTCAAATTAACAAAAATTGACGAGGCTACACCTGGGTTCACACATATTACGACCCGCTTGTTCGCATCACCCTGCTTATACAGGACTTTGTCGGACTGCTTGACAATTTTGGATTACTCCTTGTTGTCAGTCCCCTGCTTTGTGGCTGATAAGATTTTGCCACAACTGACACATTTCAGTCAGTTAGAAAAGAAAGAACTTTCTTGGCACGCCACATTTGATTTTTTCTTTATACCTGGTGCAATAGAGAGTATATCTTTCAAGCCGTTTATAGGTGCACTTCTTGTTCCTATTACTACAAACAAGATGGTATTCGTATTTTTTCACAATGTCATTGTATCTTATGGAGAGTTAAAAATCAAGAAATATTTGTAGGCATGTTAAAAAAATGTACTTTTTTTGTTTTTATGTTAAGGAGTTTTTGGGGAGTATGGTATTAGATTCTTTTGTGGTTTTCAGAAATTCCAGATAACGTTTGTGTATATATTACGTTGAGAATCCATTAAATGTATAAAAGTCATGGACAGCTAAACACTGGTAGATAATGTAGTTTACTTTTATCTTTTGTATTCTGGCAAGATTGGTAAAGATATTGCAGATACTTTTTCAGGTTTATAGTTCTCTAATGCCAATTTTGCCTGTTGGAGTTTTTCACGGTTATTTCCTAAGCAAGTTAATAATACATTTTCAGTCGAATTTTCAAATTGTTCAACCGTGTTGATGCCCGCTTTAAGAAGATTAAGATAATCTCCTCTTGTCAAAATACGCCCGATGCGAAAACCAATATCAGCAATGTCCGCTGGTATGCCTAATTCAAGGCGAACCAATAGGCGTGATACACGACTACTTAATTCCAAATTTGGATTGAGTAATTCGGCGACTCGCGCAACGGCAGGAAGTATATCACACGTTCTGGATACAACGCCTCTTATTTGTCCCGCAGCACCATTAAATTTACCACCGAATTGCGTCATTGTATCTTCTATTTCTTTAAGAGGTTTGTTCGTTACCCATAGAAGGCATGCGACGGCTTTCTTTGCGCGTAATGTTGGCTGTGTAGCATCCTTAATAGAATGGTATATCGCTTGCATTACTTGTGAAGGAATGCCTTGATTTGTAATTTCCGATGTCCAAGTTTGAGGCTCTTTTTTCGTACTCCTTTTATTAAGCGGAAAAAATACTTGGTCAAGTTCAGTTGTAATTTGAGTTAAAGCAATCAATGTGGGATCGCTTATATCGGCAGTATTAACGCCATTTAATCCATTGACGATTCGGATAATTGATTCAACTTCAGTACCAGATTCGCCCGCTAATCTTCCGAGCGGTGTAAGATGATACAATCCATCTTTGTCTTGTTCTACCAATTTGTGTGAGTGCAGGTCATTGAGCGATTGTGTAAGTTTTAGTTCGTCCCATACCCAAGTAGCGTTGCTGGATTTTTTTTGAAATGCACCGAAACTCTCCTCAAGAAATCCTATTATATCCTTTGAAGGCAAACCCCTACCAGCACGCCCAGCCGCAACAAGCACGCGAACTATCAACGAGCGAGGGTCTGTGTTATCTGCAAGGAATTTTGATTGTAAGTTTTCTGGCAAAGCTGAAATGTAGTTATTCCAAATATAATTTTCTTCATTCGCATCTAATGCAATGACATATGAGATGCCTCGTTTTGAAAATCCTAATCTGCCAGCGCGGCCAATGATGTTTTTGTATTCTGCCACTGAATAAGGTTTATTGCCTGGGTGTGTCAAGCCAGCGATAATAACAAATTCTGCTGGGGTATTAACTCCCATAGCAAGCGTGGTTGTTGCGGCAATTACCTTTAATGCCGTGGGTACTGCCCTGAATTGTTCCTCAACAAGCAACCGTTCTTCTGTGTCCAAATCTGAAATATGAAATGCAACACCGCCCGACAATGCCTCTCTTAGTTTATTGGAAGAAATGGAAGGGTCGCTATTGGGAAGTGTATCTAATACAACCTGAGCGGGAGGCAAGCCGAGTGCTGATGCCAAGTAAAGAGCACAACCTCGCGCTTCGCCACGAGTCTCGCGGAAAACAATAACACTTTTATTTTCACTTGCGATTTTACGCACCAATGGAATGATAAGGTCTTGGCTCGTTCCCTTCCGTATTTCTGGTTTTATGTATGATTGAATTACTTTCTCCTGTCCTGTATCCGATTCAATGTAACGAAAACTACCATCCGCTTTGATTAAGCCTTCATCAAGCGGCACTGGTCTTTCTGTCCGTCGCAACAATCTTGCCCCCAACCATCTTTCCAGTCCATTCGTATCACCAATAACAGCAGAAAGTGCGATAAGTTGCGGTTCTGCTCCTTCTCGCCGTCTCATCCGCAAAAGTGTAAGAATAAATTCCAGATTGACACCTCTTGTTTCATCAGCAATCATTTGCACTTCGTCAACAACAATTGTCCCTATCTGGTCAAGAATGTATGGATTGCCAAGAACAAGTGCAGAAAATTTTTCATAGGTCATTAAGCAAACATCATATTGTCCACGCATTAAGGGTACTATATCATCGCTGGTGCTTTCACCTGTTGCCTTAATAGTTTTGATGCCGAAAGCTCCATAAGTTGAATTGAAATGACGTAACTTATCATTGACCAAAGCTTTTAATGGGAAAAGAAATATGGCACGTTTACGCTCCATGATACCACGAATGGCGGCAAGTTCTCCAATCATTGTTTTACCAGATGAGGTTGGCGCGGATACAACCAAATGTTCTCCATCAAGTAATCCAAAATCATTAACAGCATCTATTTGCAGTTGATTAAGAGAAGGAATATAGCCAGCCCACATTTTAAGGAGTTCTTTTGGGAAACCATAAGGTTCAAGACTTTTAATGTCTGTTGTAATCTTCTGACGTGTTCTTTCTGGAAACGCTGCTACATAAAGTTTTCCTGCTGTAAATATTGGCAATGTTAAACTTCCATCAATTTTACCAAGAAGTGTAGGATTTTGCAGTTTACCAATCTTGGCGGCAGAATCTATCACTCGCTCTGTAACATACTCCAAGAGTCTGTAAATTCCAATTTTACCAGCTTTTTTAACTTCTTCAGCTCCTTGCATTGCGGTTAGTAGGTGGTAAGTAAGCAATCCATGTCCCAACTTTTGATTTTCCCACGCCCGTTCATTAGCGCGTGATGCAGTAAGTATCAAACGTCCCTCGCCAGAAAGTTGTTTAAGTAATTCTTCCGCTGAAGTAAGTTCACGAGATACCACATCAACTTGTAATGCCTTTGCTCCCATTCCGCCAGAAAAACAACAATCTAATACACAAACCAATCTCTTCGTTGGAATTTTACTGAACCATTCGGCAAGTTGGTTAAGCGGGATGCAAGTATTCAGAAGATTGCTTCTATCGGCGTCATAGGTAACTATTTCATGAGTTTCAGTGCCGTGTCCAGAAAAGCTCACTACTACCAAATCATCTTCTTTGCATTTTGTTAATCTGTTAAACTCTGTTTCAATAGCGGCCCTCGTAGCATCTTTATCCGTAAGTAATTTTGTATTACCGCCCAAATTGTCGGCAAATAAAGAATGCAATGCTACTGCGTCTCGCCGTGCACAACTTAACCAGTTTATAGCTGGTGAAGCATATCTATCTATTCCAATAAAAAGCCCATTTAGTATCATAAAAACACAAAAATAAATTATTTTGCCTAACTACTCTACATCCGTAATTATTATATATTTTTTCTGATTTTATCTGAAGCGTCCCAATTTATTAGGTTAAACGGTAATAATCGAAATATTGAGTAATAACAACGCTACAATTATTCGTTGTTATTTTTCTTTTATTATTACTGTCCCATCTCATCTAAAAATCTACTTTTTTTCTTATCCAACATTGTTCTTCCATGCATATGTATTTCTTGACCGGTACGCTGGCGAGCCCAAGAAAGAAATGCTCCAACTTTTGCTCTTGTTAATGAAACGTAAAATAATCTCCTTTTTT
>JBBAAR010000014.1:0-61036 GCA_041658185.1 Elusimicrobiota bacterium
CCCCGAATTTTTCGAGTTATTCACACTCATACAAAAATCCTGCGACGGAAAATTACAGAAAATTTCCGTTACAAAACCGGCGGGGAAATTTATTTTATCTGAAAAAATAATTCCAAAAATAGTTTTCATATCGTTCATCATAACCGGCGAAAGCACAACAAAAACTTGCATTATACTTTTCTGCATATTAAAAGTATAACATAAAGTTGTGAAGTTTTTGCGAAAGTTTTGCAAAATCTTTGCGAATTTTTTTTTCTATTCATAAACAAAATTTATACCCGATACTGTACTCTACTCATAAATGTTCCATGAGTTCAGTTACCGAAAATGGTTTTGTTAAACATACGGCAGCGCCGAATTTCTTTGCATCTTCAAGAGCCAAATGGTCGCTGCTTATTGCTATTATTTTACACTCCGAAAAATATTTTTTTACATGATTGATGAGGAAATGTCCCGATACCTCGGGCATGTTTATGTCGGTTATCAGGACGTCGTAGTGGTTCTCCGTGAATTTCCAGATGGCGTCGGTAACGGATACGGCAGTGTCAACAACACTGTGGTCGTATTTAAGCACTGCAGAACTTAAAAATCTGCATACATCCGCATTATCATCAACAATTAAAATCCGTCCCATAATTTCCCGACAGAACAGCAATCCTGCAAGCGGGACAGTATTACGCCCGAGGCGAACACACTTGACCGGCAGCATACCCGCTTGCAAATCGCACGGCATATCAAATTGACACTATTGTCTATGTTAATTTTACCAAGAAAAAAGATTTCTGTAAATAGGACATTTGGGCAAAAAAGGACTACCTTATTTAGACCTTTGGGCAAGTGAACTATATACATGCACGAAGACACGTCTGCCGGCTGGGACGGGATGAAATGAAATTATTTTTTATTTTTCAAGATTTTCTGGGACTCGTTGTCGCACTCGATTCTCCGTTTATACTCGGTACAGTAAAATCTATAGTTCACAATCTGTTTGTGCTTACATTTTTTATCTTTATTGTGGCAGAGGAGATGGAACTCGTATTTTTTCACATTTATTTAATTTTATAAAATCGCCTTTCTTTTTGACAACACATACATTAGGGAACGTAGCATCACGATTGTGTCAGTGTTTAGATTCATTATACAGTTTTTTCCCTTTTTCAGTAATGATGTATTTTTGCTTGGGATTGTTTGGTTTATCAGGTATGGTTAAAGAAAGCCAACCGTTTTTAACTAACGGAAAGATATAATTATACATCACAGTAGGTCTATGTTTTAATCCCAAATTATTCATTATTCCTTTAAGCGAACGCGGTCTTATACAATATTGAAGAATTTTCTTGTTCGGTGCTTGTTCGGTGCTTGTTTTTCATTTCTTCTACTTTTGAAATTTTTTTCCAATCTTTTTTACACCAAGTATTATCCAGCCGCCGGCTGTATTTGAAAAGGCACTTACCGTTTCCCATATATTTTTAGGGAGTTCGGATTTAGATTCTTTTACCTCAAAATCTTCCCACTCAATATCTTGCAATTTTTGTATAAGTTCTTGTTTAGTCATAAATAATAACTTGTTTTTCTACTGGCTTGGGTCATTGCCCGCTTTTGGCAAGGTCAAAATGCTTTATATGATTTTATTATACCTTTGCAAAATAAAAAAATCAAGCATTTTTACGCTCATATTGTTCACTCCTCTCTTGATGTCGTCGGCAATCAGAATCTCAATAATCTTTTCTTTTTCCATTTATTTCTTATACCGATAAACAAACGCACGGTTGAAATAATCAATGGAGTATTTCGGGTCGAGTGTTAACGCTTCGCCGTAATTATCTACCGCGTGGTCATATTCCTGTTTGGCTGTGTAAATAATTCCTCGGAGAATGTAATAAACGCCAACACACATCGGATCAAATTCTATTGCTCTGTTTAAATCATTTAACGCTTTATTGAGGTCGTCTTTTTTGTAATAGATATTTCCGCGGTTATAATATGCCGCTGACAATCCCGAACATAACTTGAGCGCTTTGTTGAAATCCTTCATCGCTTTTTTGAGGTTTCCTTTTTTGAAGTAAACATAGCCCCGATTGTTGTATGCACATTCAAATTTCCTGTTTAGTTCCAGTGACTTATCAAAATCCTGAATTGCACGGTCATAGTCCTTCATTTCGCTATAAATAATCCCGCGGCTGTTGAACGCAAAATAATTCTCCGGTTGATGGCTGAGCACATCGTTAAAATAATTTATTGCTTCTTCATATAGTTGCTCGTCGCTGTATGCGAGCCCTCTATCATGACAACCAACAGCATAACAGTATTTTGAATCAAGTTCTGTCACCTTGTAAAATTCCGCTATCGTAGTAACATATTCCTTCCTGTCACCGCAACGTTCAAAGAACAGGCAGTTGTAATAAGCGCAAGCATATTGAGGATTTTGTAGTATCGCCTCGTTAAAGTCCATTCTTGCTTCATCATACAGCCCTTTGTTCCGATAACATCTTCCGCGTTCGTAGTAAGCGTCGGCTTTGATATTTTCTCCGTCGGTTTCGTTCCAGCACTTTATTGCCTCGGTGTAGCATCTGATTTTATCGTCGGGATCGGTTGAATTATCTCCCTTTTCCAGCCAGTAAAAAAAACTATTTTCTGAACTAATATTTTTCTGCATATTGAACCTCCTAAACCTTTCAGGTTTTTTGAGAATTTATTTTTCAGCCATTTCATACGCTTTTTTTATCGATGTTTTGAGTGTCATTTCATATTCTTTTCTTAATGCCGGGTTTCTGTTGACTTCTCTTCTATCAAATTTACTATTTACTTTTCCGATAACCTCATCAAGCATCGCTATTTCTTTTTCTATAAGGTTTAATTCTTCTTCCAGTTCCCGCACTTTATCAAGGTTTCCTGCTTTTTTTTCTTCATCAATAATAACTTTTAGATAACCTGCGTTGCCAGCCATTATGAGTCTTCTGAATTGCGGACTGTCTTGTATTTCTTTTTGGAACCACTTTTCATCCCTATTCCATTTCCAGTTTTCTATTAATTTGTTAAAAGGCCAAGGTGCATTTCTGATGATTTTACATAGCATCAATTCAGTTAATATTGTCCAATTAATTTTTAACATCATGGACTCCTTTTTTTACCAATGTCCAGGACAATAACTCTTGCGAATTTAATAAATTCTGACCAGGCTCTTAGAGTTAGAATAAACTTGCTCTCATTTTTCAGTTCCCAAAGTTTGCGTCTGATAAATTTCCGTATTGGTCTTATGAATATGTAATATATTCTCGGATGCGGAAGCGCCGGGCGTTCATTCTCAGCTTTTTTTTCGTTACATTCCCTGCAACAGATGCGAAGGTTGGACAGACGATTCGTTCCGCCGTTATACCGTGCCTGATAGTGGTCAATTGTAAAGCACTCTAACCGGTATTCCCTATCACAGATATAACAGAAGGCATACATCTCGCCGTTGATTATCTCGTATCCGTCGCGCCGCGCCAATTTTATTAGTCTTTTCCGACGATAAATTGAACTATTTTTAATCATCACCATAACGCAAGAACATCCTCCGTTTGAATCTGCTCGGCATCGGAACTTGACTTTATGAACGCAGCTGTTCTCAAACAAATACTGCATTCTTTTAAGTGTTCCTCAAGAGCGACTTTTTCAAGTATCTCCGGCGGCGTTTTCAAACATTTATATATCTGATATGTGGAAGCGGGGCAATTCGCACCGGCAGCGGAGACGTCAGCGGAGTTCATAGCCGTTAATCCCCCATTATTTGAACTGAAAATATCTCCGATTCCGGAATTATTATCTTTTAAGAAGAGCAGAAAATCAGAGAGAAACTGCTGCGGTTTGAAACCCATTCTTTCAAGTGTTTTAGAAAGAACGCTGTTTTTAGCCATTAACGCTAATAGTAGAAACCGTGTATCTATGTAGGTTCCAAATTTCGCAGTCAATGCCAACAATTGGTTTTCGCAGGACACAATATTATCTTCAACAAATTCTTTGAACATTCCGGTTATTTCTTCTTTTTTGATATTTTTCTCTCTTAAGAATTTTCCAGCGCTCCCGTGTTTTTCGGATATTAAACCAATCAAAACAAAACCGGAATGGACTGTTCCGTCGGCAATCTCGCTGCTCTTATCCGCTTCCTGCTCTGCGATATCCAGTACTTTTTCCGCAGAACAACTCAACAACGCCAACTGCCCATATTTTTTCGTAATATCTAAAATAACGGTTGTAACGAAATCATATATTTTTTCATTTTTCGCAGGACGGCAGAAAACATTTCCATCATTGTTATACCCGGCTATTGCCAACGCCTCTGACGGTGAAGAAGCCTGAACCGGCGCCGCAATACCTTTATTGGAAATGACATAGTGAATAGGGGGATAATAAATCACTCTGTCAAAAATTCCGTCGTCGTTCGGCATTTTTTTATCCTCACTTGATTCTTTCTAACCGCAAACCTGCTTCGGTTATCACTTTTTCCTTAAACGCATCTTTTATTTTCATATCCTCATCCTGATGGTATGTGCCGTCAACCTCAACTGCGAATATCGGCGAGCCGTCATAATTACAGATGAGGAAATCAACTCTGCAGGTAAGAAAATACCCTCTGTGCCATTTTTCCGTGAATAGATGCTCCACTGCTTTCCTCTCAATAAATGCTGAAAGTTGCATCTCAGGGAATACATACTCGTGCTGTTTTTTCAACTCCAAATATATTCCGAATACCTTATTTGTTTCCATTATCGGTCTTGTCTTCCGCTGCCCCAATCTCTCAAAAACGGTTTGCAATGTGGGATTGAATATATATGCATTCTCAAACACTTCGCCGAAATAGAACAGGTAATCCAGACGGTCAAACTTTTTCACGAGTGATAGTGCTATTTCTTTTGAAACTCCGAATCTGCGGCGGGCCGGTTCTAAATCCTTTTCACACGCGAGCATTCCAAGAAACCGAAATTCAGGATATGGCAGAGTTAAAAAAGTGGTTCTGAAATTATCTACAACCGCATCCATCCTCGCCATTTTTTCTTTTAGTCTTCTACAAATATCCGAAATCGCATCCAACCTCGATAACCTTGCACTTTTCTCTTCGCTGATTTTAATCTCATCGTTTTTTGTATCAATCATTTTTATCTGCGATCTCCTTCGGCCGTGGCAGTCGGCGTTACCCTACCGCCTGCCACAACCGTTATTTCCCGTTTCCTTTCAATCCTCCTTATCGACCTTTGCCTCTACTGGTTAATATAAACGGAAAAAGTCCGAACGTTAACCCCTAAATTTGCTTTCTGAGAAATTCCAGCACTTTGTTTTCTATATTGAGGACACCCACTTTTGAGTAATGGACAATTTTTCCCGTCTCAGAAAGTGACAGCGGCTCACAATATCTTCGCGAACCTACGCCGTGCCGCAGTTCAATTATTTTTTCCGATAGCGGATGAATCTTTCCATTCGCCTTTTTCAAAACTTTGAGAATGTCATCTACTTTCAGTTTTATCAGCCACCGGGACATTTCATCATCGGGAAGCACATCCTCAAATTTAAGAGGGTTGCCTTCTTTATCCTCACCGATTACCTGTGAAAGATATGTCACTGGGTAAAGATTAAGCGGCTCGGTCTCTTTACAAAGCAGCATATTTTTTTTCCGGTTTTTTTCATATTGAGCAATGAGTTTCTCGCCTTCATCACGACTGTGAACCGTGTGCTTATAAAACTCGCGCTTAATTTGGATTTGTATATACCGGACGGCGATTGAATAAAAACACTGTCCACGCCTACAATCAAAAGCTTCAATTGCTTTTTGTAAGCCAATGCTACCCGCCTGAACAAGGTCCATCGGAGACACCCCGCACCTTCTGACATTTTCCAGCCAATTCCTCACAAGAGAGCAGACGAGCCGCTGGTAGCACTCCACCACCGTTTTTACATCGCAATCGCACTTGGTTGAAAGCAGTTCCATCAACTGCCTATATTTAAGGAACGGGTATTTTTTTACCCGTTCACAATACTCAAAAAAATCCAAAATCATTATTATAACCTCCAGATTTTTGAAATAAAAAAACCGCCGGCAGTCCCGATTTAACGAGACCACCAGCGGCTTTTAGTCTAACTACACCATGCCAACAATTACCAATTTTTATTCATAGAATTTTTGCTTCTTATCCTCCTTTTTTGATTCCGGGTTTGTTATTTTAGCCCGATAGATTCTTTTTCTAATTTAAGCATATTTTCTACGGAACCAATATTATTTAGATAATCCATCAAATAACATTTCTCACCTTTTCTATCTGTCAATTTTACGATTCTTATTGTTTTTCCAATTGATTTCATTGCCCGGATTAATTCTGTTTCATTTGTGCAATATCCGGAGGAAAAATACGTTACAGCCCTTTTCCCAAAGAACTGCTTCTCCTTCCACTCTTTTGGAATTCCAGTTGTACTTTCCGTACAAGATATGGAGCAAATGTCGCGTCTATTGGAAAGAACTAGATTCTGTGCCAATTGCATCGCATCAAGGATTCGTTCCGCTACCCAGAACTTAGATTTTCCATCCGGTCTGGTTCCCCAGAACGTTTTGTTGATTCCAATTCCTCTTTGGAGAAAGAAATTGCGCTCTTTAATCGACCGGAGTCCTAAAAATCTCAGTCCTGTATAATATCCTTCAGGGGAAACCACCGGAATAACAAAACAGTTTGAAAACGGTTGTAGTCGATTATCAGTAATGTTATCACCACACCATCCCACCCGAAATGCCCTTATTGTTTCTTGCAAGAACTTTGTTTCGTCTATTAAGCATTTAACGAGATGCGGCGATTCCATTAATTTTTGGTGGCTTTTGTTTACTAATACTTCCATTTCTCCCTGAGAAAAATTACTACTAATCTTTGAGAAAATTCCTAGTCTGTCAATCAATCCGTCCCCAGAAGTTACATCAATCTCCACACAACCAGAATGCTGTTTTTGAAAAGCGTTGAAATTGCCCCAGCTTTGACAAGTTTCACAGACAAAAACTCCTGTCTTTGTGTTCAACACAGCATTATGTGTTTTTTCCAATGGGCAATTTATAGTAACCATGGGTAATTTCCCATGATATCTGATTCTGTGCTTTTGTAAGAATTGAATTACAAAATCTGTAATATCTTTTTTCGGAATATTTATTTTCATTTTTAGCTCCTGCAATAAAAAAAGGGTAGGATGAATACAACCATCCTACCCCTATAACTGCTTTATCCCAACACCGCCATTTATGACAAGGTGCGGGGTTTACTATTCATCATTACATCTCTATAACGATTGTTGTTGCTCTCTTTCTTTTATCCACATCTTGATTTCTCGCTCATCCCATGGAAATCCCAAGGTGTATAACACTGCATCATAGTATTCGGTTCTTGTAATAGGGCATCCAAACTTCAGTGAAGAATAAGAATACCCTAACTGCTGTCGCAGATGGATTCTGGCGATAATCTGCGATATGTTATACCTGCCCTGGGCGTAGATAATAATTAGGTCATGGCAGGTATGGCGTAAATCATACAGTGAGAATATGGTGCCCTTTGGATGATGGACTAGTCCCGCTGATAATATTGATTTGTACCGTTGGAAGAAAACTGTTATGCTGCGGGGATTTATCCTTCCACAAGACCAGCGGTTGCCTTTATGAATAAGATAAGCATTGGCAGGAGCGCCTGCCATCGCATCACTTTTAAGGTAACAATCTATTGCATCGGCAAGATGTGGAACTAAAACCAGAACGAACTGTGGATGCGACCCAACATGATACTTTCCTTTATTTGTTGGTAAACGCAGAACTGCTCGATTTTTCTCATCTCTGGCCAATAATCCTGTCTTTGGCTCTCTTACAAAATCACTGAGTTGTAATTCAGATATCTCTCTTAGTCTCAGCCCAGCAAGACAGCATAAGAGAAATACAATTCTCATTTTCATTCTAGTAATTTTTGTACCAATCCTTAGTAGAATTTTTTCAATCAACACCAGTTCTAACGGGGTAAGGAAAACAACCGGTCTTATAATACCTCTTTCTTTATTCATGTTTTTAACCTCCATATTTTGTTAAGTATTGGGCCGGTCACAAAACTTTAGGGGCGGAAAAAGAGTTTTGTGACCGGCTATGAAATAACTATTTGCATAATAGGAAACTTGAAATCTACATTTTCAGATAAGTTTTTTATCGTGAAAAAATAGTTAAAAGGACTATATCCGTCAATTCAAGGAACTTTGGATATAATAGGGCCCTCTTCCATTGTAGCGGATGCTTTTTACCTTTCCCTTTCTACACCAGCGAACAACTGTATCCCTTCTTTTCCGATGCTTATTAGCAACCGTTTCAACGGTTTCGTATCCTTTTGGTGCAATAAGTTTCCTGGTCTTATGTAAATTATTATTAACTTTTTTACATTTTACTTTGTGACCGTTAATTTTAATCTGCCTCTTTAGACAGGCGACTTCCTGCTCAAGATGTTCCAACCGTTCATCTAATTTCTCAGGTTGTTTTATCTTGTGATTATATTTATCAGGGTCAAGTTGTTCAATATAATCCGGAACTGGTATCGCCTTGAGGGCAAATTCAATCAGGTGCTTTCCAAGGATACGGTAATCACCTACGCCCAAATATCTACTGGCTTTTAATTTCTTTTTTTTGCACCAGCGTTGGATTGTCCGAAGACTCTTACCCAACGCTTCAGCAACTTCTTTGGCAGGGTAGTCATTCAAGGGCTTGACCTTATCAAGACCACGTGATTCTAAATAATCCTTTTGGTCTTGCGTTAATTTTAACTCCTTTGCACCGTTTTCTTCATTCATTCGTTTCACCTCCATATGCTTCAATCTGCTTCTTTAAAGTTTCGACCTTTTCTTCAATTTCTGCGAGACTAGTCGTATATTTCCACCCTGTAATTTTTTTTGTCTCATATTTAGTTTTAAGAACTGCAATGTCCAACAACACTACCTCCTTTTTAGCTTTTACGAAATCTAATGGGTTAACTGTGTTGTTATTTGGGGGAGTAGAAGTTTCCCCATTATCGGTTGAATTATTTTCACTCTCACCCCAGATCAATTTATCCTCCCATTCGTCAAGATTTTCTGCATCAAAGAAACTAAATGCTGTGGCTATCATATAAAAGTATATTTGTCTCGCCACATCCTTGTTCCTGTAATAAGTCCAGTTTACCAGACTAACAATGTTTCCTATTTTATCGGGATCTGGTTTCTGTCTTAACTGGTAGCAGGCAACTAATTGAGTGAGAAAAGGAAGAAGTGAAGGAACGGCTTTTAACTTTTTAAGTTCATTCGATATTGCCTTTCTCTGTGGATTTATGGCGAGCATAAATTCATTACCGGTATCTCTGAAGTCATAAGGAATCAGATATTCGTTGCGCGAATGCTCAATAAGGGAGTCAGTAATTAAACTTTGCAATCTTTTGAAGACTTGTCCAAAGTTCGCACTATTAACAAACGATTCTTTAGCACCCTTATGTAAAATAGGAAAAAAAGGTGTTTTTGGGGTAATCCTTTTTCCGGTATTTTTGAAATACTTAATTAACCATTTGATGTAGATATTCAAAATTTTTACAGCAAAAGGAGGAATAGCAGTATGCAGATCACGATCAGAAGGGCTCTTATGACCTTTTGAAGCCATTAATCGGATGTCTAATTGCCCGCAACCATATTCAAAAGTTTTGAGCAAAAAATCTTTTGTTAACTGGAAGTCACCGAATAATAGCTGTTCAAGTTCTTTTCCCGGACGGACACCACAACACAGGATAAGAACAATTGCTGCCATATGTCGGATTACCCGTTCACCAAGTTTTTTCGAATTCTCAAATAATATAATTGCCTCTTTGCGATACATCGTAACAGATTTATGATTTCGCTCTGTAGCCGGATCCGGTTTTCCCAACTTTCCAAAAGCGACCCTAATATTTTCTTTTTGTTCTGCAGTAATTCCTTTCTGCATAAGGAGAAATCCGATAAATTGCCTAAGCATACTTCTCCTTCCACTCGAAAATTTGGGTTTACTACTAAACTTAGATTTTGCATTAGACGTTTTTTTGTTTTTTTTGTTTTGTCTCTTTAATTCTTTTTTAAGATATTTAATGTCTTTGTAATTTAATGAGTAAAGGTCTAATTCCTTTAGGTCTATTTTTCTTCTCTTGCACATTACTCTCAATAGCCATAAGATACAGTCCAAAGCTTCCGGAATTTTACTCCCATACCAGCAACCTTTGCCTAAAATGGTAGGTTCAAGTTTACCAATGTCAACAACAATTTCGCCATCATTTTCTTTGTGTTCAAAGAATTTTTCAACCAATGACTGCACTTTTAACGAATACACATTTAGTTTTTCCTTTAATTTAACGTTCATTGTACACCTCCGATTTTATTTTTGTAACGACTTTAACGACAAAAACGACAAATAGATTTAGTTTTTCTTTTACACGACCGGGTCGTGTAAAAGAAAATATGTGGTGAACTGTCGCTTTTGTCGTGTTTGTCGTCAAACCTCTGTAGTCGTTAGCGATTCTTGTGTAACCATTCCCTAATTCAATTTTTTTTGTATTCATATATTTGCCTTGCTTTTTATTCCTACCTACCCTGCCCTGTTGTGAACAACAAGGCAAGGCAGGAATGTTCACCTAATTTATTACTGGATGTTTCTTATTCCACTTCTTACGCAACTCTTTTGCGATTGGTTTTTCTGCACATTTTTTTAATGCTGATTTAATAGCACTATCTACCCAGCGTTTTCTTTCGTTATGTCTTATAACATAACGAACTTGTTTTTCAGGAGCATAACCACATACTATTGAATTCACCATTTTGCTCACCTCCTTTTTTTACCTCTATTTCTAAACTCCCTCACCTCTCTTCTTTGCTCATTTTCGACACCGCCGATTGCCGGATTACAATGCCAAGAAAGGACTTGTAATGCTATCCCTATCGGCATCCGCTGTAAAAGAGATCTAATTCTTGTAATTTGGCATTCAAGTACCTGTATCTGAAAATTATTATTAGGTTTCATATAATTTAGGTTGAGCCACCGGGAACCAATACAAGCGCTCCCGGCGGCAGCCAATTACACAACAAGTCTTACAACTTTTGATAATTTTTCTATCGCTTGATATTTGTGTACAGGCGACAAATGAGCATACCGCAGAGTGACGGCAATCGACTTATGCCGGAGTAATTCCTGAATCGTTTTTATAGGAACTCCAGCCATTGCTAGATAACTTGCCCCAGTATGGCGCAGGTCGTGTACGCGGAAATTCTTGATGCCAGCCGCCTTTAATGCCCGTTTAAACGCTCTATCTATGTTTTTACGGTGTAGACCGTCATCGTTGCAGAAAACGAAAGGATTGTTCGGATGTCTTTTAATCTTGCCAAACATCTTAGCCAAAGAACTGTTTAACGGCACGTACTCGTCTTTGCCGCTTTTGGGGTTTATAACCTTTATGAATTTCTGTTTAAAATTAACGTCATCCCATTTGAGATTCAGAATCTCAGCTTTGCGCATAAGAGTCGTAATCGCGGTAACGACGATTTCCTTTAACCATTTCGGGCACGCCTTCACTAGTTTTTTAAGTTCCTCTTTTGTAAGATATCTTACGATTTCGTTGTTCTCCTTAAGCGGGCTGACTTTGGCAACTGGATTTTCTTTTATAAAATCCCAGTCAATCGCTTTTTTGAACATATGGTGCAGGCATGTCCGTTCCCGGTTGAAGGTGGCGTTGCTTATGCCTTTTGCCAGCCGCTTGTTTTTGTAACCCTCAATCATAAGAGGCGTTGTTTCATCAAGGTTCTTATCGCCAAAACATGACAAAAGGTTCTTTATCGCTACCCGTTTCCTGCGGATAGAACTCGGTTTATTGTCTGACATAGTATTTTCCAGATACTTGACCGAAAAATCCTTGAATGAAATTTTTGAAATTCCAAAGTATTTTTTTTCCGCTACATCCACAAGAGTCTTATTGAGGACTCTTTGCGCCTGTTCTTTGTTGGGTCCGACTTTTTTCCTATACCGTTTGCCACCTGCGTTGTAATCAATCCACCAACAGTTATCCTTGTTTCTTTTATATATTCGTGCCATTTTGTTCCTCCTTTGGTTTTGTTGTTAGAGCGTCTAACTTCTTAAGCAATTCATGGATATAATAAACGTCGTTTGGGCGCGGAAGCGAGCCGTATTTTCAATATAGTACGAGATGTAATGGCTACGTATTTATTGGTTATGCGATGATTGCCGGTTGAGATTCTTCGTATCGCCTGTCTTCCAACCTGCGGTTTCTGGGGAAGCCTCTCAAACCCGATATCTTTCATGATAGCGATAAGCTTCTTACGCGGGATACACGGGATGTCTTCCTTGTTGACTGTGAACCATGCAAGATAATTCGTTATAGCGTTCATATCCATAAATCCTCTCTGATTTCATCTATCTAATAATTTTACTACGTCTTCACATCAACTGTTGTGTATTACTCCTGCTTACCCGCTTTTGCGATTGACTGAACTGTTGCCAAATGATGCATTTAATTCATTATTTTACTATTCTCGTTCCCGCGTAAGCATAGCGTATTCGAATTCTGTCCTTTCGTCGTATTCTTGCCTGAGTATCTGTAAAATTTTGAAATATAAACCGAACTTGCCCATATGCTCAACGCTTTCACAGCAACTCATTACGAATAGCAACAAATTAGGCTCTTTTCTCAACCGATTAACAAGAACAACAAAATTCCAAGCATCCCCGACCTGTGTCAACTTTTGAATCAGTAAAAACAATTTTTTCGCGTTTGAACTATAAAAATAGCTTACATCACAAATTGTTACTACCTTCCGGGATAGATGTGGCTCAAGAACACAACACCCTAAAACTGCCTTTTCTATCTCTTCCGCAAGTAAAACCGCTCTTAGCATATTATCACCTGATGATTTCTGATTATTTCAAGTAGCAAATGCACAAATTTACACCCTTCCCCATAGTGTATATCTCCACTATATTCGTTATTTTGCCCATATAATCCGCCCCCCTATAGTATCTGTTAACTGTGTATTTACTTATATATAGTAATACATATTTAAGAGAGTAAAAAACATATAAAACTAACAAAAAGCAAATGCACAAAATGATAGCAAATTCACAAAGTAAGTTCACGCAAGTTCACAACTCCAATTCATCTGGTTTTTCATATTTTTTGATCCAACAAAATGATAATTTGAACTCGCTTATCTACCCCTGCTTTCTTTTCAAAATACGTTTTTACTAGTTCTTTGTCCACCAACGTTTGTATAACGTCGCTGAATTCCCGTGATGACAAATGAGATGACCGCAAGAGCTGTGTACGAGTCATCTCTTTGGGTTGTAGCGTTGAATATTTTAATATTTTCAAAATTTTCTTTTCGCTAGTTTCGGATCTAGAAAACGCAATATCTGTTTCGCAAAGTTCCAAAGTTGAATCAAACAGGGAATCAACTTTTTGGATGGCTGATTCCATCGTTTCGGCGGATATTTCCAGTTTCAAGGTGTTACAAGTTTCAATGATCATAGCAATTTTTAGGCAGTAGATATTCATACGGGCAAAAATGGGTCTGAAAACAAACGAAATTTCCTCAATTTTAGTTATAAATTTATAGTACCAATCGTGATATAATCGTTCCGCTTCTTTTGACATATCCATTTCACCCTTCTGGTCTTTCGTTTTTTCCATCAGTTCCGACAGAGCGGAATAAACGCCCGCGCGGATATCCTTATTGAGCTTCAGCGGAATCGCGTCGTTCCTTATTTTTGTATCTGCGTTAACGAATAGGAACCTGCCTAAAAACCCGCCTTCCAGATCGCCGCTTTTGATTGAATTTATAAACCAATCCGATGTGGTCGCTGACAACAACGAAACGCAGGGATTTTCAATACAAAGATTGCCTCCTTTTTTTGTTGAACGGGTATATGTGCCGGGATTGTCAAAAATTTCCGTCAGGAACGCTTTCGTTCCTTGCATATAATCCCGATTCAGGATGCCCATTAGCGTTTTAAACTCATAGTAGTAAAAAACGCCCTGCGGGTTCGCTTGTATAACTTCCAGAATTTTTTCGTGTGAGAATTCCGACGGATAAATGCACAATGGTTTTACTACATGGATACACTTCGATGAGATGTTCAACGCGGTTGATTTTCTATAGAACGACGACGGAGCCAAAATCAATATCCAAACGTTCGGAAACAACTCATCATTGCCGAATTGCAGGTACCGGCTCCTGCTGATTATCACGCCGGCGGTGGCCATTGCCAAAAACTCTGAAAATATCTCCGGCGCGTCTGTAATTGAAACGGCATATTTTTGATAACTGCTGAGAAAGCCCATAATCTACCTCCTGTATTCTATCAGTCAATTGTTACTGTTCCTTTGCATCCTTATCCTGCGAGGATGGCGCCTCCGTCCGTTATAAAGAAAGACTCTATCTTTTTTTATTGCTCAACCCTTGCCTTAACCGTTTTTCGTTCAATCAACCTATCGATTTTTCTTATATCAAACTTCACGGAATGAGACCATTTTACATATGGTATCTGCCGTCTATTCACAAAATGGTAGATCGACGAGCAACTCCAACCCGTATATTGTGATAATTCTTTAACTGATATAAGCCGTTTTTCCATTGAATCCTCTTTGAAGTTTTGCGATTAAACGTTCTTACTATAAGTAATAACACGCGTCTTAGTTTGTGTCAATATCTCAAACCATACTTTTTAACGCAAAAATAAAAAATCCACCTTAAAAATAAAAGTATTTAACAACTTTTATTATCGGTGGATTATAAAAAAAGAGGAAAATTTTGTGATGTACGCCTATAAAAAAATAGGTTATTTTTTTTTCAATTAGAGGCTGGTTCTCAAATTGAAAAAAAATGGAAAAGTATTCGTGAGATGAGTGTCGGTAAATAAAAAATTCCGAACAGGATAGAAAAATGATTCGAGGAGTACTTTTTTAAAAAGGCGCGTTACGAGATAATTTTCAATCTTTCACTAACAATGTTATTGTACCTTCTGTTCTTTTGCCCCTTGGTGCGTTGGTGATAATTAATTCTATTAACTTTTTGGTACGGTCTAATTCATAAAAAACCTTATCAATTTTATTTATGTTCACTGAAAACCAATAATATGCAGCGCTACCACGTTTAGTACCTTGTGGATAACCTTTTGTAACTGTTCCATATTTACCCTCTTTTTTCGGTGTATGCATAGGTCTTATGGCTATTTTTGATGAAATTTTTTTAGGGTAGCTTTTTCGAGTAATAATATCTTTTGGAATAGCATCGCCTTCATGTTTTAACAAAAAATCTATTATTGCACCGTGCAATTTATTGAGTTTTTTAATCCGTTTACCTTTAAATACCGGATATCCGTCCCCGTCAATCCATAAACATTTTGGAGCGTCTTTGATTTTATCCGATTCTATTACCATCTTTCTATGACGATCATTTAAGAAATGTACGCTTTCATCCAAATTTTCCGAAGTTAGTAATTTTTTAGCATAAATTTTTCCTAAATTCAATAAAGAATCGAACGCCGCCGGGTTAGTTATAAAAAAACTTGACTGACAAGCAGGCAAAAATATTTTTATTTTTTCATTGCTGGAAATTATAAAAGAAGTTATTTGCCCGTTATTTTTAAAATATTGAATGGGACTAAACGGATATGTTTCAGATACAAGAAAACGTCCATTGAATGTAGTGATATTTTTTACCGTATGGTATGATGTGCCGCAATGTTCAAGAACCGGGGCAAGGACTTTCTTTTCTTCGTCGCTCACTACTATATCCGCCGCATTTTGAGCAATATTTAATTCTCTCGATGAAAGCTCTATGTCCGGCATTAATAATTCCAGAATACTGCTTTTAGAAAGATGTTTTCGCTTATCTCTAAATAACATGTTATCATCGGGACAATCAAAAACTATAAAAAGATGTTTCCAACTTGTAGAACAATGTTTTTCTAAAATAAAATCTAATTTTTTACGTTCTGCATTTAAATCGGCATATCCAATGTAAAATAAAAAATCAAACAAATTAAAAGCAATGATTTCAGAACTCATCAATCCTTCAATATCACAATTTTCCTCAGGATTTCCGGCCGCCAGGTTTAACGCAAAAATATCTTGAGAAACGTTACAATTATTTATTATATATGGGTGAGATTTATCGGAATAAATATAAGTCAACTTACCTCGCTCAATTTCAGGAATTACAATTTCATCTCCATTTTCATAATCATTTTTCTCGGGAGATTTTAACTCTTCACAATTGATGGGCTTTTTAGACTTCATATTTTTCTAAAACTCAGGTTGGAATTATCAATATACTACACACAGTTTGGGTTTTTGGTGTCAATTGATACATGCGTTTAGTCAGGAGTTCCATCTTAAGATTGGGTGCCAAATAGGTGCCAAGTACAAGGGTAAAAGTGGACAAAAACTGGCAAAAATGAACAAATCGGGATTTTTCAAAAATGGGCAACATTTTATAATTCCCCTCCTTTTTCCCGTCGGAGTTTCGTTTTTTCGGAGGGGGAGAGATTTGAACTCTCGATACCACTATTAAGCGGTATAGCGGTTTAGCAAACCGCCGCACTAGGCCGCTATGCGACCCCTCCTTTCTGACGACAGATATCTATAACGCCGGCACGACAAGATGCATTATCGGATATTGTTTCTCTCGCTGATTAAATTTTAATAAAAATACTGACAAAAATCAAGTATCTTTACTATATTTTATATCACTATGTCGTCCCGCCACTCTTTATTTCAAAACGGGTTTAGCGATATACTTACCATCGGATGTTTCTTCAATTTCTACAATATCTCCGATATCAATTTTAAGGTTTTTATCGCCCGTACAAAGTAGTTTGGTTTTACTTTTTGTAAGTTCAACGAGTATTAAAACAACCGGCGGAATAAAATTTTCCGTAGTCACATAAAGAGTTGTGAAACTTAAAACCACACCATACGGGTCAAGTTCAACGGAAGAGGTATGTTGACGGCATTTTGAACAGATATGTCTTTCGGGAATAAAAACTGTATCGCATTTATCACATTTAGAACCTTTAATCATTTTACCGCCTGAAGAATTGTAACAAGGTTGTTGGTTGCCAAACCGCCGATTGATTGAGTCAGCCCGATTCTTGATTTTTTAAGTTGTCTCTTACCCGCTCTTAACCCAAGTTGCCATGCCGTCTCAACAATCTGCGCAAGACCGGATGCTCCCACGGGATGCCCTCTTGCCTTTAATCCGCCCGACGGGTTTATGGGCAACCTACCGTCTATATTAGTTTCACCATTTAATACCGCAAGCCAACCCTTTCCTTTTTCAAAAAATCCGAGGTCTTCAGTCCCTATTATTTCAAACGGGGTAAATGCGTCGTGAACCTCCGCAAAATCGACATCCTTTGGCGTGATGCCGGCCATCGTATATGCCTTCTCGGCAGCGGTTGCAGTTGACCTGAAAGACAAAAGATTTTCCCTCTGATGAAATGCCATATAGTCGGTCCCGTGCCCAAGTCCGATAACTTTTGCATAACCTGTCTCGTTGGTTAAAACGATAGCAGCGGCGCCGTCTGACATCGGACTGCAATCGTAAAGCCGCAAAGGGTCGGAAACAATTTTGCTTTCTTCAACTATTCTACCGGTGATTTCCTTCTGGAACTGCGCATATGGATTTAATGTTCCGTTGTGATGGTTTTTTATGGCAACCATGGAAAGCGATTCTCTTGTCATTTTGTATTCGTACATATATCTTCTTGTAATGATTGCCGCAAGCGCCGGCATCGTCGCACCGAGTGACCTTTCATGTTTCTCAATAACTTCAGCAAGAATCTCGGTTGCTCTCGGTGTTGAAACAGCGGTCATTTTTTCTCCTGCTATGACGAGGATTCTTTTAAAAAATCCGGAAGCAATGGCATATATGGCTTCGTCAAAAGTTGATGCGCCGGTGGAAGATGCGGTCTCTATTCTTGTGGCGGGAATCGGAGTAAGTCCCAGATGGTCGGTTATGACCGAGGATATGTCGCTTTCTCCGGTAAAATCCTCGGGGTTCATCGCGCCGACATAAACGGCATCAAAAGAATCGCAGTTCGCCTCTTTCATCGCCGCTTCGGCAGCTTCGCACATTATTTCTTCAAGCGATTCTATCCTTTTTCCGAATTTTGATAACCCGCAGCCTGCTATATAAATTTCTTTCATAAATTTTTGAACTTTTACCTTCCAATCGTGGAGCGAAGCAAGAAATTTCTGAAGAGCCTCAATTTGCGACTTATTCTTTCCAGGAGCAAATTGCAGAACGAGTTCTAACGAGCGTCTCAAAGAAATTTGCTTGCAAGCGACTATTCTGTTTCAAGCAAGTATTTTTTGACTTTTTCTTTTGATAAAACAAGATAGTCCCTGTCGTGCGAGAAAACCTCAAGAGTGAGCGTGCCGTTGTAATCTATTTTTTTAAGAGTTGCAATGGCTTCTTTCCACTCAACGCTGCCCGTACCGAGAGGAATATGCAAATCGCTGTAGCCGCCTTTATTGTCTGAAAAATGGACGTGAACCAACCGCTCCGAAAACTTTTTAAGTATTTTTTCAAAATCGCACTCCCCGGGCTTCAAGTTAGCATGCCCCAAATCAAAATGAAATTTCAAGTCGGGAATTGCCATAAAAAATTCGTTCAGTTCGTGGGTTCTGGAATTAAGATTTTCTATCATTACGGCGATTCCCATTTTTTTGGCGGCTTCAACGATTTTTGACAGAGAATAAATGTTAAATTTTATTTTCTCTTCCTGCGAAAAAAAATGCGGCTGATTGAAATCCGGATGTATGTTGACTTTTTGCACGCCCACCTGCTTAAAGAATTCCACGCATCTTATAATCTCGCTTACCGATGCGTCCCGAAGCGCCGCTATCGGCGAGCCGATAGGGAAATAGAAAGCAGTATGACCGACAACACTCAACTTAAATTTTGCAAGTGCATCTTTAATTTCTTTGGGATTTAGTTTGTCAAGGTATGCCGACGGCGGCTCAAGCGTTAAATCCAGAAAGTCAAAACCATTTTCAGACGCCCATTTTATTTCGCTGAAAACATTTTCAGCAGGATGATTCATTATTCCAAGTTTCATAATAGTCGCTTGCAAGCAAATTTCTTTGAGACGCTCGTTAGAACTCGCTCTGCAATTTGCTCCTGGAACTAATAAGTCGCAAATTGAGGCTCTTCAGAAATTTCTTGCTTCGCTCCACGATTGGAAGATAAAAAAATTATATCCGCCTTTCTTAATTGAAGATTATACAAATAATTAAAAAAATTGCAATAAAAAAGCGGCCTGCTGATAACAAGCCGCTTTTTTTAATGTAGCCGCAGACCCTTGGTCTGCTGATATACCTAAACCAGAACCATCCCCGTTACCTCCTCTGTAGAATTCTCTGTCTCTGAAAGATAATTCCCTGTCACCGAAGCGTTCAGCGACATCGCCGAGAGTTCATTCCCTCTCGCCGAAGCGTTATTCTCTGTCTCCAAAGCATAATTCCACATCGCCGAAGCACTCGGAGATATCGCCGAAACATAATTCCCTGTCGCTGAAAGTTAATTCCCTCTCGCTAAAAGACAATTCCCTGCCGCCGAAGTATGCTTCTTTAAGGAATTATGCTTTTTCTCTTTTGCCTCTTAATGATTCATTGGCTATTTCATCACGGAGATTTCTCAACCGCTTTGAAAGAGCGTCGCCTTTTCCTAATGCGCCGACAATCAGTTCAATTACATCGGACGCTTTTTTGTAAGCTATATCGGTCGCTTTCTGCGACGACTCTGTCGCTCTTTTCGCATCCGTCTGTGCTTTGAGTTGTTTCTCCTCGGCAGAAAACGCGTCATCAATAAGTTTCTTCAACTCGTCTGATTTCCCTTTTATATCAACCCCCGCTGTTTTCAGCGTCGGAGCATTTGAGTTAAGAATATCCATAGTCCTTTTTGAAAACTCCCGCTTCGTTGTTTCAGTTAAAGACATTTTTTCATCACCTCCTGTTACGACAGAGAATTAGTTGATTAGAGATTAGAGGATTAGTTAAACGTTTTTTGATTTCTAATTCTCTAATTCTCTGATTCTCTAATTCTCTAATTCACTGGCTTATACTGATGTCGTCAACAAACATCTTTGCTCCGGGGGCGGTTGAGAAGCCCTCTATCTTCAGTTTGAGAACACCGTTACGGTTGGGTGTGCCGGAAACCTGCAACTGTTCCCACGTGTCCGCAGATGCACTCATCGTTGCATTGCTGTTCACTCCCAGATTGTACAGTGTCAGTTTGGGTTTGCCCGCTGCTCCGTAACTTGCGTTGTATCTTATGTATGCTGTTATTGTTACAAGTTGTCCTGATTTCGCAGCAACTTCCCACTCCCACAAACCGTCTCCGACAAATCCGAAACTGTTCGGGCCTGTGCGGGTTGTCGTTTTCTCCTGATACGTCCCCGGTTTTGTCCGCCAATTTACAGTCGCCGAATTGTTTGAACCTGCTGTGTTTATCGCTTGTACATATCGGCTATATTGCTTGTTTCTTGTCAGCCCTGTTTCTTCATAATATATCGTGTCAGCCGGTAATGTCGCGAGCAAGCCGCCTGTTGATGTATAAATCTTGAAATTATCCTCCTGCGATGCTCCGGATGAATTGTCAGTCCAGTACCAGGTTATCTTCGTGAACGTGTTTGCAGTAACAGAACTTATCGCAGGCGCACTCGGAGTGACGGCGGGTGTGAAAAGATTATCAATATAAAAAGTATTGGCTGCATCGGCGTTGACTATGGTAATTATTATTTTGTCTATCGCATCCTTGTTGGCATTGGATACCGCTGATATGTCCCAGGTTATCGTCTGATAAGTATCTGCCGGTGTGATGTTAGGCGTTATTTCCGTAGTAGTTCCGCCGGAATCGTGGATACCGATTTTGATATTGCTTCCTGTTCTTGAAGAGCGGATATCAAACTTGATTGTTGTCCTGTCGGAAAGATTTATCGTCGGTGAAACCGTGCGCGTGAGGGTTTTGTTGAGCGATGTGGTTATTGTTGTAGTGGACTTTAGTGCGTAAGAACCTTGCGTTTTGATAGTGGATTCAGAAAAATCTTGTAATGAAGGAAGACGATATCTTACTATGACGATGCCGGAGCCACCGGCACCGCCTGTTCCACCTCCAGATGCTGCATAAGGTGCTCTCCCACCCTCTCCAGTATTCGGTGTTCCATTTACACCTGATTCGCCAGTACCCCCGCCACTACCTCCAGTTGCATAGGTAACATTTGACCCTGAAATGTTCTTTGTCAATCCACTTCCACCGACTCCGCCATTATGTAGAGGACTATTAGTCGGTGTACCACCGACACCACCTGCGCCACCTCCTCCACCACCGCCTGCGCCACTTGTAGCGCCATTTTGCCCGCCATTATTTCCCTGTCCGCCGGTTCCAGTGCCAGGGGTAGAAAGAGTATACCCTTTATATCCTGCACCTCCACCACTACCACCATTTAATCCTACCGTAGTTCCAGCATTTGCGCCATCTCCTCCTCCACCCCCACCTGTTGCAGTTAAAGAAGAAAAAATAGAATTACTACCGCTTGTGCCTCTACTATCTGCTGCTCCGCCTGCTCCTCCGCCGCCAACTGTCACTGTATATGCTTGTGCTATTACAGCAAAGGAAGCATTATATTGATACCCACCTGCACCACCTCCTCCTCCTCCGCCTTGACCATTTGAACTTCCCCCTGCACCTCCACCGCCAGCAACCACAAGCACTTCAACGTTCGTGGCAACGTTTATTGTGAATGTTCCGTCACTTGTAAAGGTATGAATGCGGTAACCGCCGACCTCCGTTATCGTTCCGCCGGTAGCAGAAACACCAGCATTACTCAGATATGCCGCCTGTGCATTGACGTCCGAATTATACTCCATATAATCAAGTTCCAAAGGAGCGGCTGCTATGGATGTCAGAGCAAAAGCGAGCATACTGAGAATAGAAATCAAATAACCAAGTTTTTTAATCATATTTCACCTCAAAATAGGAAATAAAAAACCAGCCCACTTACTTGTGAACTGGTTTCTTTCTTTTTTACTTCTATTTACCTTTTCCCTTTTATCTTTGACATAGATAGATAGATAGATAGATAGATAAGGAACTTAAATAACGAAAATTATGCGTTTTAATGATATTTGTCTGCGTTTTCATATTATTATTATACATAATCTATTGTAACTTTTGGGTAACTTATTTGTAACTTATTTGTGACTTTATTTGCAGGCGTTATTATACATTTCTTGGGTCGGAAAATCAACATTTTATTGTATTAAAAAACTGTGTTTTCCCGCATTTTTCAGGTTTATCTCATTTGTGGTTTCAGTATAACATAAAATCTGCATTCTGTCAAGTGATTTTTTATTCGTCTATTTTTTCGTCAGTTCCTCATAACCGGATTTAAGTTCTTCAATTGATGAAACATTTCTACATAAAGGTAATGACTTTAAAAACTTTCCGCCGTATTGACGGGTTTTCACTCTCGGGTCCAAAATAGCAACAATTCCCACATCGCTTTTCCGCCGGACAAGCCGGCCGAAGCCCTGTTTAAGCATTATTATCGCCTGGGGAATTTGATAATGCGTGAAAGGGTTTTTGCCTGACTTTTCAAGATATTCCATTTTCGCTTCCGTGAGAGGTTCATCCGGCACTGAAAAAGGAAGACGGGTAATTATAACACATTCTAAAGCACGGCCGGGCACATCTACTCCCTGCCAAAAAGTATCCGTTCCTAAAAGCACGGCGTTTTTACTTTTTTTGAAACCGTCAAGCATTTTCCATTTGGGGAGTTCACCCTGACGGAAAATCTCATATTTTTTCAAAACGGACAAATGTCCGTTTATTTCATCCAGCATTTTATATGATGTAAAAAGGCAGAATGCCCGTCCGCGCGTGATTTCCAAAATTTTATTTATTTCTTCAAAAGATTTTTTATTGAATTCTTCCGGTTCGTGTTTCGGGTCAGGCATATCTTCCGGAATATAAAGAATGACATTATTTTTGTAATCAAACGGGGAATCAAGAAGAAGTTCGTCGGCGCAGGTTATACCCAGCCGCTCTTTTATAAAAGAAAATTTTCTGTCGGTTGAAAGCGTAGCCGAAGTTAAAACTATCGGGCTTGTTTTTTCAAAAACCTTTTTCCGCAAAATTTCAGATACATCAATAGGCGCGGCATACAAAACAATTTTTACGCTTTGTGCACGACGCCGCTTCGTAGAAATCTCAATCCAATAGACATAATCATCATAAATCTGGCCGATTATAGTATTAAGCCCGCTATTTAATGAAACAAGCGACGATGAATAACTTTTAATTTCCGCCAGTACTTCCTCGTCATCCGTTTTGGTATGAAATCTTTTTATTGTTTCCGCAAGATGAACAAGTGATTGTTCAAGCGTGTTTATAAAAATGTTTTTTTCTCTTATTCTCTTAACTTTCGTGTCGGAGCCGAATTTATTCAAAAGTTCCGAGAAAAATATATCCGCCGACGCGCGCACCGAAACAACATCGTTCACAAACTGCTCTTTCTCTTTTGATGAAAGTTTAAGCATACGGTGAATGCCGCTATTTTTCTTCGGGTTATAAAGTCGGCTTAAAATATAATTAAGCCCGGTATTTGAAATTTCAATTCCAAGTTGGTCTGATGCAACCTCTTCAATGTTTTGTGCCTCGTCAAAAACAACGGCATCATATTTAGGCAGGACCCGACCGCCGGAGGCGATATTTGCAAAAAACAAATGGTGGTTGGAAACAAGGATATCGGATTTATACTGCTCAATCCTTGCCTTTGAATAAAAACATTCTTTTTTATAGAGACATTTTTTGCCGAGACATATATCTGACTCGCGACAAACGGAATGCCATATTTCGTCGGAAACTGCAAAATTAATTTCAAATTTTAGTCCGGTTTCCGTATCTTTTGCCCACTTTATAATATTTTCAATCGTACCTTCGCCGTCAAAAATTCCGAGCTGACGATAACGGATAAGCCGGCGCATACACAAATAATTTGCAGAACCGACGCACAGTGCAAATTTGAAATCAACAGGCAATATTTTCTGTAAAAACGGAAGGTCTTTATTTGCAATTTGTTCCTGAAGTGTTTTTGTGTAGGTTGAAATTATTACCCGTTTTTTGTTTTCCTTTGACCAGTAAATAAAAGGTATGATGTAGGCGAGTGTTTTTCCGATGCCTGTTGCCGCTTCAACGAGCAGATGGGAGTTTTTTGTAATCGCATTTTCAACGGCGGCAGCCATTAGTATCTGCTGCGAACGGCTTTCGTAATTTTCGTGATTTTTTTCTAAAAACCCTTTGTCGCCGAAAACATCTTCTAAATATTTATTCATCCCGCCCCTCATTACGAAGTAGCATTGCTCATCCCTATTCCTTAGGTACGGGACTATCTGCCAAACAGCCCTTTCAAAAGTTTTTCGCCCTCTTTCATTAAAATTCTTTTTGTCTCGTTTTGGGCTGCTGTCTTAAGCATTTTTCCTTTATCAAGCGATACTTTGGGGTTATCAAATGTACCTGTTATCGTGAAAGGGAATGTCACACGGCCTTCTTCATCCGCAGTATATTTCGCAAGGTCACCGACGGAATATGCTTTTGTGAATTTTATGTCGCCTTTGATGTCCTGAGTAAGTGTAACCAGATTCACATTACCGGAACAGTAGGCATCCAGTTGATCTCCCCCCTCCGTTTTCGTATTTGAAAGGTCAACCCTTCCGTTGACAATATTTATCTTACTTGTTATCGTTTTGAAACTTGCATTTTTAATTTCGGGCACATGCGCAAGAAGTACAATCGCTACCGAAAATGCTTTGAGGTAATTGCCACCGTCAACTTTGACATTTTTTATCTGTGCGGAACCGTTTCCGTTCAAACCGGACATATCCGTTCCGACGCCAGAAATCTTCATATTAGCGTCGGCAATTCCCCACATTTGTCCTTTAAGTTTCAATCCTGTTTCGACCATAAGTTCGTGCAGGTCGTAATTTTTAACCGTTCCGTCAAAAGAAAATTTGATTTTCTCGAGCGACATCTGGGAAAAATCCGCCGAAAGTGCTCCGGCTATTGTGCCGTTGCACATAGACATTGAAAACGGTTTTATAGTAAAAATTGCATTTAAAAGATTTAATTTTGCGAAACAGTCGGAAATTTTATAACCGTTAAAAACTACATTTTTTACTTTTATCTCGCCGGTAAGCGAAAAATCCGGAGGAATGCCGGCTTTAATTGACTGTTTTTTTGCTGGCGGGAGCGACGGTGATTGCGCCGTTTGAAGTGCAGCAGGTTTTCCCGAAGGGGGCATTTTTATTTCTATGTTCCCGCCGTCAAGATTAAAACCTATTTCGCCCTTTTTTAAATCAACAATTTTTACCGTGTAAGCAAAATCGGTTTTGCTTATTTTGGCAGTCATATCTTTCTGTAATGATTGAACATTTTCAACGCCAAGTTTTCCGGAAACCGCAAGCAATTTTAAGTCACCAACAATTTTTACATCAGAAGACACCATTCCCGAAAGTCCGAAATCTCTTGTCATCGGAATAATTTGAGCAAGCGTTTTTAAGTCAAACTTTTCAAGCACAATCTTTATATCCGGCTGAATTTTGTTTTTAGAAATCCCTGCTATTTTGCCGGAGACACCGATTTTGAGTGTGTCAAGTCCGACAGAAACATCATTGATTTTTACGGTATCAAGATTCTCAATCAAAATATCAGCCGACAAAAACGCGTTTATGCTTTTCGGTTTATTGAATACGCTTTCAAACGATACATCAACATTTTTTATGTCTATTTTTCCTTTTAACAGAATTTTTGAGACGGTGCCTGAAATGTCAAAATCAACAACCGGAGAGCCGGAAACGACCAAATCCGCAGGATGCGGGAAAACGCTTATCAGTTTTTCAATCTGTAATTTTTCATCTCTTATTTTCACATTAAATGAAATATTATCCGGTTCCATAAATTTTTCAACGTCGCCCGATATTTTCAAACCCGCACCGTTAAGAAGCACAATCGCTTCTTTTATTTTTAACTTTTGGCCTTTTATGTCAACCGAACTTTTAAGCGAGACGAAACCGTTTATGTTCTTCTGAAGAATTTCCATTGAGACATCTACGGAAAACGGTTTTACGAGTGAAATCCCGCTCAACGAAACGTTTATATTTTTGAGCTCGGTGGACATATTCTGCAGGGTTTTGTCTGTAAATTTTATGTCGCCGGAAGAGATGGCAAGTTTTGAGATGACAAACGCAAACGGAAGTCCATCCATTTTTGCCGACATGGACTTTTCGGGTTTTTCCTTTTTTACAGACGATGTGGACTGTGCCACAATTAAATCTGAAAAATTGAAACTGTTGTCTTTATATCTTGTGATATTTATAATCGGTGCGACAAGAATTATTTTATTTATGGAAATTTCTTTTTTTAGAATCGCAGCCAGATTCGGTTTTATTAAAAATTGCTTCGCTTCTACGAAACTGCCTTCCTTGAATGTAGGTTTTTCCGAAATACGAAGTCCTTCTACTTTCAACCCCGTAAAACCAACCGAGACATTTTTTATCTCAATCTCCCGACGGAGAAATTCCGACATTTTGGCGACAAGAATTATTTTCACTTTTTCCGGCGGATATTTAATTTTAATATAAACAATTCCGCTGATAACCAAAACCATAACAACCGCAGTAAAAATCAATAAAATTTTTTTTAATTTTTTCATAATTCCTTGCCTTTATAGAAAAACGGAGAGGGAGGGATTTGAACCCCCGGTGGACTGAAAGTCCACACTGGTTTTCAAGACCAGCGCCATCAGCCGCTCGGCCACCTCTCCAAATATCATTCTACCGACGATAGTTTTGCTTTTTGTAAGTTATTCACAATTGCTGTTTTGTCCTTTGGTGTCCATATGGTGTCCATCTTAACCCCTAAAACCTCAATTGCTTCCCTTAAATGTGTCTTACTAAGATGGGCATATCTGAGTGTCATCTCCAGTGTCCGGTGTCCTAATATCTCTTTTACAGTAACAAGGTCAGTCCCGGCCATTACAAGATAACTGGCTGCAGTGTGCCGAAGGTCGTGAAACCTAAAATCATCTACACACGCTTCTCTTACTGTATTTTCCCACAAGGAATGAACAGAATGATACTTGCTACCATTACTGTTGCAGAACACATAAACCCCATCAGACCATCCGAAACACTCTTTTAATGTGCGGTGTAACATACCGCACATAGGAATATTCCTTGTCCTTCCATTTTTGGTATTAGTGATACGAATCAAACCTCTATCCATATCAACATCTTTCCATAGAAGGTCAAGTATTTCATTCCTTCTCATCCCAGTAGTCAACGCACAAATAACAACAGGTCTGAAATATTGATTACAGGTGTCAAGCAGCCTGTTTATTTCCTCGTGTGAGAGAAACCGCACTCTTCCATCCGGCTCTTTCAGTTTTTTTATAAACTTAACAGGGTTTTCTGTTGCCTTCCTGTTTCTGATTGCCAGATTAAAAGTTGCTTTCAGGAAAGCAGTCTCACGATTCACTGTCGCATTTCCGACCTTGTCAATGTTTAACCGCTTAGTCCTGTATTTCTCAATAACCCCAGTACTGATTTCACTCAGAACCACATTATCAAAGAACTTTTTTAAATGTCCTACTAAAATAAGGTCTCTGCTGTATGATTTTTTTGAGTTCTTTGAATATTCAAGAAAATCATCAAAAATCTCATACAGTTTTGTCTTTGTATCTTTCTTGATGTCAAGAAATCTGCCTTCAGCGATTTGAACCTTTCTTTTAGCAAGAACAAGTTTTGCCAACTTACAGTCAATTCCTATTAGCTCTCTTTTCCGTCTACCATTAAAGTAATAATCAATGTAATAGTTATTACCTTTTTTATAGACTGCCATAGAATTCTCCTTTTATTGTATTATTTTTATTTTAGAAGTCAAGGATTGAATCTTTCCTTTTATCATCTGCCCATTTATTTATTTCTTCAATCGAAAACCTTACTGATTTACCGAATTTATAAAACGGGATATTTCTTTGAGCGACAAGATGATAAACAGTTCCCACTGCTAATCCTAAGTATTCAGATAATTCTTTTGGTGAAAGAAATCGCTTTTCCATTTTTATATCGAACCGGATAAATATTCGGTTATGTCTTTTAATTTACAAATTTTCGTTATAACAACCTTGCAGATATTACCGTTAACAATTTCGATTAGAACCTCGCCAAAAAAAATACCTTCTCTGATTTTTCCTATATATCTCATACAAACACCGACCGATATAATTTCTTCGCTTTTTCTTTCTGCTATCGGAAAATATTTTTCTGTTCTTTCAAAACCGACAATAACACTGTCAACAAGTTTCAGATGAAACTCGCCCGTATAGTTAGTACTACATACTTGCAGCAACAAATCCTCGTAATTCTTCATTTGATTATTTATTAGCATAAAGTTTGTCTTTCAGCGTTTTAATAGCTATTACAAATTTACGGGCATCCATCAAAACTTCGCGAGAATTCTCTTTTCCGAAATCATAAGCCTCAACAATATTTGCTCGATGAGGAATATCAATAAAAACAAATTGGCATCGTTGAGGATTGGTTCTGTCTATGCTAACCAATTCCAGTCCTTTCGCATAGAGGAACGCAGCTGTATAAAAACTGTTTGTGCGGAAATATTGTTTATTCTGGTTCTTATTCATAGTTATTTTCATATTAGTCATTCCAAAAAATTAGTTTGTGAACTGATTTGATTCATCTGCATAAAATATACAAAAACTAAAACTAAGAATAAATAAGTTTTTTTAAGTTTTTTTGAGGTTTTTAATAAGTCAGATGATAAAAAAAACTATTTTTTTCAAAATAGTCTCATTTTGGTCTCAAAAAGTCGTAATGGTAATTTATAAGAAAGGGAAGTATTTTACAGATTACTTATCCGGTAGATTTTACAATAAGTATAAAAGTTTTATTATGAGTAACTATTTCAATAGGCAATTTATTATCTCTAAATCGGTTATTTAATCCTTTAATTGCATCTCTAACCTTTTTTTCTACTGGGTCTTTTTTACTATCATCATATTCTGTCTCTTGAGTAATAAATCCAGCAATACGAGCAAGAAAAGGAATTCGTGCAAATTTTAAATCTTGTGGAAGTTTACCATTTATATTTTCTTTTTGTTTTGTATTCCATAGTACATTCAATATTTTACTACGAGCTCCACGAAATTTATATATTTCATCACCATATCTCATTAAACCTATATTAGATTCATATGATAAATTTAATTTTTTAACTGCATTCGGAATCTTTTTACCCTCTCTTGTAGTTGTTTGCGCAGAATGATTTACTACTTCACTTTTATCTGATACTGAAATTGTTTTCAGTGCATTTTTGCAAGATTCATCGGAATTATTTTTATACGATAATAAGTCTTTATGGAGACCATTAAAAAATTCATTTTCAGGATAATAATCCAAACATCCCTGGATATATTCCAAAGCAGAATTAATATCTTTTGATTGTTGAGGGTTAATCTTTATAAAGCATTTTTTTTCTGATATATTTGCTATTTCTGGAAGTTTTTTTTGTTTGATTAAATAAGCCAAAAGTCCTTTTGCTTTTGCTCTTTCTTTTGCAAGCTCAGCTATATTGTAATTTTCTATTATGCCTCTCAATGTATTTTCAGCAATATCACCATAATAAAAATCAAGCAGTTTTATGAAATACCCTTTTTCAAATTCCGGGTTTAATTTCCGGATGGTATCTTTTATTTTGTTAATATCTTTCTTTTCCAAATAGTAATTTAGCAAATAATAATAAGATGCTTCTGTTATGTCTTCAGTGTCATGGTCTGTATCAGTTGCTTTCTCAAAATATTCTACTAACTTGTCATTTTTTTTATCTGCAAAATAAAGTACCCCTTTCCAGAAGTTAATCACACTAAACCTCATATGAACACTTTCTAAAAACTTCTCGGCTTCGTTAAAGTGCCCTCCTAGATGTAAGTAACACTTCAAATATAAAGAGAGATAGGTCTCAGATTGAATACATTCGTCATACCAAGTAGTATTCAAAGACTCTGATTCTTTTAACAACATTAATAATTTCTCAAATTCACCATTTTTTTCTAAATATTCCCTTAAAGTTACAAACAAGGTACTGTTATTAGGAAATTTATTTGAACCCATTTCAATAAAACTAATAGCTTGTGATATATTCTTATTTCTAATATGTAAATATAGCTTATAAAAAAAATTTGGAAAAGTATCCCGCATTCCAATTGCCATATAGATATCATGCGCATTTAGGTATTCATTTTTTTCTAATAAATTCTCTTTCAATATATAATATAATGGTCGGCACGATTCTATACCGTGCTGTATTGCCTTTTGTAAAAACTCTCTTGCTTTCTTTCGGTAGTTATTTTTATTATCACTAAAAAGGAGAAAAACCCGGCCAATAAAAGCTGCTTGATATGATTTTAGTAGTGTTTGGTCATAGATACGTGATTTTTTCTCGGCGGTCTTAACTAAAGGCGGGAATACTTCTACGTTTATAGTTATTTTGTCTTTTTCTTGCGTAATAGATTCAATTGAAACTTTAAACGTATCTGTTTCTATTGGAGTGGTGGATGGTATTTCTGAAACTATTCCACATGATAAAGGGTATTGAACCGATATGGTTTTACTCATATTTATTTTAATTTATATTTTCTAATTTAATTTTATAATATTTAATTCATTTATTCAAGTTGAATAGTAAAGGTTAAGAGTTATTATCAGAAAAAAGTTTTAGAATTTTCAAGCAAGCAATAAAAAAAGCAAGGTTTAATCCCTGCCGTCTGAATTACACTCGATTTCCAGGCGTGCGCACTAAGCCGGGCTATGCGACCTCTCCATCCGTCTAATACTATATTTCACCGTCTAAAACACGCATTTTTTTCAATAAGAACTATGCGGAACTAAAAAGAACCAAAAGCACCTAAAATGAACAAATGTAATACCAAATTAATACCAAAGTTTTTAAGCCTTTCTCAGACCCGGGCATGAAAACATATAGCATGTTTTTCTTACTGAGAGATTTTACAAAATTATTTTACTTTTGTCAAAACTTTTTGGCAAACATCCCAACACTATTTTTTTTCCGTGGAGGTACCATATAAGCACATGACTACTCATCTGACTACTCACACCAAGCCCCAATTGTTACTCGATTTGTCAAGTATTTTAGCGCGAGTTAATTAAATTAGAAATTAAAAATTCTAAATCTTAAATAGTAGGTCACCAGCCATCATTCAATTGGATATACGAAGCCAGAACGGCAAAGGAGACCGGAATTGGCTCAGCTTAATTCAGCGTACCTCTTTATAAGTACTCCAGGGAATGACTTAATTTCATAGACCGGTATAGAACAATTTTCTATGTCATAATAAAAATGATAATCATTAATTTTTCTTAATTTAGATTTGTTTTCTATTTCCCAACAAATTATACATTTTGTTTGTTTAGGATTATGACCATGATCTATAAAATTTTCGAAAACAGCTTCAAATTCTATTGGAACAAAATTTTCGAGAGATGATTCATCATCAATTTGAAAACTAGCAATTACATCAATTCCTTCTTTTTTTGTATGTTCCCATGTGATAAAATTTTCAAATGGTAACATATCTAAAGCTTCTAATTTCCAAAAAATTGCCAAGGTATGCATTTCTGATTTATCGGGGACCCTGTGTAATATTAAAATTGTCGAATCTTTTTCTATACATACATATTCTTGATTCGGATTACTTAATTTGTCTTGCCTTTCTCTAACCGCTTTAGCTTTATTTCTTTCATCTTCTTTTCTCTTATTATTTTCAAATTCTTGATACGCGAGCGATTGGCAGAATTCATCGAAACATTTTGAAGTTAATTTTTTAAATGTTTTAACAATAGTATCATCTCCGAGCTGATTACTGATGTTACTTCTATCAAGATTAAGCTTTGATTCCATTTGGTCGCATTCTATTATAAAACTGCATAAATCTTTATATTGCTGAAATTTATTTCCTTTATATTCATAAAATGGTAATTGGAAATATGGGATTCCCTTAACAGAAAGTCTTAAGCCGGTATTATACCGATGGGGTGATAAACCGAATTTACCAGTATCAAGGGTAAAGCCTCCTTTGAGTATTACTTCAATTTCAATCTCTTTATTTTCTATTGTAACTTTTTCGATTTTTCTTATAGGTTGATCTGTTGCAACAATTCGCCAATCTCTTTGTCCATGCTCTAAAAATTGAGTTTTAATAAATTTATAACCTATCTCCAATTCTTTTTGCTCAGAGCCTATACGTAATATAATTTTAGGAATATGTTTCAATTCTCGAGTACTGCCTACTGCGGAATTCCAATATAAATATCTTTGTATTTCATCAAAACTATACTGTTTCGAGCCACCGTCATAACCTAACACTTCAATTCTAGTACCCTTTGAATCAGAATTAATGGGTTTTCTTTTTGACAAATAATAATCTGGAGCTTGTGGTGGTTCATTGAGCAATGAATTTCGCGGATTAATAATATTTAATGTTATATGATCATCCTTAGGATTTCCAGTCCATGTTTCAAGAAAAAGTTTATGACAGTTCAACATTAATTTTGAACCTAATCCTTTCCAACCCCAATAATCAGCACCTAAACCAGCCGCTTTTGAGAAAGCAAGCCCAATAAACCTGTCTAATTTACCTGGATTTTCTGAACTACCCGTATATGTCATTCCAAGACCATTATCTTTAAGAATAAACGATGAATTGTATTCCGGGTGACTATAATGCTGAATTGCAATATTTTGTGCATTTACTTCTGGTGCCATCATATTGCTTAAAGCTTCACGTAACATATCTAATGGATGAGATCGGCTCTCCATAATTTGTTTAAAAGCACTTAAATCGTGGATTTGTGGTTTTATTTTTTCAGCACTAGAAGCATCCATATAATTCTCCTTTAAGTATTATTATCTTTTGCCCAGTAACATTAATAATAGTAGTTACTCTCTATCAATTGTTTCCTTCATCGTTTTAAAACTTTCTAATGCACTTTCAACATTTTCTATTATATTACCTAACAAAATATTAGGTTCAGGTAAGTTTTCTAAATCTATTAAATCATCATCTTTAAGCCACGTAATATCTAAATTTATTTTATCTCTTGCAATAATTTCTTTGTACGAATATTTTCTCCATCTCCCTTCCGGATTTTTTTTACTCCTTGTTTTTTTTCCTTCTTCTCTCTTTTTAGAAAGATAGCATTCACAAAATTCAAACAAATGTTCAGGACGTAAAGGTTTTTTTTTAGGCGTATGATTTATGTTTGTCCGATAGTCATAATACCAAATCTCTTTAGTTGCTGGCTTAGTTGATTTTTTCTTCTTTGTAAAGAACAGAACATTTGCTTTTACTCCTTGAGCATAAAATATGCCAGTAGGTAATCTTAATATAGTGTGCAAATTTGTTTCCTCTAAAAGTTTTTTGCGAATCGTTTCCCCAGCCCCACCTTCAAAAAGCACATTGTCAGGAAGGACAACTGCTGCTCGACCATTTTCTTTCAACATCGAGAAAATATGTTGTAAGAATGCTAATTGCTTATTGCTCGTTGTAGCCCAGAAGTCTGCTCTTAAAAAATGCCCCTCTTTTTCTGCTTGCTTCTCATCTGTCGTTGGAATATCACTGCTGCTCTTTCCAAAGGGAGGATTCGCCAATACAATATCCATTTGCCTCTTTGGTTGAACCTTGAGACTATCAGTAACTTCAATGTCAGGGGTATCTTTTAAATCACCAATACCATGAAGAAACAGGTTCATCAAACATAAACGGGCTGTTGAACTTTCAATTTCCCAACCGTGAAAAGTGTCAAATTTTAAAAATCTTTTTTGTGTTTTATTTAATTCTCTGCTCGACAAATATTCTAATGCTCCAAGGAAAAAACCTCCTGTCCCGCATGATGGGTCTGAAATTGTTTCTCCTGTTTTTGGCTGTATACAATTCACTATTGCGGTAATGATGGCTCGTGGCGTAAAATACTGACCAGCTCCGCTGTTTTCAGCATTTTTCTGAAGAAGAGATTCATAAATATCTCCCTTAATATCAGTTTCCTTAGATGTCCAGTTTTCTTCATCAATTAGTTTAATAAGTTTTTTTAATTTAGCGGAATCGTGTATCTTATTTTGAGCCCCATTAAATATTTTAGTTAGCATACCCCCAGATTCAGCAAGAGATTTTAAAATTATTTCATATTGGCCTATCAACTCTCCTTTTTCTAAATCTAATAAAACTTCCCACCTGCAACCTTTTGGTAAATTATAATAGCTTGGTTTTTCTGCAGCCATTTTAAGAAAGAGCAAGTATGTTAGCTGTTCCAAATAATCGCCATAATTTAAACCATCATCTCTTAAGGTATCACAAAATAACCAAATTCTTGCTACCAATGAATTTGTTGTCATATTTTTTCCTCTATGGTGCAATTGACATTGCCCATTCAATGCCGGTGCTCCTCAAACATGCTTTTGCCGTCGCTGAAAACTCTGCTGTTGAAATAACTAACCTCTGAAGCTGTTTGATTTTCTCTTTAATCTGCCCCTTTTTAAAAGAAGAAGGATTTTGACTATCCTCTTCTGTGAGATATTGAGTCTCGCGAATCAATGCATCACATTTAATCCAGATTTCTTTACGAGCCTCTTTTAATGGTTTATCATTTAATTTCAAACAGTCTATTGTGTATACCGCTTGTTGGAAATGAAAACCGGATTTATGAATAGGCATTATTTCACCATTATTATTAAATGTTATCTTTAGAACATCCTGTTCTTCTGTTGGGTCAAGGAAATAAATAATCTCATCCTCAATGTTATCTTTTGGGCAATTAGCTTTATTTTTGTATACTGCAAATTTATCCCTTTTATTAACATTACCGATGGGGCCACAAATCCGATAATTTTTCCATTCAAAGGCTAGCCACCAATATCCTCCATAGTCTTTTTTATCAATGCCAACAGCTGCTTTTTTGGGGCGAAAATGATCTACATGCATATATGCATAGTCATTTTTTGATTCTGAATACCAACATTTACCCCGATACTTTTTTAAGTCTAAAAGCGGCTGTTTTAATATTTGCCACATTTTTCCATTTTTATCAATAATAGAATGAACTTTATCCCAATCACTCTTTTTAGCAGCAGCTATCAATTGTTTTTTCAAACTAATTGATTTTTTAATCCAATCTGCACCTGGTTGAAAACCATCTAGATTAATAAGTATCATTTCTTTTTTTCTTTTTCTATTTCTTCTAATACTTCAAAAGCAATTTTGTTTTGAGCTTCAATATCTTCTTTAGAATATTTATCAAACTTCAAAGATTTTGTTTTCTTTCGAAAAGCTATAATAAATTTTTGATATAGCGGGTCTCTAAATGTTTGGGAAAACCCTAATTCATTCAATTCTTTATATAATCGATTTAAGTCATCTTTATCTTTAGCAGTTAATAACTTTTTTTGTTGTTTTACTAGCAGATCATTTCTTTTTTCAAGCTTTCTAAGAGTATTGTCATCTAGAACTGTTTTAAGACCAAATAAATCACTCGTCAAAATTCCTTCTACTCCTAATCCTCTCGGGTCAACATCGGGCTGTTTAACTGTGACTTTTCCTTCATCATCTCTGAATATTCTAACTTCTTCTTTAGTTAAACTCCCAATAACCAATGGGTCATGTGTATTAATAATTATTTGTGTCGTTTCGTGTTTCTTTACCACCCTGTCTAAATACTCAAAATATTTCCATTTCCATATAGGATTCAGATGTGTATCTGGCTCATCCAAAAGAATTAAAGACTCTTTATCCTTAGTAAACTTCAAAAGTCCTAAAACAGTGAGGAGTTGCTGCTCCCCCTCACTTAGCTCTTTAAAAGTAATGCCCTCATCTACATTTTTTTTCTTTACCTTAATTCTGACTTCTGCTATCAACTTAGATATGTATGTACTTTCGAGCGCTTTAAAAAAACCAGTGTTACTTTCATAATTCTTAGCTAAAGCCTTTAGCTTTTCTTTTGTGCTAATATACAAGTATAATCTATCTTGAGGGTCATTCTTTTTAAAATCAATTTCAATTTCCTCATGATGATAAATTGGTGCTAATGAATATTTCCAGAGCAAATCTAAAAAATTTCTAACTAAACCTTTTGCTGTCCAGAATCTATCATCAGGGTCTTTCTTTATTTGATTTTTTGCCCAATCAGGCATTTTAAGAACAAACAATATTGATTCTATATCTTTAATTTTCAATACGTCGTTTAAAAAAGATATTGATTCTTTCTCTTCTTCAGCAAATGAAAAATAGGCTAATAATACAAAATAGGAATGCACCAGTTGAACATAAAATAGTTTTCTCAAAGAATCTAACTCATCTTCCTTAAAATCTGGTTTTATAATCCTTTCATAGAATTTTTCCTGATGTTCCCAAAAATGTTCTTTTAATTTATTGCTTAAACCAGAATAATAAGTAAATACATACTTTGGTTGATACAGTCTTTTCCCCTCCAATGAAAAAAATGATTTGAAGTTTTTGATTTTTTCTCCATTAATAGTTATTTCATACTCGTTTTTCTGATGTTCAATACTTATTTCATTGCCATGAATCTTATATTTAATCGAATAATTAAAAGGCGCAGGTTTCCTTTTAGTTTCGTTACTTAAATCAAGGTATTTGAATATTAAAACAAGCGCTTCAATAAAATTTGACTTTCCAGTAGCGTTTTGGCCGAGCAATACAGTTTTCATTTTTGCTTTATCAAAATCAATACTAAATTCTTTCAAATTTTTAAAATCTTCTATGGTTACTTTATCTATTCTCATTTTTTTAACCCGATTAAAGATTTATTCCTGTTAATTTTTATATCAATTTTCTTTTCTATTTTTTTTAATTCCGTATAAAAAGCATCTATATCATTTACATGCTTTGATTGTAGCCAAAGTTTTTCTGCCTCAATAGGTAAATTTGCTTCTTTCAGTATTTCTATAATCGATTTACTATTTTTCATTATTAGCCTCCCTTTTGGTTTTTTTTTCTGAACTTCTTTTTGAACATTTAAGTAATCTTCTTTTTCCTTCAGTATTTTCTGTAACAATTTCCTTGCATCTTCATCAGCCAGATTTTGAGGAACAAGTTCTCCATTGAATGCTTTTCTAAGAATGGCAGATCGAAGTACTTCATTTTTCTTAAGCCCTATATCAATTGTATTTGAAAGATTTTTTATTAATGATATTTTGGTTTCGAGTTCCAATATAATTTTATCTTGCTCTTTTTTAAATGGAATAGCTATCTCAAAATCCTTAAGGATGTTTAGCGGTAATTGCGGTTGTGCTGTGCCTGTTTGTTTTTGTTTAATTTGCTCTTTGAAAAATGGTGAAATTAAATAATTTGATAAATACTTCAAATTGTTATTTGCATTCTTAGACTTCATAATAACCATCCCAGAATTAATTCTAACAATAGGGTATGGAACTGTTTCATCGTATAAAGCAACATTACCTAAAGTTCCTCTTGTTGTCATTACGATGTTTCCTCTCTGCAAAGTTCCATTTCTTAGAGCTTCGTGTTTTTTCTTTGAAATAAAAACCTTTTCTTCAAATAAAAAATAATTTAACCTGACATTCTTTGTTGAAAGAAAAAGGCAATATCCATCATCCAAATAGTCACTCTGTTTAGGATAGTTTTTCCCTCTATCACCATCAACTAATTCAAAAAGATATTGAACCTTATAAATATTCCAATTTTCTCTATGTTCAAAAGAGCTCTTGTATAAAGCCTGACTATATATCTCTAATTGTTTTTGAGCCTTTTTTAAGCATTCTTCTGCATAATCTAACTCGCTAAATAACTCTTCTATTTTTGAAACAATACGGCGTTGCTCGTTAAGCGGAGGAAGAGGAAATGGAATTTGACTAAATTTAGCTGCAGACAGTTCGAGAAAAGTTGTTCCACTAGCCATTCCCTCTGCTAAAGGCTTTATCGTCTTGAAATAATAATATACATAATCGCTATACAATGACTTTGTGGGAATTAAATTCTTAAATCCTTGATTCGTTGCTAGATCATTTTTAGCAATAGCTACATAGCCAATGGGAGCTCTTGAAGAGAACAATATACTTCCTTTGGGTAATAATTTAGCAGCAGAGTAATCTAATCCTGCCTGCGTTATGTTTCTAGCGCCTTTGGCGATGTATTTCTTTCTGTAATTAGACAAATCTGCAGGAGTAATCCAAGCAATGTCATCTCCCCAGTACTCAGCATTCTGTGTAGAGGGCGTCCCTCCACTAGCTATAACGCCTATTTCTCCAACGGTTGTCCATAACCATCTAGATGGTAGATTATATTTAATATGGGGAATATTCACTTAATTTCACTCCTCAATTGCAAAATTAGGTGTACCTGTAATATGGGTACTATGGTGTATCCTCATCCCAAAATTACTTTCAAGTTTTCAAATTAGAAAAATTTAAAACACACCCATTCCAGCAGCCATCAAATCTTTTGGACATTGATTTGTCCGGTATTACTTTTAAACTCTAATTCAGAAATTATTTTTTAAAGTTTTCAAACCAAACTCGTCCATATTTCTATGCTGGCCAATATATTTTTATCAAAGGTATCAAAGCTTTTGTATCTGCATCAAATTTATCATAATATTGTATTATAAGTTTAGCTAGCATATCTAAATCTACCAAGGTAATCGGAATACTCGAGCGATCAGCTTCATATTTAGCATCTTTTGCAAATCCACCAGTTGAAACATATAATCCCTTGTTGCCCTGCCGCAAACCACCAGTAAAGCTTCTTATATCTTCTGCACCCATTTGAGCTTCACGGTGTTTTACTTCAACAAGTATTCTAGGATCTTCTAACCCCAAACCATCAGGAGATGCTTGTATATCGTGCCCCCTATCAGGACCTTTTGGTGAAACTATTGTTTTGTAACCCATTCCTCTAAGTATTCCGGCAACTAATTCTTGCATTTCTTCCCAATTTAATTTTAGTACTTTATCTTTAATGAATTCATGTGCCTTATCAACCATTTCTTCTTTTATCGTATCTTCTTCCGTTTCAATAGCTTCATTTTTTACATCGTCATTTTCTTTACCTTCTAAAAGATTTATAATTTCTTGAACAGCATCATTATTTATTTCAAACAGTGTAGAAATTGCACCCAATGCATTTTTAGTAGAAACGGAAAACCTATCCCTTGATACTTCTCCAATCCATTTAATTTTTCTTATATTGTTATATTCCATAAGTTTTTTGTTAAACTCATAGTCGCCAATAATTTCTCCAATTAAATAAATTCTTTTATCTGGATTATACGTAATCACATAATCATTTTTTTTAAGGTCATTCTTAAATCTGCTAACCTGACCAGCAGACATATATATTTTGCCTAGTTTGAAATCAGGATATTTGTCTGTAATAGCATCTTTAATTTCATCTAGAGTAGTTATTTTTGTTAAATCACCAACTTCATTCCAGCCTATTGCTACCACATTTTTATTTTTAAACTCATCAAATAAATAACCACCTTCCCCAGCTCTTACCATCCACATAGTTTTTGACATTATTATACCTCCTTTCAAACTGCTTTTATCTTCTAAGTCTTTCCAATATTTGTAAAGACCTAAAAAATGGATTGCCCATATCATTCGTGATCTTTCCTGCTTTTTCTATTAGTTCATCAATACTTTCGGTGTATTCTTTATTTATTATTAGCTCGAGTTTTTTGAATTGCTTAAGTCCATCGCATAGAGAACCTTTTGGTACTCTCGGCGACCAAAACATAAAATGAATTTCTCGAAAATCTTTAAGACATGTTTTGGCATATTCTCTTTGCCTTTGGTGCTTTTCTTTAATTCTTTTTATTGTTTTCTTGTAATTCCCGTAACGTAGTCCTAAAATATGCGTAGTTACTTCACAGATATACGCAATTTTTTTCTCGAAATTTAAACCAACAACATCCATTTCGCCCAAGCCCTTTATTCCCCCACCTGGAGGCCTAACATTATAACCAATGAAGTCACATTTTTTAATAACCTTCAAATATGCGCCGACAATGTATTCTCCTATTTCTGTTTTCATAAATATTTTAAGTCATCAGTTGCTCTTTTACAGCATCCCGTTTACTCCAGACAACAGGCTGTACTCCATAATTTCCAAGCGCATCAAATACCGATGTTATTGGTCTTTGTTCTGCGTCGTTTAAAAATGCAAATGCTTGTGAGTTGTCAGGTCTTACTTCTTTTGTATCTATCCATGAAAAAGCAAGTGCTTGGGCTGTATCTCTATTGGGTCTATTTATCGCTTGAATAATACGTTCGGGCTGTTTTTTTGAAGCAGGAATTACAAAATCGAATAAATGGTCGTAACCACTTTTTCCCGTAAATTTTACTCGGGGAGTGTATCTTATCTCATTTATATTCATCCAAGAAGTTACATCTTCCAAGAAAAGACTAGCAACCATTGGTACTGCCAAGTAAAAAAGATCATTTACTGCTAATATCGCTTGTACTAAATTATGTTTTTTCAGAGCAAAATTATCTGAAGATGCATGAACAACTAAAGAATCTTTTTCATTTTTAATCCCGAAACCATTCAAAGTAAGAGAAAGAAGCTCTTTGCGTTTTCTACTTTCAAGTTCACAACCGGATTGCCTTAAATCAGTAATAGTATGACCATCATCTGTTAAAATAAATCCATTATTATCGCGTTTAACATATATTTGCAGATAATCATTGTGTCTATCCAAGTATGGAGTAGTTATTTCTACCCAATCTTCTACTTGACGAAGAACAGTTTTATCTTTCAACCAGTTTAAATATTTGTCTAATAGATCTTGTATTTCATTAATCATGAAAACAACCCCCTTTCAATTATAGGTGGTTCTACAATATTACAGTATTTCATAAAATCTTCCAATGTCTGCCATAAATCGGAAATATGTGAAAATTTATCAGCTGGTAAAGGTGTTGCATATTTATCTCCAAATCCTTCTCTATAAATATGTAAATGCGGGGAAGCAATTTCTTGCCCATCTGGATTTCTATGTGGCTGTCCTCCAAAATCCAACCGCACGAGGATCACAACTTGTTGTGCTCGATTCTGATATGTGCCTTTCAAAATATCTATTCTACCTCTACTAATATCAAGAGTAAAATTTTCACGTTTATTAACTGAAGTTAACGGAATACGTATTTGTCCACCAGTGTCAGGATACTCCCATGGTGTATCATCAGCCTTAATCTTTTCCATTGCAATCAATGCATCAGCTTCTGATTGTGGTAAATTTATCTCTGGCATTTCATCCTCCCCAGACTTCAGAGATTTTGGATTTTATTTTTTCTTGTTTTCTAAGTGATTTGCCAAAATAACGTCTCTTTCCATCTCTAATCTCTTAATAGCTTCTTTGGCAGTATCAATCGCTTTTCGCTTGATTTCAATTTGCCTAACAATTTCTTTTTGTATTTCAAGCGGAGGAAGTGGGATTTTAATCTGTCTTAGAAGCGTTAAAGAAATTGCATCTAAACCTGAAGTCCGACTCGCCATTTTTCCTATATCAATTAATTTGAGAACATGATAAAGGTATATATTTAAAATATTTGGTATAAAATTTAATAAAACTGCAATATGTGCGACAACGGCTGCATTGATACCTAAGATTGCACGATGATTAAGATAAACAGAACCACTTTTTGGAATTAAAATGCTTCCTTTTGGCCATATTGTTATTCCTTTCTGTTTTACAAAGTTCTTATTAAGCCGGTCGTTAGTTTCTACAAGGCTTGTCGTTAAATGGTAGAGACCTAAATCTTTCATTCTAACAAATGGTATTTCTCCATTTATAAATGCTTCATCAGATTGTGGAGCTGAATCTCCACTTGAAATTGTACACACATCAGCAAGTGCAACAACTGGCCATTTTTGATTGATGAAATTTACTGCTTCTTTGTATCTATCACTTGAAAAATTATAGTCACCACTTTCAGCAATTTTACTTTTTGATACTATTAGAGCAATAATTTTTTCATTATCCGTCAATTTAAATGTTTTTTTATTTTCATAAATGCTATTTTTATATTTTTCAATGATTTTCAATGCTAATTCCAAATCGTTTCCATCAATTGGTCGCCTTTGTGCACCCAAATCGTATCCATCATTACCAATTTTTAAAAATAAGATTTCTTTTGACTTTTTTGCCAATGAATTATCAAATAGTAATATGCTTGTTTTAACACCGGCATATGGGTTGAAAACTCCTGCGGGAAGCGAGACAACTGCAATCAATCCATCTTCAATTAATTTCTTACGTAATTGAATATAAATATTTTGTGCTATAAAAATAATACCCTCTGGGACAATTATTCCTGCCCGGCCATTTGGATTAAGATGTTCCATAATATAATCAACAAAAAGCACCTCTGAACGATTAGCTTGTATAGAAAATCTTTTATGCGGCTTTATTCCACCTCTTGGCGTCATAAACGGCGGATTGGCAAGTATTACATCAAAACTTTCATCCCATTTTTCTTCACTGGATAAAGTATCGTATTCAAATATTTTCGGGACTGGAATATGATGTAAATACATATTTACGCGGGAAAGACGTACCATATCTGGCGATATATCGTAGCCTGTAATATTTCTTACTATTTTTTCTTTTTCATCTGGTTTTAATTTGTCACCAGGTTTTTCTTTCTTATTCTGATTATAAATATGTTTATATGTGGAAATTAAAAATCCTGCTGTACCACAAGCAGGGTCAAGAATTGTTTCATTTTTCTTCGGGTCAACTATTTTGACTATAAAATCTATAATATGTCGTGGGGTGCGGAACATACCTGCGTCACCTTGCGATTGCAAGCAGGAAAGTAAATACTCGTAAGCATCGCCTAAATCTTCACTATGGTCATAATTTAAACCGTCAATCTCTTTTAAAAATAAACTAAGTGTTTCTGGACTTCTATAAGGTAAAAATGCACCTTTAAAAATATCACGGAATAACTGAGGAATATTTTTATTGAAATTCATTTTTTCTATTCCATCGGAATAGAGGTTTAATCTTTCCTGGCCGCCTAGTTTTGTATCAAGAAGTTTGGTCCAGGAATATTTGATATAATCGCCAGCAAAAAACTTCCTTTTTCCGCCCATTTCTACGGATTTTTTATCAATATCGTCCATAAACTTGTAAATAAGGGCAATTGTAATTTGTTCAACCTGCGCTTTTGGGTCAGGCACTTTGCCGACAAGGACATCGCGGGCAGAATCTATTTTTCTTTTGGTTTCCTGATTTAACATTTTTATTCCCTACATAAAAGTGTTGATTGACACATAGTCCTTAACATATTCTGGCAATATATCGCGCCAACCATTTAAGGATTTAAAATCTTCCATTGTTACTTTTGAGTTGGTAGCAAAACGACCATATTCTTTTGACTCCACAATATCCCTTACTTCGGAATCGGTAATATATGCTTTAAGAAAATTCTTAATTGGCAATATATACATGTTTTCGGGTTTGTAAATAGATATGAACTTTTCAAACTCTTCTTCTAGCAATTCATCTTTTGTTTTGAATGTATTTATTATTCCGAATATTTTTTCAAGGAATTCGCGAAGCGTTATTCTGCGGTCTGATTTAATAGATTTTCTTAATTTCTCTAAATTAAAATACTCTTTCGGATGTTCAAAAATTTCATCTCTTATATATTGCTCCACTGCATCTATGTTTCCTTTTTCAAAATTCTCTTTAATAAATGAATTCGTTTTTACTTTTTCCTCAAATTTTTCATAAAATTTACGGTCAACTTTCATCCCTTCTATTCCAACAGTTTTTTCCTTAAGCGTTTTTAATGGGTCGGGTATATTTAGCTTCACTTCATCTCTACTAATTCCACCCCCGCCACCTTCTGTGTCTGTTAAAATTGGAGGCAATTTAATAATTTCATCATAGTTATATTTTTCTTCAAAATATTCACAATTAGCAAAGAAGTCAAATAACCTATATGACATTTTATCCTTTTTATAGTCCTCTTTTTCAATATCTTTATATTGGAAAACAAACTTTCTTGTGCCTCTACCTTTTATCTGAATAAAATCCGTTGGTGAAAAAATTGGTCTCATAAGACACAAGTTCAAAATATCCTGGCAATCATATCCGGTAGTCATCATTCCTACTGTAACACAAACTCGTGTTTTGCTGGATTTATATCCTTCGAGCCATTTTGTTTTTCCGTTAAGATTGTTATTCGCGAAATTTATTGTGAATTGCTGCGAATCAGTTATATTTGAAGTAACTTGTAAAGCAAAATCTGATTTATATTTCTCAGGGAAGTATTTATCGGCAAGTTGGTTTAGCATCTGAGTAATTTTTGAAGCGTGTCTTTGGCTTACACAAAACACGATGCTTTTACCTATTTCACCGCTAATCGGGTCTTTAAGTGCATTTTTCAGAAATGTTTCGCAAAATATCAAGTTTGTTTTTTCAGAAAACAGTTTTTTTTCAAAATCTCGCTGAAAATATATTTGTTCCTCTCCTTTGTTATTTTCTTCATCGCGGGTAATTATCGAATACCCCTTCTCTGATAGAAGTTCGGTTGTTATTTCTGTTCTCGCGTCAATAACAACAGGATTGACAAGATAACCGTTTTTAACTGCCTCAACCAAACTGTATCTAAAAGTTGGATCGCCACTTGTACAACCAAATGTTTGATAAGTGTCAAGCAGTTGTCGGCGCTCCCATTGTCTTGGGTCTCTACTACTTATTTTATCCGGGTCAAGATTCTTTAGATAGTCCTTTGGAGTGGCAGTTAAACCCAGTTTATATCCGATAAAATACTCAAATAAAGCACGACTGTTGCCGCTTATCGAACGATGTGCTTCATCTGAAATAACTAAATCGAAATCAGTGGGTGAAAATAATTTTATGTATTTATTATTGAAAATTAAACTTTGAACCGTAGAAACTACTACCTCTGCTTTTCTCCAGTCATCTTGATTTTCTTTATAAATTACAGTTGTGAAATCATTTTTAAGATACCGGACAAAATTTTTAAATGCTTGGTCTTCTAATTCTAAACGGTCTACTATAAATAAGATTCTTTTTGCGTTGCCTGTTTTAAGAAATAATTTTATTACTGCAGCTGATATAAGGGTTTTGCCTGTACCAGTTGCCATTTCAAATAAGTATCTATCATTGTTTTTCTTTGCTGCGACTTGTAATGATTGAATTGCTTTAAGTTGATATGGCCAGAGAAATTTTAAATCCTGTTCTTTTACAAAATCTTCTTTTTGCCCTTCATCAGTCCATCGCGGATCTTTCTGATAATTAGGATTTTGAGTAAGTGCGATATAATCTTCATTTACTTCCTCATCTGCTAATTTTGTTGGGTCAGGTTTGAATGATTGAAAATGTAAAAGTGAATCGGGTGTAGGAAAGGTTGTTATGACATTTGGATTGCCATGTTCTAAGTCCCAAAAATAGTTAAGATTTCCATTTGAAAGTATTATGAATCTTACATTCTGTGACTCTGCATAACTTCTCGCTTGTTCTTTGCCATCTAACGGGTCTTTATCTTCTGATTTCGCTTCCAAAACAACCCAAGGGAAACCTTTTGTATCTAACAACAGGAAATCAATAAAACCATTTTCTGTTTTTTCGAAGTTTTTGCCGAATTTGTCAAAAGCACTTTTACTTATTTTTACGTTGTTTTCTAAAACTATATTTGTCGGACCTTTTTCATCATCAAAAAATCTCCATCCTGCATTTTGGAGTAAAATATTTATTTTAATTCTTGCAGTCGCTTCTTTTTTCATATTTTTTAAATTTACATAGAGTCCCATCCAAATGTCTCTGGGTCTAAATTAGATTCTTTAATTATTTTGTCATATAGGAACTTAAGCGTATTTTTTGAATTTATGTCTTTTGCTTTTAATTCTTTTTTAGCAGATATATTTCTATCATAGGTAAAAGAATTTAACAGTGGTATCCTTTCAGATGATATTTTCCTAATTCGACCAGCAATATTTTTAAATCCTATATATATTACTACATCACCATCATAGTGTAAGCATTCGTTATAATATTTATACGTAAAATCAGATATTTGTCTTAAAGGTCTTCTTAATGATTCCGGATGAAAGACGCCCGCCCATCCGGGGAACTTGCTCCATCCACCATCTATAAATGCAAATGTCTTGTCAGGATAAAATTTACACATTTGTATATACTCAGAATCACTTTTTTCTGCAACGTACAACGTATATTGATTATTTCTTATATCGTCTTTTCCTTCAAATATTGGTGTACCAATAGGCAATGACAAAAATTCTTTTAATATCCAATCTTTTTTATCTCTCGGAGAATAATCTTCAAGTTTTCTGGGATATGGACAAATAATATAACTGAAATAGAGATCCGGTTTCTTAAAGAATGGGGCAGATTTGTCTATCTCTTCTTCGAACGGACCTATATCAAAGTCCTCTGGCTCATTCTCCCGCGTAGTTTCTCCTTTAGATTCTTGGGGCGGGGTATAGGGAATATAATTACCACCGTTTTTGGGAATATAAATATAGATTTTTGTTTCACCATGATTGTAGTTAGAATCAGTATATAGTTTTTTTACTTCCTCATTTAAGGCAGAATATATATATGATGGGCATAATAAAACTGACCCATCTGAAAATTGTCTTCCCAATGGCTCTATCCGAGAAGCAAAAATGATTCCCCTATTATCTAAGATTTCAATTTTATTAAAAAATCTGCCAGGCTCGCAGGCAATCCCTATCCTAAACCTTTTATCAGGTATTTCTTTTAATAGTCTATCCAAAATTGCACGTGACATCTCTTCTCCCGAACGCATGACATCACTTTCCTCACCTTGAGTTCCAATAATTGCAATTCCCCCATCCCCTTGCCATGCTCCCCTTATTCCATTCATTTTTTTCACTTCTTCATCAACAATTAATAAATATTGATTTAACAATACCCTTCTTTTGTCGGGGTCTATGTTATTGAAAGTAAATTCACTGCCAAGCATATCGATTTTCATGCAGAATATTTGCCCATATTGACCATCGGGAATATTAAATGTTTTCATAGTTTATATTTTTGCTCAAGATCAGTACTCTATCTACAGCAATAATTGAAAAAAATCTTTATTTCATTTGTTCATAAAACGTCCGTTTTGTGAACAGCATTTTCACAAATTGTTTCCCGACGGTGCTTCAGCCTCGTTTTTGATACCCCTTTTATGAACACCTTCTTACTACCTGTTTCAGACTAATGTATGACTAACGCTTAAATTTTTTGCAACCACTCAATTTTTAAAATTATCCCAACATCAAAATTTATTCTTTGTAAGGTGAAATGTTCAGTTTGTCCAATAGATACTTTACCAATTCAAATGCCTCTCGCTTAATTCGTTCCCGCTCGTCGGTGTCGCTTATTTCTTTGAAATCTGCGACCCAATTCGGGCCAATGGAATTTACATCCAAAAATTTGTCTCTTATTTTTTCAAAACCTTCTTTAGCCAATTTATTTCCCTTCAATGGGCTAATTTCTTGGACTAAGGAATCAATCCCACCCGGGAAATTCTTACAGCAATACCAAATATCATAAGCATCTTTTTCTTTTTGTCTGCCCCAAATCGCCATACCTTTCATAGCCAGAAATGGCCCGACAGATGCTACATTGACTGTGACCTGATTTTGCGCCCCGCTGGGTAATTTACCATTAATTTTTACTTTAATAAAATTATCAAAAACCAAATCGCATCCTCTTACTTTTCTTGCTTTTATATCCTGAATCTCTTGATGTCTTCGACCCTTTCCGGTTCCGCCATATTCACAAGTCAAAAGGTCAACTTCAGCAGTAATCATCTCACCTTTATCATCAGCAATATCTCTGTAAAAAATAAAAGGCTGTGTTCCTTCTTTCTGATAGTATCCATTTTTTTTGAGAATTTTTAGTATGGTATTGTATGTATCCATTCCAATCTTTTTGAAGTTGAAAGCAATATCCGTGTCAATCGTACCCACATGCTTTTCTTCAGAACCCGAAAAAAGCAGCAAGGGAACACTGCCGCCTACAATGACGATATCATCACGGAACTCACCTAAAATAGTCATCAGTTCAATCAGCACTGAATAACAAGCCTGTATATCTCGTTCAGTATAATCGCTTTTAGTTACCATAATGGCTTAATCTTTTGCTCTAAGAGGAAATTTGCCGTTTCTTCGCCACGACCTTTATAACCAATCAAATCAAGATAAAGCTGAATATTCGAAACTACTTGAATACTATTAATATTTTGAATTCCATAAAAAATACCATCATCAAACGGTTCAAGAACGGTAACATTGGGACCTGACTCAACCGGTTTTAAGCCGACTGCATTTATCAAATCATCTTTGTTTTCTTTGATATAAAAGAAAACCCGAGTATACCGGGTATATGGCGATACTAACGCAGCGCCAGAAAAAAGAGTCATTGCATATTTAATATTGTTCTTACTGCAGTATTCAGCAATTTTGTTTTCAATTTCTTTTGGTGTACCAAAACTAAAATAATCAGTCGTCTTATTTTTTTTGAAATTATAATACTCAGCCCATTTTGATAAAAGCGCTTCGGGTTTTTTTAAGACAATATTTTTATTTTCTTCATTAACATATTCTAAACTAAGCATGCGCTCCTTGACCTTGTATGCTTGGCCGATGCTTACATCCGATTCCCTGGCTAATTCCCCCAATTGCCAATTCTTTTTGGGATTTAACAACATAACCCGTAATATTCTGCTTGCTTTTGGAGCAAAAATAGATTTAACAATTTTCTTCTCTTTGTAAGGATTGGGGAAATTTTTTCTTTCTATAAATACCTTTCCAAATTTTAAATAACAGTTACCTGCAAGGTCAATATATCCTATGTTGTTCTCTTTGCAAATATTTGCTGAATCTTCTGTGATATATGGTGCTGCCACTATCCCGTAAATCTGATTTTCTTCATACCTTATATTATCACCCATTATTCCTGTGGATTTAATTTGCTCCATATATTGTTTGAGTTGCTGAATAGATATTCTTACCTGTTTCGGCTCGCCGATTGATTTTATTTCCACCAAAAACTTATCACTGTTACCATTAATCTGAACATCAACGATTAAATCAACAAAAAGATTTCCTATTTGTTGATTGAGATTAATTTTAACAGATTTAATAAACCCGCTTTCATTTAAAAGGTTTTCAAGTTTCTGCTGTATTTCTAACTGAACCTCTTTTTCCATCATTTTGTTTGCCCTCACTTTCCATTTCCACTATAATTATAAAGAAAAAACCGCATTTTGTCAAGTGTTTTCTTAAATAGTGTATTTTCACCAATTGGTGAAAATACCAAAAACAATGAAATACACTCCAGTAATCGGTTTTGTATCACAAACTTTTTTGAACTGATATGTCCTAATGCTTATTTATGACTAAATAATAATACATAATGACATATGAAAATCAGGATTTCTTAATAGCGTTGCGCGCTACTATGAATTTTTTATTTTAAATCGCTTTCCAAAATAACCATTGCACTACCAGGATTTGTAAATCCCTGTTTTTCCATCATACCCTTGATATTTCTTTCCAGTGTACCCGGATTAGTTCTGCCCCATGCATATAACTTAGGGAAATTTTCTTTGTCTATTTCTTCACCGAGTATTGTTACTTTGTCTTCCTTTTTTTCATTCATACAATCCTCCTTTTTATTTTAATTTGATTTTTCCACAGACATTTCTTTTCATTTTTATAACTTTTTCCAATTCGTAAATATCTAATGAATGTTTGTTCTGAAATTGTACTGGAAGAACTTTCTTTTTTAGTGTGGCTTTGTTTGTAATTAACGCCTTACCGTAATGTGAATCCCATCCAGAATTGCCGAAGGGTAGTACTTTTCCTTCGTCAATTAAAAGAAACGGCTGAAAACATCCTCCTGTTTTTGTGTAATACGGTTCATCTTTTATGTCCCACTGGCCACATTTCCTCGATAACGTTAAGAAACGGTCCCCGTCCCAGTACCCGACATTACTATTTCTTCCTCTGCCTACATACCAACGATTTTTAATTAGTTTGTTCTTTGAAATTATTTTGTGTTTCATTTTATTTTTTTACTTCTCTATTTCAAATCGCTTTCCAGAATTATCATCATACTACCAACATCATCCGGAATTTTCCAATCTTCTTTTTCTATCATACTTTTAAGATTTCTTTCCAGTGTATCCGGATTGGTTCTGCCCCATTCATACAATTTCGGATAATTTTCTTTTTTTATTTCTTTGCCAAGAATTATTACTTTTTTTTCTTCCATAAAATTCTCCTATAAAAATATTGATTATAACCAAATTTCGACCTTTCCTGAAGTTCACCATAAAATTAACATAATAAATTGAACTTGTCAAGTACTTTTTTGCTTAGAAAAAATTTTCTGTTCTGGTGTTCTGGTGTCAAGTGTTTTTCATTTGCCGGCGGGACCCGCTCAGCCGTCAAAAACATTATAAAATCTCTTTAGGACGAAATACTCTTTCAAAATCACGTTTGCGATTCTGTTCCCAATCCTTTAAAGAATCAAGGGAAAAATAAAACTTGCGGCCTATTCTCATAACTTCTAAATCTTTGAACTTGCGAATCCATCTACCGGCCGTTTTGGTAGAAACCTTGTACCGCTGTGCGAATTCCTTTAATGTCAGCAGATGTTCACTCATAAATCATCCCCCTTATAAAATTAAAAACCTCAATGAGTTTTTCTCTTTGAGGTATAACGGTGATAATTTAACTTATTTTTACGAAAATTGCAAGAATCAAAATCTTTTTTTATTCCCTTTAAGAAAACTTTTGTTAGGTGGGTTATTCGCGGTATGTAGTATCCTTGTTTCCTATCTTTTCAACTCTCTCGAATTTTCCTTTTCCATATTCCTAACAATCTTTTGTTGCATTTCAAAAGTTTCTTTTAATCCGTTTTTATAAATATTTTCTACGGCGGATTTTGTTTCTTCAAATGTGTGAGATAAAGAAAGTGTGTCTCTCGCGTGGGTTTTTATTTCTGAAAGTTCTTTTAGATATTTTTTGTCGTCGGTAAATATTTTTACATTTTCTCTTGCCCGTGTGATGTTGACATATTGGTTTCTCATATCATTAAGCGATGGAACCGATGTATCCGCCTCAATTACTACTTTGTCGTATGTCTGTCCCTGCGACTTATATGTTGTCAGGGCATACCCGTAGTCAATATGCTTATATCTCTCCGTGTCTATTTTTATTGTTCTTTTGTCTTCCAACTCAACTGTCAAATATCTTTCGTTGCAATTTTTTACTTCTCCACGTTCGCCGTTTCGGACGTCGTAATTTTTGTAATCATTTTTTGAGAAAGCAATAATATCGCCTTCTGTAAGTTTCAATTCCCGTTCGTGGTTTATACCATCCTTGTCCGCTCGGGTCATTTTATAAGTAATGTTTGTTTTGTCATCCAGTTTTAGCAGGCTTCTTATCCGCAGATTTATTTCATCTCTTGCAGTGGTTGTTCCTGTGATTATAAGAGTATTGATGTTGTAAAGTTCTGCAACTTTATTTCGTCGCGTTGCAGTATTTTCTATTTCGGTGATATTTTTTCTTTCATCCAAAATATCCAGAGACTTTTTCATTTGTCCTTTTCTGGCATAATCTACGGCTTTTCGTAATTCTTCGTCTTTTTGTCTGAAATTCTCATTAAGATTTATCAAGTCGCCTGCTCTTCCGGAATCATCGACTAACCGCTCAAATACTTTGCCTGCTGAAATGCTTTGCAGTTGATTTATATCGCCTACCAGTATAATTTTATCTCCGTTTTGCTCAACAATCTTAAACAGTTTTGAAGCGTTCCTGCTGTCAAGCATACTCGCTTCGTCAAAAACGATTACTCGTTGCTTAACATTATGCTGTTGTCTGAAAAACGACACAAGCGTCTTTGATTTTATATCTGTCTCGTCTTCAAGGTTTCGCGCTGCAATGCCTTGCATTGTCAAACCAACGACTTCAATGCCTTTTTCTTTGTAGAAGTCGGCGGTAGAACGCAGTGCCGTTGTTTTGCCGCTACCGGCATCACCCTGAACGACGGTTAACCGTGTGTTTGATGTTATCATCTTTTTTACTGCCTCGCTTTGAATTTCAGAAAGCACCTTTCTACCGGTTGTTTGTGCTGTCTCTTTTACTTTGTCTATGTATTGCTTTGCCTCTGATTGTGTTACCCGGGTCCAGTTCAATTTCAGCCCTGCGTGGTTCATATACTCCCTGTCTGCTTTCATCATTTCCCATGAGGTATATCTGCCTTCCTCTGCTTCTACTATATAACCCGCTTCTACTTGCTTTTCTAATCGCTTTAATGTCTCTTTGTAAGTGATGTCTTGCCATTTCTCATCCCGCATAAGTTCAATTAGATATTCTGCAGTAAGTGCCTGTTTGGATGCTGTCGCCGATTTATCCGTAGCACGCCGAATCGCTAACTGCCACTTATCCACTTCGGTAGTATTATCTCTGAGTCCGTTACGTTCTTGCTCTGCTTCTATTGACCACTTCGCTTCTTCGCTCCACTTCTGCCGTTGTTGTACAGTTTCAAGACGGTTTTGTTCTTCTGTCTTTTGCTCACAGCGTTCTGCCCTTGCTTGCCAGTCATTTAGTATACGTTCCTTGTCTATCAGCGGCTGTTTCCTTTTACGTGTCTTATGCCAGGCTCCCATATGTGTTTGACCTCCTTTTTCCGCTTCAACGATCTGCCGGTTGCGGGTGGAAAACTCGTGTTCCAATCTTTTTGATATTTTGTCAATTCTCAATTGACCTCCAGTTTCACAAGTGAGGTTATAACCTGCCTCTTTCAACCGGTTGCCAAGATGGTTCTGATACACTTTGTCCCAGTTTCTATTGAAGTCATGGTTAAGTATTTCTCTGGACCAGAGTCCCATCACTTTGCCTTTCCATTCCGTAAGATTCATAACCACTACATGGGTGTGCAGGTGCGGGTCATGTTCGCGGCTGAAGCCGTCCCTTACGGTTGCGTAAACCATCTTGCCTGTATGCCAGCGCATGCGGGAAGTCGGTCTTGCAATAGAATGATTCTTTTCTATTTCAGCCATAGTATCCAGAACAGCTTTGTCATGTGCCTGTGTAATCCGTGAGTCCTTGTTTACCAAAGCGGTGATGCTTACACTTTTGGGCGCTGAGAAAGTAAGGTCAATCCCGATTACTTTGTGTCTGCGGCATACTGACTTTCCGGTGGTGTCCTTACTGCAAAGCAGGTTGCTGAAAGTCTCCTCATTAATGTTTTGGCCATCATTTAAACCCATAAAAGAACATAAACGACCATGTATCGTAACATAGTCCAGTTGCTCATCACTTTTCACTTTTAAGCCCAGTCGGGTTGCAAGTTTTTCATATTCGCTTGCTTGTTTAAAGTAATAGTTTTCGCTATGGGTATGGTAAGCAGCGATGGCATCTGGATTGCCGATTAGTCTCATTGCGTTTAACATAGTTTAGGATATACTTTTTGCCGCTACACTCCTTGTGTCTTTGTCCATACATTAAAAGTCGTTTAAAAACATCGAGATATAATTTTAAAACAGGGGTCAGTCTGATACTCGCATGCTTCAAAATTTGTTATTGGTTACCCATCATTACCCATCATAATTTGGTTCAGCAATTCAAGAAGTTTGCCCTCTTTCCATAACCGGCGAATACCGGCTGCTGCTAAGTTATAGCCTACGTCCTGTTCGGCTTCCTGATCTATCTTTGCAATTATTTGCCTTTGGGTTTCAGTGTCCAGTGAATCAAAATACTTGTGACATCGGGCTTCGTTTTCTGCTTGCTGTTGGTAGTCGTCTGAAGTAGTCAACTGTGCATTTGCGCGATTTGATTTTCTAACAACTAGTTTCCAACCTTTACAGTTTTTCAGCTTCTCCACCTTACAACTTTCAATCAATCCGGTAACCAGTTCCTTACCTTCCAGTTTATCTGCGGCATCCCTAACCTGATTCAAAAAATTGTTACTCCTGATATGTTCCAAGCCAAGTTCTTTTGCCAGTTTCCCAAGTCCACGTTCAATTACATTTTCTTTGAAAAGCATTAAGTCAAGCCAGCGGTACAGGATGACTGCGATGTCGCTTCTCAATTCACAGATTACATCTAACCGCACCGGCTTGACAAAATTGTTATGCAGCGATTGCAAAATGTACGGGTGGAATTGAAACTCGCTGAATGCCGAAATCGGCTCACCGGTTTTTTTATTTGATTTTTTATAAATCTTCAGATGACTTAAAATTGTCATCATCTCCGTTGTTTCGAGTACTTCATTCGCTTTACTCGTTTTGTAGCAGTTCTCAAAAATTATCATAACGCCGCGCAATGCCATCAGCCAGCGTTTCAAATGTTTTAATGTCTCACCGGACCACTTGAGTCCTAACTCATCAGCCGCTTGCCTAAAACTGAAAAGAACGGGCTTATCAAGAGGACAGCTGCTATTCTGCCAGAGTTTCTTAAGGACATACATCAATTTACATTCCGAAGCCGTCAAAGTATAGTGCTTGCCGTTTTTCTCCAATGGACTGATACTGACTGTTTGAATAAGCCCGTCGCCGTTTGTCCTTTGAAGCGTTCTTCCACAAGTTTGCTTTCTCGTGGTGAATATACCCCACTTTTCAAAGTTGATGTCTGTCCTTGTTAAATACGACTTTGTGTCGTTTTGTTTCGGTTTCATTTATTTATAATTTAAGAGCCGGATCCTGCCTATTTAAAAGCTATCTATATTTAAAAAACTATTTAAAGGCTATTCAGATAAAGACGCTCGACGGTAAAAAATACGAGTTTGACTAATAAAGTTCCCACTTTGACTAATAAAGTTCCCATGTCTGACTACTGAAGTTCCCACTTTTGACTAATGAAGTTCCCATCTTGACTAATAAAGTTCCCACCCTTGACTACTAAAGTTTGCATTGTTCGGATTGTATCAACATTTCTTTGGGACGAATATTTTTTCATAAAATAAATAAAAAGGGCACTTACAAATGACTCTTTTACAAGTCACCAATAAGTGCCCCGGGTGTTCCCCGCAAGCACAATTATTCTTAAAAAATTATTTCAAGAAATCTTAATTACGATTAAGCAGCTAACAAAAGAACTGAAATAAGAACTGCTCATTCTTCAACAATACTCGTGGCATTCAACCAAATTACTGGTGTCCATATAGGTGTCCATCTGGTGTCCAAAACCAGTATAAATGAGTATGATTCAGTATAATGCTCGATTACTACTTTTGAGACGGAAAAGAGAGTTTTTCGTCGGTAGGATAATGCAAGAGAGGTACGATTTCAAGACCAGCGCCATCAGCCGCTCGGCCACCTCTCCATCTTAGAAATTTATTATATTCTTTTTATTGTTTTTGTCAATAATCGTTTATCCGACATATTATCAAAATAATGTTGTATTTTTGAAAAATATTTTCCTACATGTATACCATCCACAACAGCGTGATGAACCTGTACCGATAAAGGAAGTTTTATTTTGCCGTTTTCTTCAAAAAACTTTCCCCAAGCAATTCTCGGGATGGAATCAACGGGATGCATATTTATAGGATGGACAAAACTGGTGAAAGAAATCCATGGAATGGTAGTTATAAAAAGAAGGTCATCTCTATCGGATTTATCAGAAAGATGAATTTTTTTCTTTACCTGTAAAATACCTTTTTCGGCATGTTCACAAAATTTTTGAAAATCTTCCGTGTAATCAACAGTGCAGAAACTGAAAACATCATCATCACCCATAACGGTAAAGGACGGATGGACGATTTTATGTTCCACCACCCTTCTGCCGCGGATCCTCAGGCGAAATTCCTTTATATCATTTGCCGATTTTACGGCAAAATATAGAATAATTTTAAAAATAGAAATTTTATGTTTTTTTGCAAAATGGTGGCATTCCGTTATGTCCACATTTGAGCACAGGTTAAAAACGGGATAGTCCTGTTTCATAAAAAAATTGAAGTGCTTTTTTCTTGTCCAATTTTTTATATCAATATATTTCATAATAAACTTTACAGTATCTTTTCTTCTTTCGCTTCAACATCAATAATATCGCGGTATTTATTGCAGGTTGAATTATGAGCGTAAAAACTAAAATTGATTTTTCCGGGTTTATTTACAAAAAGATTGAGTAAAAAACTTACGATGGAAAAAATTATTGCGCCCCAAAAAGCCGACCAGAAATTATCTATCTTAAAACCGGAAATAAGTTTTGAAACTAAATAAAACATAAAACCGTTTATTATGAGCGTAAAAAATCCGAGGGAAATTATGCTTAACGGTAAGGTCAAGAAAACCAATATCGGTTTCAAAAATGTATTAAGCAGAGTAAGAATTACTGATGCAATAACCGTGGTATGCAATGTATCTATACTTATTCCGGGTAAGAAATATACAACCAGTGCCAGTGAGATTATATTGACAACCCATTTCAAAAATATGACTTTCATATCTTGATGATTAAAAATACTCTCTGCCAAGATTAGAAACATTTAACGACCAATAAACACGACCCCAAAAATCGGCGGCGGTCTGTGCATCATATTTATTCCAGTCAATACCGGTAAAACGGGCGGGGTCATACCATCTTAAATTACTATTGTTGTAATATTCGGCTATCACGGAAAACATTTTTTTTACAGCAGTTACACCGCCGTGTTTGGCAAAATACTCGGCTATAATCTGCAGATTATTGGGTATGAGAAGCGCGGGATTCGCCGACGCATTATCAAAAAGTTTTTTTATATCGGGATTGTCAAAAACAGGACAGCCCGACGGTACAGCCGTTTTTTCCCACTGTTTATGTTTTTTTCTCAAATCACTTTTTATGTAGGTGTTGACAGCTTTAAGCCAGCCCTCCGACGACTCCGGAATTTCTAATTTCTTCTTTGAAAAATTTTTTCTGAAATGTTTTATTGACTTATCAACATCCCACATTATGTCCATTACATCGGGATATGTCATTCCTTTCGTTTTGACTACATCAATAGCGGGCCCCAATTTAAAATGTCCGTTAATAAGCGATTTCTGGTGCACTGAACATATCGCACGGATACATCTCATATAAATCGGATGGGCATACTGGGTTAAATCAGAAGATATGCCGGAAAAGGAAAATATTTTATCAAGAGGCGGCGTGTCGGAAATGGTAACCGGGATTTTGTATTTATTTAATTTTTTGTTTTTCTTTATCAGTAAATGGGTAAAAAATTCCAGCACCGAGCCCACGGCATTATATGACTTTCCAAGTTCAGAAGAAATGGGATAGATACGTTTTCTGTCGCCGGCTATAATCTGCGAATATTTTTTTTCAAGCGACGCAAGTATAAATCCCTCCGACGATAATTTTCGGAACGCTTCTGATGATGTTGCTATTTTTGACCACACATGTATTCCCGACATAGTTACATCAATAACATATTTTATGCCGAATGAATTAAGTATTTCCTCAACTATTTCCAACGCAGGAGACATCCACTTAAAAATCTGCTTCTGATTTTTTCTGTCAAAAATAAACTGCGGATTTTTCTTGTTAAAATACTCAATATCCCAAATTACATACAGATATTTATCATCGCGGCATCTTATCGGGAAAAAAATATCCAACCCGTCGTTCATAAGTTCTTCTATTTTGGAAATTTCAACCTCTTTGACCGGCAGAGTCCATCCGCGTTCAAGCAATACCTGCCCGGCACCGATACAGTAATCATAGTTTTTTGACTGTTCAATTATCAACTCACGCACTTTTGAATCACCGTAAAACTTTCTGATAAAGTCTGAATTTTTTTCATCCATTTATCTTTCTCCTATAATCACGAACGAGCAAGCAAAAAAAATTTGTTTGCGAGCGACTACTTCCACCACTCCAAATTATACCCGCACCAGGGTTTTATACAATATCCCGCATCACGATGTGAAACACAGTTCATATCCGGAAGTTTGTCAATTCCGAGATATATCGGCGCGCCGTATAACTGAACAAAAAAGTTGGCGCGGGTTTCTGCATTGTATTTATTCGGCGAAAAATCAGTCAGACCTTTGAAATGACTGTAAAGAAACCCGGCAATGTGCTTGTAATCCCATCCCTTTTTTCTCAAAATTGCCACAATTTTTCTTATATTGGTCGGTCTTTTGAGATGCGGTTCGGGATTGGTAATGCTATGGGCGGCGCACGGAGGCAATTCGTCCAGGTTCAAAGCATAGTAAGTTCTTAACCAATCCTCTTCCTTCTCATGCCTTACAGCATCAAATTTCCTGTGAAAATCATAAAGTTTTGATGCTTTGTATTTTGACAAGACATTCAGCCAGCCAACGGAACCATCCGGAATAACGCAGGATGATTTCTGGTCTTTTGCGTAATCGGAAGCCCAACGGAAATGTCTTCTCATTTTGAGGATATCATCAATTGATATATCACCCGTCGGAAGAGTAATCTGGACTGGTATCTGGTCGCTTATATGCTCGCCGAGTTCATGCCTTTTTACCTTGTGTTTCTGATGGGTGCTGAACGGGATGCGGATATCCCGCATATAAACCGGGTCGGAATAAATGGTCAAATCGAGAGACACACCCTCGGGCGGCGACATCGCTATATCGCAAAACTGAACCGGAATAATTTTTTTATTTTTCTCGCGCAAATCAAAAGCACGCATCATTATCTCTAACGCGACAAACTGTAAAAGCCGGAACGCGCCGGAATAACCCAGCCCTTTGTAGAGAGGTGTCGGCGGATGCCCGTGTTGGCTTTGCCTGTTAATATATTGCTGCTCTAACGTATATTCAAGTTGCCCGATTTTTTCCAACTGCCAGTGCTCATTCTTAAAAGGCCATAGCGAGTGGTAATGATACCCCTGCCCCGTAATTACTTCAAGGTATCTAATGCCTAAATCACGATACACGCTTTTTACTATTTGGCGGATCGGCTCAATTTTATTTTTATAAACATTGTTTGCGTTAAGATAAATTTCTCCCGGATATTTTGAATTATAGTATTCTATATCGAGAGAAATTAATGTTCCTTCATGTCCTAAAAGGGAACGGAAAAGATCCAGCCCGCGGTCCATCATTGCATATAGATGTGAAACCGGGGCCGAATAATACGCCTTCGGATTTTTATCCCATATCTCCGCCTCGCCGTAGCCGACGATATACTCCGCCCCTTTTATAAATTCCGAAATTCTGTTTCTTACCGCCTTATCTCTGTAAAATTCAACCTGATTAAGCACTTTTTTGCCTCCGAAATCCTACGAACAATCTTTGAAATTTTTTTATCTCTTTTTTTACGTTGTTTTTGGTGACGACCGCCGATATAGCGCATAAACCGTCGGCGCAGGACGCTATAACTTCTCCCGCATTTGATAAGTTTATCCCGCCGATTGCCACAACCGGAATTGTCCCGCTTATGCAGGATTTAATTTTCTTTATAAGTGAAAGCCCGGCTGGACGACCGGCATCACGTTTTGTATCTGTTGAAAAAATAGGCGAAACGCCGAGATAATCCGCACCTAATTTTTCCGCAGCCCTTGCTTCTTTAACACTATGTACGGTGACGCCTATGATTTTATTTTTGCCTAAAATTTTTCTTGCGACAGAATACGGCATATCATCCTGCCCTATATGAACACCGTCGGCGCCGGATGCAATTGTAACATCAAGACGGTCGTTTATAATAAAAATTACATTTTTTTTACGGCAGATTTTTTTCAGTTTGACGGCTTCATCATACATCTCTTTTGTTGAGCCGCATTTATTTCTGTACTGGACTATTTTGACGCCCGCAGAAACCGCATTTTTAACATCCGAAACATTTCCCGCTTTGCTTAATTTTTCATCGGTAATGAAGTAATATCCGCTAATCATAAAATTTCTATTTTTGACATTTTATCTATAGTTTTTTTATCAAGATGAAAAACAGCATCATAAATCGCTTCTTTAAAAGTTCCCGGACCATTTGACGACTTCACCGCGAGCTCAGATGCAATTTCAAAACAGCAAAGTCCCGACGCTGAAGCAACTACTAAGTCATTTTCAACCGCAGCGAAAGTTCCTATTACCGATGTCGCCATACAGCCGGTACCGACGATGTTTGACATCATTTCACAGCCGTTTTTAACGAGCAGTGTTTTTTTACCGTCGGAAATTATATCTTCTTTTCCGGTTATTACAACAACACAGTTTCTTTTTTCGGCGAGACCTTCGGCAATTTCAATAAGATTTTTTTCGACAGCCGTTGCATCAACCCCTTTTGTCTGAACGTTTTCACCGGCAATTCTTGCGACTTCCGACGAATTTCCTTTTATGATGTTTATTTTTACCTCATCCAAAAGTTCAAAACATTTTTCGTCGCGCAGTTTAGTAGCGCCGGCGCCGCATACATCCAAAACAACAGGAATACCTTTTTCGTTCGCACTTTTTGCCGCAATTTTCATCGCGGAAATTAAATCAACGGTAAGCGTGCCGATATTCAAAACCAATGCCGATGCGATTTTCGCCATATCGGCGACCTCTTCTTTCGCATGAGCCATAACGGGAGATGCGCCGAAAACTTTTACAATATTCGCACAGTCATAAATCGTAACCCAGTTTGTCAGATGATGAACAACAGGTTTTTGGATTCTTACTTTTTCAAGCAAACCATAAATATCAATTTTCATAGTTCATCTATCCCCTCTGATATAATGTTCAGTCCCAGTATATGGGACGAACAGATTTAAAATAAATATAAGTTATTAACATGTACAACCGCGAATTTTTTCAAAAATTTTTGTATAATTATCATCGGTCGATATCTTTCCTC
>JBBAAR010000015.1:0-45190 GCA_041658185.1 Elusimicrobiota bacterium
TGCTTGCTATGCTTAAATCAGGTCAGCCGTATAACCCCGCAAGGGTCTTTGTTAATGCCTGACTTGTTTTTCAAAGAGCGTTATTTTTCTTTATTTTTTACTTGACTCCTTATAGGATGTCTTAAAATTTTACCACAAAACTACCTTTGGGTCTGCTCGGGTCTTTCTTCGCTTTTGATTTCAATTCCGTCATTTTTTCAACCACCGCCGATAGCGGCGGGAACGGATTATTTACATTAGTAAGAACCCCGATTGAGACGGTCATTAACGGGAAATTTTTCAGTTTATCTTCTCTGTCGCGGGAGGTAATATAACCCCTTTTCACATCTTCTTCGTCGTAATACTGGAAAACTAATTTGTCAAATCTTTTCGTAGCGTGTTCACAGACGGCATCCAATTTTTCAACCGTAGTAACGAAAATAAAATCGTCGCCGCCGATGTGTCCCACAAAATCGTCAGGATTTCCAGCTTCCTCTATCGCTTTTTTAAGAACATCGGCAGTAAATAAAATTGCGTCGTCCCCTTTTTTGAAGCCGTATAAATCGTTGTATCCCTTGAAATTATCAATATCCAGATAGCAAAAAGCAAAAAAACCTTTTCTGTTAAGACGGTTTTTAAACTCCTTTTCAATAAAAAGATTGCCGGGAAGTTTTGTCAAAGGGTTGTAGCCCATATCCTCCGTGCGTCTTTTGAACAACCGGTCCAGACGGGCTTTCAACTCCTGCGTATTAAAAGGTTTTGATAGAAAATCGTCGGCGCCGAGTTCAATCCCTTTTGCTTTTTCTTCGGGACCTATGCGGCTTGCGGTGTATAAAATAACCGGTATTGCAGATGTGCGCGGGTTGGAACGAATGCGGCGGCAGACCTCATAACCGGACATTTTCGGCATCATTAAATCCAAAAAAATAAGGTCGGGTATGTATGATTCAAGTTTCTTCAACGCTTCTTCACCTGACGGTGCACCATCCATCACATAACCGTAAATTGACAGTAAAAACTCCAGATACGCAACGACCGACTGGTCGTCGTCCACAACGAGGATTTTTTTCTTTTCCATAAGAATCACGGAACCGAAGCGGAACAACACTCAGAAGCGACACTAAACAGAAAATAAAAAATTTCTGTGTCCGTTCCGTGTTTTAGTTTCGTGCCAGTTCTGTGTTACTTCAAAAACGGCAAAATGTTTGAAAGCCAGAGATGCATTTTATCAATTGATAACGCAAAAACCAATGATACGACGGCCATAAGTTTCAACAAGATGTTAAGTGACGGACCTGAGGTATCCTTGAACGGATCGCCTATCGTATCGCCGATAACGGTTGCTTTGTGGACATCGGAACCCTTGCCGCCGAGATTTCCTTCTTCAACATATTTCTTTGCATTGTCCCAGGCGCCGCCGGCATTTGCAAGAAAAATCGCCAGAGGAACTCCGGTAATAAGCGAGCCGACTAAAAATCCGCCGAGGGCGGCATTGCCCAAAAGAACTCCTATGAGCACAGGAAGCACAACTGCCATCACGCCGGGAAAAATCATTTCCTTCAGCGCGCTTTTTGTAGTTATGTCAACAATCCTCGCTGAATCCGGCATAACTTTGCCTTCCATCAATCCGGGAATCTCCTTCCACTGACGGCGAACCTCTTCAACCACGCCGAATGCGGCGCGTCCTACCGCCTGCATCGTCTCGGCGCAGAAAACAAAAGGAACGATTCCGCCGACGAACATTCCCGCAATCACGGTCGCATTCAGAGCATCTATTACGGACAGATGAATCGTCTGGGCATATGCGGTAAAAAGTGCAAGCGCCGTCAACGCGGCTGAACCGATTGCAAAACCTTTACCTATTGCAGCAGTCGTATTTCCGACGGCGTCCAATTTTTCACATCTTTTTCTTGCTTCGGGCCCAAGGTGCGCCATCTCGGAAATTCCGGCTGCGTTATCGGCAATCGGACCGTAAGCGTCAACAGCAACGGTCATACCTGTTAAGGCAAGCATCCCTATTGCAGAAAGTGCAATGCCGAAAATTCCTGCCGTTTGAAATGCAACAATCGTTGCAACTGCTATTGCTATAAGCGGAACAACTGTTGATTTCATTGCCGTTGCCATACCCTGAATTACGAGGGTGGCGGGACCTGTCTTTGCCGCTTTGGCGATATCCTCAACTGCTTTGCCGCCCGTATAAACCTGCGCGACAAAACCGACGACCATTCCGGCTACAAGTCCTGAAAGCACCGCCCAGAAAAATCCGAGATTGCCGTACCAGAACTTACACAAAATAAATGAACCGATGGCAAGTAAAATTGCACTGACCGTCATACCGTTATTCATTGCTTTTTGGGCGTCCGTCTTCGCTCCGCCTGAAATTACAAACTGCACTCCGACGATAGAACAAATAATTCCCCATGCGGCAAGCAGGAATGCAAGCATAATCCCTTTTATATCAATTGTAGGATTAGGAGCGGCGGCAATAACAAGCGCCGACACAATTGCGCCGACATAACTTTCATATAAATCGGCACCCATTCCTGCGACATCGCCGACATTATCGCCGACATTGTCCGCTATAACGGCAGGGTTACGCGGGTCATCTTCCGGGATACCTGCTTCAACTTTTCCGACGAGGTCAGCGCCGACATCAGCCGCCTTCGTGTAAATTCCGCCGCCGACGCGGGCAAAAAGCGCAACCGATGACGCTCCCATTGAAAATCCGGCTATAAGTTGCGTCGCTTCCAAAATCGCACCGATAAGATCCGGCTGATGTTTCAATCCATGCCAGATAAAAATAAGATAGACGATAGACAATCCTAAAAGTCCGAGAGAGACAACCGACATCCCCATAACCGAGCCGCCGGGAAATGCGACATCTATAGCATCACCCACAGATTTAATAGACGCTTGCGCTGTCCGCGAATTTGATTTCGTGGCAATTTTCATACCGATGTAACCCGCCGAAACCGAAAATACGGCGCCGGATACAAAAGCAAAAGCCGTTTTTTTTGTAACCCCGAAAAAAATAATAGCGGCAAGTATGAGCACAAAAATTCCTATTGACTTATACTCGCGGGCCAAAAAAGCCATTGCGCCGTCCTGAATGGACTTTGAAATCGCAACCATTTTTTCGTTTCCAGGATCCTTTTTCAAAATCCTGTTTGCCAGATAACCGACAAACGCCAAACCCACAATGCCCGAAATAAGACCTGCCCAGATGCTTGACAAATCACCGAATAAACTTACCATAAAAAACCTCCAATGATAATTTTGCCACAGAGAACATAGAGTTTTTATTTCTTAATTCTTAATTTTTTATTTTTACTTACCAGCCGCCTGCGGCCGTTTTTCCGAAACCGCCGCGTTTGGAATATATGATAGACCCGATAACTATAACGGTGCAGATAACGGCAACGGAAATAACGGTGATACTGATGGTACCGGCGTTTTTAATCTCGCTCATTATCAGCACGGGCGCCGCCAAAAGAGAAACCAGATTGATAACTTTAATCATCGGATTTAACGCAGGACCTCCGGTGTCTTTCAGCGGGTCGCCGACGGTGTCGCCGACGACAGCCGCCTTGTGGCACTCCGAACCTTTACCGCCGAAGAGACCGTCTTCAATTAACTTTTTCGCGTTGTCCCAGGCACCGCCGGAAGTAGACATAAAAACGGCGAGGAGTTGTCCGGAAAGTATAACTCCGCCTAAAAATCCGCCGAGCGCTTCAACGCCAAGAAGCATTCCTACGATAAGTGGGGTAAGAACGGCAATCAACGCCAGCGGAACCAGTTCCCTCTGGGCGGCCGCAGTGCAGATACCAACGGCATTTTTATAATCCGGCTTAACTTTTCCTTCCATCAAACCCGGGATGTGAAACTGTCTGCGAACCTCATCCACGATTAAAGAAGCCGCGCGGGCAACGGAACTGATTGTAAGCGAAGAAAACAGCCACGGTACGGCGCCGCCTAACAACATCCCGATAAAAACAGGAGGCACCGAAATACGGATACCGGTAGTGCCTAATTGATTTGCTATATCAACCAGCTGGCTCTGCTGGACTTTTGTAACATCAGTTATAAATGAGCCGAACAGCGAGACGGCGGCTATGACAGCGGAACCGATTGCAACACCTTTCGTTATGGCTTTCGTCGTATTACCCACAGCATCCAGATCCGCCATAATCTGACGGGATTCCTTGTCAAGACCGGCCATTTCTCCGATGCCGTTTGCGTTATCCGCAATCGGCCCGAAAGAATCCATCGCTACATTATTACCGGTCAGCGTAAGCATCCCGATACCGGTCATCGCCACGCCGTATAAAACGTATACGACCGGCCAGCCCCAGTAAATAATTACCGCGGCAAGAATAGTAAGAGCGATTACGATAATTTGCCAGACCGATGCTTCAAACCCGACCGCCAGACCTCTTAAAATCAAAGTTGCGGAACCGGTCTTTGAGGCGGCGGCGATGTCCTGAACGGGTTTATAGTGAGTATCCGTAAAATATTTTGTAAGTTCGTCAATGACAATTGCCAGGACAATTCCGACGCCTACCGACAGAAAAGCCCGCCATTCGTTCATATAATAATGCGCTAATACGGCAAAAGAAACCATAGAAATTGCGGCGGAAGAATAAAACCCGATGTTAATTGAAGCCATCGCGTTGCCCCGTTTTTCACCTTTCTTGCCTTTAACAAGATAGGTACCGATTATTGATGATATAACGCCGATGCCGCGTACAAGCAGAGGGAAAATAATCCATTTCAGTTCTCCGGTAATAGAAACCAGCGCCAGACCGAGTATCAAGCCTGAAACGATTGTGACCTCGTAACTTTCAAAAATATCGGCTGCCATACCGGCGCAGTCGCCTACGTTATCACCGACGAGGTCGGCGATAACCGCGGCATTCCTCGGGTCGTCTTCCGGGATACCGGCTTCAACTTTACCTACAAGGTCGGCGCCGACATCCGCCGCTTTAGTGAAAATTCCGCCGCCAACCCTCATAAAAAGAGCTATAAGCGTTCCGCCAAAACCAAAGCCCAGAAGCGCATCCGGCGCGGCTTTGCCAAAATACATAAATATAATTGTACCGCCGAAAAGACCGAGCCCGTCGGTAAGCATTCCGGTGATGGTCCCGGAACGGTAGGCAATCTTCAATGCCTCGGAAAAACTTTTACGGGCGGCAGAAGCGACACGGACATTGCCCTGAACAGCCATACGCATTCCGAACTGCCCGACCATAAGCGAAAAAAATGCGCCCATTATAAAAGCGGCGGCGCGGCCGATACCGACGAATAATTTTACCTGGTCCGGAGATGAACCGGCGAACCGTTCCATCGCTTCTGAACTCGGCGGGACTACATAGACGGATAAAAATAAAACGCCGGTTAAAACGAGAATAAGAGGCAGGATGGTTTTCAACTGGCGGCCCAGATAAGCATCAGCACCCAGACGGATGGCATTCCAGACCTCAATCATTTTTTCAGTGCCCTTGTCTTTCTTCATAATCTGACTGCGAAGCAACAGGGCATATCCCAATCCCATAATTGCGATACCGAGAACGCTCCATATCGCAACTACTTCAAACGTCGTAGCGCCAATCAAACTTGTCACGGCTAAAACCCCCTTAAAGGTATAAGGTATAAATTAAAGGTTAAAATAAAAATTTAAACCTTAAACCTTTAACCTTTAACTTTTTACTCTACCGTATCCTCTTCTTCTTTTATTTCATCTACCGCATCCTGACCGGAAATATTATATTTTTTTAATACACCCTCAGCAGACGCTATCCCTTCTTTTTGCTGTAACTTTATATCAAAACGGTCGGCAAAAAAAAGATATATTATAAAAGGCACGACGAAAAATATTGAATAATACGCATACCATTTCAGATGTATCACATTTACCGTGAACCTGTCCAGATTGAATAATATAACTGTCACGGCAAGAAATACTACGGAAAAATTTACCCTGGGGTCGCCGGCGCGGGCGAGGCAGAAACCGTTATACCTTTTTTGAACAAACGGCCACAAAAGCGAGCCGCCCATATGTCCCGTAAGGTCCTCGGTTATATGGATTGCAAAACCCAGAAAAGAAATGATGCCGTAAAGATACCAGTATTTTAAATGAAATAAATATGTTATAAGTATAACCGGCAGCGACAGTAACAAACCTAAAATATAACTGTGGCTCCATGTCCTGTGCCACGGCAGGAATTCTACAAGAATACGCTCGCCTTCTCTTTTAAATCCGAACTGGGGACCGCTCATAATATCAACTGCGGACGGCCGGCCGTGCGTTTCCAGCATTTTTCCGATTTTCAATTTATATCTTCCTACTCTATTTTCTTTGGGCTCGGTACCGAGAAACGGGACCTGGGACATTGAGACAATTTCATTGATAACAATAACTACTTCGTTTGTTTCACCGTCAAACTTAATTACATACTGGCGCCATAAATCGGCACCCAACTGCATCGGGTAGAGTTGAACCTTTACGAGTTTGTTTTTTGAAAATGCTTCTTCCATCGCTTTTCCCATCTGTTCCGCCATTTTCTGAGGGTTAGGATTATTCGGGTCGCAGTCAATGTCATAATCAGCAAGAGAAAAAAATTGCCCGAACTTAAAATCAAGAGTGTCCGGCATTATGCCGTAGACCGCGCCGAGCACAAGAATAAACGAGGACTGGGCGTCTTCGTTTCCGCCACGGGCGGCCATATGCACCGCTCTCGCGAAAAATGTCGCTACCGCCAAACCCGACATAAAATGCGTCATACCTTTCATAAAATTATCCTTATTTTACATATTCACAAGATGGAGAAAATCTGCGACAGCGTCTCCGTATCCTGCCATATTAAGGGTTATCGGAATCAGCAAGACACCCATAAGATTACTTCTGCGGCAATGGTAAAAAACCGGAATTGTTCCTATGCACGTTGAAACAACCATCACAAAAATTCCGTTCCATCCCGTAAGATAGTAAATGAAAATAGTGACCAGTATAAGCATAACAACGTACATTTGTTTAAAATTAACTTTTTTTAGGAATACTACCGCGACCTTTGCCAGATACATCAGAAGCAAAAATGATAAGAAACCTGATAAAACGATACATGACAGAATCAAAAAGTAATCATTTTCCATCGGATAAAAATACGGTTTAATAATTATATTAAGGCCGCCTTTTGCAAAGCCGAAAGGAGATATCGGAGTTATTACAAAAAGAAACAAAAACGAACCTACATAATAAAGCAACTTCGCCACACCGCCGCCCAAGATAAATACCTTGTCACCGCGCAATGCGGTGGCGGCACCAGCCATAATGCTTCCAATTCCCATGGTTATCAAAGGTATATAACTGCATAACATACCTGCAAGCCCGCCCGAGTAAGTTGATTGGACTATCGTTTTGAAATCAAGGTCTATTGATTCCTTAGATACATATTGTTCCGGTATTTCAAATGATAAAAGCAGGTTTTGTATGATTGAAGGAACGGCAAACAATCCGATAAAAACCGGCATAATATTCTGAAACGCCATCTGATGAGTAATAATACTATGATTTATTATAAAAATCCCGAGGATACCGGATAGTGCCCACGCCGAAATTCCCGCAAAAAGATTCGCCCAGGCGCCGCTGAATTTCTGCCATACCGTCTTGCCGTGACCGGCGCCTTTCGGCCATTCGCTGAATATCATATACATAATTACAGTTAGAAGAATCCACGCAAGGTTCGGTCTTGTTATATTATTTATGTACGGCATAATATAGTAAAAAAAAGGCGTGCCTGCAACAAGCAGAATAATTCCTATAAGCCCGCCGATACCGGACATTATAACCGTTTCATAACCTTTTCCCAAAAGTAAGTTTTTCGTGCCTGGCAAAATAATTGCGGAAGCCGATTCGTCCGCCGCACTGAGCATTGTCATAGGTATGCTGTTCACGAATGAAAACGCCACTATCAAAGAAGTGAAAAAAGGAACCATCCCTATTTCAGGCAGCATATTTTGTAGACTTCCCCATATCAAAAGGGCTATGCCGGCGACATTATAAATATGAAGCGACGGAAAGAACGATACCAACGACCCGACAGCGGTTCCAATAAAAGTATAACTAAGCACCGTTAAAAATAGATGCATATTATTTATCCTCCTTTATTATGAAACCGTTATCATCATCTTTCGGTTTGTCTTCGGAGGCGCCTTTGTCGGAGAAATCTTCTCCTTCAATTTTTATCGTGTCCTCTTCCTTGTATTCCATTATTTTTTTCGGCGGTCTCTTTTTTGCAGACGTTTTATCCTCACTAAACTGCAGGTCGGCACCTGAACTCTTTTTAATGCATTCCAGATTTTTGGGGTTTTCGGGGTTTTTTAGTTTCAGTTGGATGGCGCCGCGGTAACTGTCAACGGTGGCTACCATTCTGTATTCTGCGCCGGGAAACAGCAAATTCTCTCTTGTGGCGGTATCGGTTATTTTTTCAAAATCCGAATTGAACACGGTAAGAGAAATGCTGCCGGTGCCGTCGCTAACCGATACACTCTTTCCTACGGAAAATTCCCTTTCAACATCTTCAATCGTTACCTTAAAGCAGAAAGATTTTTTAGCATCTTTTACAGTTATGTCCTTTATTTTCTTTTCACATACTATATATTTCTCCACTACCACTATACGTTTGGGATTTTTTATAAACATTGAAACGCCGAACTTCTCGCTGATATTTAGCTGTCCGGCCACGCGTATCTTATCGCCTTCCTGCGGCATGTTATCGCCAAAGGCCTTTTTAAAATCAGTCAGGGCATTAAACCCGTTGAGTTTCATTTTACCGGTTTCATCCGCCACGGTGTAACTGAAATTATTTTTTGTTTCGTCAAAACGGGCGGCAACTATTGCGCCGACAACTTCCACAAGGGCATTGTTCATCCTCTCGGTAATTGAAGAAACTTTCACAACCGGTATTTCCTGCATCTTTGAGGCATACCACAGCATAATAAGCCCGACGATAGAACCGATGACAGAAATCCTTTTAACAAGTTTCAGCGACAATCTTTTCTTAAGGTTTGCCTGACAGTAAGGACATTTCTCGTAAGGACCTACGAATTTTCCGCAGGACGGACAATTGGCATCGGATGAAACTTGAATTTCTTTCACAGGCGCAGCATTCTTATCTTCCATAAATTTTTCACCTCTTGCTTTATCCGACGGTAAATTTCACATTTCTTTCAAAAATTTATTTCCAAACAAACCAGACAAATAAATAGGATACAAAAACGGCAACCAATGTGAACGGCAGACCCATTTTTACGAAATCAAAAAATTTTACTGTATAGCCCTCTTTTTTTAAGATACCGCAGGCAACTATGTTTGCAGATGCGCCGATAGGAGTAATGTTCCCTCCGATAGAGGCACCTATCAAAAGCCCGAATAAAAACAAGGATTGATTGACGCCGAGATTTGCCGAGACAGAAATGGCAACGGGCAACATCGCAGCGAGATACGGGACATTGTCTATAAACGCCGACAGAAACACCGACAGAAAAACAATCGCTGTAAAACCGAGAAATATATTCTGTCCTATCAAACCCGAAAGCCCGATAGAAATTTTTTCAATCCAACCGTTTAATGAAAGACCGCCGACCAGAATAAAAACCGCCATAAGAAAAAAGGTTGTATCCCAGTCAAGTTTTTTAAGTCCTATAAAGATTTTTTCTTTTTTTGTTAGAGAACCCCAGACAAGCGAGATAAATCCTGCGAGCATACAAATAGCACCCGCCATATATCCGAATTCCTTGTCAAAAAACGAAGAGCCGGCAAGAAGCACAATTAAAAGAACAAGAACTATCGTCGGAAACCATGACCTAACTTTTTCCTGGGCAACCAATTCCGTTTTTTCTTTGTGATGTCTGAAAAAATAATAAAGCACGAAAAATGAGGCAAAACCGCCCAATTCAACCGCAAAAAAAATACCGGGTTTGCCCTGATAAAAGAAAAAATCAAAGAAATTCATTTTTGCAAAACCGCCCAAAAGCATGCTCGGCGGGTCGCCTATAAGCGTTGCGGTTCCCTGCAGGTTTGAAGAAATTGCTATTGCTATCATCATATTGGTCGGATTGATTTTAAGTTTTTTTGCGAGTGAAAGGGCAATCGGTGCGACAATAAGAACGGTTGCAACATTTTCAACAAATGCGGAGATAAATCCTGCCAGCAGGCATATAAAAAGAATTGCCCACGCGGTATTTTTCGCTCTATTGACGATGAGTTCGGCGAGGTAGGCGGGAAATCTGCTTTCCATAAAAATATCGGCGACAATAAGCGTGCCGACGAAAATTCCCATCACATTCCAGTTGATACCATAAGAAGATGTTAATGCATCTTTTACAGAAATAGCTCCAAAAGAAAATAAAATTAAAACTCCGATTATTGATACAATGGTTCTTTTATGCGGAAGGATGACAAAAAATATGTATGCGAGCAGAAATACGGAAAGAGAAATAAACTCTTTGTTCATAAGATCCCGAAAAGTATCAAAATTCCGATAACAACAAATAAAGATCCGGAAGCAATCTGGATATAATGCTGCGGAACATACTTAAACAAAACCCCGCCGAATACAATAGCAAGAAGCGTTGCGGCGGCATATCCCAAAACGGATGCAGTAAAAACGATGAGCGGTTGTTTTGATTCAGCCGTAAGAGAAAGATTGGTCAGTTGCGTTTTGTCGCCCATTTCCGTCACAAAAATCATCCAGAAACTCGTAAAAAAAATCTTCCAATCCATCTAATCTCTCCTGTTAAATAGATTCATTGTCTTTTGAAGACCGCTGTCAATAAAAACGGAAACGGCTTCGGAAGCCCGCGGAATCACCGACTTCATTTTTATCGCTTCTTGCTGACTAAATTTTGAAAGGACAAAATCAACGGCTACGGTATCAGACGGGGGACGCCCGATACCTATTCTCATACGAATAAACTCATTTGTGCCGAGCGTTTCAATTATTGATTCCACTCCGTTATGCCCGCCGGAAGAACCGCCTTTTTTTATCCGAATGCTTCCGAAAGAAATATCCATATCGTCGGAAACAACAATAATATCTTCAAAATCCGTGCCGCCGGCCTGACGGCGAGGCAAGTATTTTTTTACCAGGGACTCAACTGCAGAACCGCTCAGGTTCATAAACAGCATCGGTTTTACAAGGATAAAATCATCGCAAACGGATACCAGTGCGCGGTCTTTATATTCCCGCCACTTTAGTGATTTGTCTTCCGCAAAATTATCAAGCACCGCAAAACCTACATTGTGCCTCGTAGAAGAATATTTTTTTCCGGGATTACCCAGACCGACGATAAACTTCATTTTGTATTTTTTTTATTTCTTTTCTTCTTTCGGTTTTTCCTCTTTTTTAACAGGTGCAGCGTCTTTTTTCGCACCGGCAACCGCAGGACGTCCCGCAGCAGCCGCCGGAGCCGCCTCCGCACCCTCTTCAACTTCTTCCTTCTTACCCTTACCTATTACCTCCGGTTCGGCTGCCGCTTCTGCACCTGCGACAGGTGTAACCTCTTCAAGAATCGTCGGAGATACGATGTTGGCAACTATCTGGTCAGGCGCAATTAGAATTTCAACATTTTTAGGCACATCTAAATCCTTTACAAGAACCGTATTGCCTATTTCAAGTTTTGAAATATCAACCGTAATTTTTTCGGGAATGTCCGCAGGGAGACACTTTACTTTCAATTCTCTTACGATGTGGGAAAGAACGCCGCCGGATTTAACCCCGGGTGCTTCACCGACGAGCACGACCGGAATTGAAATCTCAATTTTCTTTTTCATACTGATCTGATAAAAATCAATATGGGAAAACTCGCGGGAAATAACATTTTTTTGAATATCCTTTATAAGAACCGTTTTTGAGGTTTTATCCGGCATATTAAGTGTAATTATAACATTGTGCCCCGCCATTTTAAGCAGCGTTTTGAATTTGACGGCATCAACCGTAAGAGACATATTCGCCATATCGCCGTATAGAATCGCAGGGATTAAACCCTTCGCTCTCATCTTTTTCATCTCGCCTTTTGATGCCGGTTTCCTCTCTTGTGAATCCAGTGTGAACTTTTCCATTTTACTTCTCCTTTTTTTTCCACGAAGACCTGCTTACCGTAAGGTACGCACGAAAACATTTCCGCGAAAATATTAAATTTTATGACAATTCAAATAATTCAGATACTGATTTTTCGTCGTGAATTCTTAATATCGCATCCGCTAAAAGTTTGCCGACGGACAAAACCTTTATCTTTTTTGACTGTGATTTGTTGTATATTGAATTGGTAACAACTACTTCTTTTACGAATGACTTTTCTATTTTTTCGTAGGCATCCCCGGCAAAAATCCCATGGGCCGCGGTAGCATAAATATCGGCCGCGCCGCTTTTTTTCAATGCCTCGGCGGCTGTGACAAGCGTACCGGCGGTATCAATCATATCATCAACAATTATGATGTTTTTGTTTTTCACATTTCCTATGATATGCATAACTGCCGCTTCGGCGGGTGAGATTCTTCTTTTATCTATTATAGCAAGTCCGACTTTCATTCGCTTGGCAAATGAACGGGCTCTTTCCACGCCGCCTGCATCGGGTGACACGACGATAACATTCGGCAGTTTTTTCTTTTTAAAATAATCAACAAGCACGGGACGCACAAACAAATGGTCAACGGGAATATCAAAAAATCCCTGAATTTGTCCGGCGTGCAAATCAAGTGTAAGCACCCTGTTTGCACCGGCGACCGTTATCAAATTTGCAACAAGTTTAGCGGTTATAGGCACCCGAGGTTCGGCTTTTCTGTCCTGACGGGAATATCCGTAATACGAGACGACGGCTGTAATTCTTCCGGCGGAGGCGCGGCGAAGAGCATCAATAATTATAAGAAGTTCCATCAGATTTTCGTTTGCAGGAGACGATGTCGGCTGGATAACAAAGGTATCGCAGCCGCGAATGTTTTCCGTTATTTTAATATTAACTTCACCGTCGGGAAAACGACCTATTTCCAAAGCACCCATATGAACTTTAAGAAAATTACAGACCTCTTTTGACAAATAACGATTTGCCGAACCGCTGAATATTCTTAGTTTACCGTAAGTCATTAATCCTCCCGACTTAACTTTTAACCTTTAACTTTTTTATAACCTGTCTCTCACGGGCAATTGCCAGTTTATTATCGGGTACATCGTGGGTAATAGTAGACCCGGCGGCAATCAAAACCCCTCTTCCTATTTTAACTGGAGCAATTAAATTAGTATTGCTTCCGACGAACGTGAAGTCGCCTATTTCCGTTTTGTGTTTCTTTTTACCGTCGTAATTGCAGGTAATCGTGCCCGCTCCGATATTTATGTTTTTTCCAAGTTGCGAATCACCTATATATGAAAGATGTGAGACCTTTGTATTTTCGCCGATAATTGATTTTTTAATCTCCGAGAAATTACCGATGCGGGCATACCTGCCGACTTTTGTTTCCTTTCTTATATGCGAAAACGGACCTATTTTTACATCGTCGGCAATTTCAGCCCCGTAGACGAAAGATGCCCTTATTTCAACATTTTTTCCGACGGTGCAATCCTCAATATAACTGAAAGGACCGAGCACACAGCCGCTTCTGATTTTCGTTCTGCCTTTGATTATCGTTGAAGGCATTATCATTGCATCTTTTTCAATTTCAACTGTTTCCTCAATATAAACGGTGGCGGGATTTACAATCGTAACGCCAGAAAGCATCAGATTTTCAAGAACCTTTTCTCTCATATAATTCTCCGCGAGCGCCAGTTCATATCTGTTATTGATGCCTGAAATTTCCCTAAAATCATTTATTTTATACCCGATAACCTTTCTTTTTTCCCTATTCAAAATTGATATGACATCCGTCAGATAATACTCGCTTTTTGAATTATCATTTTTTATCTTATGCAGCGCCGGAAAAAGTTCTTTTGACGAAAAGACATAAACACCGGAATTGATTTCCTTTATTTTCTTGATAACATCTGTGGCATCTTTTGACTCAACAATTGCCTTAACCGTTCCGTCGGAGTTTCTTACGATTCTCCCGTAATGCGACGGATTTTTACTCTCGCAGGTAAGCACCGTCGCGGCGGCTTTTTCTTTTTTGTGGACCGACAGTAATTTTCCGACGGTTTCTTTTTTAAGAAGGGGAACATCGCCGGAAAGTATGACCAAATCACCTGTAAAATTTTTCAGAATGCTTTCTGTCTGCTTAACCGCATCGCCGCTGCCAAGTTGCTTAATCTGTTCAACAAAAAGCACATTTTTATCATTTATACTTTTTTTGACAAGTTCCGATTTGTGTCCTACGACGACGATTTTTTTGTCAAAACCGTCATCTACTATTTCAATAACCCTTTCAATAATCATCTTGCCAAAAATTTTATGAAGAACTTTCGGTGTAACCGAGTTAAACCTTGTCCCTTCACCTGCAGCAAGAATTATAGCGACTGTGTTTTTCATAAACTTTGGGTTTCTGTTTTTTTAATCCGGAGCGAGGCAGAAATTTTTATCAGACCCTAATGAGCGATTATCTGGGGAGGAAGGATTCGAACCTTCGGATGACGGCTCCAAAGGCCGTTGCCTTACCGCTTGGCTACTCCCCAATTACGTCTATAGAAGCCCACCGCCCGCATAACTTTGTGATTTTATTAAATTCTGTCGTATTTGTCAAGGATTTTTTGGTTTAATTTTAACACAGGGATCGCCCGCAGGACAATAGGCAGGTATTAAATTATCCAGCCATTTTTTAATTTTTCTTCAGCCAGTCGTTTTTGCATATCTATAAGTATATTCATCGGAATTTCCGGCAGATGTAATTTACTTATATTGCTTATCAACATAATAACCGCCCTTTTTACTTCACAGTCGGAATCATTAAGCATATCAATGAGAATTTTAAGCGTTTCGGGAGTTAAAACATTTTCTATTATCTTAACACAGTCATATCTGAGACGGGCATTCTCATTTTTTGAAAGCCGTTTTATGTTATTTAGGGCATCATCTTTATTTACATTCATAATAGTTCTTATTGAAAGAGTCATTTTTTTGATAATTTCTTTTGAGTACTCGTCGCTTTTCATCCTCTCTTTTGCGTCACATAAAATTTTTTCCTCATCCGCCGAGGAATCAAATTTTACCTGCGCAGCCTCGGCATCTTTTTTAGTTATCGCTTTCTTCTCGGCAATTTGGATTTTTATATTCTCGGCAAGTTCCTTTTTGGTTTTTTCTTGAACGAAGTGAAATTCAAGTTTTATTTTTTCAAGTTCCTGCTTGTATTTTTTTTCTTCCTCCATGCGAATTTGCTTTTTCAATTCTTCAACTTTTCCGGCATTTTTAAGGGCTTTTTTTCTCATCCATAAAAAAACAAAAATTAAAACAACAATAACAAAAACTATAAAAAATAGAATGTAACTCCGGTTACTTTTATCTTTAGGTTCAAAAGGAACAGCAGCCGCAATTACTGCGATTGACGATTCATCAATGCTCTTTTTCGGTTCCGTTTTTTTAACTGCAACAACTTTTGGTTCGTCAGTAACAACTGATCTCTGCTTTTGGATTTCTTTTTTTGAAAAATCTTTTGAAGATTTTTCATATCTACCTGATATTACTTTTTGTAATTCGTTAACTTTTTCATTATCGGGAACGATGATTTTCGCCCTGTCAACATATACTTTCGCTTTCTGAAAATTGCTCATCATAATTTGTTTCTCGGTCGCTTCAATTAAAACTTTCACAAGAAAATTTTTTGCTTTTTGATGGTCGGGCTTTCCAGAAAGTGTTTGTTCAAACAAGGCGACAGCACCATCGTAATCGCCCTTAACATACTTATCAATTCCGGAATTAAAATACACTTCGGGATTGGTCTGAGAATAAAGACAATTAAAAAGATTACAAAGATTTAGAAAAATTACAAAAATTGAAATCTTTCTTAATCTTTCATAATTTTTAAATTTTTCAGTTGACTTTATTTTCATTGCTCCTCCATTACATCAAGAGTTGTCTGAATTCTTTTCAATAATTCCAAGAGGTCCGCATCGTCAGGACTGATTTTTATCGCTTCCACCAGTTCATATTTGGCATCCTGATATCTTTTTTGTGAAATGTAATCCTGTGCTTTTGCCTTTTTTATCAGAATTTGCGCCTGCTGATATTCCGGATCAATCTTTAACGCCTCATCCGCTTTGAAAATTGCATCAGTATATTTTCCCTGCTCGTAAAATTCGAGAGCTTTTACATACCTTTCCTTTGCGGCAGTGGTAGTCGTAGCATCGGAGATTTTTCTCAAAAGTTCCAGAGCATCTTCATTACGCGGGTTGTCTTTAAGTATCTGATTGACAATAACCGACGATTCCCCATATTCCTTCCTGTCAAAATGTTCCCGGGCTTTTAATAACATCTGTGACAGTTGCTGGTTTTTTCTCACATTTTCCAGTTCATAAATTATCTGCTGTTTCTCACGCTGAATTTTTTTCCATTCCTCTTTAAGTTTGGCATCGCTCGTCATAAGTTTTTCTATTTTTTCTTTTTCTACGCTGAATACGGCGATATCTTTTTCCAGTTCCGATTTTTTCCGCGAAATCCGCTCTTCCTCCGACTCAATTTTTAGTTTATTTTCCTCTAAAATTTTAACAGCGTGTTTTTCCGCTTCCGTCGGTTCCACGCCGAACCTCAAAGCGGCGGAAAACCTGTGAGTGATGTCAAGGGTATGAAATGAAACGGCATAATCAATTGAGAATTTCTCTTCGGAAACCCCGACACCGCAGGCAATCTCCTTGTAATTTATCCCCGCGCGTAAAAAATATATTTTGTAATTATATTCACTGCCAAGAAACCACTTTTGAACCGTTTTTTTAAGCATATCTTCAAATGCGACATCACCGCTTAAAAAAAGTTTATTATAAATCCGCTGGGTAAGTCCGAGACGCACGGATAGCGGGAGTTTGTCCGCACCCATTTTCATCGGGATTATATTTTTTGCTACCACCCCATATTTTGTATCATTGCTATCAACAATAAGTCCTGCATCCGCTGAAAAAGCATGGGCGGAATAATCATCTATACTTTGCGACAAAAATTTTAAATTTATACCGCCGGCGGTCGTAGCGCCCATATTTACCGAATATGCTAAATTAAAAACCGACTCCTGCGACGAAAAACTGTAAAGCGTTTCACCGATGGAATTTGTTTTTTCTATATCAACCGTTGAAAGAACTCCGATAGAACCGGCAATCGTTTCTTTCTGGGCAACCGGATAGGCATAACCGATATAAGTGTATTTTGTTCCGTAAAAAAGCGGCGTATAAAAAAATGAAAGCTCGTTATAAAAATTTGAGGCAAGACCGGCGGGATTGTAATAAATAGCGGATATAGAACCGCCTTGGGATGTCGCCGCACCCGCAATGGCTGATGTCCTCGCATCCGGATAAAAAGACAGAATATACTCCGCCGGCAAACCGCTTGTATGCTCAGCATAAAGACAGGTAGAAAGTAGCAGCAGAGCAGTAATTCTGCCAATAGCAAAGCTTCGCTTTGCGGCTACAAGCCACTCATCATTTGCTGATTTATTATTCATTTTTTTTCTCAAAAACATTTTTTATTTTTTTAAGAAGTTCATTCATCTGAAACGGTTTTTCCAAATAGTCAACAATGGTAACATCTTCTCTTGCCGTAATAATTTCCCGCAGATGGCCCTTGCCGGTAATCACAATAACAGGTATGTCTTTTGTCTCGGGATTTTCTTTTAACTTGATATTCAGTGAATGCCCGTCAAGTTTCGGCATCATAATATCAAGAACTACCAAATCCGGGGACTGGAAAATTATTTTTCGGAGTGCTTCTTGACCGTCATACGCGGCTATCGGCTCATAATCCTCTCTTTCAAGATACATTGAAATAATCTCAACAATATCTTTTTCGTCGTCAACAACAAGAATTTTTTTTGACATAAATACCTCCGTTAGTGGCAATTACAAATTGAGAATTAAAATCCATAATTCTTAATTTTCAATTTTCAATTCTTAATTGCCTTTATTTTATCACTGCAATTTTTCTCACATCTTTTTCTTTGCCTGATTTAATTTCAAGAATATACACACCGGTTGCCGCAATAATATCGTTACCGTTTTTGCCGTTCCATGTTATTTCGTTGGTGTAGCCCTCCGGCTGACCGATTGCACCTTCCTGCCCGGCATCTATTTTTTGCTGATAAACCAGATCGCCGACGAGATTGAAAATGCGGATTAAAACATCGTCGGTTTCCGTCAGCACATACTTTATCGTTGTAGTTTCTTTATCCGGATTAAAAGGATTGGGATAGTTGACTATATTTGACACTTTTTTCGTCGGCACGACTGATGCAACCGTTGTAAAATACGAAAAGTGTTCAACATCAACCCTTACATATTTTTGGGTTTTATCAATAACTTGAGCAGCACGAGGGAACTCCCATCTGTTTTTTGTTTCATCTAAGTTGGCAATCCGGATGTTATCAATTTTGATATCCGTTCCGTCAACATATCCGTCGTTATTGCTATCCAAATAATTAAACCGCACACTTCCTTTTGCAGAGATACTTTGAGGAACATTGTTTTTGTCATAGACGGTAATTTTATATGCCTTTTGATTTATATATTTTATAAGACGGTCGGAAATTGAATCTTTTAAGGCAATAGAAAAATCTTTAGAGGTATTTTCAACCTTAACATAATGCCCGGAGGAAATTTCATCCGTTATCTCAACGCGAACCTTTCCGTCGTCTGAATCGTCCTTGCTCCATGATGCAACAAAATTAAACTGGTCCGATATTGCGGTAGAACCGAACGGGTCAACTACCGCAACCTTCCAGTAATACTTTATATTTTCCGTTAAATTTGTCGGAGTGTATTGGGTATCCGTAATCCCCGAAACGACATTCCCGCCAATAAAATAACTGTACGTTGAATAATAAACGGTATATGTCAAAAAATCCTCGGGATTCGGGTCAACGGACTTCTGCCAGACAAATTTCAAGGTTCCTATCGTATTATAAGAATCGTTAAGAGGAGTAACGAGCACCGGAGCAGACGGCGCCATATTATTATTGTTGACCTCAAAATCATACTCGGAAAAATCTTCGCCGGTAAGGTTCAAAAGCCCGTCATCAGTTGCAATAACTTTTACGCGATATTTCGGTGAGTTGGGAAACTGTGTCGTGTCCCAATTATAATTTATAGCAGTTATATTTTCGGCGATTTTTATATCGTAAGAATACCCGGAATTGGTTGAAGCGAGAATTGTGAATCTGTGCGTGTCTGCCAAATTTTCGTCGGTAACCGAAAAACTTACAGTATAATTTTTGGTGATTTTTTCATTGCCATTGGGAGCAGCTAACGAAACAACGGGCGCAATGTTTGGATTATTAACGGCAAAATAATTATCAGAAATATCAGAACCTTCAAGCCCACGGGAATCACGGATAACAATTTTTATCAAATGATTTGTGGAATTTCTGACGGTTTTTGTATTCCATAAATAATATGTCGTGCTGTTAGGAAGATTTGAGACAAGCAGGTTAAAATTAACACCGTCGGAAGAATCATAAATTGAAAATGTATGAGTGTCATTTAGCGGATACGGGTCAGAATACTCCCAAGATATAATTCTGTTATCCGAAAAAACCTCCGAACCATTAGGGGATTTTACTGCAACAACTGGCGTAGCGTTAGTCATACAAAACGGAGATGTTGAAGATATCAAAGAAACATTTCCGGCGCCGTCCTGTGTCTTCACGGAAAAATAATATGTCGTTCCGCCGGCAAGTCCGTCAAAAGTAAATGTCTGATTTTCACCGGGCGTAATTACCGATTTTGAAATCGTTTTTTCGCCGCTTGAATTATTCTGCCAGTCGGCTTCCGTCAGAACGGAATATGTGGATTTTCTTACAAAATATTTGCCCGACAAAATATTGCCCGAACTCCCCGTATTTTCCGGAGCGGGCCATAAAAGATTTATTGTTCCGTTGGATGGACCGATACTTGCTGAAAAAGATGTTACGGCAGCAGGCGGAAAAGTATCAATATAAAGTGTAAATGATGATGCCCACAAAGAAGAATGTGCTCCGTCCCAGCCGGAAACCCGCCAGAAGTATATTCCGTGTGATAGAAACGTCGTAGTAGAAGTCGTTGCGATATTTGATGCTGAACTAACAGGAGATGAAAAGTCCGCATCATTATCTATCACAAATTCATAAGAAACGGAATCGCCGTCGTCGTCAGAACTACCATACCAACTAAAATCGGGCGTCGTATCATTCGTTAAAAAATTATTTGTAGGTGCTGATAATGCCGGTCTTGACGGGCTTCGGTTGAAATTTACCGTTACACTATCAAGTTTTCCCGATAAAGGCGGTTCCTCCGGCGTATCAAAAAAGAATTTCAGTTTTAAGTATCTTTTATTGTCGTGACCGCTGGGATTGCTGGTGCTGATTGCAATCGGACTGCCTGCATATTGGTAATAACTATTTGATGTGCCGTTAAAACCGATAAAATCGGAATAATTGCTATTACTATTCGTCGACGAGGCAACCTGAAATTTGAGCGTAGTGCTTGCATAAGGAATTCCGCTTCCCGGCGGTGCTTCAACCGACTGATAATAAAGATCTGTAAAAAACGACGTATCAAAAAAAGATGTCGTATATGTGCCGCTTGAACGGAAAACATAGTTGTAAAAATCGTTTTGAGCGACGGCATCATATCCGCCGAATAAAAATGCTTTTTGGATTGAAGAAATATAATTCATTGAAAAACCGTATCTTGCGGGAGCAGAAGCGGGCGGGGAGTTTGACCATTTGTCTGCGACGTAATCATAAAACCATATATCATTGAGATTGCCGGATGCATTCCGCCCGCCGAATAGAACGGATCTTTTGTTCCTTGAATCAAAAACCATATTCGCTTCAGTTCTTGCTGAGATAGCGCCTGCAGGATTTTTCTTTGCCCAAGTATTTGTATTGTAATTATACTCCCAGGTATCTGAAAGATAAGTTATATCTTCGCCGCCAAAAATTATAAACCTTTTATTCTCGGAATCATAACAACCGCCGGAACCCGTCCTTTTTGATGGACCAAAAGCACCTCTTGTCCAGGATGAACCGGAGATGTGATAAATCCATGTCTCAGATGATTTTACACCTCCATATGTTTGTCCGCCGAAAAGTATTATTTTGTTGTTGTCTGAATCGTAAGCGGCACAAGAAAACGCAACCGCTGTCGGCGATGAAACCGTAGGAATCTTCGTCCAGTTATCCGTGTCAGCAGCGTCAAAATTATATTCCCAAGTATCGTTGAAAAATGCGGAGCCGTTGTATCCGCCGAATAGAATCGCTTTGTTTGTTCCGCCGGAAACCAGAATATGTCCGTATCTCGCGTCCGGAATTGTAGACGGATATTTTTGAGACCACTGTTCTGTTTGCGGGTCAGGGTTATAAATCCATGTATCGCTCAAAGGACTACCACTCGCACCCGAACCGCCGAACAAAATCACTTTGTCTTTTAACGAACTGTATGCCGTCGCATGCCACCTTCGGGCAGGCGGTTTTGAATCGTTTGTAATGTTGTCAAAATAGTTCATCAAATTGACATATCCGTCGGCGTCCGCCGTTCCGAAAACCATAGTATTTTCCTTCGCTCCGTTGTTAAACTGGTTATAAGTCGTATATGTGGTGGAAGAACCGGCAAAAAGGCAGGTTAAAGGTAAAAGATTAACAATTAAAATGTAAAACAATTTTTTCATAACGGTAATGTGAATATGAAAGTTGAGCCCTTTCCTAATCCTTCCGACTCAACCCGGATTTTCCCGCCGTGCAGTTCTACGGTTTTTTGGGCGATTGAAAGCCCCAGTCCGAAACCGCCTGATTCACGGGTCAACGATTGGTCAACACGGTAAAATTTATCAAACACCTTTCCCAGATTTTCTTTTGAAATCCCCATCCCGTTATCTTCAATCCCGACTTCAACTTCGCCGTCTATTTTTTCAAACCAGACGGATACTTTTCCGCCTTCCTGAGTATATTTTATTGCGTTTGATAAAAGATTGATGAGAACCTGTTTTATCTTTTCATAATCGCAGTGAACACAAACAGCGTCGGCTGAAAAAATCTCCTGCGTAATTTCTATTTTTTTGTTATCGGCAAGTATCTGTATTTCTTTTATCGCATCGTTGACCAATTTATTGATTTCACAGTGCGATTTTTTAATCTCTATAAAGCCCGCTTCCATTTTCGCAAAATCCAATAGGTCACTTACAAGTTTTTTCATTTTCTCCGTCTGCCTTGCAACTATCTCAAAAAGTTTTATTAACTGACTATCCTCTTCTCGGCGACGATATTTCCTTTTGGCGGTGCCGAATTCTTTACTGCTCATAACAAGTTCAGCAGCACCTGAGACCGCCTGAAGCGGTGTTTTTAATTCGTGTGAAATTGAAGATATAAACTCGTCTTTTAATTTATCCATCTCTTTAAGCGATACAAGTTGCGATTTAATTCTTTTCACTTCATAAGTTTTTTCAACAGTCATCAGAAGTTCCTTTATCTCAAACGGTTTTATCAGATAATCATCCGCACCCTTTTTGAGACATTCAATCGCGGTTTCAATCGTTGCGTGGGCGGTAATTATGATAACCTCAATTTTAGGAAAGTCCTTTTTGATAATTTCCAAAAGTTTCATTCCGTCTATATCCGGCATTCTTAAGTCAATTATCGCAATATCAAAACCATCATTTTTCAGAAGATCAACCACTTCAAACGGATTGGTCGTTATTTTCACGAAATAGTCGTTTTTTGTAAGCGCCTTTTCAATAAATTTCAGAATTTCAATTTCATCGTCCACAGCAAGAATTTTTTTTGGTTTCATCGGTTCCTCCTTATTTAACATTTACCCCCCACGAAATTTACAGGAAGTTTCACAACAAACTCTGCACCTTTGTTTTCACCGTCGGAAAAAACGGTTATTTCGCCTCCGTGTTGTTTCACAATACCATATGAAACGGAAAGCCCGAGTCCGGAACCGTCTTTTCTGGTAGTGAAAAACGGTTCAAAGAGTCGCGAAAGATTTTCTTTGGGAATACCGATACCGGTGTCTTTGAAGGAAATTTCAATAAAGTCAGGTTCTTCTATAGTTTTCAACCTTGGTTGGCTTATAGCCGAGCGACCGAAGGGAGTCCCTTTAGGGGCAAGTTCGGCAACTACACTGGTACTTATCGTCAGCGTCCCGCCTTTCGGCATCGCCTTTTGTGTATTTGTAATCAAATTCAGAAACACCTGTTCTGTATGTGACGGTGAAACGGTTATCTTTGGCAGTTTGCCATAATTTTTTACAACCTTTATTTTTCCCAGTTCAAGTTGTTTTCCGTACAAAGAAAGTGTCTTTTCTAAAAGTTTGTTTATATCTTCTGGAATAAAATTCATTTCCCGCTGCCTTGAAAAGTCCAAAAGCCCTTTAATAATTTCTTTGCAATGAAGTGACGCATCTTTTATAGCAAGCAGTTCTTCACTTTGTGCATCCATAAGAAGTAACTCCGCATTGCCGAGTATCGTCTGCAGCGGGTTGCCTATCTCGTGTGCAAGACCTGATGCAAGTTCGCCGATAGACGCAAGCCGGGCGGATTTTAATACCTGCAAATATAAATTTTCTTTTTCTTGTTCAATTTTTTTTCTCTCAATTATTCCGGCAAGTATATCAGCCATCGCAGATAAAAAATCCTCCTCTTTTTTATTGCGGATATGCCCCTGTTTCAAATATGTGTTTATAACCCCTAATGTTTTGCCGTTTGAAATTATCGGAACGCAATAATGACCGTGCTCCGTAATTCCTTCGTATTTTACAGTATGCCTTTCATCCAGATAGTCGGAAAATTCAACCGTCTGCAAGAGAGCGGCACGACCGCACATACACTCCCCGAATTTTACTTCCTTACATCTCGTGCATACATATTCAGATAAGCAGGACTGGGCCGCCAATACCAACTTTTTACCGTCCTCGGAAATAAGAAATATCACGCCTTTGTTTTCAAATGTCAGCCATTTGATAGATAAAATTTTCTTTAATGTCTCTTCAAGTATGTTCTGAAGCGAAAAACCTTCCATCTGAAGATGCAACATGAAATTAATTGTACTCTGGATTTCATAGTTCTTTTTTTGTTCTTCTTCCGCCTCCTTGCGCTTCGTGATATCTTCTTTAAGTTTTATGTCCTTTTGTCTGTTAAAAATAACAAATCTCGCGAGGTTGACCATTTCTTCCAAGTCGTTTTTATCCTGCTCGGTAAAATCCTCATCTTTGTTTATCAATTCAACCAACCCTATAACCTCGTACTTTTCCAGCACGGGACAGACCAGAATATTTTTGGTCTTATAACCGCTTTGCTTGTCTATTAACGGATAAAAATGCGGGTCAGCATAGGCATCGTTTGTATAATAACTTTTCTTAATATCTATGCTGTAACCGGCAATACCTTCCGGTATTTTCAGCGTTATTTTTTCCTGATAGTCGGATGCGTAAACAGATTTCAGGTATCCATTGTCAACCATATAATAGGTGGCTCTTTCAACCTCAAAAAATTCTTTTATGTAATTTCCGATATCTTTCATCATAACAGAAATGTCTTTCTCTTTTAAAGTTAAAAGTGATATTTTCTGAAGAACCCTGATTTTACCCATATTTCTTTTTATTTCTCTTATGTCTCTGGCAAGACCAAGGACACCGGTTATATTGTTTTTTTTATCCCGCAGAACAACTCCGTTGAACATCATCGGTATCTTTTTTTTGGACTTGGTAAGAAATATAACCTCCAGGTTATTTACATAACCTTTAAGAACCAATCTGTCTAAAATTTTTCCCAGATATATTTCATTTTGTCCCTGTTCCGGTGCATTAATGTCCACAAAAAATAAACTGGCTGATTGTCCGATAATTTCCGATTCATCGTATCCCAGAAGATTGCAACATGCCTTATTAACGGAAGTTACAATACCGCGGTGGTCTATTATTATAAAAGCGTCCAGGAGATGATTTATTACCGGCTCAAGATATTTCTTGTCAGTTTCCTGTCCGCAAAAAATACGGTGAAAGATTTTTTTTACTCCATTCATTTTTTACCTCCCATCAGATTCTCAACTTTTTGTTTAAGTTCTTCAACTGAAAACGGTTTTACTAAATAATCATCGGCGCCGGCTTTAAATATCTTTTCTTTTATTTCTTTTGACGGATAACCTGTTATTGCTAAAATTTTCATATTTTCTTTTTTGAGATGCTCCAATACCGCAAAACCGTCCATACCCGGCATTTTGATATCCAATATCAACAAGTTGGGCTTAAATTCTGCGATTTTTTTGCCTGCCATAAAACCATCTGATGCAAATTCTATTTTTATGTTTTTGTAAAACTTTTTAAGTGCTCTTGATATAAACTCTAAAATATCTTTGTCATCGTCAACTATGAGAACCTTTTTTGAGATTGCTACGGGTCGGGCGGATAAATCCGCCCCTACATCTTTTGCAATGACATCAGGAATGGGCATTTTATATTTTTTTAAGAATTTCAGTAAATCAGACGGCTTTACCCTTCTGTGCCCGCCGGGTGTCTTGTATGCCTTAAGCAGCCCTTTGTCAATCCAGTCAATTACCGTTGTAATGTTCACATTTACCATTTGTGAAATTTGATAGGTTGTTAATGGTTTCATCATTCCTCCAATAATCCTAAAAATCCTAATTATCCTAATTTAAGTATAAAGTATTTTTTGGTATTTGTCAAGGGGAAAGTTTTTTGGCGTGTTTATGCCTAATAAATTGTCGTCGGTAAAATGCGGGTTTGTGAATTTTTACACACACTAAAAAGGCAGGTATAAGGTATAAATTTAAGGTTAAAATTTTAACCTTAAACCTTTAACTTTTAACCTTTCTTTTACTCTACTTTTTCTTAAATTTGAGGAGGAGTTCGTCGTCACCTGCGGAGGACTTGACTTTCATTTTGAGGTTTTTTGTTTTGGCTGGTGTAACTGTTATAGTGAGTTGTCCGGCGGTGTAGCCCTCTGCTGCGGCAATAATTGAGTTAACGCCTGAAACGGATGTTTTTGCGAAGAGTTTCACGACACCTTCCGAGACGCCTTCGGGTTTGAGTTCGTTGACCCAATTTGCACCGTCGGAAGAAAACGACATTCCTGCCGGGTCCGATTTAACAGTTATACCGGGCTTCGCCGTTTTGTCCAATTTATTATCCGCATCATTGACGGAAACCGCTATTTCAAACGGCGCATCCGTAACCGGTTTTGCGGTTTTTGTTTCTATTTTAAGCGAACCCTCGGACACTATTTCGTCGTCCCAATTTTTTTCTTCTCCTTTGCTGTCTTTCGGCTCATCGGGCGGACTGTCCCCGCCGGCAGATGATTCCTTTCCCTCGCCCACATCCTTATTCCCGAATTTATTTTTCAAATTAACCGTGCCTTTATATACTTTAAGTTTCAGGCGGCCGCCGGAAAGGTCGGTATCAAACTCCGTTCCTCTTACCGCAACTATTGCAACGGGCGTGTGGATTTCAAATTTTGTTTTCGGCCGGACGCTTGACCAAATCTGACCCGCTGCCATTTTTATCTGCGAACCGACTTTTTCAATTGAACTGGTTATATCAAAAGAAAACTCCGTGTTTTGGTTTAATTTCATCACCACGCCGTTTGTTAATGTTATCGCCGCCTGAGATTTTTTCAGAGTTTTTACCGTATCGCCTTCATAAAGAAATGCTCCGACTTTTGACGGCTGCCAAGTGTTTTTCTGATAGGGCAATACCTGAACTTCGCCTTTTATAGTTGTGATAACGCCTGTCATCTGAGCGGAATGAATAAAGGTTAAAGGTATAAGGTTTAAGGTTAAAATTAAAACAATAAAAAAAATGGTTTTTTTCATCATAAATTTTTTACTCCGCTGTAATTTCCAAACCTGTTATCTTTGCGTTGCCTTCTTCCAATTCGGAAATTATTTTATTAACATCGCCTTTTGTATCGTAACCGGAAATTTCGTAACCGTCTAATTGCGATAATATTTTTTCATCCTTGATTAAACCTTTCAATTTTGCCCACAACTTTTTTGAGTCCTTTGAGTAGTCCTCTTCCGCAGCAACTTCCTCTTTTTTAACGACCAACTTTATATCCTTTATCCGGATTTTTCCGTCCTTTAACTCAACCGGAATTTCCGCATCTTCGTAACTATCGTTTTTGACCGATAAAACATACTCGCCGGAAGAGACATCTAAAAATTTATAATAACCGTTTTTATCGGAAAACATTTTTTGATATTCCTCAAGTTTGCCCTTTTTGTCTTTTTTCAGAAGAACAATCTCTATGTCCGCGAGTCCTTTTTTATTTTCATCAGCCACAAGCCCTTTAATAATTCCTACCGCAAGTGTCTCTTCCTGCTTAGCGACTTCAGACGTTTTCAGTTCGAAATCAATATTCGCGAATGCTTTTAATTTGTCCACTTTAACCATCTTTTCTAATTCAACATATCCGCTCGCAGAGGCGATAAGTTTGTAATCACCTATAGCCAGATTTTCTATTTTATACTCGCCGCCGGAGTTTGCCAAAACCATTCCTTTTGAAGGACCGTCAAACCTGATAACCGCATCGGGAAGTTTTTTGCCGTCCATAGATATCACCGTGCCCAGTATTTTTGCTTTTTCGGTTACTGCAGTCGCGGTTGAAACAGCAACGGATGTATAAATAGAAATCTGTTTCGTAAAAGTATTGTTTTTTATGTAATCATCGTCAAAAGTCAAAGATGCCATTGCCACAACCAGCCCAGACATATTTGTCAGGAAACTCATCGCTTTCGTCTCGCCGACGGAAATCGTGTCTATGTTTTGAGTGCCGACTAACATTCCGTTTAAGTATAGCGACAGCGGAATTGCATTCTCCGTTTTCCCGCCCTGATTTTTTATGCTAACTGTTACTTTCGGCTGATAAGGCGTCGGCATAATATCCAAAACAACAAGGTCTTTTGCGGTAATGGTTATCGCCGTTGACTTTATGGTAAAATTGGAAGGCGCCGCCATTTTTGCGACGATGTTTCCTGCGGCATCTATTCCCTCAACTTTCCAGTAATATATGGTGCCGGCGGAAAGTTTTTGCCGCGTATCCGTCGGATTATCGGGATAACTGTATTGCATAATCGCCGTTTCGTCTGTAAGTATCGTATTGAAAAATGCCGCATCAAGAGCCACATATATTTTGTATTTTGCCGCACCCGATGCCACCCACCTGAAAACAAGCGGCTTATCCGTTAAATCACGCGCGTAATTTGAAGGGTATGTCGGAGTGATATTCGGAGCGTAGACGGAAAAATATGTTTCTTTTGAAACGGCGTTTGCGGTGACAACCAGTCTATAATTCCCGCTTGTTGAGAAAAAATTAGTTATCGGGATATATTTCACCGACGAGCCGCCGGCGCCGATTGTGCCCGGGATTGAATTGCCGGTGTGCGTAAATCTTACGGTGCCAGCCGGATCTTTTATTTCAAATCTGAAAGAAATTCTGTCGGTAATAATGTCGTTGAAAACGCTTGCGTTAAGATTTACTTTTTCCGTGTGAGAATAGTTGGCGCGAGTTGAACCCAACTGGTCGGTAACGGATACGGAACGAATCTCAAGAGCGTGAGAGAAACCACGGATAAACACGGATAAACACAGATAACAAATTATTTTTTTCATTTTTTTCATTTTTTTCCCGTTTTGTGGTCGCTTATCGCACGGTTAAAACCGTGCCTACAAACAAATTATGGTGTTGTTATTACATTGTAGGCACGAATTTATTCGTGCAATTACTTTATTATCGCCAACTTCTTCCTCACCGTCGCTTTTTCGCCGTCGTCGGCAGTTTCTTTAAGTTCAAGTATGTATATATAAATTCCGGATGCAACTTCTGAACCATCGTCGTTTTCTAAATTCCACGGAATTTTTTTAACAGAAGAAACACCGAATTCACTCCCGTCACCTTTAATTGTTCTTACAAGTTCTCCTGCAATATTATAAATCCTCAAAGTTACAATGTGATTGGTATTTGCTTTATACCGTATAATTACAGAATCTTTACATGGATTCGGATATGCGTAGACATTTTCGTGAACCAAGCCCAGCGCCCATCTGAAATTAAGCATTATTTTTTCGCCTTCTTTGACTTTTATTTCCGCCGGCTCGGACATCTGAACGCCGTTGAACGCTCTCACTACATATTTCCCGGGCAGTAAATTCGGTATCGTGTAATTGCCGGAAGTGTCCGCATCTATTTTCGCAATTACCCGGCCGCGCTGCAAAAGTTCCACATATGGTTGTTGAGCCGGCGCAAATTTCCCGCTTACAAAATTTGCTTTGCTTCCGAGCGTGATTTTTCCTGCCAACTGTGCCAACTGATATTGTATTTCAAGTGTGAATAAAACATTCTTACTATTTTCGGGAATGTCCGTTTTGTAGACGACCGACTCAATTTCGTTGACAAGCCAACTGCATATCACTCGGTATATTCCATCGTCTAAATTATCGTGTATATATGTCCCGTCGGTTTTTGTTGCCGTCTCAGCTAATTTTATCGTACCCTCGTTGTTATACAGATGCACGGAAACACCGGTTATCGCTGTGCCGTCTGACTGCGTTACCTTTCCGGAAATCGGTCCTTTTGATATGGAATTCAGAGTTGCTGCGATTACTTCCGCCGGTCCGGTCTTTAAACCCTCGCCGTTTACCGCGTATAATCTGTAATAATAAGTACTAAACTGGGTAAGCCCCGTATCCGTAAACGATACGGATGCGGTAGCGATTAAAAGTTTGTACACTAACCCGTCGGTGGAATTGTACAGTTCATACTGAGTTCCGGGAGCGGGGTTGTTGTTTGCCGACCATGAAAGCGCTATCCAGTTATAATCCTTCGCCGAGACCACAAAACTGGTCGGGATTGCCGCCAGAGTATATTTTGACAAGCCGGAAGACGTAACGGAACCGCCGGCGCTGTATGCTTCTACATATCTGCCGTATTGGGTGTTGGGTAAAAGCCCCGTTTCCGCATAATTTACCGTGTTCAATGCAACGGATGCTACCAATCCACCGGTGCTAGTTTTCAAATAATATCCCTGCTCGCCTGCTACATCAGTCCAAACCCATTTTATTGATGAATTGGTTACTTCCGTCGCTGTTAATCCCGTCGGTGCAGCAGGAACGGTAATAACTACTGCCGGTAAATCAGGCAGTTGATAACGAATTGTGCGGAAATCGTTGTTTGAGCCGGTGCCTGAATAGCCGGTTACATATGCATAACCGTTATTGTCTACTGCTATACCTTTGCCCCAATCATCAGACCCACCATTAAATACAGCAGAGGACTGAAAAACAAGATTATTGTTGTATTTTATTGTAAGATAGTCATAGTTTGCACCATTATTCGACCCACCAATAACATATACATTGCCGAAACTATCTACTGTTATATCGGCGCCAAAATCATCCCCGACATTATTATATGTAACGGATGAAATAACTTGTAATGAAGAGTTATATTTAATTGTGAAATAATTATAATTTGTGCCATTTAAGGAATATCCTGTAACATATACATTCCCTGAGTTGTCTACCACCACACCATTTGCCTGATCATCATTACCACTATTATATGTTGCTGATGAAACAACTTGTAATGATGAGTTATATTTTATAGTAAAATAATCGGAATTTGTGTTATAGACAAAACCTGTAACATATACATTCCCTGAGTTATCTACCGCTATACTAGATGCACCATCATTACCACCACCATTATATGCTACTGATGAAACAACTTGTAATGATGAGTTATATTTTATAGTAAAATAATCGGAATTTGTGTTATAGACAAAACCTGTAACATATACATTCCCTGAGTTATCTACCGCTATACTAGAAGCACTATCATCACTACCACCATTATATGTCGCAGATGAAATGACATTTAATAAAGAGTTATACTTAATTGTGAAATAATTATAATTTGTGCCATTATTTGACTTACCAGTAACATAAACATTGCCTGAATTATCCACCGCTACACCATGTGCCGTATCATAAGACCCACCGTTATATGTTGCCGACGCTACTATAATTCCGAAAGAGTTATATTTTACCGTGAAATAGTCATAACCGGTAAAACTGTTTGATGAAGCACCGACGGCATAAATATACGGGCCGCCGGCGGTTATCGTATCAACCGCCACGCCCTGCGCTCCATCGTCGCCGGTGCTGTCATAAAGCGCACCGCCAACCTGAGAGAAATCTCCGCTGAAGACACCGTTCACCGCCGCCTGATATGTAAATACGACCGAACCGCTCGTTGATGTTTCAATGTTAACGGCGAAATCGGTTGCTCGGCTTATAACCCAGTAAGATGTCCCGCTGGTCAAATTAGCAGTTGTAAATCCAGTATAATTCCACGCACTTGTTCCCGTTGCAGCAAGCCATGTCGGCGAACCCCACGCGGCACCGGTCCAATATGTACCGTCGGAAAGCCGCTGTATTCCCAACACAACCCATTGCAGACCGGTATTGTCAGACGCTGTTCCTGAGAGCGTTGTAAGCGAGTTTATAATTGAATTGTTTGCAGGAGACACGACCACAGATGCCGGCTGTGTATTATCATATGTGCACGAACTGGTTGCAACTGACGACCAATTGCCGGATGCGTCAACTGCCTTTACCTCCATCACATACATCGTGCCCGATGTTAATATATCCGACGGCGTTGGCTGGTATGCCCAAGAACTCGGATAAACCTCGCAATCAAACCACAAAGGCGAGACGGAATCAAAAGCGGGACCGCTGGTGTAATTCCCTCCGCTTATCCGCATGCTTATAACTACGCTTGAAACCGCCACATTATCGGACGCCGGTCCGTAAAACGCAGAAAATATGGATGCGTAATTTTTATACGAGCCGTTGGCTGGTTCCGTTATCGCCACAGCAGGCACAACACCGTCAAGCGTGGTAGTCGTAAGTATTGCATCATATTGTTGATTTATCACACCATCGCCGTTGCGGGAGCGCACCTTAAAATAATATGTTTTTCCCGAATCCAGTGTTGAAACGATATATGTTGATGTTGAAGCAGTACCGTTAATTTCAGACGAGAAATCCATAAAGGTTGAATGTGAAACTAAATAATCCGTTCCCGGTTCGGGATTGCCGTTGGGATGCCAATCAAGTTCTACGCTGTATGATGAGCGACTGACGATTTGCGTCCAAAATGGAGCAGAAGACATTGTATATGATGCTACGGCAACCGACCAACTGCTTCCGACGGCGTTTCTCGCTTCGGAATATCTCGTGTATTGAGTGTTAGAGGCAAGATTTATTTCCCACCAACTCGTTGTGCCGCCGGCACCGGCCAAAGAAGCGAGATTTTCTGACAACCGCATCGTTACATCCACTCCGGATGAAATATACAAATCCGTTTCGTCTGAAGCATTATCTATGAACAGCCATTGTATTGATGTTGTGCCAAGTAATGCAGTTGTCAAACCGGACGGCGCCGCAACGGGTTGCTGAATAGCGAAATTTGCAGTTGAAGTGCCGCATATCGCGGAATAATTTAACGCTGATACACGAACCTTTACCGTCGCTGACAGGTCATTCGGTATTGTCCAGTTGTAACTTCCGAATGTTGATGATGTTGATACATTTGCTATGAAATTGATATTTGAAACAAAATCATCTTTTGAATATTCAAGTTTAACATTTTTAATATTGCCGGCTGTATTCCACAAAATCGGCGTTGATGTGCTAACAACATATGTCTCACCGCCAGACGGCTTAACAACCGAAATTGAATCGCCCGGTTGCCAGAAAACTCTGTCGTTCGGGTCGGTTTCATAAGAAGGTCCTGATTTTGAACCTATCGCGCTTTGCATCACAACAATCACGCCGGTTAAATTCGGCGCTGCTACATTTTTCGTATCTGCCGGAGAATATTCAAAATTATGCCCTGTAAATGTGAAAGTCCCGGGGATGACCGAATAAAGCAGATTCAACGCTGTCGCACCCGACTGCAACGATTGGAAGTTGATATTATTCAACGCCGGGATTTTGGCGGATGCACCGAGCTTCATTCCGTTTACATTTACCCACTCAAAAGTGAGACCAGTTACATTTATCGTTCCCGCTAAAATATCAAAACTGTAAAATTGCACGCCGGGATTTAGCGAAGTTACCTTGTTAAATGACGAAAGCGAAACGAAGAACCCGCCGGAATCAACAGTTAATGCGCCGCCGAGTTTAAGAACCGCTGCAGGCGATACATTAGGCAGTTGAAGTGTCCCGCCGTTCAGCACCTGCACATTACCTTTAAGGGTAGTCGTGGACGAGCCGATATCAAGTTTTGCATATGAACCGTCAATAGTTGTTGCGCCTTCAACATTAGAAGATGATTTCAGCATATTCAGCGTTCCTGAATAAATTTCCAGCGTGCCGCCTATAGAAAGATTTGTCAACGCATCCACTCTATCAGTTGCAACTGATTTATTTATTATCACATTGTTGAATGTGGATGTCGCTACCGTCCAGATTGTGTTGTTTCCTGACAGTCCAAACCGTGTGAATGACCCGCCGTGAACAAAAGTTCCGCTGCTTGTGAAATTACCCAAAATTTCCAGATAGCCGAGCGCAGACGAATCAAACGAACAGCCGGGGTCAATTGAAAGATTTTTTATCTGCGATAATGTATCGGATGCATATACCACTTTTGTCGGATTCTTCACAATAACATTATCAAAATTGATGGCGTTAAAAATGGTTTGGGGCAAGGTGCCGTCAAATGCGAAAGTTGAATTACCGCCCAAAGTCCAGCCGGTATTGTTCATCATATTGCCGGAAATTTTATAGCCATAATTCCCGCAATTGAATGTTCCGACGCCTTCCGTGAAATTACCGGTTATGTCAAGATTGGACAGCGGTGTCAATGAACCGGTGCCGGAATAGTTAAAATGATTAAAAGCACTTTCGGGCATAAGTGAAACCGTCTGTGCGCCTGACCCGTCAAAGGTAATAGTTGATGTTTGGGCGCTAAACCCGCCGCCTGTCTGCTTGAAATCACCTGATATTGTGTGATTATAAGCACCGGCAACAAATGTTCCGCCGGAAATTGTAAAATTGCCGTTTATATCAAGCGGACCGGTAGGGCTAACGGTAGAGGATGAATTCACAGCAAAGTTGGCGAAAATTTTAGGAGTTGCGCTGCCCTGAATCAACTGGTTATTTGTGCCGGTAAATGTTACGGTAGATGCCCCCGCCAAAAATGTCCCGTTTTGCTGCCACATTCCGGATAAATATATTTGTCTGTTATTGGCGTCCAATGTACCGCCGGCGGCTATATCCAAATACCCGACCGTTGTACCCGATTGAAGCGTAACGGTGGAACCGGCATTTATAAACATTGAAGAAAAACACTGCGCATTATCCGTTGACAGATATATTTTATTCCCGGAACCGCCGCCGATGTATAATGTCCCTGCTATATTTGAAAGCGTTCCGTAATTGTAAAGTCCGCCGCCGCTTCCGGACGAAATATTAATAGTTTGTGGACCGTTAAGAACTGCGCCGTCTTCTACCGTTAATGAATAAAGAGAGGATGTGTTAGCGGTCAAAGATACTACACTTCCGGTTTTAATAATAACAGCGTCGCCGTCAAGCGGCGTCTGTCCGCCGAACCATGTGGCAGCATTCGTCCAGTTTCCCGACCCGATTGTTTTTTTAATTTTATATGTGAATGTAGAAGAGCCGACATCCTGCTCCGCAAGTGTTTCAATATTGCCCATTGTATCCGATGCCCGTGAAACAACCCAATATGATGCGCCGGCTGTAAGATAAGAGTAATCGTTAAGTCCATAGTAACCCCACGGATTGACGCCGGAAGCAAGAAGCCATGTTTCAGAACCCCAATTACTACCTGCCCAGTATTGATTATCTGAAAGTCGCTTTATCTTTATCTCTACCTGACTTAAGCCGTAATTATCATTTGCAGTTCCTGAAATTGTTAAAAGTGATAGATTTGTCCCGTCTGCAGGACTTGTTATAACCGATGTCGGCGGTGCGGTGTCTTTCTTCACATAAAATACATCGTTGACAGTAGTCGTATTTCCCGCGACATCCCAAGCACGGACGGAAATATAATTGGTTGCCGATAAATTATACAGCGAGTTGAAATCAACCTGCCAGTCGGTTGTGTAAGAAGGGACATTTACATTGGTCGCTATATTTGTCCAGTCCTTCACTATACTTCCCGTTTGAGCGGGTAGTGTCCAAACTCTATACTGAATTATATCCAAATTACCGGCATCAAAAAAGTCAACATTGTAAGTCGTCCCCGCCGATGCCCTCACAACATCATCACCCGCCTGATTGTCCGTTACCGTCGGCGGCGCAGAATCATACATAACCGTAAATCCGGCGCCAATGGGCTCAAAATTGCCGGCTGTATCGGATGCACGGGAAACGAGCCAGTAGGATGTCCCGCTGGTAAGATATGAATTTATCGTCTCGGTTAAATTCCAGTTTTCATTGCCGGAATTAAATCCGCCGTCTTGCGCATATGCAGAACGCCAGTTTTCCGGAGTGGAATTAAAGCCGGCGCCGTCCCAATACTTGTCATCGCTCAGCCGTTTAATTTTTATACTAACACCGCTTACATTAACATTATCCGCAGATGTCCCGGAAATTGTGGCAAGAGTATTAACCACCGAAACGCTTGGGAATGTAATCATTGATACCGGCAGTATTATATCCGGCGGCGGCAGGGTCTTTGTAGAAACCACCGTGTCAAAACCGGTATTTATTGACTGGAAATTTCTTGCATTTGTTCTGAAATAGTAAGTTGTGTTTGAAAAAAGTCCTGTGCAGTCGGCAGTCAGCGCAACCGTTCCATAGACCTCACCGTAAGGAACAAAATTGTCCGCAGTGGAATACTCAACATCAAAATATGTTCCGTTCGGATTTCCATTAGCATACCAATTTGCGGTTATGGAATGAGATGTCACATTTGAAATGTATGTTCCCGAAGATTTATTCGCAAGCGTATATGATGTGATTGAAACAGACCACGATGAACCAATAACATTTACCGCCTCGGCATATCTCTGATATGCTGTATTCGGAGTTAAAGTTGTCTCAACCCATGAAGTTGTTCCGGTGTAAGAACCATTACCAAGATTGGGAGAAAGCCGCATCGTAGTACTCGTTCCGCTGGAAATGTATAGTCCTGTTTCGTTTGTTGCATTATCGGTAAATTGCCACTGAATTGATGTCGGACTAAGTAAGGTGGCGTTTAAATTCGTAGGCGCTGCTGGTGGAACTTCCCAGTTTATTACAGCGCTGTTTAATGTAGAAGTATAAGCCGCGCCGCCTTTTACACCGCTCCAATTCCTAAATGTCCAGTTGATGCCCGCACCGTCGGATTTTACATTATAGTTTGCTGTACCTGACGTATCGTTGAATGCGCAGCCGTAAAATATTTTATTTGATGTGAGCCCGTTCACCCTGATATAACTTGAATCTGCGCTGCCCTGAATCGTATTGAATGTTCCGCTGCTTAAATCAACGACATTCGCTTGCGGATAAATTTCAAGACCGGTTCGCAGTAAGTTTGAAAAAACATAATTGCTCAAATTCAGCGTTCCTGACGATTGAAATCCGTAATAAGTGCTTCCTACCGCATTTGTGGAAATCGTGGGATTAGCGGCTGTGCCGAGCATCTGAACCGTGCCGCCGTTATCAACAGTTAATTTTGTTCCAATCGGTGAATCGTTGAACTCAATTCTTTTCTGGACATTCATATCAACCGACGAGGAAATCGTTACAAAATAGAAAGCGTCGTCTATCACAAAATTGGTCGTCAATAAGGTAAATCCTACTCCCCTTGCTGTGCTTGAATAAGGCACCTGTGCTGTCGCCGTGCCGTCCGCCGTGAGGGGTGTGAATGTTCCTCTTTTTACTGAAAAATAACCTAATCCAGCATCTGTGCATTTCACTTCCCACAACTCTGTAACCGTCATACTATCAATAGTTACGGGATAAGTAATTGTACCAATGCCGCTTTTTGTTGAGTTCGGCAGAGTCGCAGTTGAAACATAAAGCGGTTCTGCGTAATTAAACTTTTGTAGTGGCAAGCCCTCGGCTTGCCCAATATGATAATCGCCCCACACCTTCGTCGTGCCCGATGTCCCGTCCTGATTATACGAAACAAGATAAGACCCCGCGGTGTCCATACCTGTTGTATCTACTTTTGTTGTAGAATATAACTTGCAATTTTTTAAGGTTAGTTTGGAAACATAACCACCACTATCATATCCAATATCACCATTTGTGTTATTACCACCTGAACTTAAATCACAGTTGACCACTGTATTATTTATAGAATTTTGTGTCCGAATGCCATGATTAGTATTTGAGTAGTAACTGTTATTGCTTATTGTATTGTTGGAACTGGCGTTAAGGAAAATGCCATCATAATTTGAGTAACAACTGTTATTGCTCAGCGTGGTGTTGGAACTGTTATTAACTAAAATGCCAGAAGCATTTGAATAACAATTATTATTGGTTATTGTGTTGTTATTGGCACTACTATCAAGTAAAATGCCATCAGCAGAATTTGAATAGCAATTATTATTGCTTATTGTGTTATTGGAACTGGAGTAAAGGTAAATGCCAGCCCAAGAATTTGAATAACAACTGTTATTGCTTATTGTGTTGTTGGAACTGCTGTTAAGCCAAATGCCATAATATCCATTATGAATGCTACAATAATTTATTTTTCCTCTTGTTCCTGAACCGTCAAAAGTTATTCCGTATTTTCCGGAAGCATTTATTCCCACACTGCTTACTTCTACATAATACATATTGAAGTTTGATTCTGTTTGTGAAAGGTTTCTGATGTATGTTTTTGCAGATGGGTTGTCTGAGGCGATTAAGCAGTTTCTTGTTGACGGTGTTGTTGTGGTGTTGCCCTGAACATCAAATGTCCCGCCGTTATTTACAATTATTCCATACTGACCGGCTGTATCGCATTTTATTTTTAGTGCTGAAATATAACCGGTATTCGGCGGCATCAGGAACGAACCGCCGGATTGGAGATTTACATCTCCCGCTACAATCATTGTGCGGGCGGAAATCGCTCCATCAAACTGTAAAGTCCCTAAATTTTCTATTGTAATAGATGAACAAGTAACAGATACTGAGTTCTGGTTATATATTACTGTATGAGAAATCAAAACCACATCCGTTGCAGTAGGGAGGGCACCTGTGTCCCATGTTGAGTTAATATTCCAATTCCCATTCTGTACACTTTTCACGGTCGCGGCGTGAGAAATAATGGGAGCTCCGGTAATTAAAATAACAAGTAGCGATTGCTTCGCTATCGCTCGCAATGACAATAAAGCAGAGTAAACTCTGCGACTACAAAGGGAAATTTTCGGGACACCACTCACTTCGTTCGGGTGCTGCTTCGCTGCGGTTCTGGTTTTCATATCTTTCATAACAATTCTTTGAATTCTTCGTCGGTCAAACCTGCTCTCTTTATAATTGTTTTTAATGTATATGGATTAAGTCTTTTATGTCTTGGTATAGTAATGATATGTTTTTCTTTAGCCATACTTGTATGTTTGCCTTGTTTAATTATTTCAAATCCTACTTTCTTAAATGCTCTAATTACACGCTCACAGGATATATCCGTAAATAACAAATTATACTCCTATTTCCACATATTCAAGTTTTCTATTTTTATTGAGTTTCCTTTTATTAAGTTCTTCCGTTGTTTCAAGATAAATTTTTATTGCATCTTTAATATTTTCCAATGCCTCTTCAAAAGTATCGCCTTGAGAACAACAACCGGGAAGTATCGGACATTCAACATCATAACCGTATTTGCTGTGATGAACAATTACAGGATATTCCATAACCCTGTGTGTTTTGTATTCCGTTTGTGTTTCACGAATTTGATTTACTTTTCTTTTCACAAAACCTCCCGAATTTTAATCTTACTAAAAGTATAAAGGATTTTTGCAATTCTGTCAATGTGATTTTTTACACATACCATAAAAACAAGTTAAAGGTATAAATTAAAGGTTAAAATTTTAACCTTAACCCTTTAACCTTTGTTTTCTATTTTATTCTCTCTAAAAACTTTTTTGTTTCGGCGTCGTCGGGCGCGATTTTCATCGCTTCCTGCCAGCACGCTTTGGCATCTGTTCTTTTTCCGAGAGCATAATACACCGAGCCGAGCCGTTTCCAAGCGAGAGCATTGTCCGTCTCAAGTGATATTACAAGTTCGCATTCCATTATGGCGTATTCGTATTTACCGTCGTAAATAGCATCTAAAATTGTCTCCTGCTTCTGCTCAACAACGGTCTTCACCCTGTCAATAACCTCAATTCTGGCAACTACCGAGAACTCCTTGTCCATAAAAAGAAATACTTTTTCCGAAAGTTTATTTGATTTTTCAAGTTGCCACGCATAGCGGGAGGCAAGAACAGCAATCCTGTCGTCTTTCTCCCTGCCTAAATAACTGTTGACGCTTTTTCTTAAAAGTTGAGGGATTTTACCTTTCTCGGAAATTTCTCCCGAAGGGACAACATTAGTCACAAACTTTTTAAGTTTTTCCTTGTAACTCTGCCAAGCGGGATTTGTCGGGTCAAGTTCCAAAAGTCCGTCCAATTTTTCTAATGATTGGGCATATTCGCCCCTCTCCAAAAGTTTGTTGAATTCGTCGGTGAGCGGCTTTATGTTTTCGGACATTTTTGAGCGTGACATCTCTATAAGTTTCGGAGGATTTTTCTGGTTCGGGTCTATTTTCATAACCTCTTCCCATAATGAAATCGCTTTTTTGTAATCTTTTTTGTAAAACGCCGTCATCGCATCCTGATAGAGAGTGGAAATTTCCTGGGAATGAAGAAAGGTTAAAGGTTTAAGGTTTAAGGTTAAAATTAAAACACTACAAGCGACGATAAATCGTCGTACTACATCTTTATTATAATTTTTATTTTTTGATTCCATATTTTAACCTTTAATTTATACCTTTAACCTTTTCTAATGATGTTTATCTCTATTCTTCTGTTTTTTGCACGGTCGGCTTCAGTTTCATTTGAAGCAACCGGTTTATACTCCCCGTAACCGAATGTGGAAAATCTTTCCGGGGAGATTTTTTCGCTGTTGATGAAATAATTAATAACGCTGAACGCCCTTGCCGCGGAGAGTTCAAAATTGGAACGGTATTTTGCAGAAGCAATAGGAACATTGTCGGTGTGTCCTTCAACAATAATCGGATTTTCCATAGTGAGAATTAATTGGGCTATTTCTTTTAGCGCGTCCGTTGCCGCACTTTTAAGTGCCGAGGAGCCGCTGTCAAATAATATAGGATTTGACAGGGAAATTTTTATCCTCTGGGCGTTTGTTTCAACTTTTGCATACTCGGAAAGATTTTTTTCCTTGATGAAGTCCTCCATCTGCGTTCCGGCATTCGCTTCCTTTTCAAGTGTCTCTATTTTTTTCAACTGTTCATTGCTCCCGCCTACCCCTTTTTGAATTGAAGCCATCGCTTTTTCGTATCGGGCTCCGCCGCCGTATAAAACGGCATAAGCATAAAGTATCATAAAGAAAATCATAAGAATAGTCATCAGATTAGCATATGGAATTACCCATGAATCAGTGGAAATAAAATGCTCGCGGGGGCCGCTGTCGTATTTTTCATCTTCGGATTTTGACGTTTTCTGCGAATCCTCGCCGCCTTCAATCGCAGAAATTATATCGCTGTCTTCTTCCTGAAAATAATCTTTATCCATATTCGCTCCGCGAATACACTGAACTGACTCGGAACTTAAACACGGAACTGAAGCGGAACTGTTCTGTGTCTGTTTCGTGTTCCTTTGTTTCGTGCCTGTTCCGTGTTATTCACCGTATCATCACAATTTCTATTCTTCTGTTTCTTGCTCTGCCTTCTTCGGTTTCGTTTCCCTCAACCGGCCGGAACTCGCCATAACCCGCCGCAACAAACCTGCCGGCAGAGATATTTTTACTTTTGACAAAATACTCAATCACGCTGTAAGCCCGCGCCACGGAAAGTTCCCAGTTCGTTGCATACTGCCCTCTGGAAATCGGCGTGTTATCGGTGTGTCCTTCTATTATTATTGCGTTGGGAACGGGTCTGATAATTTTTGCTACATCATTCAGGGCGAGTTTTGTTGCATCGGGCAACTGGGCGCTCCCAGGCGTAAAAAGCACGGGGGAATTAAGCGTAATTTTGATTTGTTTCTCGTTAATTTCAACGGATGTATATCCCGATTTTTCGCTTTGAGCAAGATCGCTGACCTTTGATGCCGTTTCTTCCTCGGTGAACTTTTTAACTACTTTTTCCGCGCGGACTTCCGCAGAGGTTGCGCCGCGGAATTTTTTTTCAAGTCCTTTTGTAATGTCGGAGCGCATATCGGCTGACATTCGGGTCAAACCGTACAGCATCAGAAAAAAAAGCATAAGATTGGTCACCATATCCGAATATACGGTTGTCCAAATATTGTCTTCCTGCGAATCAGATTCTCTTCTTTCAGCCATATTTATTGTTTTATCTTTTGGAGGAACTTTTTTATTTCTGGCTCGGCAGGTGAGATTTGGGCTGCTTTTTCCCACGCAATTTTAGCTTTGTCTTTTTCACCGAGCGCATAATATGCAGACCCTTTTCTTTTTAATGCTAAAACATTATATTCTTCAAGTACTAATACATCATCGCATTCTAAAATTGCTTTCTCATATTTCCCATCATAAATATAATCAAGCGCTAAAGAAAGTTTATGTTCAACAACTGTTTTCCCATGAGGTGTTACTTCTACTTTTGCTATTCCGGGATATTGGTGCTCTATAAAACTGCATAATTTTATTGCAATTTGATTATTAGGTTTCATTTGTAACGCGTATCGGACTGATAGCACTGCAATTCTTTCATCACCTTCTATTCCCAAATAACTATTCACACTCTTCCTGATTAAAACAGAAATTCTCTCTTTCCCTGTTTCAGAAGACACAATTTCAACAATTTTTTTAAGTTTTTCATCTGTTTTCTTCCATTCTGGATTTGTTGGTTCTATTTCAAGCAGTTCAGATATTTTTTTGCCCGCTTTTAGATACTCGCCTTTTTTACAAAATAAATTATATTCTTTAACTATGGTATGCACATAACTCAAGTATTCATATTCTGCACGACCTGGAGTAGTAAGTTGGTAAATTCCAATATTAACCAAGAGTGTGCCTAACCCTATAGACAATATCCTAACAGAATTATCATTTACAGCATCTGGGTTATTGGCAACAATTACGCCAGTAATCCCTGCAATCATTAACATAACCCCAGTAACTTTACTTTTCTCTTTTGGTTTTTCTGCTATCCGGTACAAATAGATTTCTGCTAATGAGTCGGTGCTTTTTACTAAAGTTCTATCTTCAGCACATAAAGTAGTACTAAACTCCTTGATAAAGATAGAAAATATAAAAATTAGAAATATTTTCCATAATGAATTTGATACTTTCATATCTGTGCTTTAAGAATCAATTTTTCGTAGTTTCTATTTTTTTTCTGCCTCTTTCCCGCGAAGTTTATATGCCAGAAATGCTTCAAGTTTCGTCTGAATTAAAACAGGAACATCTCCTTTTTGAATTGATAAAACGCCGCGGGCAAGAAGTTCTTTCAGCGTGATTTCATCCTCGGAATAAATGGTAAGTTTTCCCGCTATCGGTAAAAACATAAAATTGGCGCCGAAAATTCCGTAAAATGTCGTGGTCACCGCGATAGCCATTGCAGCACCCATTGATTGGGCATCGCTTAAATTTCTTAAAACCTGAACAACGCCAATCAGCGTTCCCAATAGTCCGAAAATAGGCGAATATGCTCCCATTGAACGAAAAATTGATGAAACCTGATGGTGGCGCTGACGGACAAGCGAAAGTTCCTTTTCAAGTTTTTCCTTGATAATGTCCGTCTCCAAACCGTCAATAACCATCTGCAACGCATCCCTCAAAAACGGCGTTTCTAATTTTGGAATTTCTTCCTGCAGTTTCTCAATTCCTTCCCGCTTTGACTTTTCGGCAAGAGAAACAATGATTTTTACCGCTGCATCATTGGTTATCCTTCTGGGCGGAAAAATCATAATTAATATCGCATGGGGAATAATTTTTACTATTCTCCACGGATATGTAATCAGCGCGGCGCCGAGTGTTCCGCCGAATACAAGAATTGCTGCGTTGAGGTCTAAAAGAAGATTTACAATGTTTCCCTGAACCATTACATAATAGACGGAACCGCCGCCGATAAGCAACCCGCATAAAGTCATTAAATCCATAGTCGCTACGCTCCTATACACGAAAAAGTCCACGAATTAAATCACGAATTATCACGAATAAGATTCTTCACCTTCGGCTCAGAATGACTGCTTCTGTGGTGTCATGCTGCGTGAAACGAAGCATCCCGTCTTTGCAGTCATTCGTGTCTTGTTCGTGATGTTTGCCGTTATTCGTGTGCCTCTATTCGCGTCATATCAACCCTCTATCACGCATCCGACGGATAATATCCAACATTCGTTTTTTCTCAATTTCAAGCCGCTGGGGTGTCAGTGATTTTCCCAACTCCATTTCCTGTTTCAAGCGGGTTGCGGCGCCGGAAGGCAAAACGGAAAATATTTTTTCCTGCTGCTCGGCGGGTAAAATTTTCAGTACTTGTCCGAATACGGCAGTTCCCACCTGTTTTATTAAAAGTTGCAAACCGGACACATCCATAGAGGAAAGAATGTCAATACGAACAATTGATTTTTCAATTTTCTGTGCAAGGTTCGGGTCTTTGGTTTTTAGTTCGGAAATAATCTCGCCTTGAAGTTTCTCGTCGGCAGAATTTACAATATCCCGTATTTTTTCCTCGCCGCCGGAAAGAAAATCAATTTTTATTTTAAGATGGTTTTCTAATTTTTCAACCTCTGACGGAGTAAGTTCCTCCACCTTGGACAAAAAAACTACGACATCTTTCTTTATATCCTTCGGTATTTCGGGAAAAATTCGCGCTGATAATTCCGGTGTCAGATAGTTCATAATGATCGCTATATTTTTTGCCGGTTCGTTTTTGAGAAGGTACCCGAGTTCTTTTATATTTTCCGTATTGATAAATGAAAACAGCGGCTCTTTGCCGGATGCCGTAACCTCTTTTTTCCGGATTTCCGACGGAGCGGTTATTTCCGGAAGAGACATTCCTGACGCAAAACCGCCGGACGCTTCCGCAGTTTTTTCCTTAAATGATGATGCGGAACTTACCGCCGCAGAAACAAAATCCTTGGCAAATTTCTGGAAAGGTCCGAACAAAAACATTGAAATTGTTAATGTAAAGCCGAGCGCCGCCAATACCGCAAAAAGCCAATAAATGTTCGGCGGATAAAAGATAGAACCCCACGAAAAAATATTTTTTTGAAAACTCATCTGCTTAATATTCAGTTCATCGCCTCTTTCCTTCTCTATTCCAAGAAGACCGGATGACACTTCCCTGACGATATCCACAACTTTCGACGAAACGGAATTGTCAAGAATTATCGTGACCGAAAGTTTTCTGATGAGCGTCCTCGTATCGTCGCCGAGGGCGGACATCATAACCGACTCAACCTTTTTTTCGGCAAGTGTCTCTTTTATCGGAACTCCGGGAAGAAACATTTCATCCTCTTTTTTGGCAGGCGCTTTTTCCTTTTTTTCACTCATTAACTGGACATTTACAATAACGACTATTTTCTCCGTGCCGGTTATTTCAGTGAGCACTTTTTTCAGACGGTTCTCCATGCTTGATTCAATGGCAATTTTGGTTTCAATTGATGTCTTTGATTCTTTCTGTGCGTAAAGGCAGGGAGTAGGGAGTAGGGAGTAGAAAGTAGTGAAAAGAAAAATCATTAAAACACTTCCCGCTTCCCGCTTCCCGCTTCCCGATTTTAGTTTCATTATTTCCTCCTAAAAACTCATTGATAGCCGGACATTTCCGGAATTTTCCTTATATGTATTTGCTGCGGTAATATCATCTTTATAGTCGTTCATCGTATAGCCGATGGTGGCGGAAAGATTTTGCCGGAGGTTGTATG
>JBBAAR010000016.1:0-41714 GCA_041658185.1 Elusimicrobiota bacterium
AAGCGATATGGTTTAAGCGTTAAGTTAAAAGCGTATGTTTTTTTCATAGGTACCTCCGTTTGTCTGTTTCCACTTTTATTATACAAAATATATTGTAACTTTTGGGTAACTTATTTGTAATTTATTTGTGACTTTATTTTTTTCATTAGGTTGACAAACCTGCTTCGTAAATGCGGTATTTTTTGTAGAGGATGCCGCCCATCGCAACGACGCCTTTGTTGATGAGGTCGTTGTCCTCAAGCGTCCATGAGAGTTCGCCGCCTTCCGGGTAACCGTATTTCCGGCATGATTGTAACATCTCGTGATAAAGTACCGCTTCAAATCCTTTTCCTCTGAATTCTTTTTTAACACCCAGAGCCATCAGTCGCACAAGTTTTATTTTTCTTTTCCAGTATAGAAATTTAATTATTCCAATCGGTCCCATTTTACCGTCTAATTTTTTCAAGACGAAATTGTAATCCGGCACGGCAAGAGTTGCTGCTACCGGCACACCGTTAACCTCCAGAAAATGAAAAATTCTCGGGTCAACCATCGGCTTCATACCTGCTGCCATAAAATCAATTTCATCGTCGTTCATCGGTACAAAACCCCAGTTTTTTTCCCATGCGGAATTATAGATGTCCTTAAAGTGTTGAACATCTCTTTGGAAATTTTTCATATCAAGCGGGCGGACTTTTATGTTTTCTCTTTTTTTCACCATTTCAACTATTCTTGCAATTCTCGGCGGAGCGTCATCGTGCGCAGAGCGAATCCACGCATATAAATCTTTCGCTTTTTTGAAACCGGATTTTTCAATCAAATCAATATAATACGGCGGGTTATATGTCATCATAATCACCGGCGAAGAGTCAAAGCCCTCAATCAGAAGTCCGTATTCGTCGTTTGCGGAAGGGTTTGCGGGACCTTTTATTATTTCCATCCCCTCGGATTTCAGGAATTTTTTCACCTCATCTAAAAGAGATTTTGCAACGGCTACGTCGTTTATACAGTCAAAAAAACCGAAGAACCCGCATTTCTCGTTATGAACTTTTATGTGATTCCGGTCAATTATTGCGGCACAACGACCGACGATTTTGCCGTTATCCTGCGCCAAAAATATTTTTATTTTTGCGTGCTTCCAGAAAGGATTTTTTGATGAAAGCATTTTTTTTGCTTCCGATATTAACGGCGGAACCCAGAACTTTTCGTAAGGAGAACCCTTGTACAGCTTAAAGGGAAATTTTACAAAATCATCAAGTTTTTCAGGCAGGCTATAACTTTTAATTTCCATATAAAGTTATCTCCAGAGTTTGCCCATCCAGTTTCTGAGTTGCCTCATATCAAAAACATTATAGTTGAATCTTCTCTTTTTTATCCACGGACGGTTGGTATCAATAATCCCAAGTTCTCTGCCGGCAATTTCAAATGCTTCAAGCGTCCTGTCAAGATGCTCGTCGGTATGGGTCGCCATAATGCTTACTCTGATAAGCGCGCGACCGGGCGGGGTAGCCGGCGAAACTATAGGCGTTGTAAAAATTCCGTATTCATAAAGTATCTTACACATCTGGAACGCCTTTTCATCTTCACCGATGATTACAGGTATTATCGGCGTCTCGCTTTTGCCGGTATCAAATCCAAGAGCGCGGAATCCGTCTCTCATTTTTTTTGTATTCTTCCAGAGGCGTTTTATTCTTCCGGGATGGGCTTTTATCACTTTTAATGCAGAACGGACGGAGGCGACGTTAGACGGACATAAACTCGCGGTAAATATAAGAATACGGGATAAATGTTTAAGGTAAAAAATTATATCCTCGTCGGCAGCGATGAAACCGCCGGTTGAAGCTAAGGACTTTGAAAATGTCCCCATTATTATATCAACCTCGTCGGTTAACCCGAAATGGTCGGCGGTGCCTTTTCCTGTTTTTCCCATCACACCAAGACCGTGAGCATCGTCCACCATAACGCGGGCGTTGTATTTTTTGGCAAGGGGAATAATTCCGGGAAGGTCGGCGATATCACCTTCCATACTGTAGACACCGTCAACGATTATAAGTTTCGCTTTTTCAATTCCGACGAATTTCAGCACCCTTTCCAAATCATCCATATCGTTATGCTTGAATTTCATCACCTTGCCGAAGGAAAGCCGGCATCCGTCAATTATTGAGGCGTGGTCGTATTCGTCAAGAATAATATATTCGTTACGGGCGACGATTGCGGAAATTATTCCGAAATTTGTCTGCATTCCGGTTGAAAAAAGCAGCGCCTTTTCTTTCCCGATAAATTCCGCTATTTCTTCTTCAAGTTTTACATGTATGTCAAGAGTACCGTTTAAGAAACGGGAACCGACGCATCCGACTCCGTATTTTTGAACAGCGCGGATTGCAGATGCCTTCAACCGCCAGTCGCTGGTTAAACCTAAATAATTGTTTGAACCCATCATAATCAAGTTTTTTCCGGAAACGGTTACTTCCGGGTCCTGACCTGATTCAAATGTTTTAAAATACGGATAGATTTCATTTTTCATCAGGTACTTCGCAAACTGAACAATCTCGCTGTTGTAACATTTATCAAATATGTCCATAGTAATATCAGAGAATTAGAGAATTAGAGAATTAGAGAATTAGAGTTTTTTCCAATTCACCAATTCTCTGTTGTATAAACTAATTCTCTGCCTCTCAACTTGCCTCTTTTGCTATCAAATCGCCGACTTCACTGGTTGAAAATCCCATTTTTCCCGCATCCATTGATTTTATTTTGCCCGAAGATAAAATATTTTTTATTGAATTTTCTATCACTTGCGCTGTTTTTGTCTCACCCAAAACATCCATCATCATAGCGGCAGCAGCAATAGTTGCAATCGGATTGATTACATTTTTTCCGGTATATTTCGGAGCGCTCCCGTGGATGGGTTCAAACATTGAAACGCCTTCGGGATTTATGTTACCGCCGGCTGCAACGCCCAAACCGCCCTGAATAACAGCCGCCAAATCCGTTATAATATCTCCGAAAATGTTGTTCGTCACGACGACATCAAACCAATCCGGGTTTTTCACAAACCACATGCAGGTGGCGTCAACAAACGCATGGTCTTTTTTAATATCCGGGTATTGCTCTCCCATTTTGTAAAAAACTCTCTGCCACAAATCACCGGAGTAAGTTAATACATTCGCCTTGTCCACCAGCGTTAAAACCCTTCTGATATTTCTTTTTTTTGTTAATTCAAAAGCATAACGGACACATCTTTCTACGCCTTTATATGTGTTCACGTCCAACTGTGTGGCAACTTCGTCTTTTGTATCTTTTTTGAAAACCCCTCCGATACCGCAGTATGCACCCTCGGTATTTTCGCGGACGACAACGAAATTTATATCCTTCGGCTCCTTATTTTTTATCGGGGTATATACGCCGGGATATAAAATTACCGGACGGAGATTGATATACTGGTCAAGTTCAAAACGGGTCCGAAGCAGAAGTCCTTTTTCAAGAATACCGGCTTTTACATCCGGATGACCGATTGCGCCGAGATAAATTGCATCAAGTTTCCTAAACTCGGCAATTGCAGAATCTGGAAGAATTTCGCCTGTTTTTAAGTATCTTTCGCCGCCGAGGTCATAATTTACAAGTTCGTATTTTACACCGGTTTTTTTGCACGCAACCTCCAGAACTTTCAAGCCCTCTCTGATAATTTCAGGTCCCACGCCGTCGCCCGGCATAACGCCGATTTTGTACTTTTTTGACATTTATCCTCCTATTTTTTTGTTCCGAGAACTCGGGATGTTTTTATGTAATTAAGAAGTCCGTCTGAATTAATAATTTTAAGAAGAAAATCCGGGAACGGTTTTGAAGAATATGATTGATGACGGGTTGAGTTCTTAATCTTTCCTTCCTTGATATCTATTTCTATAATATCCCCGGTTTTTATTTTCTCTGCCGCTTCTTTTGATTCCAAAATAGGAAGCCCTATGTTTATCGCATTCCTAAAAAAAATTCTTGCAAAACTTTCGGCGATAACACAGGAAATGCCCGCCGCTTTTATTGATATCGGAGCATGCTCGCGGGACGACCCGCACCCGAAATTTTTTCCGGCAACTATAACATCACCGTTGGCGACATTTTTGACGAAATCACCGTCAATATCTTCCATACAGTGTTTGGCAAGTTCATCAGGGTCGGCGGTATTTAAGTATCTCGCCGGAATAACCTCGTCGGTATTTACATTGTCGCCGTATTTGTGCGCTTTTCCTTTTAATATCATTGAAACACCTCTATTTATTTTTTTTCTTTCATCGCATTTGTCGGAAACATCGTCACGATAAAGTTCTTGTTCAAATCAAGAAATTCAACCTCATACTGCCAATCCTCGCCGAGTTTAATTGCTGAAATTACCGCATCCGTAATAGGTATAAACTGTTTCACCGGCGCATTTATAAAATCGGAAATACGGCTTCCGGGCGGCAGATAGACAGCGCCCTGAATTTTACAGTTATCAAGATAGATAATTACATCGTGCCTTTCTTTGTTAATTCTTTCCGGCGAATCAAACATTTTTTTCCTCCTAAATATCGTCCGGCAGAGCGATTTTTCCGGCAACGGCGGAAGCGGCAGCAACCGCGGGGTTTGAAAGATAGACCTCGCTTTCCGGATGACCCATTCTTCCTGTGAAATTTCTGTTTGTCGTCGCAATCGCCCTTTCGCCCTTCGCCAAAATCCCCATATGACCGCCCAGACAAGGACCGCAAGTCGGCGTTGAAACGGCGCAACCGCTGTTTATGAAAATTTCAATCAGACCTTCTTTTATCGCTTCCAAATATATTTTTTGAGTAGCCGGGAAAATAATCGTCCTTACATCGGGATGAACTTTTCTTCCTTTTAAGACCGATGCGGCAATACGCAAATCTTCTATGCGGCCGTTAGTGCAGGAACCGATAACCGCCTGGTCTATTTTTATGTTTTTCACATCCTTTACGAATCTCCTGTTAGACGGAAGAGGCGGAAACGCTACAACCGGTTCAATTTTTGAACAGTCGTATTCTATTACTTTTTCATATTTTGCATCTCTATCATTTTCATAAATTTCATATGGCCTTTCTGCTCTGCCTTCAACATAGTCCAGCGTTTTTTTATCAGACGGAATAATTCCCGCCTTGCCGCCGGCTTCAATCGCCATATTGCAAATTGTGAACCGTTCCGACATTGAAAGTTTTCCTATCGTCTCGCCTGAAAACTCCATCGCCCGGTAATTCGCACCGTCAACGCCGATATCGCCGATGAGATATAAAATCAAGTCCTTGCCTGTTACCCATCTGTTCAACTTCCCCTTGAAAATGAATTTTATCGTCGGAGGAACTTTGAACCACACTTTACCTGTTATCATACATGCCGCTAAATCGGTAGAACCGACACCGGTTGCAAACGCGCCTAATGCGCCGTAAGTGCAGGTATGCGAGTCGGCGCCGATAATAACATCACCCGGCAGAACGACGCCCTGCTCGGGAAGGAGAGCATGTTCAATTCCCATTTTACCTACATCATAGTAATGCGTAAGCCCCTGCTCTTTCGCAAAATCCCTGAGAATCTTTGCCTGTTCGGCTGATTTTATATCTTTGTTCGGACAGAAGTGGTCGGGAACCAGTACGATTTTTTCCCTGTCAAAAACCTTTTTTCCGCCGGCTTTTTTAAATTCAGAAATTGCCAAAGGCGCCGTTACGTCGTTAGCCAGAGCAATATCCACATTGCATTCAATAAAATCGCCCGGTGCAACTTTCTTCTTCCCGCATCCTGCCGCCAATATTTTTTCAATTATGTTCATTTTTTATTTCTCAAAATCCTGTTTATTGCGGAGAGGTACGCTTTTACCGATGCCTCAATTATGTCCGTTGATGTGCCACGGCCTACGAAAATTTCTCCTTTATGTTCAATTTTCACAATTGCCTCGCCGACGGCATCCTTTCCGATAGATACCGATTTAAGAGAATAATCCACCAGTTTGAATTTCTGCCCAATAATTTTTTCAATCGCTTTATACGAGGAATCAACGGGCCCGTCGCCGGATTCTTCCGCAAAAAATAATTTTTTGTCTTTTTTTAACTTGATTTTCGCAATAGGTTTTACGCTGCTGCCGGACGATATAAAAATATCGGACAGTTCATAAATCTGCTTTTCTTCGGCGAGTTCGTTTTCTATTATTGCCTCAATATCCTCGTCATAAACATTTTTCTTTTTATCGGCAAGTGCCTTGAAATCACTAAACGCTTTTTCAAATTCTTTATCTGTAAGTTTGAAACCGAGTTCGGCCATCTTTTTTTCAAAAGCATGCCGCCCGGAATGTTTTCCGAGAACAATAGAAGATGATTTTAAGCCGATTGACTGCGGAGTCATAATTTCGTATGTCTGGGCTTTTGCCAAAACCCCGTGCTGATGGATTCCCGCCTCGTGCGCAAAAGCATTACCGCCTACAATTGCCTTGTTTTGCTGAATCATCATTCCGGTTAAAGACGAGACCAGTTTTGATGTCTTTGATATTTCCGTTGTTTTTATGTTTGTTTCAAAATTAAAAAGTTTTTTTCTCGTGTGAAGACACATCACTATTTCTTCTAATGATGCGTTGCCGGCTCTCTCGCCGAGGCCGTTCATGGTACATTCAATCTGTCTTACACCGTTTATTACGGCAGAAAGCGAGTTTGCCGTTGCAAGCCCTAAATCATTATGACAGTGAACGGAGATAACCGCTTTATGAATGTTTGGAACTCTGGAAAAAAGTTTTGATATAATTTCGCCGAATTCCGACGGCACGGAATAGCCGACCGTGTCCGGAATGTTAACGGTTGTTGCCCCTGCATCTATAACCCCTTCAACCACCCGGCACAAAAAATCAAGTTCGCTTCTTGAGGCATCTTCGGCCGAGAACTCAACATCGGAAATTTTGTTTTTGGCATATTTTACCGCATCAACTGCTTTTTGAAATACATCTTCCGGCGACATTTTTAATTTATACTTCATATGTATAGGACTGGTCGCAAGAAATATATGGATGCGGTTTTTCTTCGCATGTTTTACTGCATCAAAACAGACATCAATATCATTTTTTAACGCGCGGGCAAGACCGCAAATCACAGGACCTTTTATTTTTTTTGCGACAAGTGAAACGGCTTCAAAATCACCGTCGGATGACACCGGGAAACCCGCTTCTATTACATCAACTCCCAATATTGAAAGTTGTTGTGCAATTTCCAATTTTTGTTTTGTATTTAACGATGCGCCGGGTGATTGCTCTCCGTCTCTTAAAGTCGTATCAAAAATAATTATCCCTTGACAATCTCGGGATTTCGTTTCACTCAACATTTTTTCTCCATTTTAGACCTTCTTTTTCAACCTGATTAACCTTAAAAAATAACCGATAATTCCCGACAGAAAATACAAAATATAAATTATAAAAATGGTGTTCTGCGGATATGTGAATATCAGAATTATTGAAACAATCAATAAAGCCAATAACTGGAACGAGTGCGGTTTGGAAAAATTTAACTTTTTAAAATTTGAGTATTTTATTTTTGATATGAGAAAAATTGAAATAAGCACCATAAGAAACGGCATAGCATCAAAAAACAAGGGCATCTTTTTAGTCAGTAACTTGATATTTTTTGCCGTCAATTCCGTGCCCTGCTCAAAAAGTTCATATGAAAGAACAAAAGATGCTATGATACCTCCGGCGGCAGTAGTGGGAAGTCCCTCAAAATGGGTTTTAGCAACTCCTTGTTCTGTAACCGCTACGGAATTAAATCTGGCAAGCCGTAGGGCAGAGGCAATCACGAAAAAAACGGCGATAGCAAAACCTATTTTTCCCATACCGTTAAGAACAAGTTGATACATTAAAACAGACGGTGCAACTCCGAAAGAAAGAAAGTCGGCAAGAGAATCTAGTTCCACTCCGAAAGAACTTTCTGCGTGCATAGCCCGGGCGACCCGGCCGTCGGCAATATCCATCAAAATCGCCACAATAATGGACCATGCCGCTGCTGAAAAATTGGAAGATATGGAATAATGCAACGAAAAAAAACCCGCAACTATATTTGCTACGGTGAAAATACTTGGTATTATGTAAATTCCTCGTTTCATATTAACACCAGAGAGTAAGAGAGCATAGAGCGGAGAGCGGAGTTTTCTGTGCTATATCCTCTGTCCTCTATTTACTGCCGTCCTGCGATAACCGTTATGCCGGCGGTAACTTTATCCCCGACGGCAACATTTAATTTTATTTTTTCCGGAAAATAGATATCAACCTGACTTCCGAAATGAATTATTCCTATTTTTTCACCCTGCACAACATCCTGATTTAACTTAACCCATAAATCACATCTCTGGGCAATAATGCCTGCAATCTGTTTTACCAAAATGTACATTTGTTCATTTTTAATTCCTATTAAGTTTTGAACATTTTTAACACAGGCATCGGGATGGTTTGCAGGCAAATATTTTGTCCCTTCTTTATTTACGTAAGATATTTTCCCTGAGATAGGCGCTCTTTGTAAATGGACATTAAAAACAGATAGAAAAATTTTTACGATTTTCGCTCTGCCTTTTATGACAAGCGGTTCATCTATATCCGAAATTTCAAAGATGGTGCCGTCGGCGGGTGACAAAATAATATTTTCATCTGCGGGAATAGCTCTTACCGGGTCTCTGAAAAAATAAAAACAGAAACACATCAAAAGAAAAAAAACTACGCCGAAAATATAATTAAGTAATCCGCCTGAAATGAAAAAAATCAGAGAAAAAACCAAAAACAGCAAAACATAATTAAATCCTGTTTTCGCCATATTAATACCAGAGAATTAGAGAATTAGAGAATTAGAGAATTAGATTTTTTTTCAATTTACCAATTCTCTGTCGTATAAACTAATTCTCTTTCGTTTAAACTAATTCTCTGTCTTTACCTTTATTCCCGGACCCATCGTGGAAGAAATTGCGGTACTTTTTATGTACTGCCCTTTTGAGGAGGCAGGTTTAAGCGAGATAACCTGTGATATAATTGCTTTGACATTTTCAACAAGTTTATTTTCGTCAAAAGAAAGTTTTCCGACGGCGGAATGAACAATTCCCTGCGGATCGTTTTTGAATTCAACACGGCCGGCCTTTATTTCTTTAACCGTCTTTGCAATTTCAAAAGTCACAGTTCCGGTTTTCGGATTGGGCATAAGCCCGCGAGGACCCAATAATTTTCCGAGTTTCGCAAGGTCTTTCATAATATCGGGTGTTGCAACGATGGCGTCAAAATCCATCCAGCCCTTTGATATTTTTTCAATCATATCTTCGCTGCCGAAAAAATCCGCGCCGGCGGTTTCCGCCTCTTTTACTTTTTCACCTTTCGCGATAACGACAACCTTTTTTGTTTTGCCTGTTCCATGCGGCAGTGAAACGGTTCCCCTCACCGTCTGGTCGGTCTGCTTGGGGTCAATTCCTAAACGAACCGCTATTTCAACCGTCTCGTCAAATTTTGTCTTCGCCGATTGTTTTAAAATTTTCACCGCTTCTTCAATAGAATACAATTTTGCCTTATCAATTTTTTCTTCATTTACCTTCATTCGTTTTGACATTTTTTTTCTCCTGTTTTTACTAATTCTCTAATCTCTAATTCTCTATTCAACTACATCTATCCCCATTGATTTTGCGGTGCCCTCAACAAGTTTTACCGCCGCCTCAACGGATGCCGCATTTAAGTCGGGCATTTTTTGTTTTGCAATTTCGGTAACCTGTTTTTTGGTGATTTTTGCAACTTTAATTTTTTGGTCGCCGGATGCTTTCGCTATGCCGCAGGCCTTTTTCAAAAGTGCGGAAACCGGTGGGACTTTCGTAATAAATGTAAACGATCTGTCCTCATAGACGGTTATAATTACGGGGACAATCATTCCGGCATCCTGCGATTTTGTTTTCTCGTTGAACTGTTTGCAAAAATCCATAATGTTGACGCCGTGCTGTCCGAGTGCAGGTCCTACCGGTGGTGCCGGATTCGCGGCTCCGGCCGGAATTTGCAATTTGATTTGTGTCTTTACTTTTTTCGCCATAATAAAATCAGAGCATAGAGCACAGAGCATCGAGCACAGAAAACTATTTTCTACGCTCTCCCCTCTACGCTTTATTCCTTGCCTCCTATAATTTTTCCACCTGCAGAAAATCCAACTCCACGGGTGTTGAACGACCGAATATGGAAACCATAACTTTCAGTTTCCCTTTTTCCTCATTGACTTCCTCAATAATGCCTATAAAATTAGCGAAAGGTCCCTCAATAATTCTGACCGATTCCTCTTTATCAAAAAGTATTGCCGGTTTCGGTTTTAACGGCGGAGGGGCATCAACCAGATTAATAACATTTTTAACCTCATCTTCAGGAAGCGGCGTCGGTTTCAACCCGCCCAAAAATCCGCTGGCGCCTGTCGTGTTTTTCACTATCCAGTACGTTTCGTTGTCTATTTCCATCTCTATAAAAACATACCCCGGAAAATATTTTCTTCTTTTTGATACCCGTTTATTTTTCTTGACTTCCACTACTTCTTCCGTAGGAATTAAAATCCTGCCGAATTGCTTTGAAAGATTCAAGTTGGTAATCTGCTTTTCCAGTTCCTGTTTTACTTTTTCCTCGTAATTTGTCAATGTATGAATAACATACCACCTTAACGCCATTTTCCCTCCATAACGCAAGTAAGATTCCGTTTTATCCTAACATCCATTTAATAATTTTAGAAAGAATGAAATCAACCGCACCTATAAAAATAGCGACGATAATAATCAGAACCGCTATAACTATGGTTGAAGCCATTACCTCTTTTCTGCCGAGCCAACTTACTTTTTTTAATTCCTCAATTGCTTCTTTTACGAATTGTACCGATTTTTGAATCATAATAACACCGATTAACTCCTATTCGGGGGAAGAGGGATTTGAACCCCCAGGGCCGGTTTTGGAGACCGGTCGTTTGCCAATTAACGGATTCCCCCAAATGTTAGTAGCAGCCCGACAATTCGTGGGATAACAACCCCTCCGCTACGATTTAATTTCCTTGTGAACCGTGTGTGCTTTGCAGAATTTGCAATATTTTTTTATTTCTATTTTTTCCGTAGTCGTTTTTTTATTTTTCCTTGTGGTGTAATTTCTTCTCTTACATTTCTGACAAGCCAGAATAATTATCTCTCTCATTTTTCTCTCCTTTTTATCAAACTGCTAACGAACATCATCTAATTTGCCCTTATGGGATTTCCGTTGGTCGCCCAAGCAAGCCCGCGAGCGGGATTGAACCGCTGACCTCTTCATTACCAATGAAGTGCTCTACCAACTGAGCTACACGGGCAAATATTCTACGGTGTCCCGGAAATTTCAATATAAATTCAATATAAAAAAATGCGAACATTCGCATCGGGAGAGATTATACGAAATTATTTTAGAATTGTCAAGGATTTTTTTGCTTTTTTATTTTTTTATCCTTTCTACCCGGTGCGAGGGAAAAATTTCTGAAGAACCTCAATTTGCGACTTATTCGTTCCAGGAGCGACCGAAGGAAGTCCCTTAAGGGGCAAATTGCAGAGCGAGTTCTACTGAGCGTCTCAAAGAAATTTGTTCCCGAACGATCTTTATTTTTTATAAAATCAGCATTGCATCCCCATAGGAAGCAAATCTGTAATTATTTTCTAATGCTTGCTGATACGCTTTAAGAATTAAATCTGTCCCCGCAAAAGCGCATACCAGCATAAGAAGTGTTGTTTGCGGAAGATGAAAGTTTGTAATCAGTGCGTCAACATTTTTGAATTTATAGCCGGGATAAATGAAAATGTCTGTGGCGCCTTTTTTCGGCGTAACTTTTTTACCGTCTAATGCTAAAGCTGTTTCAAGAACTCTTACCGATGTTGTGCCGACCGCAATTTTTCTTTTTGCGGAGTTGATTGTCTGTACCTGAGATTTTTCTATTTCAAAGTACTCTTCACCCATTTTATGTTCCGTTATATTTTCACATCTTACAGGCGAAAATGTTGCCCATGATATATGTAAAAGAACATCGGCGATTTTCACGCCATTATTTCTCAACTGCGACAAAATATTTTCAGTAAAATGAAGTCCTGCGGTTGGAGCAGCAACCGAACCGAGGGCGGATGCAAAAACGGTCTGATACCTTTCGGCATCCGACGGGATTATATCCCTTTTTATATACGGCGGTAGCGGAATTTTGCCGTATTTTTTAAGAATTATGCCTATATCATCGGAAAATTTCAGTTTTATCGTGCCATTTTCAATTGAAACTACTTCGCAAAAATCATCTTGAATAAAAATGCGGCTACCAATTTTGAGATTTTTCAGCGGTTTGACAATCGCTGGAACGGCTTTACTTTCGCTATAGCCGAGTATCAAAATTTCTATTTTTCCACCAGTTTCTTTTTTGCCGAAAAGCCGTGCAGGTATGACTTTTGTTTTATTGATAACTAAAACATCGCAGGCGGCAAAATAATCAACAACATTCCTGAAAATTTTATGCTCTATTTTTCCCGTATCCCTGTGAAGCACCAATAGTTTTGACTCGTCCCTTTTTTCGCAAGGGAATTTCGCAATAAACTCTTTCGGCAAATCGTAATCAAAATTTGAAAGTTTAAGTTTATTCATAAAAATATGTGAAAATTTTGTAAAGCTCCACCATTCTCCCTGCAGCTACAAAGCGAGTATGAATCCTCGCACTACATCCAGACAAAAACAGGATTTTTAACATTCTCATTACACCTTTCTTAAAACCCTTCAATGTATTCATATAATGCTTTTATAAGTTTCAATGTCTTTTCCCTATCCTTGCCTCGTAATTTTCTGTTTATCTCAATTTGTACTGCAGGAGTACCATAATCAGCAACGAAACAGGTTGTTGTCCGTTGTCCTTGTGCTGAAAAGAAATTAAACGACAAATCTCTAATATCATTTTTGTTCAACAACAAAATAAGTTTATCTAAAAGGTAATCCTCACCAAGCAGAGAATCTCCATACATTGTGCCAAAGTCTACTTCAAAAGGTCTTCTTTCAGCGGCACCATGGATGTCAAGTACCACAATAATATTTTCTGTTTCTATTAGTTTTCTTATTTCTTCTTTATAGGATGTATCATCATACCAATTGGGGTCAAATCTTGTTTTGTGAGTAGTGTAAATCGCATAGCAATCCGTCAATTCCTGTAAAACTCTCACAATTGCTCCTGTAAGTACATCTCTTCCTTTTTCCCTATCGTCTCTAATGTGTTGTGTAGCATGCGGTGCAGAAAGTAATACTTTTTTCGTTCCTCTTATGAGTTTATATGCTTTATTTTCATCTGAAGCAAAAATATTATTATTTAGTTCAATTTCTTTATTATAGTCATATAACTTAGAAAGAATCTTTTCTTTATCAAAAACTTTACCAGTAACCTTGTTTGTCTCTATTTCACGATGTTTTATGTCTGCCTGATTCCATCCGATAATTAAGATTGCTGAAAATATCCACCAAATAAAAATTAATATCTTTTTGTATTTCATTTTAAGTTACCTTGATAAAGTATCAATTTATTGAAAGTCGTTTATTGAACATGTGTTTCTACTTTGTAGTTGATGCCATCGGATATGATTTGAATTGTGCTATCCTCCAGAAAAATACAAGATAAAATACAAGTCCAAGAATTATTCCCGATGCAATACCTATATTTGTCTCGGTAAATTCTTTTAATTTAGAAAAAAACTTTATGGAGACAACGGAATCTTTCGGTACCATCAAATTTTCAAAACGAGGTATTGCAATAATCGTCAAAATGAAACTGACTAACACCCTCCACAGACCTCCAAAAAATCCTAAAACTGCAGAATAATAAACGCTTCTTTTTAACTCGCTGTTCATAAATTCATTCTTCCAAATTTTTTATTTCAGCACCGCGGTAGTAATGTTTCAGAATCTTTTTATAATCCCAGCCGTCCTCAGCCATGCCTTTTGCACCCCATTGGCACATTCCGACTCCGTGTCCCCAGCCATGGCCTCTGAAATATGCAACGCCGTTTTTTATCTTAACTGTAAAGTTTGCGCTGCGAATGATGTTGGGATTCATTGCCATTCTGAATCTGTTTGAACGAAGCCAGAGTTTACCTTTTGAGTGTTCAAGCAAAATTTCTTTTGCTCTGTCCGACGAAGTGCGCCCTACCGTTTTTATTTTTTTAACATCACCGACTTTATAACCGAAAGATCGCAGATTAGAGCCAACCGTTTTTAATGAAATTGAAACCGACCAGTTGTACCATTTATCTTTCTCGCAAAAACCGCATTTAACCCCCGTAAGATATTCCGGATTCTCCGTCTTTGAATCATTCCATACATTTCTGACATCCTCGGTTTTACCGCCGCAACTGGAATGATAAAGCGCATTTATTATTTCGCCGTTGTATTTAAGAATTTCGCCAGCCGTATCATATACCGCCTTGTTGCTTCTTTCATCCTCGGAATCAAAACCACCGTAAACCTGACAATGCGTTTGTGAACATAAATCAAAACCGTTAGAACCGTGTTTGCCGAGATTTTTAATCGCAAATGTTCTTGCAACAACTGCCTGTGCTTTAAGCGATTCATACGACCACGACGGAGACACCTCTTTTGTCATTATTCCGCAGATATATTCTTCAAACCCAAGTTCATTTATAACGGCAAGTTTTTTTCTGTTGTTGATTTTTAATATTATATTTCCTTTATATCTTTTGCCGTCAACGGTAATTTTTTGGTCTGTTCTTCTGGGAACTATTTTGATATCTGATGTGAACTGTTTTTTATCAAAAATGATTTTTCCTTTCGCTGTTTTTACCGTGTAAATATCATCGTCAGACATATCAAACTTTTCGCCGGTTTTTATATCTATAATCGTAAAAACATCCTCGCCTCCAATAGATACTCTGTCGGTACTTTCAATAATTCCGATTTTTATTATGATTTCTTTCATCGGCTTTGCCGGTTTGATTTCACCGGCGACGGGCGGCCGCGGAATAAACGGCGGTTTCCGCATCGGCACAGCACACCCTGTAAAAAATATTGCAACCGACAAATAAAAAATTATTTTTTTGTGATTAACCATAGAATTATTGATAAGATAACACTGATAATTATTGAAGTAGTGAGCGGAAAATAAAAAGAAAAATTTTCTTTTTTGATAAAAATATCTCCCGGCAGTTTTCCCAAATACGGGATTTTTACTCCGAGAATAAAAAACAAACCAACGAGAGCTAAAACAATCCCAGCAACTATTAAAACTTTTCCAAAATAAGTCATTTTCTATCCCTTCATTATTGAGCGAGGGAAAAATTTCTGAAGAGCCTCAATTTGCGACCTATACCCAACAGGAGCAAATTGCAGAACGAGTTCTGACGAGTGTCTCAAAGAAATTTGTTCCCGAGCGACCCTCACCACTGAGTATAAAAATTGCCGAAGGAATCTGTCCCGGAAACATTCAGTTGAACCTTTCCGAGTGTGTAAACCCACCCGCCGGAGGCGTCTTGTATTGATGCCACGCTATTGGATTTTGTCAAAAGTTCCTGTGGAATTTCGCTGATGTATTCGTCAATAAGCGAACCGAGCCGAGTCGGGTATCTTGTAGTTTTACTACTATAAATACTCAACGCTTCCCTGATTGAAATCAGATTTTTACGGGTTATTTTTTCTCTCTCAAAAAGAATTTTTTTATAAATTATTTTTTGAAATTCGGAAAAAACTTCAGACCATTCGGAATAGGATAAATCTGTTATCGGTAAATAAATTACCGTTTTACTTCCGTATTTTTTTGGGGTAACTTCTACAACGACAGGTTTCATAAATTTAAAATAATTTTTTTCGGTTATTTTAGCAAAAATTTCAGGCAAAGCCGAACTATAATCCGTATGAGACAACACCGACGGCTGCGACTGGAACAGGTATGATTCCAACCTGATTCCTTTTTCAAGTTTCACGGAAAATATTAAAGTTTTCGCTTCGTTTTTCATTAAATCAAACTTTTTTTCCTGGATTAAAGGGGTTATTTTTTGGGGCTTAATATAAATATAATTAGGTGAATTAATTTCTATTATATTTTTCTTAAACTCAACATCGTTAGCGATAGAATCATCGGGTGTCCCTGTTGAAAAATCTATAACTTTTCTTATAGTGCCGAGGTCATTTGACATAACAAATTTATTATCCATAAGACACCAATACCTGTTTTCATCCAATATATCTATCTTTATATCCTTGTATTCGTCAACTCCTATTTTTATTTTGTCTATTCCATGTGAACTGTTCAGTAGGGAAATCAGCAAAAATTTTTTATCGTCGGGATTTTCCAACCACATCGCAATTAAAATCCTTTTGCCAATGAAGGCAAATATATTTTTTTCATTGAGATCAAAACCGATGTTTTTCTGAACATCTTTGATGTCATTTGTAAATCCAAGAGTTTCTGACGGCATTTCTTTGAAAAACCACTTGGAAAAATTTTTAAAATGCACATAAAAATTTGTTTTCTTAAAGTCGGACCAGACGGTATCCAAATCGTCAAATCTTATTATGACGGATACATCCGACGAAATAATCTTTTCGCAAGTCAAGTCAAACAAAATTTTTTCTCTTTTCGGAAATAGCAAATAAATCAATACTGAAATTGAAATCACCGAAAAAATTGCAAGTAACTTTGTTTTTCTATTTCTCATTTTTGCTGAATGCACATCCGCAGTATTTTTGGGTATAAAGACCCAATTTTTTGAATTCTTTAAGATTTTTGTAAAAATCCGGGCAAACATCGTAATAGTAAAAATTGACGCCGACTTGACGGGCAATATCCTCACCCATTTTTCTCAATATATCGTGTTGCTGATACGGGCTTATTAAAAGCGTTGTAGAGAAAAAATCGGTCTTTAATTCCTTTGATTTTTGTGCGGTTTTCATAAGACGCAACCGATAGCACTCTACACATCTTCTGTCTTTTTGGTGGCAGATATCATTGACTTTTTCCATCCATAATTTATTATTATACTCATCAATAATTAAAGAAAATAATTCCTTTGCGGTACTTAACCGTTTTTCATATTCAGATAACGGTTGTATATTCGGATTGTACCAGTAATACTTTATATCAAATATGTCGGATAAGAATTTTGGCGTGGAAAACCCGCAGGGTCCGCAACAGGTATGAAGCAAAATTGTTTTCATTTTTATTCAAATAATTCCGGCTGTATTTTTTTAATCTTCGGTAATGTCTTGCCTGTAAGCGTCGTGTCCATTCCCAAGTCCGCCGACATTTTTTCAATCAATTCATTTAATTTTTTTGAAAAAATTACAGGAGGCGAAATCCTTTTTGAATATATTATCTCATATCTGCCAAAAAGTTTCGGATAAAATTTTTTTACAAATGCAAAAAATCTTTCTTTATTAATGTCCCTTAACCGCAAATCGTCGGAAAAAACATATTTAGCGCCTGATAGATTTGCTTTTACAATTATATCTTTTACCGTTTCTTCTTTGACAATATACGGGCAAACGGGAGAAATTGCAACTCCGCAACGAATACCGGATGATGAAAGAATTTTCATTGCCTTAAATCTTTTAGACGGTTTTGGAGCACGCGGCTCAAATATCTCCGACAGGTCATCGTCCGCAATAATGCTGAAACTAACCGCCAGAAATGAAGCGGCGGATATTTTAGAAAGTATGTCAATGTCTCTTAAAATCAAATCCGATTTCGTCATAATATGAACCGGATTTTTATAACGGTAAATCACTTCAAGTATGTTTCTCGTATTTTTATACGTCTGCTCCGCCGGCTGGTATGGGTCGCAGGCAGAGCCAATCATTATTAGAGCATCCTGTGGAATTTTTTTTAGCGATTCATTTAATAAAAATGCTGCATTTGTTTTTGACTGTATCTTATAAAAAAATTCCTCTTTTTTCTTATAAGGAACATATTTTTCGGACAAAACATAACAGTACTGGCAGGCGTGTTCGCAACCTTTGTAAGGATTCAAAGTATAGACGGCTGAAAAACCGTCGAATTTATCGGAAAGCCGATTTAATATATTTTGTACCTGAATGATTTCGTATTTTATCAAAGGAGTTCTTGCTGCGATTTACGGTGGGGAATCCCCAAGTGTTTATATGCAAGTTCCGTGACAATTCTTCCGCGATTCGTTCTCGCCAGAAAACCTGCCTGAATAAGATACGGCTCATATACATCGGTAACGGTATCCGTCTCTTCGGAAATTGCAACCGCGATTGTTTCCACGCCGACGGGTCCGCCCGAAAATTTTTCAATAATAGTAAGTAAAATTTTTCTGTCTATGTCATCCAATCCTTCCGAATCAATTCCGAGTGATTTCAAAGACAATTCGGCAAGTTCTTCCGTTATTACGCCCTGCGTTTTCATATCGGCAAAATCACGGATGCGTCTTAAAAGCCGGTTGGCAATTCTCGGCGTACCACGGCTTCTTTCTGCAATAAGTTCAATACCGTTTTTATCCGATTTAATGTTAAGAATTTTTGCGGAACGAACTAAAATATCCTTAAGGTTATCAACTGAATAAAAATCAATGTGGGCTGAAATTCCAAATCTTTCTCTCAACGGGGACGTCAGAAGTCCCGCACGGGTAGTCGCTCCTATAAGAGTAAACTTCGGGACATCAAGTTTTATCGTTTTTGCCGAGGGACCTTGTCCTATTATAATGTCAAGTTTGAAATCTTCCATAACCGGATAAAGCGATTCCTCAACCACTCTGTTTAGACGGTGAATTTCATCTATAAAAAAAACATCGCCGTAAGAAAGATTGGTAAGAATTGCCGCAAGGTCGCCGACCTTTTCCATAACCGGACCCGATGTGGATTTTATATTTACACCCATTTCGCGGGAAATAATATTGGCAAGCGTAGTTTTCCCAAGCCCGGGAGGCGAATAAAAAAGACAGTGGTCAAGCGGCTCTTTCCTTTTTTTTGCGGCGGAAATAAAAATTTTTAGATTTTCTTTGAGTTTTTCCTGCCCGACGAACTCATCTAAAGATTGAGGGCGAAGCGTGTAGTCAATTTTTTCTTCTTCGTCAGTGGCAACAGGTTCAATAATTCTTTTTTCTTGTTCCATAATTTATCTGCCTTTTTAATCCTCGAGCGGACTTCAAAGAAATTTGCTTGCGAGTGATTTTTTATTTTTGTAAATCTTTCAACGCCGCTTTTATGATTTCCGATGCGGAACGGCTTTTGCCGTTTTTTTCCAGACGGCAGTCCGCGGTTTCCGCTGATTCTTTTGACTGAATATATGTGAAACCGAGTGATTTCAACGCCTCAATTGCATCATCCATTGCCGACTGTGAAGACGGAATTTTACTGTCGGGAATGTTAAACTCCCTAATTTTATCTTTCAGTTCAAAAATAAGTTTTTCGGCGGTTTTTTTACCGATACCGCGAATGCCCGAAATCGTTTTTATATCCTGTGAAATAATTGCATTCTTAAAACCGGCGAGCGAAGTATTAGAAAGAATATCCGTTGCAGTTTTCGGACCTATTCCCGAAACATCTATCAAAAGCAGGAAAAGTTCTTTTTCAAATAAAGATGTAAAACCGAAAAGTTCGGAGGAATTTTCCCTGATGTGCTGGTATGTAAAAATTTTTAGTTTAGCATTTTCCGACGGTAATTCCGAAAATGTTGATAACGAAACGGTTAGAAGATACCCGACTCCGTTAACATCAACTACAATTTTATTTTTCTTTTTTGAAACAAGTGTGCCTGTAAGTTGTGCTATCATAAATTTTTGTAAGAATGCGCCGAACAAATTCCGATTGCGAGAGCATCTACGGTGTTATCGTCTTTCGGAAGAACTTTTAGTTTAAGAATATTTTTAACCATAAAACCGACCTGACTTTTATCCGCCTGTCCATAACCGGTAAGCGCCTGTTTTACCTGTAAAGGTGTGAACTCGCAAATTTCTAATCCCATTTTGGCACAGGTTAATACTATAGCACCGCGAGCCTGACTGACGGTAATTGCTGTCTTGACATTTTTTGCAAAAAAAATTTCTTCAACCGCGGCCGCGACCGGTTTAAATTCCTGTATTATTTTTTCAAGTTCTAAACTTATTATCACAAGCCGTTTGCCTAATGTTTCAGATGACGGTGTTTTTATCACCCCGCAATTTTTAACTTTTAATTTTTCATTTTTAACTGTTTCTATCACCGCCCAGCCGCAGGATGCGATGCCGGGGTCAATACCGAGTATAATCATTTTTTAACCTTTTAATCGTGGAGCGAAGCAAGAAATTTCAGAAGAGCCTCAATTTGTGACTTATTTGTTCCAGGAGCAAATTGCAGAGCGAGTTCTGACGAGCGTCTCAAAGAAATTTGCTTGCGAGCGACTAATCTATCTCAAAATTTGAATACACATTTTTAACATCGTCGTTTTCTTCAAGTTCGTCCGCAAGTTCAATCATTTTTCTCGCATCATTACCCTCAAGTTTAATATATGTTGAAGGAATCATCGTATTCTCGGCGGTCTCAATTACAATCTTTTTATCTAAAAGTGCTTTTTTTACTTTTTCGAAATCGGAGGGAGCCGTAAATATTTCATAAACGCTCTCGTCATCGCTCTTTACGTCGTCGGCGCCGGCATCAATAGCAATGTTCATCAACTCGTCCTCTTTAACTTTTGATTTTTCAACCGCTATATATCCTTTCGGCTGGAACATCCATCCGACGCAGCCCGTATCACCGAGATTACCCCCATGCGACGAAAAAATCTTTTTTATCTCTGAATGGGTCCTGTTTTTGTTATCGGTGGTAATCTCTGCCATTACCGCCACGCCGCCGGGCCCGTACCCTTCATAGACAAATTCTTCGTAAGTTACACCCGGCAGTTCCCCGGTGCCGCGTTGAATCGCCTTTTTTATGTTGTCCGTCGGCATATTTGATGCCTTTGCATCTTCAATCGCTTTTCTTAAACGAGCGTTGCTTTCCGGATTCCCTCCCTGTTTCGCGGCTATGGTAAGTTCCCTGCCGATTCTGGTAAATACTTTTCCTCTTTTAGCGTCAATAATCGCTTTTTTGTGTTTAATGCCCGCCCATTTGGAATGTCCCGACATAAAAAAATCCCCCCGAAATTGTACCCGTACAAAACATTCAATTTTTATATGATAGCATGTTTAAGATATTTTTTCAAGTAAAAAATGCATTTAGGGAAAGTTGAAAATTATTTCTTACTAAAAATCTGCTTCAAATCATCATCGGGATTTTGGAGCGGCTGGATGTTAAACTTGTTCACAAGAATTTTAAGCACATTCGCAGATATGAACGCAGGAAGCGAGGGACCCAGTTTTATATTTTTAACTCCAAGCGATAATAATGTAAGAAGAATGCAGACTGCTTTTTGCTCGTACCATGAAAGAATTATAGACAGGGGCAAATCATTTACACCGCAATTGAACGCTTTCGCCAATTCAGTTGCAATTTTTATGGCCGAATAGGAATCGTTGCACTGCCCACAATCCAGTAATCTCGGTATTCCTTCTATTTCGCCAAAATCCTGTCTATTGAACCTGAACTTTCCGCAGGCAAGAGTCAGAATTATGCAATCTTTCGGAACTTTTTGTGCGAACTCCGTATAATAATTTCTTCCCGGTTTCGCACCGTCGCACCCGCCGATAAGAAAGAAATGTTTTATCTTGCCTGTTTTAACCGCACTGACAATTTTATCGGCAATTGACAGAACCGATTTATGCCCGAAACCAACCAATATCTCCTTTCCGTTTGTATCCTGATGAAATCCCCCTAATTGCAACGCTTTTTTTATAACATTGCTGAAATCCTTTTTACCGTCAACACTATCAATATGTTCTACTTCAGGATATGCCACAAGCCCTGTTGTAAAAATTCTGCCTTTATAAGATTTCTGCGGTCTCTGGATGCAGTTTGTCGTCATCAAAATTGCGCCGGGAAAATTATCAAATTCCTTCTGTTGATTTTGCCATGCAGAGCCGAAATGACCGGCAAGATGTTTATATTTTTTCAGTTGAGGATACCCGTGGGCAGGAAGCATTTCGCCGTGAGTGTAAATGTTTATGCCTTTATTTTCCGTCTGCTGAAGCAACATTTCCAAATCCAATAAATCGTGGCCGGATACAATAATTGCCGGGCCGCGTTTTAACCCCATAAATACCTTCGTCGGTACAGGGTCACCAAAATGTTTCGTGTGAGATTTATCAAGCATTTCCAAACAAGATAAATTTACCATGCCGAATTCCATAATCAAAGCAATTAAATTATCCGCATTCAAAGAATCGTCAACCAATGCCGATAACCCTCTGTGAAAAAAAGCATTAACATTTTCATCTTCGGAGCCAAGAATAAACGAATGGTCCGTATATGCTGCCATACCTTTCAATCCATACAAAAGTATCTCGCGCAAACTACGAATATCCTCATTCAGCGGAGATTTTGAGAGAACTCCCGCAGATTTTCCCTGTTCAATCAGTTTTGGCAAAGTTTCAGCAGGAACAAAGTTTGCGCAATCGGAAAGTTTTTCGTTAAAATCTTTTTTATGTTTTTTCTTATATTCATCAAGAAAAAGCGTTTTGATTTTTTCTTTCACTTTATACGATTCAAAAATAATTTTTTTCAGACGCTCGGGGTCAAAATTGACATTTGTTATCGTCGCGAAAAGTCCTTCAACGATAAAACGGTCTGTCTCTTTGTTTTTTATGCCAAGTTCCCTGGCCATTTTACCGAAAACGGCAATTCCTTTAAGTGAGTAAATCAACAAATCCTGCAGAACGGCTACATCGGGCGACTTACCGCATACTCCGAACGAGGCGCATCCTTTTCCTTCCTGTGTCTGTTCGCACTGTCTGCAAAACATATTCATAATTGACTCCGATTTTGCTAAACTATTTCCCCTTTAATTGAAATTGTATATTCCTTTATAACTATATTTTTCCCGGATTTCTTAAGCGATTCTTCTACAATTTTTACCGTTCCGAAGCAGCATGGAACCTCTAAATGAACTACCGTTATTGATTTTACATTATTTTTTTGAAAAATTTCCGTGAGTTTTTCAACATATAAATCCTGTGCATCGTCAAGTTTCGGACAGAAAATTATCAGCACTTTGTTTTTGAGAAATCTGCCGTGAAAATTGCCGTAACAAAAAGGAACACAGTCGGCAGCTATTACAATATCCGCATTATTAAAATAGGGCGCGGACGGATTTATCAGGTGCAACTGAACGGGCCAGTTAGAAAGTTCCGATTTTACGGAAACATCATCCGCTAAAGATTTTTCTTTTTTGTGCTCTCTTAAATCCATAACCTTTGAACCCGGGCAGCCGCACTCATAAGATAAACTTTCATGTTCTAATTCCGGAATTTCCATATTTTTCTTTTTCAGAATTTTTATTGCTTCGTTAAAATATCCGGTCTGCGAGTGTTTTTGAAGATGTTTGAGATGCGCTTTTATCAAATTCCTTCCGCCTTTGACTATGTTTTCCATCACTTTTTTTTCATTATATTTTTCGGCATCTCTCTCTTCTATGGTTATTGCATCCTCAGGGCAGTTGCCGATACACGCACCCAGACCGTCGCACAACAAATCACCGACTAATTTCGCTTTACCGTCTATTATTTTTATGGCACCCTCCGGGCAGGCGTTTGCGCACAAACCACAACCGTTACATTTTTCCTCGTCAATTTTAATAATTTTTCTTTTCATTTTTCCTCCGTTTCCTGAAGAATTTCCAAAACTTTTTTTTCAAGTTCCTTTAATCCCTTATCGTTGACAATTTTGTAATCAATAAAATCAAAAAGTTCCGATTCGGTATTGTCCTGTGTTGTTATGACGGTAGGGCGGGTGACGCCTATGACAAAAACGTCAAAACCCATCTTCTTTGCACGGTTAATAGTTTCGTCCAATTCCCATGCACGCCGAATACCGTCAATGACGACATCGCCGTCGGCAGGGAGCATATCCAGACAGGCGACACCGGGCGGATAACCGCTATCTGCCATTTTGTTGCCTTCCGCTATAAGTTCGGCGCGGCAGAAATTATGGTCGGAAAAACGATGCTTTTTTATTTCCTCTACGGTAATACCCGTTAATTTAGAAACCCTGCTTAAAATTGCGTCGGAAGAAGACATCCTCTCGCATTTTCTGTACGATGCTATAAACGTTGACACTGTGGTTTTTCCCGACTGCGGGCAATCGCTTACTACGAGATACAATTTTTTTGGCATAATTTATACAGACACTATTTTTTCTTAAACGCATCAACTATATCGGATATTATTTTGGCGGCGAGGTCTTTTGAACCGAGTCCGAAAGCAATCGCAAAAGCAAGCCCCATTGAAGCAAATATTATCGTGATGACGGCGTTGATTATCGCGGCTGCAATGTTTAATTGCTCAAGCGCAATCATTGCGGAAAATACGATTACTATCACTGATACGACTTTACCGAGAATATTTGCATGTGAAATTCCGGCATTCACGGACATAGTGACGATTACGGAACTTAAAAACGAAGATAGAAATAATCCGAAAATCAAAATGAAAAGCGCGATGACTACATTAGGGACATAAAGTATGATGCGGTCCATAACCGTACTGACCGAAGTAAGCCCCAGTGCGTTTATGGCTGTCGCTATCGCCACAAAAATAATTATCCAATAAAAAATAATCCCTATTATTTCCGAAAGAGTGTGTCTTATGCCGCCCTTTTCAAGGAGCTGAGAAAGATTAATTTTTCCGGAAAGCATATCAACTTTCAAAAAAACCAAAACCTTAACAAGAACTTTTTTCAGAACAACCGCTAACAGCCATCCGACGAGCAGAATTAACAAGAAGCCCATAAAAGTCGGAACAAATTGGGCAAACTTACCCAACATCATCTTAACCGGCTCTACAAAAACAACATTCCAATCCATAATCTCCCCTCCATTTGGTCGCCTCAGCGACCTCACCATACAACTCCACTCACTATATTTTATATGTTTTATTGCGGTATTAACTACAGATTAAAAAAGATAATCTTGCAAAATTGCTTTAAAAATATAACTGTCAAAAATATTGAAAGATAGGGTTATCCGTTGCAGCCGATAAATTGACTTTTAGTAGTTTCATTTTACAAAATTTCCTCAAAAACACAATAAAAAAATCCCTAAATTCTGAAACAGGAAATTACTTTTGAGGATTTTCGGCTGTGTAAATATATTCAAGACGGGCGGCGGATTTTACGACGGTTAAAAATCCTTTTTTACCTTTGATGTAATTATCCAAAAAAATATCCTGGCTCTCGAAAAGTTCGTCCGGTGCGGGAATGTTTCCGAGAAGTTCAGGGTCTATTTTATAAAGCAGTTTTGCCGTCTTAATAGGATAAAGTTTTGTGATTTTACCGGACGAATTATACGTCCCTACATACTTGGATTTTTCAGAGTCATAATAGGTCGGCAGATTCAACACCCACGACGGCATCGGAAGGATACTAAAACCGCGGTTGTAAAGCCATAAAGCCCGGGGCGTCTTTATGCCTTCGTCCGGAAATTTCAGCCGTTTCTCTTCTTTTGACACGGTTTTAGATTTTTGAATCGCAAAAAAGTTTGTCGCTCCGGATTTCAACCCCCGCAAAACAGACGCAGGATTTGTCATCCGGGAAATTTCCTCTTTCGGTTTTGTAATATACAAAAACAAGACGGCAGCCAAAACTAAAAAGGTTGCAATATTTCCTATTTGACGCGATACAAATTCTTTGAAATGAAAAAAAACACCGGGCTCGACGGGCCGGCCGCTGCTAAAACTTTTTCTAACTACCGCATCCGGCTCTAAAAATTCCAAATATCCGGACGGTGGAAGCGCTAACTCCTGATGATTAAGTATCCGTTTCCTTGCATATGTCATATAAAGCCGGTTTTGAGCACGGGTGACCGACACATAAAAAAGCCGTTTTTCCTCGTCGGTCCTTTTTTCAATTTCCGATTTATCCATTTGGGCTTCCGAGTAATGCTTAAACGGGAAAATACCGTTTTCAAGCCCCGCTACGAATACCACAGGGAACTCCAGACCTTTTGCCCTGTGAACTGTCGCCAATTTCACCGCATTTTCGCCCTCCGGATCCCGCTCTATTGACTGCGGCGGATTTTGAAGCAGCACTAAATGGTTGAGGAATGCACGCAATTTCGCAACAATAGGGAGCGGCTCAGTTGACAACTCAAACCTGTCTAACATCGCCATAAAATCCCTGAGGTTTTTAATCTCTGACGGTTGAAACGTTTTTTTGGCGTAACCGTGCACCATCATCATCTTCCGGCAAAAATCAGAAAGTTTTTCAGTTTGATGCCGAGCCGGATTTTTAAAAAAATCTACCATCGCTTTGGCTTTGTCCGGTTCGCGGATATTTTGAAAAAACATGGCTGCCTTGTCTTCGGACATAAAAATATCTACCGACGGGAAATTTATGTTGAATTTTTGATTCAAATAATAACCCGGAAGGTCGGTCGGCCGGCGGAACGGAAACACGTTAAAAATAATTTCGGCAGCGATTTGTATTTCTTTGGGCGATTGTCCCGATTTTTCAGTCCTTGAAAATAAAAAATCCGCCAACGACAAAAGCGAAATTATAACGGAAATTTCTTCCTTATTCCAATATTTTGAGACGCTCATCACCGTTGTTTTGAGTCCCATTTTTTCAAAGATATTTTGTATGCGGGGAAACTGAGCCGTAAGCCGCGTCAAAACTGCGACATCGCCAAGCGATTTTATTTCGCCGGTCTTCAGCAAACTTTGTATTTCGCTGGCGATAAATGCCGCTTCATTCACATCGTCTTCCGCTTCATAGACAACCGTTTTTTCGCCGCGGGTATCTCTTGCGGACACAAGCGTTTTCCTGTTTTTTTTCGGCTTATCTTTAAAAATACCGTTTGCAAGACGAACTATTTCAGATGTAGAACGGTAATTTTTTTCCAACTTCAAAAGTTTGCATTTATCTGCGTACCTGTCCAAAAACCTGCCGAAATTTTCCGGAACAGCGCCCTGCCACGAATAAATGGTCTGGTCATCGTCGCCGGTTATAAATAATTTTTTTTCGTTATCTGCAATAATTTCCAAAAATCTAAGTTCCGCAATGCTTATTTCCTGGAACTCGTCTACAAGTATATATTCCGTCTGGTTAAAATAATTTTTGCGCAAAACATCGTTTTTCTCAAAAAGTTCTATCGGTAAATTTACCGCATCCTGGAAATCAACGAAACCGGTGTCTTTTTGTAATTTAACATACTCGGCGTAAAACCTTTCGAGACCTGAAGAGGACAACGATGACTCCGCCGGCTTTTTCAGAAAAGATTTTTGGATATGGACATAATTTTTGGCGAGCTCAAGAAAAATATCATCGGCAGGAAGTTTTGATTTTTCCGCAACCTGTCTTAAAAACTCTTTAGCCGATAGACCGCTTATAACTTTTCCGTTTTTGGGAAATTCGGGCGGGAGAGAAGCATTGATATTCAAGGCAGACGCGGCGGCCGGATGCATAAATTTTAACAACAGTTTTAATCCGACGGCGTGAAACGTAGAAACCAGCATCTGTTTTTCATAGTAAGACAGACGATTTTCTTTCAACGTTGAATCTATATTCGGGATAACTCCTCCTGAAACAGCAACTTCTTCAAGCAGAGAGAGCACCTGTTTTTTTATTTCCGAGGCGGATTTTTCTGTGAATGTTACGGCAAAAATGTTCCGTGGCGGGACGCCGGCAAGAATAAGATATAGAATGCGGAGAATCAAAATGCGGGTTTTTCCCGTGCCGGGACCGGAAAGGAGCGACAAATGACCGTCTTCTTCGTGATTATGAAAAACCGCTGAAATTTGTCCGTCGTCAAGACCAAAAATAAATTTTTCAAAAATTTGGCGGTTTTTCGGCGGATTGATTTTCTCAAGATATTTTTGTATATCCTTCATAAAATAATTATGATATTGTTGAAAAACCCAACAATATCATAATAACAACTATTTTTTTCATGTATTTAAACTCAAGATTCTAAAGATAATCTGGCAAAATCACTTCAAAATGATTACTGTCAAAAATGTTCAAATGTGGAGAAATCAGTTGCGATTGATTTATTTCAAATAAATTGGTTTTCGGTAGTTTCATTTTACAAAATTTCCCGAAAAACACAATAAAAAAAATCCCCACCTTTTCAGCAGGAATTTTTAATTGCCGCTTGGCTGATTATTTCTATTTTAAAATTATATTCATATTTTATTGATATATCTTGCTACTTTTGTTTTTTCAGAAACACATACCGGTGTCAAGTCCTTCGTAATTCCTGTCTTACCCGTTCTGAAAGAAACATTTTTATCAAGGATTGGTAAGGAACATCTCTGGATGTTGCTAGCGCCCTTATCCTTGCCAGCAGATATTCGGGCATTCTCAATGAGATAGATTCTGTAGTAGGTTTCAGATTCGGAAAAATAACGCGCTCGGCTTTTGACCAATCAAAATACTTAGAAGTGTCGGCGCTTGCCCAAAAGTTTCTTTCTTCATCTTCATTTTTAAACTTCGGTATCGGTTTTAATCTTTTTCTCATATTCCCTCCTTTCTTTTGCGTGTAGATCTCTTGCTGATATCACTCGTACCTTTTTGGCTCTGATGATAAATACTATAGACAACTTTCTTCCAACCCTTGTTGTCCCCCAAATCATATACCTTTTTTCGCTGACAGAGTGGGTCTCGTCCTTAAAAATGAACGATGGCTCATTACTAAATACTTCCTCTGCCTCTTTGTTTGTTACGTTATGTTTAACCAAGTTTTTTTCAATGTTGCCTTTGTCCCAATCAAAAGTAATGGGTTCAGATAGTACCCTCATAAAACTAAGTATATCTCAAAAATATACTTTTGTCAAGTAGAAAATGATTGTTGTGAATTTTTTTATTTTAAGGTAGGGTATCAAACAAAATAAGGTTTGTCAATACTCCGGTAAGTGCTTTTAAGTAGAGATTTTTAATTACCCCCGTCCCAATTATTCCCTTTTTATATCATTAAGCAATACTTTGTAATCTTTTTCTATAACACCGGATGCCTTCGCTCTTTGAATCATATTTTTTTTCATAATAATTTTATTCTACAATTTTTTTATCGGATTTTCAAGTGAAGATTCGGTGACGCGGCTTTTAATCTGGGATTGCTTCACGGAGCAGGGTCCCGCTTTGGCGGGATTCGCAATGACAACCTTGTTGTCATCTGTGCTTTCTTTTTATTTATTGAAAACAATATGATTTCTTTCTGGGCGGCTTTTTTGTTTATGTCTTTTTCCACAAAAACATTCTCGCACGTATTCGGGTCCTGCTCGGTATAATACATCAGCGTTGAATATGTTGACGGTGTCGGAGTAAATATCTGCAGTTGCTCCGGAATTAATTTTAACTCTCTTATCGCAAATTGCTTTAATTTTTTCATCTCCTCAATCCCGCAACCCGGATGCGCCGCGATAAAATAATATGTCAGGAACTGATTTTTTCCGTACTGTTTATTAAGGTCGTCAAACAATTTTTTAAAATCTTTCAGATAGTTTTTATCCGTCTTTCCCATCCTTTTTAATATAACCTCGCAGGAGTGCTCGGGCGCTATTTTTAACTGCCCTGAAATATGATGTAAAACAAGTTCCTTCAAATAAGCGTGACCGTATTTTTTATCTTCAAGTACAAGGTCGTGCCGGACACCGGATGCCACAAAGACCTTTTTCACACCGGGCAATGCTTTTAATTTTACCAAAAGTTCCAACTGCTTTTTATGACTAAAATTCAACTCTTCGCATATTTTCGGATAAACACATTTTTTATTTTTACAATGTCCCTGATTTATTTTTTCACTACGGGCACATTCTGTCCCGTACATATTTGCAGTCGGACCGCCCACATCTGAAATAGAGCCTTTGAAGTCGGGCAGTTCGGTAATTTTTTTCGCTTCATCTAAAATTGACTTCTCGGTTCTGGACACAACAGTAGTCCCTTGATGAACGGCGATAGAGCAGAAATTACACTCCCCGTAACAGCCCCTGTGGGTAGTAATTGAAAACCTTATTGTCTCCAACGCACGGACCGCTCCGTTTTTTTTATAGTAAGGATGGACATCCCGCTCAAAATCCATATTGTATATTTCATCCAATTCTTGCGAGGTTATATTATTTTGCGGCGGGTTTTGAACAAGATACCTCGTGTCCTGCTTCTGGCATAAACCCTTTGCAGTCAACGGGTCATTGTTGGAATAAACTGTCCGGAACATTTCAGTAAATTTTTGTTTGTCAATTTTTACATCCTCGTAAGAAGGCAGTAAATCATATCCGTCTTTTGCAGAGTCGGAAATATAACAGATTCCGCGGATATGAGCGGTGGATTCATTATTTTTCAGTTTTTCGGCAAGTTCCAAAACGGCTTTTTCGCCCATACCGTAGACCAATAAATCCGCTTTAGCATCAAACAAGATTGACCTTCTTATTTCATTGTCCCAGTAATCATAGTGAGGCACTCTTCTTAAACTCGCCTCAATTCCGCCGAGCACAATGGGCTTTGTTGACTTAAAAAATCTTCTGATTAAATTTGAATAAGCGAGGACGGCTCTGTCAGGTCTTTTGTTATTAACGCCTCCAGGCGTAAAATCATCCTGCTTTCTTCTTTTTTTAGTGGCGGTATAATTTGCAACCATAGAATCAACGCAACCCGAAGTAACGCCCCAAAAAAGCGACGGCTCACCTAACCGTTTTATATCCGAATCGGTTGCGACATCCGGCTGTGCGATAATGCCGACTTTGTAGCCGGCTTTACTAAGTAGTTTTCCGATGACGGCAATTCCGGTATGAGGGCTGTCAATGTAGGTATCGCCCGTAACGAGAATAATATCTAACTTCTCCCATCCGAGATTTTTAACTTCATCTAAAGTTGTAGGTATAAAATTTTTGTTTGACATATTTTTTCTCTATTGTTGATTTTACATAATTTCAAGAAAATATCAACGGACAAAGATAAATTATCTCTTGACCGGAACAAAATATAATGGTATAATCAACGCGTTACAACGGAGGTACTGTGAAAATAGGTTTTACCGATATAGAACTACCGGAAGGCAAAATAAAATACAGTGATGAGAAATTAATTGCGCTTGAAAAAAAATGCGAACCGGATAAAGTGTCCCCGTTTTTCGTTGAATTTACAAAAGACCAGCTTGTTCAAGCAGATACAATTGTATTCGCGAAAAAAAATATACTTGACTTGCTGATACTTGATATGGAAAAATGCGAAGCGCGAGTATTAAATACAGACGATACCGGCGAAAAAGAGTTCCTAAAAAAATGTCTGTCTTATCTTGAAAAAGAAACGCCATTATGCGAAGCAGAGTTCAGCGAAAACGAACAAAAATATCTCAAAACACTCTCGCCTTTAAGCGCAAAACCCGTAGTAATTATTGACGACGAATTAGAAATAAATGAAATAATCAAAAAAGTTCTCGAAAAATCCCGCATTATATTTTTTTATACGGCAGGCAAGGATGAAGTCCACGCCTGGCCGGTAAATGCGGGTTCGGATATCGTTACCTGCGCCGGTAAAATTCATACCGACCTTGCACGAGGATTCATCAAAGCGGATATTGTAAGTTTTGAAGATTTTATGAAATGTCACAATATGAACGATGCAAAAGGCAAGGGATTTGTTAAACTGGTGGACAGGGATTATATTATAAAGGACGGCGACATAATAGAAATTAGATTTAATATATAGTTCTACAATTTGTAACCGCAGATAAACCCCCGATAGAACCACTCAGGGGCAGGCTCCGATTTCCGCAGATTAAAAACTGCAAATCATTTTTATTCTTTTGAATTTATCTGTGTCTATCTGCGTTCATCTGTGGTTGCTTTTTCATATTCATCTTTAAGTTTTCCCACCAGTTCCTTTACGGAAATAATCTCGTTTGTCCTGTATGCATTCTCTCCGCAAAAAACAAAACCGTGATCTAAAATCCCTTTCTGCGCGTTTATCAGAGCGAAGGCAATGCAATACGGCGTGTTTATGCAATCACAGGTGATGATACAATGAAAAGGACATTTGAACGGTTTCTTCTCGCCTTTATTTACATCGTCAATAAATTTATTTCTTATCGCACGGCCAGGCATACCGACGGGACTTTTAATTATCACGATGTCTTCTTTTTTTGAATCAATATATGCCTGCTTAAATTTTTCGGACGCATCACATTCATAAGTCGTAACAAATCTGGTCGCCATCTGCACACCCGAAGCGCCCAATTGCAAAAATTTACGGATATCCGCACCCGTATAAATCCCTCCGGCAGCGATTACAGGAATATTCTTTTTATATTTATCCTCAAAAAGTTTTACTTCTTTGATTACATCTAAGATTAATTTCTCTAATATATAATCCGGATTGGCAATCTGTTCAATCTTAAAACCGAGATGGCCTCCGGCGAGCGGACCTTCAACAATCACGGCATCCGGTAGATAATTATATTTTTCAATCCATCTCTTGCAAATTAGGTTTGCCGCGCGGCCGGATGAAACAATCGGGACCAGTTTAGGACCTTTTTTTCCTTTTAAGAATGCGGGAAGATTCAGCGGAAGCCCGGCTCCGGAAATAATTATGTCAATACCTTCCTCTATTGAGGTCGTAACCATATCGGCATAATTCGTCAGCGCAACCATTATATTTACGGCAATAATTCCCTTTGATAACTCTCTTGCTTTCCTTATTTCTTTTCTTAATGCTCTGATATTTGACCCTAAGTAATCCTTGGAAAAATCCTCCTCAAACATATTCATACCGACGGTAGCAATCACACCGATACCGCCCTCGTTTGCAACTGCCGCCGCAAGACCGGATAATGAAATCGCAACTCCCATTCCACCCTGAATTATCGGCAGTTTTGCCGTTAAATCACCTATTTTTAATTCTTTCATTTCTCTTTTTTCCATAAATATCATAACATCAATTACAAATTGAGAATTAAGAGTTGAGAATTGTAAATGTTAAAATCCATAATTCTTAATTTTCAATTTTCAATTGCCTTTATTGTAAATTATATCTTTTTTATAATTAAAAATCAAGTGTTTCAGAAAAAAATATTTTTTTAATATGTGAATCTGTGCCCATCTGTGTTTACGGATTTTTTTGGACATTTTTGATTTTACATATTTTTCACAAAAATTGCAAGAAAAAAAACATGAAAAAAAAACTTGACTTACCGCAAATAAAATTATATAATATAGTTATGACAAATATAACTCACGATAGTTTCTACGGGCTCGGCATAGCACCAGGACCGCTTAAAGTACTTGACAAATTAGGTTTCAAGATACCGACCCCGATACAATACAAGGCAATACCGATAGCGATTGAAGGCAAAGATATCATAGGAATCGCTCAGACAGGTACCGGCAAGACGATTGCTTTCGGAATCCCGATGATACAGCGGCTGGCCCAAAAAAAGGGCAAAGGACTGATACTGGTTCCTACCCGTGAACTCGCTATCCAGGTCAACGATGCACTTAAACAATTTACCCGGGCTTTCGGTATGGAAACGGCAGTCCTCATCGGCGGCGAATCCATGGGAAAGCAGATAAATTCTTTAAGAAAGAACCCGCGCATTATCGTCGCCACACCCGGACGGCTGATAGATCTTATCGGACAGAAACAGGTACGCATGGACGATGTCCATGTCCTTGTTCTTGACGAAGCCGACCGCATGCTTGATATGGGTTTTGCCCCGCAAATTGAAAAGATATTGCGGCTTGTGCCGAAAGACCGTCAGACAATGCTATTCTCAGCAACCATACCGGGTAAAATAATGAGCATCGCTTCCTATTATATGAAACTTCCGGTACGCACGGAAATTGCTCCAAGCGGCACGATGGCAGAAGGCATCTCGCAGGAAATATTCGTCGTCAACCGCGACCTGAAAGGAAAATTATTAGCAGAACTCCTTAAAAAACACACCGGAACGGTTCTTTTGTTCACGCGGACAAAAAGAGGAGCATCTAAAATCACACGGCTTATACGGGGTATGGGGCACACCGTAGCTGAAATTCACGCCGACCGTTCGCTCGGGCAGAGAAAAGAAGCGTTGGAAGGATTTAAATCAGGAAAGTACCGCATACTTTGCGCAACGGATATCGCGGCACGGGGCATTGATGTCGTCGGCATTGAACTTGTTCTTAACTATGACCTGCCCGATGACCCGGAAAATTATGTTCACCGGATAGGACGCACAGGAAGGGCGGGACAGGTCGGACATGCCATTTCACTTGCAACACCCGACCAGGGAAGCGATGTTCACAGTATTGAAAAAATTATCAGAATGAGCATTACAATATCCGAACATCCTGCAATGCCAAAGGAAACATTCTACAATCTTCAGCAGGCATCTTTACGACAAATCCCCAAGAAAAACTATCAGGGCAGCCGAAGTTATTACCATACTCGCCGTAAACGAAGATAATCCTAATTTTACCGGTCTATTGACCCCGTTAGATAATTTCATATCTAATGGGGTTGACATAAAAGAATTTTTTTTATAAACTGATTACAATAAAAAGCATTTGACAGGATTTACAGGATAAAACAAAGAATTAAAAATCCTGTTAATCCCGTCAGAAAATTAAAATTATGGTTTTGAAAACGCCTTACTATTTAATTTCCGAAAAAAAATTGTTAAAAAATCTGAAAAGAATATCTTATGTCAGGGAAAACTCCGGTGCGAAGGTCGTGCTTGCGTTGAAATGTTTTTCCACATGGGGTGTTTTCAATCTGATGAGAAAATACATGGATGGGACAACGAGCAGTTCTTTGTATGAATCGCGTCTCGGGCGGGAAAAATTCGGAAAAGAAGTTCATGCTTACTGCGTGGCTTTCTCTTATGAGGACATAAAAGAAGTTAGAAGATATGCAGACAAAATTATTTTTAATTCGGTATCTCAATTAAAAATGTTTTACGGGGATGTCCGTGGTCTTAAAGTCGGAATAAGGATAAATCCAAAAATAAGTTGTTCCCGTTTTGATTTGGCAGACCCCGCGCGGAGATATTCACGGCTCGGCGAAACGGATAAAAAATCGCTCCTAAAAATAATGCCGATGATTAGCGGTGTTATGTTTCATTTCAACTGCGAAAATGATGACTTTGAAAATTTTTCGTCCGCGCTGGATTTCATCGGAGATAATTACGGGGACTTGCTTAAAAAACTGGTATGGGTATCTCTCGGCGGAGGGATTTATTTTACGAAAGACAGTTATCCGCTGGAAAAGTTTTGCAAAAAATTAAAAGAGTTCGGCAAAAAATTTGGGGTTCAGGTTTATCTAGAACCGGGCGAAACAGCCGTTACACAGTCGGCGGAACTGGTAACAAAAGTGCTGGATATCGTTCATAATGAAATTGATGTCGCTATAATTGATGCTTCCACGGAAGCGCATATGCTGGATTTATTGATTTACAGAACACCTGCAAAAATGGAAGTCGCAGGACAAGGGCAATTTAAATATATGATTGCAGGGCGGTCGTGTCTTGCGGGCGATGTGTTCGGGACATATCAATTTAAATCTCATCTTAAAGTCGGAGACACTATTAAAATTGCGGATGCGGCGGGCTATTCAATGGTGAAAAAAAACTGGTTCAACGGACTTCAAATGCCTTCCATCGTCATAAAAAGATTGGACGGGTCTTATAATGTAGTCCGCCGGTTTAACTATAATGATTTCAAAAATACCTTGTAATCACAGACCTGCCTGCCGGCAGGCAGGTGAACGCAGATGAACACAGATAAATTCAAAAGAATAAAAATGATTTGCAATTTTTTATCTGCGTAAATCGGAGCCTGCCCCCGAATGGTTCTATCGGGGGTTTATCTGTGGTTAAAATTAAAAAAGGAGGACTGGTTTTAATGAAAAGAAATGTTTTGATCATCGGCGCAGGTGCTGTCAGTCATGTGGCGGCGCATAAGTGTGCTCAAAACAACGACATCCTCGGAGATATTTGCATCGCATCCAGAACGCTGTCCAAGATAGAAAATATCATAAAAAGCGTGCAACGAAAAAACTCCCTCAAAGACAAAACAAAAAAAATTTATTCAAGACAACTTAACGCTCTGGACATTCCGGCAACCGTGAAAATTATAAAAGAAACCGGCTCATCTATTGTGATAAACCTGGGCGCTTCGTTTGTCAATATGTCGGTCCTTGAAGCATGTCTTGAAACCGGGACGGCATATATGGATACTGCAATTCACGAGGAACCGGACAAGGTCTGTGAAAATCCGCCGTGGTATGCCAATTACGAATGGAAAAGAAAAGACCGGTGCAAACAAAAAGGTGTGACGGCTATACTTGGCGTCGGGTTTGACCCCGGCGTTGTCAATGCCTACTGCGCCATTGCGGTGAAACATTATTTTGATAAAATTGACACGATAGATATTATGGATGTTAACGCGGGTGAGCACGGCAAGTATTTTGCAACCAACTTTGACCCGGAAATAAATTTCAGGGAATTCAAAAAAGTGTGGACATGGATAGACAGAAAATGGGTTGAAGAGGAAGTTCACAAAGTTAAAAAAAAATATGATTTCCCGGTTGTAGGATTCCAAACTGTCTATCTGACCGGTCACGACGAACTGCATTCTCTCTCAAAAAACATAGACGCAAACAGCATCCGGTTCTGGATGGGATTCAGCGAGCACTATATCAATTGCTTCACCGTGCTGAAAAACATCGGACTGCTTTCGGAAAAACCGGTCAGGACGGCGGAAGGACTGGAGGTGGTGCCGTTAAAACTCGTAAAGGCGGTACTTCCCGACCCTAAATCGCTGGCACCGAATTACACCGGTAAAACCTGCATCGGTAATCTCATACGCGGAAAAAAAGACGGCAAGGACAAAGAGATTTTTATTTACAATGTTTGCGACCACAAAGAATGCTACAATGAGGTGGAATCTCAGGCGATTAGTTATACCGCAGGCGTACCGCCGGTAGCGGCGGCAATGCTTGTGTCAAAAGGCGTGTGGGACCCAAAAACCATGGTCAACGTTGAAGAATTAAACCCGGACCCATTCATTGAATTGCTGAATAAAATGGGCCTGCCTACCGTCAGGCAGGTCTGACGACAGAAATTAAACAAATCAATTCAAAAGTCTAAATCAAAACCATCTTCGGAAACTCGCCCAAAGCTGTCTTATCCTGAATCAAGTTCAGGACAAATTTGGATACACAAAAAAGCGGCCTGTGATAACAAGCCGCTTTTTTGTGTAGTTGCAGACCCTTGGTCTGCTGATGTAGATGTAGTCGCCAACCTTGGTTGGCTTATCGCCGAGCGACCGAAGGGAGTCCCTTCAGGGGCAATCTCGGCAACTACAACAATTTCAAAAGGCATTTGCCTCAGAATTAAAGGCACATACCATAAATGCTAAGACAGTTGCCTTGAAGTCAAAGGCATTGACCTCGTAGTTAAAGGTAATGACCCCGCGTTCAAAGGCATTTACCCGGAACACAAAGGCAGTTGCCTTTGTGTTCAAGTCATTCACCTTTTGAGATTCTTCGCGGAGTTTATCCCGCAAATAGCGGGACTCAGAATGACGGTCATGTTGAGTGTTAGCAAAGCATCTATCCTTTCGGTTTTGTTGACTTCACTTCGCCTTCAACTTGCGGGATAAACTCACGCAGTTTGGCTGCCTTCGGACCGTATTTTCCATTCACATACCGAACATATGAAGCATAACTTTTCTGCAAACCATTCAATAAAGTATTCACCGCCTCGGTCTGCGATTTTAAGTCCGCTTTCAGTTTCTCCTGCTTGCTGTTCTCGGTTTCAAGTTTTGAGATATTTGTCTCAGTTGTTTTCAGTTCATCTTTCAGAAACGAAAAATCAGCGGAATTGTTTTTCAGACCGCCCAACATAACTTTGAACCTTGAAATTTCATCGCCGATTGACCTGGATTTTCTTGCCATTTTTCATCACCCCCTTTTTTTCGTGAAGCGTAAAGCGTGAAGTGTTTTATTTTTCTTCTTTACTATTCACCTTTCACCTTTCACGTTTTACGGATTTTAATCACTGGCTCACCTGTATGTCGTCAACGAACATCTTTGCTCCGGGGACTGTTGAATAGCCCTCTATCTTCAGTTTGAGCACTCCGTTCCTGTTCGGTGTGCCGGAAACCTGCAACTGTTCCCACGTATCCGCAGATGCAATCATCGTTGCATTGCTGTTCACTCCCAGATTGTAAAGCGTAAGTTTGGGTTTCGCAGCCGCTCCGTAACTTGCGTTGTATCTTATGTATGCGGTTACTGTGATTAACTGCCCGCCCTTCGCAGCCACTTCCCACTCCCACAAACCGTCTCCGAAGAATCCGAAACTGTTCGGGCCCGTGCGGGTCGTTATCTTTTCCTGATACGTGCCGGGTTTTGTCTGCCAGTTGACAACCGACGACGGGTCGGAAACGTTTCCGGCGTTGTCTTTCGCTGTCAATCTGAAATAATATTTCTTATTTCTATTTAAATTGTTGAATACATAACTTGTCTGGGAAATCCAGCCGGAGTTGGTTACATCACCGCCGAAATTGGACGCCGTTGACATCTCTACATAATACGGACTGCCGGCCAATCCGGATCCGGTATCATTGGCTGTAAAATACACCGTTATCTGTGAATATGAACCGGCGGAACAGGATGAAATGCTAACGTTCGTCGGCGGTTCAGTGTCTATTTTTACCGCAATGGCTCCTGCATTCGCGGTCGCCCAACCGCTTTCAGCAGAAGAATTATCAATACATTTTACCCGCCAATAGTATGATGTCCCGCTGGTAAGTCCGGTCATAACATAAAAAGTTACGCCCTGGGAAATTAAAGAAGAAGTGTAGTTAATTGTTGTAGTTGCGAAGCTTGCTTCGCTTGAACATTGTATCTGGTATTTTACAGTGTCGGCGGCATCCGGGTCGGACAGATAAAAGGTTGCCCGTGGCGTTAAATTATTTGTCCAATTCCCGAAAGTTATCGGAGAGTTATCATCGGACCGTCTCTGACCAAGCAATGTGGGTGCAGCGGGCGAATAATTTACATAAGAAAAACTACAAAAAGCCCAGCCATCGCCGGGACTTCCTATGTAGACGACATGAGTTGCAGGTAAAGTAGTATCGTATTGTCCTTGCGAAACAGTCCAGCCATCGCCTGTGCCGCCGGCATATGGAGCAGAACCATAAAGGCAGGTTAAAAGTCCCGCAAAGAGCGGGATAAACTCCGCGAGTAAAATGAGTCCCGCACAAAAAGTACGCGGGATGCACTTCGTCCCGAGTTTTGCGAGGGATAAAAGGTTAAAGGTTAAAATTAGATTCCGTGTCAAGCACGGGATGACACTTCGTGCCAAATTTTTCATAGATATAACCCCGAAAAAACTTTTTTTCTCAAATTATAAGTATCTCCGTGTTCGCAATGAGCCACCCAGCATCGGATTGAATTGGTAATTTCTGCCAGCGGAACATCCTCTTGGGATTTTTGCCTTATCCTTCTTACGAAATTAACAATGTTTTTTCTTTTCAATCTCCGGGATACGGTAATATGAGATTGCTTCGGGACTTCGTCCCTCGTAATGACAACCTCCCCGGGCAAAAGCCGCCAGCCCAAAAAACTTACGCCGCATTTAACGGGATATACCGTTGATTTCTTCGGGTGTAATTCCAGTTTTAATTTCTCGGCAAGGAATTTATTTATACTTTCTCTTACCTCCCAGAGATGTTTTTTGTCATTCCCGAATATCAAAAAATCATCCATATATCGTAAGTAATATTTTTCCCGCAAGTTATGTTTAATATGGTGGTCCAATTCATTGAGATAAATGTTGGCAAAAAACTGGCTTGTTAAGTTTCCTATCGGCAGTCCGGTTTGTTTGTTATCATTGGCATTTATTATCAACTTAATCAACTGCAAGATATTTTCATCTTCTATATGTTTCCGGCAGAGTTTATACATAATATCCCTGTCTATGGAAGGAAAAAATTTCTTTATATCGCATTGCAGAAGATATGCCGAAGCAAAATTGAGCCGGCAGATTCTTTTTATAAACTTTTCGCACCTGTCAAGGGCTTTGTGCGTGCCTTTATTTTTCCTGCAGGCATATGAATCATAGATGAATCTTCTATCAACTATCGGCTCAAGAACATTACATAGAATGTGGTGGACCACTCTGTCCCTGTAGGGTGATACCCCTATATCTCTGATTTTCGGTTCATAAATTGTAAAATGGTGGTAACTTCCCGGTTTATATGTCCCTGACATAATTTCTTCTTTCAGTTTTAACAGTTCATTTTCAAGATAAAAATTAAACTTACATACGGAAAAATGTTCCCTTTTTCTCCTCTGTGCTAACTTGGCGGCAAGAAGAATGTTTTTAAACTCTGTGATTTTAGAAAACACCGAATTTTCCATATTTTTATCACCCGCCTTTTAGGTGTACTCGCAGGGCGAAAACCGACATTGTTGTTGCGATTAGCGTTAGACCACGAGGCGTTGTTGCGGTCGGATACACGCAGGTTCGTCGCATCGTTGTTCCAATCGCCGCCACGGATGCCTAATATTTTTCTAACAACATCGCCCGACAGTCAGAATGTCAAGTTTGCCTTTTTATCCTGTTTTTAGCCTTTTTCGTGCTTTTAACCATGTTGCAGTTGCATATATCCAACGTCTTGTTTTGGATGAATTAGGGATAGTCCCCAATTCACAACTGCACGCCCATCTCATGCGGGCAACTACACTATACTCCATGGGAACACACTCATTTTTGGTCCTAACCCTTTCTAATCAAAGGGGTTTGACACGGGCAAACTCAACTGGACACCCACCAATCACACTTTTTCAATCCGTAGATTGAAAAACTCCGGAATGAAGGACTCAGACATTTAAACTCTTCAACCAGCCGCCAAGCATTTTACCTATCTCATTTACTGAACTTGCAGAAAATTCATACGCTTTCAAATCTATATACCGAAGATCTTTTGAAATTCTTATCAGATAACGGATTTTTTCAAGTTTCAAATTTGCCAGACGAAGAATTGCAACCTTTTCTTTTGAATACTGCGCTTCAATCAACATATCTAAAATATCCAAAAGATAGTGTTCTATCCTATCGCCTAAAACAAATTTTTGGCTTCTTGGAAATTTATTGATTTTTTCTATTATCCATAAAATAAAATCATATGTCTTAGGAATTATCTGAACCGGCTTATTCATCTTTCCCCTTCTCCATTATTTCTATCTTCTCCACCAATTCTCCATTTTCAACAATCGCCACGTTCTCGCCGAGCCGGACAAGTTTGCCTATATATTTATCCATTCCGCTTTTGGGAAAACCGCAACTTAAATAAATTTTCGTCTCGCCTGACGGCTCCGTTACTTTTTTTTCCAGAAGTTTCAAACCAAGCGGCCCCGCAAGTCGCCTCGCTTCTTCGCCTTCAATCAGATAAAAAATTCCTTTTTTTCTCAAATTAATCATTTTTCATTTCCTTCATATTTCTTTTTCCTGTTTCCCGTTTTTCTTTTCAAAAAAAGTGTAAAAGCGTAAAAGAGCAAAGAAATACATTCAGGGTGTCCTCGCAGGGCGAAAACCGACATTGCCGTCGCGAGAAGCGAAAGACCACGAGGCGACGTTGCGGTCGGACACACGCAGGAACGACGCAACGTAGAACCAACCGCCGCC
>JBBAAR010000017.1:0-32817 GCA_041658185.1 Elusimicrobiota bacterium
TGATGCTTGCTATGCTTAAATCAGGTCAGCCGTATAACCCCGCAAGGGTCTTTGTTAATGCCTGACTTGTTTTTCAAAGAGCGTTATTTTTCTTTATTTTTTACTTGACTCCTTATAGGATGTCTTACTTTTACTTCTTTTACATTTACTATAAGTATAAAGTATCTTAGGCGTTTTGTCAAGGGGTCTTCGCACCTTCAAAAAAAATTATTTTTGCGGGCAAAGTTTTGATTGGCAGGATTTTTTTAACTGCCGGGAGATAACATTATTATTTTACAAAAATCTTTTTTTCTACAATTATCGTTATAACTACCGACAAAAATCCGCCGGTGACAACGGTCAGCGGCGCGGATATTTTGTGCGCCAGAAAACCGCTCGCCAGACATCCTATAGGGGCAAAACCCATAAATGCCATCGTGAAAAATCCCATAACCCTGCCCCGCATGTCGTCGGAAATGATTAACTGAATAAGCGTGTTGCTGGAAGCCATCTGTAAAATCATAAAATAGCCGGAAAGAATGAGAAATACAACGGCAAAAAAAATGTTTTTTGAGAGGGCGAATGCGACTACCCCCAGGCCAAAACCTACCGCCGAGTTGATGATTAGCCGCTCAAGTCCATCCGTGCTTTTCCGGGCGGCAACCTTTACCGTCCCCAAAATTGCACCCACGCCTATAGCAGACATAAAAATTCCCAAGCCCGAGGCATCAAGATGAAAAACATCCTTCACAAAAACCGGCATTAAAACCATCGGGAAGGCGCTGATTAACCCTGTCATCGCGCATAAAAAAAGTATTGACGAAATGGTTTTTGAACTGCGGACATATTTAAGCCCGGAGAAAAATTTTTTTGTAACCGACACTGCTTTATCAACCGGATTTATTGATACATTCGTCATCATAAAAAGTACGACAATTACATATATGAAACTTATGCCGTTGAGCAAAAAACAATAACCTTCGCCGACGGCAGCGATTAAAATTCCGGCGATGGCGGGACCTATAAGGCGGCTGCCGTTGACAATCGCGGAGTTCAGGGCGATGGCATTCATCAAATCCTCTTTGCCTACCATTTCAATTAAAAACGACTGGCGGGCCGGCATATCCAGTGCGAATACAACTCCGATAAAAGTTACCAGAATAATAATGTGAGAAATCTGAATTTTTCCGGAAATAGTAAGGACTGCGAGAATAACCGCCTGTAACATTAACAGCGTCTGGGTTAAAATCAAAAGTTTCCTTTTGTTGTAATGGTCGGCCACGGCGCCGGCAATAGGCGAAAAAACGAGAACAAAAATCTGACTCAAAAACCCGACTAATCCCAAAAGCATCGCGGAATTTGTAAGACGGTAGACCAGCCACGGCAGAGCGGTTATCTGTATCCAGCTTCCTATCATAGAAACTGTCTGCCCGATAAAAAAAAGCCGGAAATTTTTGTGCCGCAGCGATTTAAACATACTGTTATTCATAGCGGAGCGCTTCTATAGGATTGAGTTGGGATGCTTTTTTGGCGGGCCATATTCCGAAAATCAAGCCGATTGCAACGGAGAATGTAAACGCCAGAAGGACGGATGACATTGATATCCTTGTTGACCAGCCGGCGAATTTTGATAAAATAACGGAAATCAGAGAACCTAACATTATCCCGATAAGACCGCCTAAAATGCATATAACAACCGACTCAATTATAAACTGGAAAAGTATGTCGTTGTTATTGGCGCCGACGGCTTTACGCAGTCCGATTTCCTGCGTTCTTTCAGTAACGGAGACAAGCATAATGTTCATAATGCCTATTCCACCGACCAGCAAACTTATAAATGCGATTGACCCTAAAAGATAAGAAAATGTCTTTACCGTTGAGGTTATTGTCTCCTGAATATCCGCCATATTTCTTATATCAATAGTATCTTTTTGCGATTCAGGAAGACGATGAAGCGTAATAATCAGTTTTTTAATTTTATCGCTGACCTCATCCATTAAATTTGCATCAGTTACCTGAACACCTATTTGGTCAACATATTCTTTGCCAAGCAGCCGATACATCGCAGTATTTAATGGAATAATAATTTTGTCATCTTCATTCTGCCAGCCGGAAGAACCTTTTGTGGGTAAAATACCGATGACCTGAAAATCAATCCTTTTTATTTTGATGAATTCACCGAGCGGATTTTTGTCACCAAAAAGTTCTTTTACAATCGTCTGACCAATTACAGCAACCTTTGTTCTAGTGATTGTCTCATTTTTTGTAAAAAATCTGCCCATTACCGGATGGTCGTTTCTCATATAGGGATAATCTTCCGTAGTTCCTTGAATTTGCGTATTCCAGTTTTTGCCCTGATAAACAACCTGCCCGCGGCCCATTACATGCGCGGCAACTTTATCAATACCTGAAATTTTTTCCCTAATTTCATTAGCATCCTCTATTGTGAATCTCGTAACTGTTCCGGATTCCATTGAGACACCGCCCACACGGTGCGATGACGCTCTTACCGTCAGCAGATTTGAACCCAGCGAGGAGATTCTTTTTTTTACGTCTTCCTGCGCCCCCCGACCCAGCGCGAGCATCGCTATAACGCTTGTCACTCCAATTAAAACACCGAGAATGGATAGAACGGAACGGGTTTTGTTTGATAAAAGCGACCTGAGCGCCTGAAAAAAATAATTACTCATGCTTTGAAATTTAAAAACCGGATGCAAAAAATGATTTTCGGAAATGGAAGATTGTTTCAATCCTGTAATTTTTGTTTTTAATTTGTGAAAAGTCGGCGGCAATTTACCCCGCTCTTCCTGAAGGTCTTTTAAGGAAGGGCGGGGTTTATCGGAAATAATTTTACCGTCCTGCAAAGTAATAATCCTGCTTGCAGCAGATGCCAAATCCGGCTCGTGGGTCACCATAACTATAGTGATGCCGTAACTGTTCAGTTCTTTAAGAATTTCAATAATTTCCGACGCCGACTTGCTGTCAAGATTTCCGGTCGGTTCGTCGGCAAAAATAAGCAAAGGATTGTTTATCAGCGCGCGGGCAATCGCTACCCGTTGCTGTTGACCGCCGGAAAGTTCATTGGGTTTGTGATAAATCCTCTCCGCAAGACCTACTTTTTTCAACAGAACAATTGCATCCGCAAATTTTTTATCGGCGGAGTAAATCAACGGCAATTCCACATTTTCTTTTGCGGATGTCCGCGGTAAAAGATTGAACTGCTGAAAAACGAACCCGAGAAATTTGTTCCGCAGCGTTGCCAGTTCGTTATCCGAAAGTTTAGATATCTCTCTGCCTGCAAGTTTATAACTTCCGGAAGTGGGTTTGTCCAAAAGACCGAGGATATGCAGAAGTGTTGACTTCCCGCTGCCGGATGCGCCCATTATAGAAACAAATTCGCCTTCTTCAATTTCAAGCGAAACACTTTTAAGTGCGGGAACATCAAACTCGCCCAAATGATATGTTTTGGAAATATTTTTTATCTCAATAATTTTCATTTTAGTTTGCCGCAGGGCTGAAACCCTACCCTACAGATTACCGGCGACCCAGGCCAGGAATGGCGGCGCCTGTTCTGGTAGTTCTATCTCTTTTGGAAACCTTAGCAGAACTTAAAATTATATCGTCTTCCGTAACACCCTCCGTAATTTCTATTTTTTTACCGTCGGTGATACCAACTCTGATTTCTTTTAACTCGGATTTACCGCCGGAAACTTTAAGGGTGACGAATTTTCTGCTGCCTTTTTCAACGATTATATCAACGGGTAAAAGCAAGACATTTTCTCTTTTGTCGGCGGTTACTTCTATGGTAGCCGTCATACCTGCACGAAAATTAGACGGCGTATTTTCCGGCTTAATTTTTACTTCGTACACCGTGACATTATTTATTACCGCTGATTCATATGCAATATGTTCAACAATACCGTCAAATTCTTTCTCCGGATAGGCGTCCAAAAATATTTCAACTTCCTGACCGAGTTTAAGATAACGCAAGTCGGTTTCATCAACATCCGCGGAAATTATAAGTTTGTCCGCCATAACTAAAATTACATCGCCGACCGATACGCTCTGACCCGGTTCTTTACTTCTTGCAATAATAAAACCGTCTAACGGCGAAATAATCGGAGTCGGTTTGTAGGCATCTGACCATTTTTGGAACTCCGCAGCGCCTTTTTCCCGGGCGACATCTAAAAGCGCCGCGCGGTCGGTTGAACTCATCCACGCGATAACCTCGCCCTTTTTTACATTCTGTCCTTCAACAACGAGAACATCTTCAATGCGTCCGGGAACCTGCGGTTTTATCTCAAGACGGTTCCTGGGACTGACAGTGCCTGTTTCGCGGAATTCAACGGCGATAGAACCTCTCGTCGGCTGAATTTCCGTGAGTTGATTGTTTTTTTTCTTTTTCTTAAATAAAAATATGCCGCCGGCGATTAAAATCAACACGACAACCGAAATAATTATTTTTTTCATTTTCACTCTCCCAGTCCCAAAACATTTTTCCAGTTTGCTTCCGAAATCACGGAATTTTTTTTAGCATTTAATAAAGAGCGCTGCGAATTTGTAAAGTCATTTTCAACGGTGTACCATTCCTGATAAGAAGTAAGCCCGTTGATATATTTTGTTGAAGTAATTTTTGATTGCTCTTCCGCCGCCGAAAAATACATCTGTGAAACTTTTACGCTTTCAACTGCGTTAATAAAATCGTTCCAGACGGAAGAAAGCGTTGATGCGAGTTGCTGCCGCGTTGAACGGAACGCCTCTTCTGAAATCGCTTTATTGGTTTGAGATATTTTTATATCATAATAATTTCTGCCGCCGGGAAAAAACGGGTATGAAAGTCCCAGTGTTACCGACCGGCGATCGTTTGACAGCGGCCAACTGTCGCCGGTTTTTGAAGCACTGCCAGAGAGAGAAATTTCCGGATAAAGTTGGCTTTTTGCCGATGTTAAATCATATTCTGATTTTTCCAGGTTATTTTTTGCGATGACATAATCCGGTATATTGAGAAGCATCTCGCCGAAAACCGGAACGGACGTGGACTCATCTACGGTAAAACTTCCCGCAGCGGCCGGTATTTCCGCTCCATTATCCGAATCCTTTCCCATATCTTTTAAAAGTTCACGGGAGGCGGAGGCAACGCTTCTTTTTGCTTTTGACAGTTCATATTCCGCCTGATATTTGTCCGCTTCTACCCGAAGAAGAGAACCCCTGTCTTCCCTGCCGGCATCATATTTGAATTTAACCAGTTCATAATTTTCCGTGCGCCTTTTAAGTATCTCCCGGGCAAGTTTAACCGATTCCTGACTCCACAGTAGTTCCGTAAAACTTTTTTTTAGATTGAAAACTACTCCGGAAAGGGTTTTTTTATATTCCGCTTCCGCAATTTTTAACTGGATGCTTTTTGAGGAGGTATTGCTGGTATCGGAAAAACCGGAAAAAACAGAAAGTTTTCCCGAGAGTCCGTAAGAGTAATCTTTTGACCAACCGGAACCGTCCGAATCCGATTGCGAGACACCGGCATTTGCGGATAACTGCGGAAGAAAATTAGTAAAGGAACTTTGGTATTGCAGACGGGCTGACTTAACCGATTTTTCCGCTTTGACAAGCAGGGGATTGTTATTTTTGGCAGTTACCAGTACATCCTGCCAAGTAAGTTGCTGCGAATAGAGGCAATTATAAATTGCAAATTGACAATTGCAAATGACATAAAGTGTCATTGCGAGAGTCCCCCGCAACAAAGTGCGGGATAAACTCCGGACTCGCGGCAGAATTAAGATTACTTCGCCGGCCGCCACTGCGACCTTCTCGCAATGACATCTGTAATTTTTCATTTTTCCTCGCCCTTTTTATTTTTTTTCCAGTTTTCTTTTCTTTCTTTTTTTAACTGCAAGAGTTTATCCTGCTGCTCTTTTGTTAAGGTATTGTAACCCTTTTCCATCGCATCAATCATGGCAAGTTTTGTTGCCAATTGCAATTCGGAAATTTGTTTGATCTTTGCGCGGGAAGAAGCAAAATCCGGTTTTTCCTGACGCATAGTTTCCTGCAAATCCAGCCGGGCAAGTTTCATATCCGCCTGCCGTTTTATTGCATCCCGTTTGAAATCATTGCGGATTTTTTCAAGTGTTTTCACCTGTTCATCAGTTAAATTCAGTTCCTGACGGATTTTCAGATACATTTTAACATTGCCGACATCTTCATCCCGCTCGCCCTTTTCACGCATCATCCCCTTTTCCTGCTTCATTTCTTTGCCCGGGCCCATTCCTTTTTCACAGGGCATCTCGGCAAAAACAAAACCCGTCCCCAACATCAAAAAACCAACCAACAAACCCAAAAACCTTTTCATAAAACCCCCTATAACGGCAAGTTAAAGGTATAAATTAAAGGTTAAAATTAAAACCTTAACCTTAAACCTTTAACCTTAACTCTGCCTTTTATTTTACTGATACAACTCCGGTATATCAAAATTTGAAAGATAAGCAACAAGTTCCTCTGTGTCAGACGACACAACGTTCTCTTGTAGATTTTTTTGATGATAATATATGTAACCGGCGACGAAAACAAAAAAACTTAAACTAAATGCCGCCGCGGGTTTCCAAAAAACAAAATGTTTTTTTCTATGAATTTTTTCCGAAATTTCGGAAGCAAAATAATCCCAATTCTTTCTCGGATAGTCAACAGGATTTTTATCCACCGTACTAATCGTTTCAGAGAACTCGCTTAATAAACTCCGGCAGGCAGAACATCCTTTCAGATGTTTTTCTATTTCGGTTTTTTTTCCCGGTTCAAGTTCATCTTTAATATAAAAATATATTTCATTTTTTAATTCATTGCACTTCATCAAAATCCTCCAGATATTTTTGCAGATTCTTTATTGCCTTAAAAATATTCGCCTTAACGCTTCCCTGGGCAATATTCAGCACTTGTGAAATTTCTGCTATGGAAAAACCGTTAAGATGTTTCATAACAAAAACTTCTTTCTGACGAAAAGGCAGTTTGGTTATCGCTTTAGCAATCCTATTTTTTACTGCTTCGTTTTCTACGGCTTTTTCCGTATTTTGAGTATCATCTTTGATATCAGCGGTTCTTCCTTCATTATCGTAAAAAAACGATAAAAATTTTCTTTTTCTGAAATAAGTTCTTGTGTTGTTTATGGCAATTTTAATGAGCCATGTTTCTATTGATGAATCGCCGCGAAATTTTTTAAGCCCCTTAAATGCATTCACATAAGTTTGCTGCACGATCTCATCCGTCTCCGCCTCATTTCTGACCATAGAGAAAACGACTGCATAAATTTTCTGCTGATGTGCTTTTATAATTTCGTTAAAATTATCCGCTTCCATATAATTAGACGCTCCAAACAAAAAAAGGTTTACCTGATATTCGTTTGTTTTACGGCGGGATTTGCGGTTTTATCCTCAAATAGCGAATAAATAACGGGAATAAGAACAAGCGTAATAAACATTGATACGGTAAGTCCGCCGATAACAGTTGTACCCAGTGATACCCATGTTTCAGAACCCTTGCCGCGGGAAAGTGCCAGAGGAAGCATCCCGAAAATTGTTGTTAATGATGTCATCAGAATCGGACGAAGCCGGACGCGGCCTGATTCAATAATCGCATCGTAAATTTTTACACCCTGATTTTTTTGCTGGATGGTGTAATCAATAAAAACAATGGCATTGTTGACTACAATCCCGACGAGCATAATCAAACCGATAAATGAAGAAACATTCAACGTTTGCCCTGTAATTAAAAGCGACCAAATCACCCCGACCACTCCGAACGGGACAGAAAACATAATGATAAAAGGGTCCCTGAATGATTCAAACTGCGCCGCCATCACCATATATGTAAGAAGCATCCCTAACAAAAAAGCAAGCATCAGGTCGGTGAACGCATCCCTTTGCTCTTTTATAGAACCGCCGAATTCAACTGAAACGTCTTTTGTTAAAGGCAGTTTGGAAAGTTTTGCTTTCACGTCTGCGGTAATTTTACCGATTGAGCGTTCACCGGATGTATTTGCCTCAACCTTCACGAGCCGCGTCTGGTCCTTTCTTTCTATATTAACCGCTCCGAGCATTTTCTCTATTTTTACAAAATTTTTCAGCGGGATTTTATTGCCGTAAAGATTCTTTACTTCTATCCCCTCCAAATCCTGTATGTTTTTTCTATCATCTTCTTTAAGACGGACAAATACATCGTACTCGCGCCCTGCTTCCCGATAAATCGTTGCCGCTTTACCCGCAAAAGACGTGTTTATCGTATCGGCAATTGCCTGAATGGGAATTGAAAGCGCAGATGCTTTTACCCTGTCTATTTTAACGGAATATTCCGGTTTGGCCTTTTCACGTGAGATGGAAACATCCCTGACCCCTTTTGTGCTTTCTAAAATTTCGCGGACTTGCTCGGAAATAGAATCCAATTGGTCAAAATCAAGTCCCATAATTTCAATTGTTACCGGCTTGCCGCTGCCGCCGAACATCCTATCGTGCATTGGATCACTGCTTGAAACATTAAATTTATGTATCCCTGGAATTTTTCCGATTTCCTTACGCAACATTTCAGATATTTCCTTCACTCCTCTTTTTCGTTTATTTTTGTCTGTAATCATTCCCCAAAGAAAACCGGTAGCGGATGTTTCTTTCTGCCCCGACATACCTCCGAATTTGCCTGATGACTGACCGCTTCTTGAAAGATAGATGATTCTTTCCGGAACTTTTTTATCAAAAATATCCTCTATTTTTGATACAGCCGCATTAGTGGTTTCTACATTGTTGCCTACCGGCATATCTATCTGTGTAATAATACTGCCGGTATCCTCTTCAGGGAAAAACTCCGTTCCGATAACCGGTATCAAAAGCAAACTTGCAAAAAATACGGCAGAAAAAATCCAGACCATTTTCCACCTGTGTTTTAAGGCATAAACAAGAATGATATTGTATTCTTCTTGAATCCAATTAAATGATTTATCACTTATGTCCGCAAAAAATCCGGTTTTTTTCTTCTCTTTTATAACACGAGCGGCGAGAAACGGGGAAAGGGTTAAAGACACCAACAACGAAACCAGGAGCGTAGCCGATGTGATAAGTCCGAGCTGCTTGAACATAATCCCGGAAATACCCTGCGTAAAAATTAAAGGTATAAAAACAACGATATTGGTAAATATTGACGCTGAAACAGCAAGTCCCATTTCTTTTGTGCCGTTTATTGCGGCGGTTATTTTATCTTCTTTAAGTTCCTGTCTATGGCGGACAATATTTTCCAAAACGACAATGGCGCAGTCAACGACCTGTCCTATCGCGAGAGAGAGCGAGGATATTGACATTATATTTATCGTATAACCCATAACATACAAAAATAAAAATGCAATTATCAAAGAAACCGGAATTGTAACAAGCACGACTAAACTTGCCGCCCAGTCGGCAAGGAAAATATATGTAATAAGAATTACGAGGATTCCGCCGATAATAACCGTATCTCTTAGATTGTTTATGGTATCTCTTATATCTTTGGAATTGTCCATCAAAATATTCAATTCAATATCCGGAGGGAGTTTCTTTTTTATCTCATTTAATTTTTCTTTTATCGCTTCCCCGACTTTTACGGTATTTCCCCCGGATTTTTTCTGGACAATAATCATTGCCCCTTTCCTGCGGTTTGCCCTTATATATTCGGTAATTTCTGCAAATGAATCGGAAATTTTAGCAACATCTTTAAGATAAATTGTCTGACCTTTTAAACTACCGACGGGAATATCCGATATTTCGGAAATATTTTCAAATTCGCCAGGAACCCTTATCAGATATTCTTTACTTGCAATTTTAAGCGTGCCGGCCGGTTGTGTCAGATTGTTCATTCTCAATGAGTTTGTCACATCTGATATCGTAAGCCCGCGGGACTGGAGTTTGAATTTATCAACATCTATGTTTATCTGCCTTATACGGGGACTTCTGACGATAACATTGCCGACGCCGGAAATCCTTTTTAACGGTTCCACTAATTTATCGTCCAGGATATCCTTTATTTTCGGATAGGACTCATTCGCGCTGGCGGCAATAAAAAATACAGGCATCTGGTTAGTATCAAATTTTAAGAGTTGCGGTTTTTCGGCGTCGTCAGGTAGAAATCTTTTTGCAAAATCCAGACGGTCTCTGACATCATTTGCAGCATCGTCCAGATTAACCCCCCAGTTAAACGAAAGGGTTATTATTGAAGCGTTTTCCTGGGAAACCGATTGCATTTCCTTTAATCCGGGCGTAATGGAAACCTGCGATTCTATAATTTTTGTAACTTTTAACTCAACCTCTTCCGGGGCGGCGCCCTGATAAAGAGTCGTAATCGTCAATGCCGGCATTGTAATTTCAGGGAGAAGGTCGATTGCAAGTTTTGAAAGCGCCACAGCCGATAAAACAAAAAGCGCCAGATAAAACATTATCATAGCAACGGGTCTTTTAACCGAAAATTCAGGAAGATTCATTGAACTACCTCCGCCTTTATACCGTCTAAGAGGTTTTGCCAGCCGACGGAAACGATATTATCCGATTCGGAAATGCCCGTTAACACTTCAACAAAATCGTTCTGTGAAATTCCGGGTTTTATTATTTTTTTGCGGGCAACGACACCTTCTATCACATAGACATATTTTTCAGAATCCGTTTCGCCGATTGCGTCAACCGGAATTGATAAAACATCTTTATGCACGGAAAGAATCAATTTAATTTTAGCGAACATTCCGGGTTTTAGTAATCCGCCTTCGTTTGAAACGGCAATTTCTATCTGCGAAGTCCTCGTTTGTAAATTAACCGCCTGGCTGATTTTGGAAACCTCGCCGTAAAATATTTTTTTAGGATAGGCATCAACGGTAAATCTGACAGGTAAACCCTTTTTTATTTTCGGGATGTCCTCTTCGGTAATGTTAGTTGTAATCTTTATCTTGTCAATGGATGCAACTTCAAAAACCGGATTTTGAGGCGTAACCGCTTCGCCTATATCTAAAAAATACTGGGTTATAACACCGCTTATGGGCGAATTGACTTCCGACGGTTTATATTCAAATGCCGGCTCATCACGGTCGACAAGAGCGACTATATCATTTTTAGAAACGATATCACCGATATCTTTTTTTTTCTCTTGCAATTTTCCGGGAACTTTAGAATAAACCTTTGCTTCTGAAAGTCCCCTTACATCGCCGGTAAGTTCAAGCAGTTCTTCAAGATTTTTGTAGACGGGTTTAACCGTTTTTACCGGGACAACATTTGCGGCACTTTTGGGTTTTGCCATAAAAAATTTTGCAGCACGCGCTAAAATTATGGCCATAATAACCGTCCCTACAATTAAAATTATTTTTTTTCTTTTTCCCATTTTATCCTCCACATTTTTTATTCCAAAGCGAGCAACTACCTACCGATTGCTTTTTCCAAACTCGCTATCGCTACATTGTAATCATATAACGCCTGAATGTAATTTGTTTCCGTCTGAGTTAAGGAAAATTGCGCATCCCTCACCTCTATATCAGACATAAGTCCGAGTTGAAATCTTTTTTGGGCGGTCGCCAGATTGTCCTTCGCTGCATCAACATTTTCTTTGTTCGCTTCAATTGAGTCCTTCGCCTGTTTATAATTAAGATACGCCGCACGGACTTCAAGTTTTATTCCCTCTTCAAGTGCCTCTTTGCTCAATTTAACCTGCTCCAAATTTATTTTTGCCTGTTTCGTTTTCTGAAAAGTGGAAAAACCGTCAAAAATAGGCATGCTTAAAACGGCAACTGCAGTCCACGAATTATACCAGTTTTTTTCTTCCCAGACGGTGTTCTGCCACTCGGTGTAACCTGTTACCACTATATTCGGCTTGTTGCCGGCGGCAGTAAGTTTTACTTGTGATTTTGAAATATCCTCCAAAATCATAATCTGATTTAATTCCGGACGGTTATCCATTGCATCGTTCAACAAACTGTCAAGGTTAATATCCGACGGAACATATTCCAAATCACCCGAGAAATCAACATCTTTTTCTTTGATGTTCAGGATATTTATCAGCGACTGCTTTGCCAAATCAAAACCGTTTTCGGCCCGTATCAGGTTCGTTTTTGCATTGGCAAGCGAAACCTTTGCACGTGAAACATCGTAAGAAGAGAAACGCCCCTCGTCATAAAATTTTTCCACAATTTTGAGATGAGCACCTGTTACATCAAACGCTTCTTTGGAAATTGAAACCATCTGCTTCACAAGGATATATTTATAAAATGCTTCCTTGACTTTATAAGTAATTTCCTGTTTTGTTTTGCGGAATTCCTCCTCGGTATATTTGTAATTCAGGGACGCCTGCCGGTTTGACTGATAAATTTTTCCCCACATAAAAACGGGTTGGGTCAGCGTGAGTTTGTTGTCATACATCTCATCGGCAAAAGAGAATCTGAAAGTCGGAGAGACGGAAGTAATGCCTGAAAGCGCAGACGCACCCTCTACCTCTTTCCTTTTTATATAACTTGCACTTCCGGAAATGTTGGGAAGATACCCGGCAAACGCTTCCCGTTTTTTCGCTTTTGCGGATATGAGTTTTTGCCCGGCAATTTTTATCTGCAGATTTTCCTTTAATGCGATTTCAAGGCATTTATTTAAGTTAAGTGCCTGGGAATAGAGACAATTACAAATTGCAAATTGCAAAAGGAAAATTAGAAGTAAATTGCAAATTCTTTTAATTTGTAATCCTTTCCTATTCATTTTGAAATCCCCTTTGAAAAAACATTCCACATGAACTGCGGTGTTATATTTATTTCAACCATTTTATCGTGCATATCTATTTTCTGATGCGCATTAGCAAACATTAGGGACATGTAAAGCATTGCAAGAGATGAGGACGGATAATTTTTAAACTCGCCTGTTTTTATTCCGGCGGCAATAATTTTTGTTATTATGCTTATTATTTCCCCGAATTTTTTTTGCATTGCAAGATGATATTTTTCTTTATGCGATTTTATATTTTGCCTTATTGCCAAAAAAATATTCCTGTATTTTTCCATAAAAACCGACTGTTTTTCCAAAAGGAGAAGCAACTTTTTGCTGGGCGGCATACCCCCCTTCTGAATATCATCGGCGAATTCTTTCATTTTATCAATAAGCATAAAAATTATGGAGAAATAAAGTTCTTCCTTGCTTTCAAAATAAAGATATACCGTTCCTTTGGCGACACCGGCCTTTTTTGCGATTTCACCTATCGGGCATTTGTAATATTCCTTCCTGTTTAAAATCTGAACCGCAGTATTTAATATCTTTGTCCTTTTTATTTCCGGGTTCCAACCCCTTATTTTTGCCATACTGTCCATCCTTTTATCAATTTTCAATTGACTGACTGGTCAGTCAATATAACTATAACACAAACTATGAATTTTGTCAAGTGCTTTTTTTGTTTCCGAAATTTTTATTTTGGGAGGTTGATGTTTTTGACGACTATTTCCGTCATAAGATTAAACGGCGGGGTATGCGGAATTATTGCCTCTTTCTTGGATAAAATTTCATAGACGGCAACTCTGTTGGCAAAATTTCCATTTATTATTTCATCTTTATTAAAAATCTCTTTTACATATTTTTTCCAGAAATCATTATACACGCTAAGCGATTTTTCATCCCACTGGAACATTCTGTAACTTTTGCCCAGCCGTATCGCCTCGCCGAGATTAAAGAAAATATGGGTTATGCCTTCCTGTTTTATTTTCAGGTATAATTCATCTGCGGAATTTGACGATTTTGCAAACTCAACTATCGGGGTCAAATCATGGGCGGAAGAAACAACTGGTGCCCTATCAATGTAAAAACTCCTGCCCTCGCCGATAAACAAAACTTTTGCATCCTTTTGTAAATTCTTATTTATGAACTCCATTGCTGCATAATAGCCATAAGGATACGAGGAATGTGTAGTGCTTAAAAAATCTTTTTTTGATTGTTTTCCGACGACGACCTGCCAGCCACCCTGAATATAATAAATCCAACCGGACCAATAAACATTAACAACGCATATAACAAGAACAACCCATAATAGAATTTTTTTAAGCGACTTGTAAAAATTACCCGTCACATAATACGCAATAATTAGTCCTGCTGCCGGATATGCAGGCATCATAAATCTTATCATAGTACTTGAAACCGACCACGTAAGCCAGACAACCAAAAAATATACTATAAAATATTTCAAAATACCGGGCGGGCGGCCAAGAAGAAACATCAAAGGAAACAACATTAGAAAAAGCGGCGTAAAATGTTCGGAATTGGGAATTTTTCCCATCGTTATGTTCCACGGATGCTTAACCCAATCCGACAATGAAAATGTTCCGAACTGTCTTGCTTCAGCAATAAATCCCTTCAATTTCTCGTAATCTGACGTGCCGTCTTTCGGAAATAACCCGCTCATATACGGGTATACGGGATTTTTTTTATAAATATAATTTTTTATAAGCCACGGAGAAACGACAGCGGTAGAAATCAATCCCCAAACAATTATGTTTTTTATCGTCTTACGCAAAGACGGAAAATAACTGAAAATATATGACGCAGCAACACCAACGGCGACAAACAATCCCGTATATTTCACGCCCATTGCAATGCCGGCGAAAATTGCCGAGAGAATTAACCATATTTTTTTTTCATCCGAAAAATTAATAATACCATAAAGGGAAATCAATCCGAAAAATGCCAATAACGACTCGGAACCGCAGGACCAGGAACCTATCATTACATGCGTTATCGTGTAAAAAATAAGTGAAGCCCAAATTCCGGTTTTTAGATTAAAATATCTTATTGAAATTGACAATATTACTAAACAGGTAAAAATTCCAGAGCCGTAATTTATAAGTTTCGCTATAATTTCATCTTTTATAAAAAGCCCCGTCGTAAAAAGCATGCTTGCTACTGCCGGCAGATTGGAGAGAAACACAAACGGCATATTAACGATTTTGTGGTGAATTTTATAAAAGTTGGGAACTCCTAAATGATAGACAAGGGAATCGTAGAAAATCTCGGGGCTTAACGCACCTGACAGGTTAATCAACATCGCTACAACTAAAATAACCGCGGCAAGGATATCCGGCAAAGACAATTTTTCTTTTGGGAAAACCGGATGCGGAGGATGGTTTTTCAAATAAATAATACCGACAATAAAAAATGCAAAAACTATTATGTAAATTATATATCCGGAAAGAAAACCGATGACGCCGATTAAAAGTATCAAATATCCTGTAATTCCGAGACCCAAAGCAACGGAAAAAACTATCTCTTCAAGAAAATTAAAAAATACGAGACCTGCTCGCAATAAAACTGAGCGCCCGATAGAAAAAGCCGAAAAGAAAAAAAATCCGGCCAAGAAAATACTTAGCAAATGCTTGAAAATCAAAAAATTACCAAAATTAAAAATACCCAAATACTGGTCAAACGAAAGCATAACTTCCAGATTGTTAAAATTCGGCTTAAATACAGAATAATAATTTTTTAGTACGATAAATCCCCAAATACCCGCAACAGACCATACGAGCCAGTCAGGAAAAATTTTTTTTTGCTCAACTTTTTTTTCTCTTATCTTTTTAATATTGCCCATAGTGTTGAAAGCCCGATTTTTATATCCGACAAATTTCGTATTCTGAAAATTCTTTCCAGCAGATATTTCCAACGCCAATAAAATTTTTTATATGCCAAGTTGTAATATTCTTTAATTTCTTTCACACTGACCGTCGGTAAGTTCATTAGCGGTTGCGATAAATCATAGTCATCCCAATTTTCCGTCGTCAAAATGCTTTTGTCTTTCGCCCACTTAAACATCTCGGTACCCGGATAAGGAGTTGTTATATTAAAAATAGCGATGTCGGGCGCCAACTTGATGGCATAGTCAATAGTTTTTTGCATTGTTTCTTTTGTTTCACCCGGATTGCCGAGCATAAACGCCGCGCGGACATCAATTCCGATTTTTTTTGTTATGTGAACTATTTCTTTAACCTTTTCAAGAGAAATTTTTTTATGAATATTTTTCAGTATCTCCTCGTCGCCGGATTCAATTCCGTACATTATCTGATGACAACCTGCATCTTTCATCGCCCTCAACAATTCTTCATCCACAAAATCCACTCTCGCGAAACAGGACCAGGAAATATCCATTTTTTCGTTTATAATTTTTCGGCACAAATTCTTTACATTTTCTTTTTTTGTGGTAAAAACATCGTCGTAAAAACTAATTTCTTTTATTTCGTATTTATCCTGCAACAAAAACATTTCTTCAAAAATTTTTTCAGCGGAGCGATTTCTAACCTGTTGCCCGAGATAACTGCCGAGACAAAACGTGCATCTTCCCGGACATCCGCGGGTAGTCATCATTCCGAGGGCGGGGAGTTTTTTGTAACTTCCTCTTGCGGGAAAATATTTTTCCATCGGAAGAAGGTGATACGCGGGAAACGGCAAAGTATTTATATCGGAAATTACGGCGTGCGGCGGATTATGAATAATAATTTTATCTTCTTTGTACGAAAGCCCTGTGATTTTTTTTCTGTCAACTCCGGCTACAAGTTCCCTGAATGTTTCCTCACCCTCGCCTCTTACTATAAAATCAACGGATTCTTCTTTTAATACATCCTCTGCCATAACGGACGGATGAACCCCGCCCAAGACGATTTTTGTATCCGGAAAAATATCTTTTGCGATTTTTGAGACAATTAAAGCGGATGAAATGGTCGGTGTTGATGAGGTTATACCTACATATTCCGGGATGCTTTTCTGCCTCAACAACTCGGAGATTTCTTTATATGAAAGTTTAATGGCATCGGCATCAATTATTTCAACACTGATGTCGCTTTTTTCCAAATATGCCGCAATGGCTGCCAATCCAAAAGGAGGCATACAACTCGCAACGTTCTGCCAGATGCCGCCTTTCGTTATCCACGGCGGATTGATAAGTAAGATATTCATTGGTCGGTTCATCCCGTTAGATATGAAATTATCTCACGGGATAAATCTGTATTTTATTAATGTTAACAGCGCCGTAACGCCGTCACGCCAGCCGATTTTTTTTCCCTCTTTATAAGTTCTGCTTTTATAAGAAATAGGCAATTCGTATATAGGAATTTTTCTTTTGAGAATTTTTGCCGTAACCTCCGGCTCAAATTCAAATCTGTTCGCTTTCAGGTTTAATGACAATATAACATCGCTTCTGAAAACCTTATAGCATGTTTCCATATCCGTTATATTCGCTCCGTAAATAAAATTGGTCAGAAAATTAAGTAATTTATTGCCGAGATAGTGATGGACATACCTTTTTTCTTTCAACTGTAAAAATCTTGAACCGTAGACAACCGACGATTTTCCTTCAATTATCGGAACTATAAGATTTCTGATTTCTTCCGGATTGTATTCCAAATCAGCATCCTGGATTGTAACAATTTCACCGGTTACATATTTTAATGCGGTTCTAATCGCGGCACCTTTGCCCAGATTTTTTTCATGCAATAAAATTTTTAATTTTTCATTTTTAGTTTTTAATTGATTTATTATATCTCTTGTTCCGTCGGTTGAATAATCGTCAACAACGATAATCTCTTTCGGCGACAGCGAGGTTACCTTCTCAATCACCCTGACAATCGTACTCTTTTCGTTAAACACCGGCATAATCACGGAAACTTTTTCAAAATCACTCATAAAAATTCTCTAAACACGCAGTTCGCGAACATTATTCCTTTGTCGGTCAATTTCAGGAAATTATCCTGCTCTTTTAATAACCCGCCATTTTTAAGATTGCTGATTTTCGCCGAAAACTTTTCTTTTATACTACCCGACATTTCCACCCCGCCGGTAAGACGCAAACCGAGCATCAAATCCTCGGACATTTTTCGCTCGCAATCAAGTTCCTCAAATTCAGAACGAAATTTGCCGTTTAAGTAATCCGTCAGATTTTCGGTATTTTTTATTCTTTTACCTTTGATATATGAAACGGCGCCCAAACCGAATCCGATATACTCGCCGTTTTTCCAGTAATTTATATTGTGCTCACATTCAAAACCGGGTTTAGAAAAATTAGAAATTTCATAGTGATGATACCCGTTTTTTTTTAGATATTCAATCGCGAATTCATACATATCCGCATCAGTGTCGTCGTCTTTTTGTAATCCGGTCTCAAAAAATCTCGTGCCTTTTTCAATTGTCAAAGAATATATTGAAATATGCTCCGGATTTAAATGTACGACGCTTTTAAGGGTACTGCTCCAATTTTCTGTCGTTTGGCCGGGAATGCCGAAAATTAAATCAATGTTTATATTTTCAAAACCGATTTTTCTTGCACTTTCGTAACACCTTAAAAAATCTTTTACAGTATGAACCCTACCCAAAAATTTTAATATCTTATCGTCAAACGATTGAATTCCGATACTTAAACGGTTGACACCATAATCTTTCAGTGTTTTTAATTTTTGCCCGGTAATTGATTCGGGATTGACTTCAAAACTGAATTCTAATTCATTGTTTTTTAATTTAGGCAAATAGGAAAATAATCTATTGAACAAAAATTCTATTTGTTTTTCCGAAAGTACCGACGGCGTTCCTCCGCCGATGTAAATCGTAAGTGGCGAGTGGCGAATAGCAAGTAATGAGTACAAAGAAAATTCTTTGACGAGTACTTTCAAATATCTATCCGCGTAATTTGTGCCTTTATCTGCCCTAATCGGCATTGACACAAAATCACAGTAATTACATTTTTTTTTGCAAAACGGTATGTGAATGTAAAAAGCAGGGACAAGCCCTGCCTCTACATTATTATTTGTGTAATCCGAGTTTTTCATCTGTGCAATCTGCGTTTTATTTCTTCTCTTCCTTTTTATCTTTTTCTTTGAAAAGTTCGGAAATGCCGGCAATGGAACCGAGCACGCCGGAGGTCTCCAGCGGTAGGAATATTTTTGTCGCATGACCGTCCGCAACTTTCCCGAGGGTTTCAAGATATTTTATCGCCAAAAGGTCATTTGTGGGTTTCCCGGAATGAATTGCATTATACACAACCTCAATCTGATATTTTTCTGCGTCGGCAACTGTCTTTATTGCACCCGCTTTCCCTTCCGCCTCAAGAATCTGTTTTTGCCTAAATCCTTCCGCCTGAAGAATCTGCGATTGTTTTACCCCTTCTGCCTCTAATATCACTGCCCGCTTTTCCCTCTCTGCTTTCATCTGCTTACTCATCGCGGTTGTAATGTCAGCGGGCGGGTCAATTTTACGCAATTCCACACGGGTAACCTTTACTCCCCACGCATCCGTTGCTTCATCTAAAACTTCACGCAGGGTCGTATTTATTTTTAAACGGGAAGTCAGCGTCTCATCTAAAAGCATATCACCGATAACATTTCTCAAGTTTGTTTGGGCAAGATTAATTGCTGCCTGGATAAAATTTGCTACATTGTAAAGAACCTTAAAGGGGTCCGTAACCTTGAAGTAAATAATCGCATCAACTGTAACGGCAACATTATCTTTTGTGATGACATCCTGCGGCGGGACGTCCAGAACCTGCTCGCGCATATCAACTTTTCTTATCGTCTGATAAATCGGAATTATAAGGGCAAGTCCGGATCCAACGGTTCTGCTAAATTTGCCGAAAGACTCCACTAATCCTTTTTCAAACGGCCTTATGATGTAAAGCGCCATCTTCGCAAAAACGAACAATAATACTACAAGAACAATCACAAACGGAACAGGAATCTGCTGCATAAACATATCCTCCTTTAGTCAATTTTTTTCACTATAAGCCGGGCGCCTTTTACTTCAATAATTTTTACCTTGCTACCTTTCCGGATTTCTTCCGACGATTCAGCAAGCCATTCCTCGCCCTCAATTTTTACCCTGCCGAATTTATTCGGTTTTATTTCTTCCAAAACAACGGCTTCCTGATTTATAAGAGCGTCCACATTAGCGGGGCGCGACGGCGCTTTCATAAGTTTATTAACGAGGGGGCGGGAGAAAATTATTGCAGAAAGCGAGACGATAAAAAACACCGCCCAGTTCAGCCACATCAAACCGAATACGGTTGTCACTGCCGCAAAAACAGCACCCAAAGCGAAACATGCAAAGAAAAACACAGTCGGAGAAACCATTTCAATAATGAAAAGGATCGCCGATATTACCGCCCATGTAAGCCAATTTTCAAACATATATACCTCACTTTATTAACTTTACTCTTTTCGGCGGCCAGTAAATCAGAAGCGGACTGCCTTTGACATATTTCTCTTCAAGCGTGCCCCAGAAACGGGAGTCCTTGCTGTTGTCACGGTTGTCACCGAGCATCAGATACTGACCCGACGGAATGGTAAGTGGTCCGAAATTATCCCGCTGGGGAATGTTGTCGTTATAGACATCGGAAAAAATTACATATTTTTCTTTCTGAAGGACGCCGTTCAAGTAAAGTTTTTTTCTTTTGATTTCAATTTTGTCGCCGGAAACTCCGATACATCTTTTCACAAAATCTTTTTTCACGCCGGATTCTCTTTCGTAGGGTTCAAGTGCCTGAGGCGGCGCCGCAAAAACAACGATGTCGCCGCGTTTCGGCTTTTTTATTACCCAGATGCGTTTCATTTTTATTTTCACACCATCGCTAAACGAAGGATAAAAAAGCCGTGTTCCGTAGATGAATTTATTTACAAAAAGTTGGTCGCCTTCCAAAAGCGTATTCCTCATTGAACCCGAAGGAATCTTAAACGCCTGAAGGAAAAAATACATTATCAAAAACGCAAAAAAACCCGACCAGACAAGTGTGTCTGCCCACTCGGTCGCCTCGGCAACCGCTTTTTTCAAAAACCCCTTTGATTTTTTCCCGATTTTTCTAAAAACAACGGCACAGATTATGGAAGCCCCGACGATAATGCCCAGTTTCATCTCCATCGGATATTCCTGCATTTTGAAGAAGACATATACGACAGTGCCTATTTCCGCAGCCGCAAAAATCAAAAAAAGTAAAAAGTTCATAATGAAAAATTATACAAGAAATACATTGACAAGTCAATAAAAAAATGACCGTCGATTATCCGGCCATTTTATTTGGCTAAATAAAATTTCCTTTTCTTTTCGTCCAGTCTTTCAATCGCATAACGGAGCATTGTGCGCGGCATCTCTTGATAATGCTTTTGTAAAAATTCTTCCAGGATATTTTCGCCGCATCGCTTGCCGATTTCACGCAACATCCAACCGACTGCTTTATGAATTAAATCGTGTTTATCGTTCAAGAGTATTATAGCGATTTTAAACGGCCAATCGGTTTTACCCTGTTTAATATAATGAAAGGTAGCCAGCATGGCAATGCGGCGCTCCCACAGGTCTTTTGAGCGGGCTAATTTTTCCAAAACTTTTTTATCTTTATTTTCCAAATACGGCCCGATAATTTTTTCAGCAGTCAAATCAACCAGGTCCCAATTATTTATATATCGCGTATGATTGAGATAAAAATCATAAATCTCTTTCTGTTCCCATTCGTCTGCTACGGCGTTTTTGGCAACCAAAATCAAAAGCGCAAGCATGCGCTCCTCGTGATACCGGCTTTTTATTAATTTTTTCAAATCAATTAATTTCAGGACTTTATACTCCCTCGCAATTTTCCTTTGCTCCGGAACGACGATGCCTAAAAATTTGTCGCCCGCACCATATTCACCCGGTCCGGTCTTAAAAAAACGTTTAAGAATCTTGGCTTTGGACGGATTTGCAAGAGCCGATAGACTTTTATGTAAATTTTTTAAGGTTAAAATATTTTTCATTTTTTAAGTAATAAATTCTGAATATCATCCCAGTCCGATACAAAAGTTACATCCGGAATTACTTTATTTTCTTTACCTATTTTTATAACCTTCAGACCATTTGCAAGATATGCTTTTATATCGGTATCCCTGTCACCGATTCCAATTGAAATATTTTTCCATATTTTTTTTAGCATCTTTATTCTTTGAGTTTTATATTTTGCAGAACTTATAGGATAATTGCCCCAATCCCAAAAAAATACGGGAGCATCCGGGAATTTATACATTTTTAGCCAGTCCTCCGTCTTCTGAAGAAAAACATCCTCCCGTTTAGTTACAAAAATAAGATTATAACTTTTTGAAAGTTCTTGTAAGACATCCGGCGCATTTTTTAGCGGTTTTACTTTATTGTTTGACTTGAGTATATACCCCAACCAGGAAACATCGGCAACGGTGTGGTCTATGTCTACAATCACAGCAGGTTTATCTTTATCGGAACAAAATATTTTTGCTGATGCTGTGTCTGAAAAATATTCGGAAATCGTTGAAACCCTTACGGTTAATTCAAATATTCCCTGTTTATTAATCGTACACGGCAAGTATGCAAAACCGTCATTATCAGTTACGGATTCCCCTGTTTTTTTGTTATCAATATAGAATAAAAGTTTTTCGCCTTTTATGTCCGGTCTGAAAAATAATATCTTTTTTTCTATCTTTGCCGTAAGGATAACTTCTTGACCGGGGACGGCTATTGAATCATATGTGACCAATTTTACCGACCGTTGTGCTTTTGCAAAAAGATAATTGAAACTGTACAAAATCAATATAATTAGCAATATATTTTTTTTATTCATAGTAATCTTTTTATAATTTCTTTGGCTGAGTTTACGGCGGACAACGGCTTACCGACACGTAATGCATTTGACTTCATTAAATTTAATCTTCCTTTCTCGCGTAGTAATGCTTCAACCCTGAATCCGATGTCCTCTATTTTATTTACTCTTATTCCCGCACCGTGCTCTAAAAGATAGTCGCTGTTTCTTTCTTCCTGACCGGGCGTCGGATTAAAAACTACCATCGGTACGCCTTTCGCCAGCGACTCGGATGTGGTCAGCCCCCCGGGTTTTGAAACAAGCAAATCACTGACGGACAAAAGTTCATCAACATTATCAACAAAACCAAAAATTTTTACCGGCTTTACAAATTTTTCCGATTTAAGTTTATCTTCAAGTTGTTTGTTCCTCCCTGTAACAATCATAATTTGTATCGGAAAATTTACTTTTTGCAACTGCTTTACTATATTTTCCACGGGCCCTGCGCCGAATCCTCCGCTCATTACCAATATGGTTTTGAGTTTCTTTTGGATTCCCAATTTTTTTACTAAAATATTTTTTGACTTTTCTTGTGAAAAAACAGGGTCTATCGGAATACCTGCCGGTAAAATCTTTTTTACAGGAATACCGTTTCTTTCAAGTTGAAATTTCGTATGTTCCGTGGCTGCTATGTACAAATCGGCATTCGGATATATCCAAAACATATGCGCTTCGTAGTCGGTTACGACGCATACCCACGGGAAACTGATTTTATGTTTGGTTTTCCGGCTGGATAATATTTCCGCAGGCAAAAAATGAGTGCATACTGCAACATCAGGCGGATATTTTTTAAGGTATTTTATAAAGCGGATGGCGTTTATTTTATTAAAAAGATGCTGAGTTGCCGCCATTTTTTCAACCACTTTTTTGTCATCCATCCGTCCGTAAAGCAATCCCCAAAACTCGGGAACCTGGTTGACGACGTTAAGGTAGGAATTTGCGTAGAATTTTTTAAACCACGGGTTAGTATAATCCAGGACATTGATGAGTTTTATGTCCCATTCCGGATGCAGGGATACAAATGCTTTTTTCAATGCATCTGCAGCACGCAAATGCCCCGCACCGGCGGTCACTGTCAATATGTACACTTTTTTCATAAAGAATTTTATGACTAAGAATTTTTAGGTAAAAGTTTGGCTATAACCACAAGCAAAACCAATACTACAAGAACCATAACTATCCAAAAAATTACTCGCGTGATACCCGATTGCACGGGCAATTCCCACCATGAGCCCGGATTAAGTATTTCTTCTTTTTCAAGTGAGGCATTTTTTTTATCAGCGGAAAGTATTTCGTTTGCGACGAGGTCAATGTCATATTTCGGATTTGCGACCTCATTATTTCCATAATACAAACAGGTATTATTATTCGGAGAAGATTTAAATAATATCCTTGTGACAGGATAGTAAAATTGAAAATTACTAAGTGTCAATGGCGGATTATCTCCGTTCTGAATCTCTAAAAATATTTTATCGGTCAGCGGAATACTATTCAACGAAATTGTAAATGCTGTATTATCTTGTTTAGGAATCTTCGTCCAAACAGCATTGCCTAAATATCTATTGTAAATCGCTCCTCTTGAGTCAAGAACTTCTTCATATAAAGAAACATCTCTGCGAAAAATAGATTCACCGATATTACAAGAAAAATACACTATGGGAATTGATTTTTGCGGGAGGGTAAATAACCATTTGCTTACCATAGATTTTTTTTCAACATGAATATTTGTCACGGCGGGCGGGAGATTGCGTAATATGCTTGTTCTCTCCACTATGTACGGTATCTGTTTTCCATCTTTTACCAATCTCAAATCCTTCATTGTACCATCGGCATGAACTAAAACATCAATGTCAAGTTCCAGTTTCTGAATGCCGGCGTCGGAAAGAATTACCGCTTTTCTATATTTCCAGTCGCTTACATCAATAGGACTTCCTAATTCACCCAATTCCGGCAGCGTTTCAGGGGGCTTATATTTAGGATTTGTTATAATCCGTCCTATTTGTGCAGATAAAAATTTTGCTTTCCGGAGATATTCATTCAATTCGGAAATATCATATTTCGGCGCAGATACTAATTGATTGCCCGTCAAAAGATAAAACGTCCCGGTTGCCTCAGCCAAAAATCTGATAAACACCGGTTTTACGAATACCGATATTTTTTTAATATCTAACGGCGGGCTGTTACCATTATTAATAACAAGTATGATTTCCCTGCTTTTTACTTGTGTTGATACAGGAACAATTATATTTTCAAAAGGAGTTTTACCCTCAACAGATACTCTGTATATCGTTCCTTGACCTGAATATACTTCTTTGATTTCCCCCTGCAATAGCGTCCGAGTCAAAATTGAGACCTGTCGTGTAAATAAACTTTCAGCGGTATCCATCACTATTTTTGAAAGCCGCAAATTTTTTACGGGTAATTTTATAACTATTCGGGTCTGACCCGGAGATTCTATTTTTTCAATAATATCCGCTTCAATTTTATCATCAGGATATATTGATTCCTGCGATGCAGAATGTACCGATAAGCCGGTTATCGGTATAGCATCTTTACGTCTATCGTCTAAAAAAATTTTCAAATATTTATAAGAACCTTTTGGGAATTCTACGCGGAGATGCTCAATACCATAATATTGACGAAATATCGGTTTGTCTTTTGCCAAGGTATACCATTCCTTTTGGTCTGAAGAACTAAAAACGGATACCGGCTTCAAAAACTCATTCGCCGGAGTTACAATAGCAATTGAATCAATTTGCTCGGATATACCTGTTTTTATATCTATTACTGTTTGCAAATCACGAACTGTAATTTTATAATCCTGTGCTGTTCGCTCAGTGCCTTCAATTTTTGCAGGGATAAATAATGAGTAAGGAATTTCACTTCCGGCAGAATTAAAAATTCTGATATCTTCAAGATTTTCTCTGGAAACATCAATAGTATCAGACGGAATCTTTACTGATACCAACCCTGTATTTTTAACATAGCTATCCTGAAAATACTGCCAATTAACCGGAAGTTCTATCGTATTTCCGTAAATCGCAAACAAAAATAATATAAAGACACCGCAGAATATTTTTTTATACATTTTTTGAATCCTCCTTTATTTTAGGCGAGAGATATTTCTGATACAAAAACGAGACAAGCGTAAGTGTAACTGCAAGTCCTATAATTGAACCTACTCTGTATAGTTGCCCGAGGCGCCAAAGGTCATGCAAAAATACTTTTATAATTGTAATTGAAAAAAGTCCCAAACTGCCGAACCGCGCAGCACGGCTTTTTTCCCTTATTCCGACAACAAGCATTATCAATGCAAAAATAGTCCAGCCCAATGAATAAGTCATATCTCTTGCCAGACTACCGGAGAACTGGAATATTATAGTGCTGCCTGTACTAAAATAATCGGCAATTTCTATATTCAACAATAAAAATGCAAGGACGGCTCCCAGTGAATTTAAAACAGGCGTTATGTTACAATTCATTATTTTGTCGCCTGCCCGCGCAAGTAGTTTTGCACCAATAAATAGACACACCGTAACAATACCATATGAATACAAATACCAGTTAAAAATTCTCCATATTTCACGGGGATGATATGAAAAAACAGCCGGATTTAACGATAGCCGAATAAAAGCGATTATCAACAACCCTGCGCCCCAAATTTTAAGACCCTTATGCGGAATGCGACGCAAAAGCCATAAAAGTGCCACACCTTCTAATGCCCAGCCAATTGTTATCCATTGTTTTTCAAACTGCAAAGGGAATATCAGCGTAATGAAAAATAGCGATACACCGGCAAACAGAGCTAATTGCGACATGCGGATGGGCTTTTCCGGAGGGGAAAATTTTATTATAGCAAGTAAGCACAAAAGCGACAGAACGGCAAATATAGCAGGCAATAATCCTATGTATTCAGTCCCCACAGATAGCGAGACAACTTTATGTATGAGATAAAACTGAATCGGACCGACAAATGCAGCCACAGCCCACGGAATTATTCTATCAGTCATATGTTTCATAAAGATGAAAGGGAAAATTGTAAAAATGCAGTAAAATGTAAAATACCATATTAAAGCAATAATCGGATTCTGCGGATTAAAATACGAAGTATGCCATATATATTGAAGCATTGCCGTAGACAACATAGCAATTACGGCTACGGCATCGGTAGCACGATACCTTACTAATCCTAAAAGTAAAATAATAAACAAAACAACCAGACCGAATATAGGAGAAGGATTGTATATTTTAAGTCGGGTTATTGCCATAGACAATAAAACAAACGGAAGAAGCGCCGATAGCGAAGAGATTTGAGTGATTTGCTCAGGTTTTATTTCCCATAATGATTTTTTTTCTTTTGCTTCTTCTCCGCTAAGTTTTTTCCCGGCGGCATATAAACCCCATGCAAAAAACGCAAGTACAAAAAAAGTTACCAATATCAACCACTCCGAAAGATTGGAGACATCCTGCATTTTAGAAGTCCAGATTCCGAGGGCGGCCATTGTCAGTATCAGTACTACACCGCTAACCCATGCTATAGCCATCATCATAGCAGACACAACAGCAACCGCACTTATTAAAAAAACAAACGGCCATATAATTATTGAAGTCACCGGTTCTTTAATCAACGGGAACATTACAAGAACCAACATCAGCGGCGGAAAAAAGTAACTCCAATTAGGGATTAAAGTCGTCGGGCGGATTTTTTGTAAAATAATCGGTAAAATTGAATGCAACGCCGCAAAAATCAGATAAAATGTTAATCCCCACGGTAAAAGCACCAATGTAAGATAACGGTTAGTCCAGACCAAAAGAATTATAAAAGAAAAAACACTGGCATATAGATGCGCAGGACGAAAATCATCACGGCAAACCGCAAGATAACTGATGCTTGACTGAAGTAAAAATAAAAAAGAAAGGACTAAACCGGGGCGGCCGCCCAATTCACGGAACGACAAAAGATACATTGTAAATATCATTGACAGCAATGGTACAAATGCTGCCGGTAAATTTATCCATTTGTCCTCTCTTTTGACCTTTTCAGAAATTTTGAAAGCAACGGTGAAAAGCGCAGAAAATAAAAGAAAAACTATAATGCCCGTGTTGACTTTGTAGGAATTGAAAAACTTTATAACCCATCCCGTTTCTATAATAAGCGTTCCGGCGGCAGCCATGCTTACTAAAAATCCCCACTTCTTTCGTAAAGCAATTGCAATTAAACCGACATCAAGAATGGTAATATAAGTGAAAAGACCCAACGGCCTGTCTACACCCGTAGATAGAAGCGGCGGAGTAAGAAAACCGCCGAGCATTCCTAATATTGCGACATATTGTGAATCCAATCTAACTGCCAGAAGAAACGATGTAACGGTAACCAAAATCATCAGAAAAAAAGACATTCCTGATGAAATAAAATGATAGTAGGTGCAAGCAGCAAAAATATCCGCATACAGAATTGCAACACCGCTGGCGCATAAAACCTGCACCGTTATGGAATATCCCTTGCGTCTAAGTAATAATCCGCCGACAATGCAACATACTCCAAAAACGAAACTTGTCATAACCCGCACAAGCGGACTGATTAAATTATGGTCAATGGAATACTTTACAAAAAATGAGATGCCGAGAAAAAAAGCAAAACCTCCAAGCCATGCAAACAATTTTACACCCATGAATTTTTCCCAATCTATCTTTGATACGGGCAATGTTTGTGCTGAAGGTCCTGAATAGAATCCCGGAGCGGGCTCTGCCGGTTCAACAATTGATTTTAACTCAGTTCCGCAATTATAACAATAAGGCGTGTCTATGGTATTTAAACTTCCGCATTTAAAACAAGGAACAATTTCTACTTTTGCTTTTTCCGGAGTAATTATTTCTTCAGGAACGGTTGTTTTTTCTTCTTCAGGTTCAAATGGTTTTTTTGTTTCTTGAGAATATAATTTATTCCATATGGTAATAACAGTATTACTTACCTCTTTCAGATTTTTTTCAAGTAACTCTACTTTGTTTCGTGTTATTCGCAAATTCCGTGAAGATTCTACAATTGTGATAATTAGCCAAATTATACCTCCGAAAATTAACAAAACCAATAAAGGCATTTGTTCTCCCCTAAAAACAAAAAATAATATTTACATTTGATTTCCGGCATTCAATTTTTCTTTTGCCATTTTCAGGTGATACCAGTGTTCCCTGTTAAAAAAATCAAAATTTAGCATACTAAGAAGCACCGCTTTTTTTAAATATTTTACCGCATTTTTATAATCGCCTTTTTTGTAATACGCCCAGCCGAGCGTATCCATTGACGGCGCCTTATAATTTAATCCTCTTACTAATTCAACCGCTTTCTTTGCGTGTTCTATCGCCTCATCAAAATTGCAGTTTAAATCTTCCGCATAAATCCAGGCGAGCATATTATGGGAATATCCTGCACCGTAACTTTCCGGAGCCATTTTAACAGATTCCTTAAACATTTCCAGCGACTTTTCATAATTTTTCTGCTCGTAATAATATCTGCCGAGCCAGCCGCATATACTACCTAAATTTTTGTGGCTGCTTATCCGTTTCTCAAGTTCCGGAAGCGCTCTTTTGAATTTTTCCGTATAATAAACTTTTTCAGGATAATCATTTTCAGACGACATCATCGGCAGAACATCAAAATGCCACCAGCCGGCGCTGAAAGCATTTTCATATTCCTCTAATGCACGGTCGTATTCGCCTTTCTCCTGAAGATAAAAGCCGAAATGGAAAAATACATACCTCAATACATTATTCTGCTTTCGTGCCGTATGAAACTCTTTGAAGGCCTGTTTGTAATCATTTCGCATCTCATAAACTATGCCAAGCCACAAATGCGCCCAAGCGTTATCTTTCTCCAATTTGAGAGCATATTTTAATTCTTTTTCTGCTTTTTCTAACTCTGATTTTTTAATAAATGCTATGCCGAGTAAAGTGCGGGCGACTTCATCTTCCGGATTTTCAGCTATTTTTTTACTTGCTTCTGCAACAAGTTCATCAATACGGTTTCCGATGATATAAAATTCATAATCACGGTAAATATCAAGCATCCTTTTTTCGCTCTCGCTTAATTCCAGATTTTTCGTTTCCAAACCGGAAGAAATAGTAGTCTCACCGGACATAAACGATTTTTCATCGTCACTATTCGGTAAACCCATTGAATTGCCTATTTTCTTAAGCGTTGCAACAAGCGATTGACGAAAATATAATTCCTGCGAATTTCTTCCATAAACATTATCTCTACAATCTGAAAATCTATAAGTTGTAATCACCTGAACGCCGCCGAATTCACCCCATGACCACGGATAGTCCGAGGTCCCCGAATAAATATTTTTATCTGTGATGCCGATAACATGCACCGTATCCGGGAAATACTTTTCCTTGAGTTTTAGCGTTATCATTTCCGCACGGTATTGCACTTTTGCCCATTCGCTGCCGAAAGCCGGTTCGGGAATTTTTATGTCTTCTTTTACCTCAGTTTTATACAAAAACCGCTCTTCAATAAAAGGAATCATATCCTGCATTAAATTTTTATCGGCATCACCGACGGGTACCAGATAAATATGGCCTTTTGAAAGCACTTCATCGGGAATTTTTTCCGGCGTATACATGGGCGGAATATTACGGTCCCGATTTTTTAAAATATACAAAATCGGAAAGTTCTTAAAACCCCAAAAAAATCCAATAAATACCAAAAATAAAAGAAAACCTGAAATAACCAGAATAAATATTTTAACTATCCTATAAACTGATTTTTTTGAGACCCCAGTTTCCGTGACTATCAAGTTATTTTTTTCGGTTTCGTTATCCATTTTTTAATTACTCCCTAAATCATTTTAATTTGTTTGACTTGCCCTTTTCTTGTCTCATCTATAATATAAATAAATTCAATGGGGCAATCTTTGGATGCAGTTCACAAATCATTACCTTAAATTTTTAAAATGCGGTTTTTCACCTTGTTTGATATTGCCAATCCACTCGTCCAACAGCGATTTTCTACCTCTCCAAAATTTTTTGCAAAGTTCAAGATATTCTATTGCCGTTCCTTTTTCCCCTTTTTCTAAAAGTTCTTTGGCAAGTATCATACTGGGACCGAAAGAATTTAACTGGGGAGAACCCGGCGTTTTACCAGATTCAAGTAAAAAATGTTTTGCTTTTTTCATATCACCCGACTTCAACGAAATCCGCCCGAGAACAGTATTCCCGTGGTGTATGGCATTACCGTAATTCCAGTCATTTTTATATTTTGGTGCTAAAGCAAGCAATTCTTTGGCATAATTCTCTGCTTTGTTAATTTCTTCCGTTTCAAATGCCGCTCGGGTTAATTTTGAAAGTTGATAAAATCTACTTCTCTCGTCTGTTTCAAGATTTAAGGATTTTTCATATTCGTCTAAAGATTTTTTTGCAGTTTCTTTTTTCTTATCATTTGAAATATTACGGCGACGAGATTTCAGTCTGTACAAATGCCCCAACTGGCCGGACCATTCGGGATTTTGCGGTTCAAGAGATTGCGCTTTTTTGAAAAATTTTTCCGCCAAATCACTGTCAAAAAGCAAAAAAAAGTGGGCGGCATTGCCCAATATCCTCGTGTCCTTTTTTTTGGTTTCAATATGTTTTAACCAGATCGCTTTTGCCTTACGATATACTTCACCGTCCAGTTCCGGGTCTAATTCAACATAGGGAGTACCGGCAATTTCCGACTCGGGACGATTTTGTATTATCCATAATACATGTTGCTGTCTATTATTATTTATAGAGTCCGAATGGCGACGGCGCGTAAAATAATTGCCCAGAAGTTTTATTCTGGCGGACAAATCATCCGGATTTGTTTTAATTTGTTCTTCCAATTTTTTAATATCTTCATCGGTAAGTTTTCTACTGGACACGGCGAGTTTAGTCTCATCAATTCCTTTTCCAGAATCGGCAAGTTTTCTACTGGACACGGCAAGTTTAGTCTCGCCAATTTCTTTTCCAGAAACTGTATCACTGCTCTTTGACGACTTTACCCATTCTTTGGCTCTATCTAAATTTACTTTGCTTTTCCACACTTGTTTATCATAATTATCACCTATCCGTTTAAATAACTCTTTCGCAGTTTTTCTATCATCTGCATGCCAGGCGTATTTGCAGAAAACATTCAGATTTCGGATTGACGTTCCATATAGTTCTTCGCGGTCATAAAAACCTTGTTTCAGTTTTTCCCAGGATACATCGGTCTCCGTTAAACACTTTTCCTGTTTGTAAAACTTTCCGATAGTCTGACAGATATAACCATAAATTATAGAACCTTTTTTACCGCCGACCCTGTCTGAAATTTCTTCTGCAAACTGTTCCCACTCGCCGGGTCTTCCATGCCATCGTGGAAGCAGATAATGTGCCTTTGCCGTATAATAATCCCAATACTCAAGTTCAAATTTAATTGCCTCTTCAAAAAGTTCATCGTATCTTTCTCTATTCCAACTCTGGCCTAATGCCACCGTTTGTATCGCACGATACCAATACGGACATTTTTCCGGCAGGTTTTTTGCTTCATTCAGGATTTTCTCGGATTCTGCAAGCCGTTTGCGGAAAAGTTCCCATCCTTCTTCCGTAACTTTATATGCCAATTTGTTGCTCCGTGCTTTCCAGGCATATTCGTATAATATTCTGCCTAAACCGACACGGGCGGATATTGAATCAGGATTCTTTTTTATCCATTTTTTCAGTTTATTTATTTGTGATTCCCACACTTCATCACCGTCTTTTTGGTTGTTCAGGGGTTCGCCGATGCCTATATAAAACGCTGTTAATTTCCAATCGCCACCAGGAAATTTTTCTTTTGTAGTGCGCAATTTATGCGATACGGCATCAAGTTTTGTAAAATCCTCTTTCATTAAAAGTTCCAGCATTTCACTGCTGAAATTTCTATGGTCAGGCGGGGAATCCTTTTGCAAAGCAAAGATAAAACAGTAGGGAATCAAAAAATAAAATAAAAATATCAACCTTTTAACCAATTTAAATTTTTTCATTATTTTTCTCCTTTTTTATAAACTTTTTCCTATTTTATTTTTTGGACAACTTCCGTTGAAATATGGAATAATCAGAGCTAACTTAAAATGCAACATTTATTGCACGTATAATGATATATGGACATAATATAACAAATCAAGTATAAATACAATTGAGGGAACCTGGGAAATTCTAATTTATTGCTGAACCTTTGAGTTCTACTTTTTGACTGTTTCC
>JBBAAR010000018.1:0-31688 GCA_041658185.1 Elusimicrobiota bacterium
ATTGGTCATCATCACCTACAATACATAAACCATCTTTATTGGCACATATTTTTTCTATAAAATTTTGTTCCAATGGACTCAGGTCTTGGAATTCGTCAACCAACAAATATTTTGTACGTAAATGAACTTCATCTTTTATTTCTTGAAAGCGGTCAAGTAAATCTATGGTTTTCAATAAAACATCTTCCCAACATAACAAATTGTAAAAACTTAAGTTAGATTGAAAACTTACTTTAAATTCTTCATATATTTTTTTCTTGTTTTTATCCGTTGTTATGACATCCGGGACTTGCCCCCGATGCTTTTCTTGTTCATATGCTTTGATATAAAAATATTTTTCAGATCTTTGAATAAAGATTTTTTTATTTCTTAAGTCTTGCGCAGTGTCATTAATCAATATTCTTTTGGTAAAATTATCTAACGGCTTAAAACAACTATCTAAACCAACTTTACCTATGTTTTTTTTCAAGATGCTCATTGCTAAACCATGCAAAGTATTTGCATATGGGAATTGATCCGCCTTAATTCCTGACTTATGTAATCTTTGTCGCAGTTCGGCCGCCGCAGCATTTGTAAAAGTAATAGTGGAAATATCAGCATATGGAATATTTTTGTTTATAAGCAAATATTTTATTTTTTCGATTATACAGAATGTTTTACCTGTCCCTGGTCCTGCAAGAACACGTAAGGGTGAACCAAAATGTTCAACAATTTTTTTCTGTTCTTCTGATAATATGATATTACTCATTTTTTCTATCCAATCAATTCTCTCATTTATTTAGGGACAGATTTTTCAACAATTTTAATTTCTTCTTCAGTTAAGTCGTATAATTTATAAACCATTTGGTCAATTTGTTTTTCGTATTCTTTACTTAAAAAAAATTACAAGTGTCCAAATTTTTCCCATTTTTCCACTTTCACTCCTTTTTTTTCAACATTTACAATCTCTTATATCTTTCTTATCACTTGAAACTCTGGCTAAAATTATGCTTTCATATTTTTATTGCTTTTAGTTTTTTATGAAACTCTGGCTCATACCCATAATTGGTTTTGTTTATGATTTCAGTAAAAAAGTCATTATAATCTTCAGGGCTTATGACATAGCCAAAATATTTTTTCTTGTCTTTTAAAACCTTGTTTAATTCTTCTAAATAACCATTAAGCCCTTCTAATTTCAGCTTATTTTTAACAGTAATATCGTCCTTGCTTTTTATTTCAACAAGCAAATAAATACCATCTTTCATTTTAATTATAAAATCAGGATTGAATTCTATTTTGTATTCGTCTTTACCACAATCAATATAATAAAATCCTCTTGATTTTGATTTTATCCAAGTTTCAATATTTTTAGTGTTATTAAATATCCTTTCAATAAATTTTTCCTCTGGCTCGCTTTCAGGGAGCAATAAATTTAAGGGGTTTTTATATTTACTTTTTTCAATATTTTTAAATCTTTCTAAAACATCTTCTTTGGCTAATTCCCTTAATAATTTTTCTTTTTTGGCGGTTATTTCCTTGCCTTTGGCGTTTAACTTATATTGATAATTTATCAAATCGTCTAAATACTCCCATTTTTCAATGTCAAAAATTTCTTTAGAGTAAAACACTTTTTCATAATTATCTAAAAAGGTTTTTATGCCTACATAAGAAATGCCGAAATCTTTGGTGTTTTTTTGTTTTAACTCATACTGCTTTATTTCTTCTTTAGCTTCATCAGAAATACCCCAATCAATACTGCTAAATTCTTCTTCAATTTTTCTATAATTGTAAATTGATATTTTTTCATTTACTTTTGATTTTTTAATTAAGGGACTATTAAAAACGTAACTAACTAATTCTTCTGCATTTTTAAATTTATCCGTAAAATCCTTATCAAACTTAATGCCTTGATTATACCAATTGGACAAATATTTCTTAGAGTAATAACTTACTTCAAGATTAGCCTGTAAGAAGCCTTCTTCTTTATCTCTTAATGTTTTTGTTCCTATTTCAACATCCAAATCTTTTATCTGTTCTTTGAAGTTTTCAATCGCTTTATCCAAAGTCTTTTTCATTGATACTTTTGTACCCTTTCGCTTTCCCCTTTTTTCCTGTGCTTTTTCAAAATCTTCATTGAAGTCGTTAAACTTTTCTTCCAAAAAATCAACATCAAAATTGAACTCTTTGGTCGGCTTCACTTCAAAGCGGACAGTGGTATCAACTACATCATTGACTAATAAGTTTATATTCTCAACGCCCCATCTTCTATGATTTAAAACAATGACTTCTTGATATTTATCATCTAAATCGGGAACTCGTCTTAAACCTCTGCCTACTACTTGAGAGATTAGCAATTTTGAATTGAATGCTTTTTCTTGATGGGGAACTATTAAAAATACATTTTTGCAATCCCATCCTTCCGAAAGCATACTAACAGAAATTATCCATTCTACTTTATTTGCCTTGCTTCCTTCATAAATATCAACATTATCAAACAATTCTTCATTTTTAAGATGTTCCTGGTCGGAGGTGTAGCAAATCACTTTTTCATCAATATTTGTTTCTTTTTTATCTCTTAAAATTCTCTTAAAATCTTCTTCAACATTTTTAGCTTCGGCAATGTCGGCGGTAATGATAATGCCAATCGGTTTTTTCTTTATCCCATTTTTTTTAAATTCATTTTTTATTTTGCTAAAATGCTCTATGGCTAATAAAAATTGCTGTTTTTCCGCTTGGATTTCAGATATTGTTTCATCGCCTTCAGGCAAGTATTTAATATCTTTAACAACCTTATTTTTAATTGCTTCCATCAAGCCATATCGGTAAATAACATTGTGTAAATAAGTATTTTGGGCTTCAAAAGGGGTAGCAGTAAAATTGATAATGTTTTTAATGTTATAATCAGGACTAAATAAAAACTCTTTCCATTTTTTAATATCTTGGTATTCTTGGCTTCTCGGACTGCTTCCTTGATTAAAGTTATAAATATGGTGAGCCTCATCGTTTATTACCAATACATCCTTGCCCTTGCCGTTTCCAAAACTTTCCTCTTTTGACAAAACAGCATTTTCGGTTTCGTAAAACTTATGGATATTGTCAATTGCCAGACAATTTTCGCTCAAAGCGTCCTCGTGTAAGGACACAGGGTTTGGCAGTTTTAAATTTTGTATTGATTTTATTTTGTCAAAAATTTCTTCAAATTTTCGGTTTAATTGTTTCTTAATTGTTTTGGAAGGAGTGATAATTTGAATACGATTTATTTCTGGTAGTTCGTTTAATAAAATGATTGCAATCACGAACATTACATAGCTTTTGCCTGAGCCAGTCGGTAGGTCAATAGTGGCGATTCTTTTTTCCAAATCATCAAATTTATCTTTGAAATCCTTGCCGTATAGTTCCTTGTAATACTCTTTTAAGTCGCCATTATCGGCTAAATTTTCGCTTAAAAGTTCGTCGAAACTCCCGTACTCCAAAAAGTAGCTTAAAAGTTCTTCTATGGCTTGTTTTTGGAAGAAAAACTGGTTTGTGTCCTTATCGTCGCCTTTACCGCATACAACATCAATCAGTTCTTGATATTTTTCAAGAATTTCCGCTTTTACTCGTTTTTTCGGTCTTAATATTAACTTATCTGTTTTTAATTCCATGGAGTTTAAATCGTAAATTGCTTAAATAATTCGTTGCCAAAATCGTCCATATAAATTACCGCTATTTCGTTGCCTAACCCATCTTTGCTAATAATGATTTTTTTTGTTTTTATAAAGCCTTCAATTTTTATTTCATTGCCTTCCTCGTCTTCTTCGGTGTCATCTTCAGCAAAAAAAGTTTGCGATACTTTAAAAGATTTTTGATTATAATCTTTATCAACTAAAATCATGGATAAGTTTTCGATTCCGTTCTTTTCGCCGATTTTTACACTGTCAATTTTTATTTCAATTCCTTCTTTGGTCTTTTTAGTTTTTTCTTCAATCTCTATTTCAAAAGTATTCACAAAATCAAAACCAGCGATATTAGAAAACTTGGTTTCAATATCGGACTTCTTTTTTACTTGGCTTATTTTGTTTATTTTTTTCAATGCCTCTTGGTCTATTTCGGGAGCTTTTTCATCGGTTTTGTTTTTAAGATTGCCTCGATTAACTTTCAAGATAACATTGTTTCTTAAATGCTTTATAATCTGTGAGCTATCCCGATTTTCAATGACAAACTGCACAATTAAAGAGTAGGGGATTTTATGGATATAAAACTGGGTATTTTTGATTTTCAGGTAGTTGGTATATAACTTGTCTTGGTTTTGGGAGATTATAATATAAACTCTTTTTAGCTTTCCGCTTAACTTCTTTTCTAAATTTTCTAAGTCCTGTCTTGTTATCTTGCCTTTATTAGAAAACACATAAACATAATTATTGCCGTATTTTCCGCTAAATTCTACGCCGTTTATTTTTTCAGTTTTATTTTTATCAACTTGAAATAAATCGCAAGCAAATGATTTGTATAATTCATCATCAATATCAACCTGCTTATCTAAATCTCTTATTTCATAAACCCCACTATTCATTACAATAAAAGATTTATGGTTTTTAATATCAAGCATTCTTTTTTGGGTGGTGTAGATTGCCAACTTTCCAGCATCAATTCCAATCCAACGGCGGTTTAATTTTTCTGCTACCGCACAAGTCGTTCCGCTTCCAGCAAAAGCGTCTAAAATTATGTCCTCTTCCTTATCGCTTACTGTTTTTATTATTTTTAATAATAATTCTTCTGGCTTTCTTGTAGGGTATTCAATATCGTGCTCTTTACTCATTGAATTAACCTTAATATTCCAGACGTCTGAAGGAATTTTTCCTTCAGGCATTGGTTTGCCTTTTTGTCCACCTTTTGTATATCGCCATTCTGTCATTTTACTTTCATATGGAACTAACACTTGTTTAAGCTTGAAATCGTAATCTTTTGTTTTACTATACCAAAAGATGTTATTGTGTTTGTGTCCATATTCAGTTTTCGGTCTTGCTCCGTAATCAAAATGCCAAATAATATCGTTTCTGAAATTTGCTTCGGTAAATATTTCATCCAAAATTATTTTTATATAATGACTTTTTTTGTCATCTAAATTTACAAAAATACTCCCTTCTTTTGATAAGAGTTCTTTCATTAACAAAAGCCGTTCCCTTAAAAACTCAATAAATTCAGCTCCCTCTAATTTATCTCTATAAGCTTTTGTTTCGCCTTTCACAAAATCACTCTTAGTCGCAAAGGGAGGATCAATATAAATTAGTTTGATTTGTTCCTTATAGCCGTTATCAAGCAAGTATTTTAATGCCTGTAAATTATCGCCGTAAATCAATTTGTTATGCCAGTTTTTTTCGCCTTCAATCTCGCTCTTTTCTTTACTCTCGCCGAATTTTCTAATCTCTTGAAAAGGGGCTGAAATAGTTTTATCAATAATTGTTCTTTTATCTTTTTTGCCGTCATAAAGTAGCTGGACTGTTTTATTTACTCCCAATGCTTTATTTAAGTCAAAAACATCAGGGTCAAACCTAAAATCTGTTGGCAGTTTCCCATATTTTTCAATAACTTTCATTATTTCTTGTCTAATCAGTTCTTCATCTAAAGTAATTTGTTTAGCCATTTTTACCCTCTAAAACTCAATCTGCTCATAAAAAAGTGAATATCATATTTTACTACTATTAGCATGTTGCAGGCTGTGACAAATCAAAAAGGCACTTCATCTTCTTTTTTTCGTTTGAGTGTGAGTTTCTCTTGATTCTTGAAAAGCCAATCCGCGCCTTTATCTGTAACTCTGTAGACCGCATATTTCTCGCCGGAGTCTGAAACGACTCTGGAAATGAGCAATTCTTTCAGTAAGAGACTCCTCATACTGAGACTTGCAGCGATATCGGTGAATCCTGCCTTATTCATATCATTTTTGATTTGATAAGCATTAACATCGTCCTCAGGAGCAAACTGGTTTTGCATTACCGTAACAAGTGCAACCATTTCGTGAGGTGATAGTCCCTCAGTGCCAGCAAGAGGAGCGGAAGACGAAAGTTTTGCAATTTGCTTTTCTTTCTTCAGGAGTGCTTTGATTCTTGCCGTTATTGCGTCAGCGAGAGTTGTGAAATCGCTCGGCGATTCGGTTGTATATTTGATAATGTTTCTATGCTGAACATCAAAGGGGAATCTTGTTTTCCTCTCTTTGGAGCACACAAGGACAACTTCCTTTTGCACTGCTATTGCGAAACCTAGCTCGAACCAAACATTTGGATTATCGGTCGTTATTTCTGCGAGACAAATGTCTGCGTTTTGAATGCCCTTCTCTATATCTATAATAGGGATACTTGCAGCAGGGTCTCTGTCAACTCGGTATGGCTCAAGTCCTGCTTTTTTGATTGCTGGGATAAAGACATCGTCATATCTTTTATCAAATGTCCCTCCATCAAACGGTTGAATGACAAAACACTTGCCCATTTGCGAGCCTCCTTCACTTTTTATCCTATTTTTAAATTATAGTATACAAAATAGAATTTGTCAAACGTTTTCTGTATTTGGTGGATTTTCAGAATAGAGCATTTTTCTGTATTTTCACCCCAAGCATTTCTTTCAGCGTAACCGCATTCTTCACCGACTGCCCGTTAGTGCAGTTATTAAAAAACAGGTATGTCTTTTTGTTGGCTTTCTTGTCCATCTCTTTTATGTGCGGAACAAACTCTTTAAGTTCTTTATTAGAATACAAATAATTATGCGTTACGAAACGATTCGCCGGCGGTTTTTAATGTTGAATTTTATTCCTATTTTTTTATAATATTGCCCAACATTTTCCATTCTCCATTTTTCTTTTAGTTCTTCATAGTCAATGAGTTCTATATCATTACTGTATTTTAAATAACTGCTTAATGGCACGAATATATAAGCACTGCTCTGATGAATTTTTTCTTTTCCTTTGATTCCTGTTGTAATTCGAGCATTATAATCCAATGCTTCCCTAAAATCATCCGATACTAACTCCTGCATTTTCTCCTCAAGTATTCTCAGATTTGCCGGAGCTTTCTTATGAACACGTACACCATGGCAAAATGCAAAAAGCCGATATACCCGACGCTCATTTTTACCGGTTCCAGAATGCCACCTTGTATCGATTCCCATATCTTTGTACGTGCCGTTAATATGAACAAAAGGTTCCAATGTCCGTAAATATTTTTTTTCGGAACTACTTAAGTCTTTCCTTTTTTTTAACATTATTTCTCCTCCTTTTTTATATTTTTAAGACCTACACAAAGACCTAAATCTTAAATCACTCCCTACCCTACTTTGAGCCTGTTAAAAGTTTGAATACTCGTCGGAAACTGCTGAATCCGGTTTTGGTCGAACAGCTGCCACAAAAACTGATTCATGCTGGATACACTTGTTGCGAATTATGTATGGAGTCGCATCCCTGCTACGCATGAGTCTACGCACTTGCGAACGTGCGGTCGTTTTGCCTTGACGCGAGGTGGACGAACCGTGTGTGAAAATAACGTAGCGTAAACCTTTCTGATACGCATCCTTGAGAAATTCAAGGATGTCAGTATATACCTGAGCCATCGCTTCCCAGTAGGGAATATCTCTCCGGCCGAACTCCGAATAGTGGAGATCAAGCTCGGTGGAATCCTTCAGTTTGCGGTATTTTATCCAATCGCCAGTTCCTTCCTTGAACATGCCCCTCCTACCATAATAACTGCTGTTACTACATCAATTTTTCACGTGTAGAGCAAATCGCTTCACCAAGTGAAATAGCGACAAATATTTTTGTCTTTGATTACTCCAGTTTCTAAAGATACTCTGGCAAATTGATTTTAAAAAGATAACTGTTAAATTTGTATCAAAACTGGAGAAATCAAATTTACAACACTAAAACCAGAACCATCCCGGTTATATTTATCTTACATCTCTAAAACAACCCTTTCTAACTGTTATAAAATTGATTACAATCTCATAAATTGCATCGTTAACATTTTCTATAACCTTTTGGAATGTTTTCGATAACATTTCATGGTTTTTACCCACAATATTTTTAAAACATCCCTCAACTGCAGCATCGGCAAAATAAAATCTTCTTTTTGATAAACTGTTACCTAAAGAGATATAAGATTCTTCCGCTTTTCCATTTTCACTTTTAAAAAAGGTTTTATAGCCGTTCATGATTTCTTTAGGAGCAAAATGGTAACCTAAATTATTACGAATTCTCATAAATATTTCTTTTAATAATTTACTTTCTTCATCTAACGACTTATTGTCTGAATTAACTTCGTTAGAAATATCAATTATTGATTGCCAACATGTTTTTACTTCTTTTCCTAATTTTCGCTCTGTTTCAATAAACATTTCATGTTTAATGCTTTCTATATTTTCACAAATAATTTTAAATAATTCTCGCATTAAAGAATAATATAATCTTTCAAGATGCCATACTAAACCACCATAATGACCATTATAAGAATTTTTTTCAACAGGTTCCTTTGGTTTTACAGATATTAAATTCTTAGATAGCCATACTAAATCTTTAAAATCATTATATAGTAAAGCTAACGAGAGCATAAAATTACATACCTCTTGCTCTTGCTTATCATTAGATATAAATATATTTGGGTTGATTTCAGAGATTTTTAAATTTCTAAATTCGTAAAGTATATCGTTAGTTTCCATTATTTTATCCATATTTGAGAAGAAGAGAGTCTTGCATTTTTACTTCAAAATGATTACTGTCAAAAATGTTGGAATGTGGAGAAACCAGAATACCAGAACCGTCCCCGTAATATTTTTGAAGTTCTATCAGTTATGTATTGGCATCCTTTTCTGGAATTTCAATCAAACTCACATCTTTTGAGATACCACACTTCTCGCAAAAAACCGCTATCCCATCAGTTCGTTCAGGGACTGATATCCATTGAGGCGGTGTCCCTTCTCTTTTAGCATACTGAGGTGTCCAACATAGACTGAAATATTTATCTCCACAATGTATTGGCTCACCACAATCATTGCAATATGCATGGATATTCTTTAATTCATCGGGTTCTTTTGTCAATGGACTCAACTCTGCTGTTAGTTTATCTATATCTTTTTTTTCCCCGCACTCTTTACAAAATGCAGCAATACCTGCGACTTCTTCCGGCACAATTGAATCTGTCGCCCCTGGATCAGAACCCCTTTCCATTGACTCATAACTCCAATCGAATGTGTAAAGTAGGTCGTTTTCACGAAATTCTTTACTGCAGTCACTACATAATCCAAAGATATCGTCTGGAAGATTAAGTTTTTTTTTATGCATATTCCCCCCCCTAAAACCACACTTTTATATTTCATATTAAGTGGTGATTGAAATATTCACTTGTGATTTCTGATAAAAGTTGCAAAAATCAACATGCAAGAACGAGACAAATAATTTTTTAAAATTTTTTGTCTCTGATTATTCTTGTATGTAAAAGAGATAGTGGCATTTTTACTTCAAAATGATTACTATCAAATTCGTTCAAATATGGAGAAATCAAAGTATCACAACCGTCCCCATACTTTATCTGTTTTATTTTAAGGTTTTGGGACAAATTTATTAAAAACCATTTCAGATAATATTGGGAATAACAAGAATGTAAGTAATATAACAATGCCTCCAATAATAAGCGCTGGTAAAGACCTTTTATTTTGTAATATTTTTTTACCGAAATAACCAGAAGATAATCCAAATAAAATAAGAAAAGTGATAAAAAGTAAAAAAGATTTTACAGAATAACCTTTTGTCAAATTCTTTAATAATATAAAACCAATTTTATAAGAAAGGTAATAATAAATTACAAAAATCAACGAATAAAATCTTTTCTTAGTAGGATGTTTGGACACTTGTTGTTTTGGCTGAATTTCCTCTTGCATCACCGGTTCCTGTTTGCTTGCTATGAAATTTTCTTTTGTTTCTACAAACCCATCAAACGTCTTGCCGCACCATTGACATTTTCCGAAATCATCGGGACTCAATTCTTTGCAATACGGGCATTGCTTGCTCATATTAAAACTCCGTTATTTAATTTGTCACCATGTAAAAGATAAGCTTGCAAAATTATTCCAAAATGATTACTACAAAAAACGTTGAAAAGTGGAGTAATCAAATCTCTGTACCGTCCCCCTTACATACTTTGTTTTCGATTCAGCCGACATACAATCCGAAAGTAACAACCAGCAGTCCGAGTCCTCCCACAATGATGCCCAAAATACCGCCGATGCTTCGACGTCCAATAATGCCTAATGAAATTGCAAATATAAAAATCAATAGAAAGAACCACAGCGAGTTCCACCATTTTGCTTCTTTTGCAGTAAAACATACCACAAGCCATAGCCAACCTGAGATGGACAACATGATGCTACCGAGGCCGAATGTCTTTTTTTGCATAGTATCATCTGTTTTAGTAGCTATCGGATTCTTGGACTGAAGTGATTCTTCCGTTATGTTTGCAACCGGCTCGTCGAACCTTTTAGCGCACCACTGGCATTTTTCGAAATTATCAGGACTCAGTTCTTTACAATGTGGACATTGGTTGCTCATAGTAAAACTCCGTTATTTAATTTGTAACCATCTAAAAGATAAACTTGCAACTTTGTTTCAAATTTTTTATGGACGCTTTCTGTTGATTTATGGAGTAATCAGTTGATACGATTTATCTTACTTTAACAGCAAGTTCATTTTACAAAATTTACAAATTTTCGGATATTCAACTTATTGAGCACCACCCCCGCACACAACGGAAACCCCAGCAGTAGAACCAGTCGCCGGGCTCGACCCTGAAGCGATATGCCGACCGACAGTTGTCAGCATCGTTGTGCCACCTGCCGCCGCGAAGAACACGGCGAGTGCCACTATCAGGTCCCTGCGGATTTTTATTTGGACTGGTTTCGTAATACTTATATCCATACCAGTCACTACACCACTCCCATACATTCCCGTGCATATCATACAAACCCCACTTGTTCGGCTTCTTCTCTCCTACGGGATGAGTTTTACTGTCAGAATTACTTCCATACCACGCATACTCCCCTAATTCACTCTCGCTGTCACCATAACAATAGTTTCCTGTTGAACCCGCTTTGCACGCCTTTTCCCATTCTGCCTCTGTAGGTAACCTTTTCCCTGCCCACTTGCAATACGCTTCTGCATCATTCCAACTCACATTGATTACAGGTCTATTTCCTCTGCCCCAACCTCTATCATCCGGCTTTTTTCTACTTGTATCTTCACAGAATTTATCATACTGCTCAAATGTTACTTCGTATTTGTCAATATAATATGCGTCAAGATACACCTTGTGGGGTGGTTTTTCATCTGACTCACCTGAGTTCGAACCCATTATAAATTCACCGGCAGGAATTAAGACCATTCCTTTTACCGTTTCTATACCTTGCGAAGTAATTGCTGATTTAATTAATTGTTCTTCAAGTTCTTTTTTATTAGTATCTTTTGTTGTTTTTTGGATAGCTTCATTTTTACCAATAATAAAATTTGTACCTAATTTTGGTATTCCGATAGAAATATTCCCGATAATTGTATTCGCAAAATATCCGCTTTGAGATTCGATAAATTCTATTATTTCCTGCGTATGAGAATTAAAAAAATCATCTGGGATTTCATTGCGCGATTCGTTGTAAATGGCAATAATGCTTGTAAAAATAAACCCAAAAACGGTATTAAATGTACTCTCATACTTATAATTAAATTCTAAAAAATTCTCCCAACTTATATTTGGTTCATTTTTTTGTTTATAACTTTCGAATTTACTTTTATGTCTTTCAAAAATATAGCTTGTATTATCGCTAACTATTCTTTTTGCAATCTCTATTTGATTTTCCAAATTAATCGTAAATTCATCTACTTTTGGAAATTTCTTGTTATTTATAAAATATTTCAATTGTTCTTTATACCATTCCCTTAATATACTAAAATAACATACATTTCTTTTCAAGGCTTCTATATATTTTGCAGTATCTCCTTCTCTTTGTTTTTTTCTTAATAATACTTGTTCTATTTCTTTTTCGCCATTAGGATTTAGATTTTTCTGCATGTTCATTATAATTCTACGTAAAAAGTTACTAGTTTCCATATTCATATAATTTTCTTTTAAAACATCTTTCTTGTTATGTTTTGCTATTTCCGAGAGTAGCACCACTCCGCAAAATCAAAACTTTACTGAAAAACTTGAGTAATCATCGCAAAACTAAAATACAAACTTTATTGCGACTGACCCCGCAACCAATATTAATTATACTTTATAGCATTTCCTATATGCTCTACTAACCGCCACAATAAATCATCTTCTTCTGGCGCAAGCATTTTTAGGGTGTAGTAAGTCCAGACAAGGTCTTTTAACGGCGGTTTTATTTTCCCCGATAAAATATATTCTACTTTACGGAGAGTTAGCGCTACCGGAATAATGCTTGGATCAATATCTACTTTTAGTTTAGTGGTGGATTTCATTGGATTTCTTTAACTTCTGTTTACTATTAACTATCTCTGTTAATACTTCTTCTTCCGTGATAAGACCTTTCTTAATCAAGACCTTGATTAAAGCATCCTGTGTGTACATTAGAGTTACGAGCAGGTCTTCTGTTGATGCGGGTTTTTGTTTTTTATCTGGCATAGTTTTACCTGTTTATTTTTTCAGAGAGATTTTGTAACCTTTTGCATATTCAATAACATTTATCTTTCCTTCGCGGCCGAGCCACCCGATTCCCATATAAAGAACGGTATTAGTAACACCTAGTGCAGATTTGAGTTTCAGTGCCGTTACTTCGCCGTTTTTGTCAAGATATTTCCAGATCTGCCCGGCGGTAATTCCGATTTCGCTCAGCATAAAAATTACCTCCTATACTTTTGGCAGCATATTATTACTATTTATCTCCAATTCTCACTGCCTTGTTAGCATTCATGTAAAATTGGAAAAACCGGCTAAAAAATTTCTAAATCGTACTCCCCCAAAATGATTACCGAACCTTATTAGGAGTAATCGTCTTTAATATTTTATCTTTTTGTTTTTCAACTTTTTCCATTTGTTCTTTGACTTTGACACTTTCCGTTTTGTATATTTTTTCCAATCCAAGCTTCAACGGCTTTCTGCCTATATGCGGTAATAAAATATAATTTATTAAGATAACAATGAGTGTGGCAATTATAACCCAGATAACCGATTTTAATAAGATGCCAATTATTTTTATTGACACAAAAACAAGCACCGCGAGCAATAATATAATCAAAATGGTAAAAATAATCTTCATTTGTTTGCTTTGTTGGGTAACCTATAGTATCCTCTTTTCTTGGCTTGCTGAAGTAAGTCTTGAAACAAATGACTATCCATGAATGGTGCCCATTGCCCGTATTTTTTAATCAATTTTTTCCCTTTTGTAACAAGATGCCAATATGGAAGCCATACCGCATTTTCCTTGCCGTGCCTTTTTACAATCACAAGAAATGGGTAAAAGCAAACCTTTCTGTTTTTCCCATCTCGCCAGTGTTGTATTCTTCCAGGAGTGAAGCAGTCTAAAACCGTACACTCAGAATTTGTTGCACCGAGTCCAAAATCAAATTTTAGCCGAAGAGATTCATATGGTGTGTTACATCGCCGACACTTTACTGATTCACCACGAGCATTTTTCAGTAATGCATCAAAAAGGCTGCCAGCATTATTTGGAGGACATTTCTTGCAGATATATTGACGAATTGTCGCCATCTATTTCCTTTATTCAAAAGTTAGAGAAATCAAAGTATCAGAATCGTCCCCATACTTTTTCATACTTTAATGATAATCACCTTTAAGTGCTTTAAGCATTCCTGCATATTTCAAGTTGTAAGCATCTTTATAATCTCGCTCGAATCTTTCGATTTCACTAGGATCGTTAACCATCCAGTAATAATAGTAATGTTTGTTATCGCCTTTTCTCTTCCTAATCATTCTGAATATTTCATTATCTTGGCTCTGTTCAATGGTTCTGATTATATTATTTGGAAGATTCTTTTTTACTATGCGACATTGTCCATGCTGGATTTTTGGTTTTCCATTTTCATTATCTAAAAAAGCAGAGACATATGCGTTACCATAGATTGGATTTTTCTCAATCCCCTCGAATTCTATTCTCTCCTGATACCTGAATTTCCCGTAGGCAATTGAGGTGGTTAGCATAAAATCGTTTTCTCTCATTTTTTCGTTGATATTTTTTATCATCAGCAATAGCGATTTTATACTTTCTGAAGTACTCGTAATAGTTTGATTATTTCTCCTAACGAACAACACACCACTATCAGAAATAAATATCCCTTCAACTCTACATTCACTATTCTGGTTTCTTAAAATTTCATATCCAGACTGATATAATCTATTCAGAGCTTTCCAAGCATTCTCTTCATTTCGCATTAATTCTTTAAATCCAGAAATGTCTAGGAATGCAACAAGGGTATCTCCATCATAGTTATTTATTGGCATTTTATACACCTCCTACGACGCCGTTTGATCCCCTGTTATCATTTGAGAAAAGACCGCTTACTCGAGAACCATTTTGCCAATCCGAACGACACAATCCAAGTCATCAAATCAAGAGGAACGATTCCCCTAAAGATGACGCCCAACCCATCCAAAATGATTACTATCCAAACAAGCTTTATGGCAACAATCCGTTTTTTCACTATTGCCAGACCCGTCGCGAGAAAAAGAAGCCCTTGACCTATGGAAGAAACTAATCCAATCTTCCGAGTTGCCCACAACGAAGGGGACGGAGTTATGTCAAAACCTGTGACTAATGTCCGGATTCCCGAAAGAAGCAGATAAATAGCGGCCGCAATGAACAACCAACCATAGGCAAGTGCCCATTTGTAAGAAGAGCGGTGGTATTCCATCTTTGCCACGACGTCGTTTAGAGTGTCTTGCTGAGGCTGGCCGGAGGGAGTGGCTCCTGGCGGAGGACAGTTCTCGTTGGATTGCTGCGAATGTTCTTGTGATTTTTCATCTGTCGGCATTTCTTTTTCAAATGGTTCACCACATTTGAAACAAAATTTGGCATCATCAGGATTTTCCGCTTTACATTTTAGACAAATCATAAAACCTCCAATTATAAGAATTAGAGAATTAGGGACGCCCCACTTTTTCTATTTTTTTTCTTCTATCATTTTTTTAATCTGTTTGATATTATCTAAAACACTCATTTCGTTTGGGTATCCAGCAGATTTAACAATTTCTTTACCTAATTTAGTTTCAGAAAGCAATATTCCTTGTTCATAGGTGGTTAGTTGGTTTTTGGGCTTAGATTTTATTCGGTTATAAGTAGTAATAGCAATATCAATATATCTTAATGCTTCGCTATTGTCTTTTTTTAGATGATATCCTATTGCCAATGATGTCATAGTAGCTATATCCTGGGGATAAATTTTCAATGCTAATTTAAGACTTTCTATTGCCAAATCTGTTTGTCCAGAATAACCCATTGCATTAGCAAAACTTGTAAGCGTTGTAGCAAAACAACTTAAAGCAAAATCTGTGTCGGGTTCATTTTTAAAATTGAGAAAGTTCTTATCTAAATCATATTTTTTAGATAAGTCAACCAAATAGTTTAATTCCTCTGCGGTCAATCTGTTGAGTAATTCTTTGGATATTTCGTTTGGAAATTCTTTAAGAAAAAGGTTAACCTTATTTATAGTTGATGCTTTTTCCTTTTTAGTATCAATAACATAATCTTTCGGCGTAATAGTAAAATCTTTTTTGCTATAGATTTTAAAAATATAAATAAATATTATTACTATAATAATAGGAAGCGATATAAATTTTGGCAAAAACAACCATAAGCCAACAAAAAGCACGAATGCTTTTAAAATTATATTTAAATTTGATAAAGACAGAATTATAATTCCACCCAATATACAAAGTCTCCATAAGAAAATTACAAATATTTTTAACAAGGGATATTTTACAAATATTATGGGTGTGGCCCAAAGATTCTGTCTATCAGTGATTGGGTCAACACCTTTGGAAGTAAATCGCTTTAATATTATTCCTAAAAATAGGATTATAAAACCAATAATTATTTTAGAATTCATATATATCTCACTATTAATTGTAATTTAACCAAGTTATTTTTTGAACACATTCCGTTGGAAGTTGGAGAAATCAGTTATTTTTTATTTGCAAAACTTTGCTTTTTATTTTAATGGAACAACTATTGTATCAGGACTTAGGGCAAGTTTTTTTATCAGATTACATTCTTGAAACTGCCTCACAATAATTTTATCTGTGTATGAAATTGTAAATCCCCTCAAATTTTCGGTTCTTGTTTTTTTGATATCTATGATGGTAAATTCATCGGACCAATAATAAACAGAATTTTCAATAAAAGGAGCTCCATATAGCAAATAAAAATATTTGACACACGTATCAAAAGTATCATATGTATTTGTAAACATGTTTTGATCTAACGTCCCCTGCTTCTGATCTGCTCCTTTAGTGAAATCAATTTTAGAATAATCAATTGGTATTAGTCTTCGTTCAGTCTTAAAACTAACTGTAACAGAAAATAAAACATCTTTATAAAAGTCCAGTATTATACTTTCAATATATTCATAAGATTTTTTTTCAAGGTTTCTAATAGTAACCGACGTATAAAAGGTCATTGTGTCCTTGCTCACTTCATACGAAGTTTTAAATTTCAAATCATTAAAGTTAGAACCAAGCGTATATCCTAAAATAGTTCTTTTAATCTTTTTGTTATTTTTTAAATGCTTATTAGAAGAACATCCAATAACTAAAACAAACACCAAAAAAATCATCAATAAATCTCTGAAATATTGTCTTTTCACTTTGTACCTCCCAATTTTATCGCATAGAAAGATTAACATTCATTTTGATTACTAAATTAAAGTATTCTCTTAGTTGTTTCCGAAGCATACTTTGAATTTCTTCAAATCTGCAAGGTTTTGCAGAAGCCTTCAATTTCCCGGATTTGATAGGTGAAATAAAAGCATCACCATCACTATAAATAGTAAGTTTAAATTCAGCAACCGGTCTTGTTTTGGATTTAGTCATATTATACTTCCTCCTTTTTTTCTTATCCTAATTTTGTACAAACTTATATAGTAATAGTATCGATTTCTGTTCATTTGCGGAGTTATCATAGCGAATTTAAAATTCAAGTTAAATTGCAAGCACGTGACAAATAATTTTTTAAAAATTTTGTCTCTGATTATTCCGGTTGTAAAAGAGAATGTGGCAACTTTACTTCAAAATGATTACTGTCAAATTCGTTGTCGAGTAGAGCAATGGTGCGAATAGTTTAGGTCAAGCAATATCTGTTTCTGCCCTTTTCAGTTGACAGTGCCTTAATATCTCAACCTTGCTCCGTTCCCATCGTCCTCTCTAAAATTCCGTGCGGTGAGTTTTCCCCAACACGGCTTCAAGCATATGCACGAAATTCTATTTCAGTCATATCCTTCCCTTTCGGTTTGATATGACCTTCGCTCACTTACTTTTGTTTCCCACTATTTACTCTGTCCGTTAATAGCCTTTCGGCAATCAGACCAGTTTCCACAATTTTAGTGAACCACATATGCCCAGAGGCGCTTTGCTCGGTAAAGTTATATTGTCTTTACCTTCATCGCTACTACCGCCTCATCCGCCAGTCTGACAGATACTCTCTGATTTCCTCTTTAAGTTATACAAAGAGCCTTACACCTATCAGACCTTCCCTACTTTGACTGTCAATCCTTACCTGATTGTCGCCCTTTCTACGCCGAAGGACTTGTCGAGTGCCTTTTCCTAATTCTTCCTCAACAATTTCAGTATTCCCTATTTCTCAGAGGGATTAACATCCTTAATGCCACAGCCAGAATTTACTGCGTGGGTAAGTTTTACGACGCTAACTTGGGTTCGTATTCACTGCGACCATCAGATTTGCTCGCTCCCTGTCTGGCACGGAACTTTTACTTCTGGGCTTTCAGTTACGGAGTCGCCTCCAGCAACTGCCAGATATGACTACGGTGTTGATTAGGAAATTACACCGAGAGGACTTTCACCTCCTGCATTAACAGTTTTATAGGCTGCACGAGAAATCAAACTTTCGCCACTTGTGACTTTAAAGAATTGAGTACCGTCCCAAATTCCCCAATTCCCCCTTGTGGGTAGATATTGTTTTTTCGGAACCGTCCCTGTTCCTACTTGTTCCTATGCATTGCCTTATTTAATTAGTTTTAATCTATTACTCCACAACCATTTTTTATCTACATATCCTCCGGAAGCTACTAGCCCCACTTGCTTATTCCAGTACTCATATCTGGATAAACCATTTATTAATGTTGTTTCTTTTATAACATATACTTCAAATTCTCCCGCCGGAACTTTTATGGTTGTTTTTTTTGTTACTTCACGTTCATAATATAATAATGCCGGAGGTTCTTTACCTACAGTCTCATATATTTGTCGCAATGCCGCACCTGGTACAAATGAATATTTCCATTTCTTGCCTACTTTTAATGGTAGTTTCAAAATCACACCTGGGCATTGAGAAGTAATCTTGTCATCAGCACTGTTTTCAACTAATAATATTTCTTTTGTATCTGGGTCTAATTTATATGTTAAATAAGTTTCACTTCTGAATCCATAAGCTTCACTCTTTTGTCTTACTTTGATAAATGTTTCGTTGAAATTATTCTTTGATATTTCATAATATTCTTCTATAGATCTGCCATCGTGAGGTTTATCTACATTCGGAAAAATCTCATATTCTTTTCTCACATTTTCCTTCATTATAAAATACCCAAATTCTTCATTACTTACAGTATTTTTATAAGTTTCTTGTTTCTGTGTTTCTTCTGCAGACGCTTCAAATTCTTGCTTTCTAAAACCAAACAACCCTATTACCATTAACAACATTGTAAACATTACCAATTTGCGGCACATAAGATACCTCCGATTTATTTGTCTACTGTAATTTTTCATTTAAAAAAATTGTACATTTTTCAACTATCACCTGATAGAAAAAGGTCTAATTGCATATATTACAATTTTCGGAACAGTTTTTGATGTCCCAATACTTGTATCATAAGAATATACCCCTCTGGTGATTGCAACTATTTCAACTGTTTGACCATCATAGTAATCACGTTTCATGCAACTACTTGCCAATTCTCCCATAACTATCATATTTCCTAATGAAAATAACAACTTGCGATTATCAATTACCTGATATATTGGAATTGGGGTATAGATTAATTCATTCTGCTCGCCTATAATTAATGACCTGAGATTAAAATTACTATCAAACCCATGTAAATTGCTTCGAAACGACTGAAATATATCATCTTCATCAGATGGCTTCCAATTTAATACTTCATAACTAGAATAATTATTAATACGCCCAATTTTCTTTTCAGCTTCCTTTTCTTGTATTCTTCTCTTCTCTCTGGCTGCTTCTTCTTGTTTTCTTCTCTTCTCTTCGGCTGCTTCTTCTTGTTTTGTAATTTTCAGGTTTTTTTCACTGAATAAGGTAAATTTATTTAATTTTATAATATCAATGTTGCCGGATAAAACCCAATTTTCCCATTTTGGTTCTATTACAGCGCGGTTATTTTTGTCGCCCTCCACAATATGCGGATTAAGAGCCAGTTTTTTTACAACCACTTTCTTATTTTCAGAAGCTATAATATATTTAATTTTCAGAGGCGTAACCACAGATAGTTTCTCACCCCTACTAAATATTTCGTTATCTACGTTTGAAATTTCTAAAACAATTTCTTGTGTATTGTCCAGTTTATTGGAAACTATAGACCTTGGAGTTATTTTATAATTACCGTTAGTATCTGGACGTATATTATCTTCTTGACCCAATGCCAATAGTTTTACAAATTCACTCATTATAGGTCTTCCGGTTTCATCCATAAGTTTTCCTGAAACAACCAGCTGAGTTTCATACGTTGTTTCATATGAAAATATTCCATCATACAATGTCTGCAAGGGTAATAATGCTATGTCAATCGGCAATAAAAAAAAATAATTAAGAGGATTAGAATAAATTGGCCTATTATGACCTTCTAAGTTTTCTGGACTCAGAAAATAACGACCTAGTGGAAACGATTTTGTTTTCAAAGTTTTCCAAGTCTCTTTCTTTTTCTTGGCTACAGTATATTCTTCTACAATAGATTGGCGAGGTCTTTTTTCTATATATCTTAATTGCGTTGACACACAACCTGTAAAAAATATACCCAAAGTTACAATTAAAATATATTTTTTAATTCTTTCAAATTTGCGACACATAATAAATCTCCGTTTATTTTGTCTAATACAATTTAATGATAGTATGTCCCATTTTGTTATTGCTATTTTCTTCCTAATGCCCACAAAAGAAAATCCAGTATTTTTACATCTGACATATTGATGCTATTAATCTTATGTTGCTTTCTGAAAACTGATATAAGTTTTTTTACCGTTTTTTCTTTTAGTAATATCTGATGCAGTTTTTCAAGAAATTCATAAATTTCAAGACAAAACTCGATTCTCTCCCCGCCGGTATTACCTCTAACTCTTTTTTCGAGTACATTTGCAACATTACTATCGTAAATCGGTTTATTATTATCTACAGTATGAATCAATTTTGTTGCGAAACTAAATTCAACACATTTATTCCCATTTCCTTTAGGCACTTGATACAATGCATCTAAAACTTTCTTCAGTATTTTTTCTTTATCTGTCATCATCTTAAAATAGTATTCGAGTCGTTTACGAGACCAAAATATCATTCCATAAAATGATCTGAATTCCTTATGAAAACATTCTGTTTGAACCTTGTTAGCAGCATAATCACATTTCAAACAAACATATTTTTTAACAGCTTTGTCAGTTATTTTTCCAAACAATATTTTTCCCTTTTTGTTCAGTTGCTCGACTATATACTCAGCCTTTTTTTGAACTTCATCCATTTGAGTATTCATCATTCTACATCCTTTTGAATTTTAACTACATTGCTCGTTTGGGAAATGAGGGTGCTTCACATTTTCTTTATATTTATGTTTTCAATTATTTTTTGAACACATTCCATTCAAACATGGAGTAAACATGCAAAAATATAAATGCAACATTTATTGCAACAGCCCTGCTAAAAATATTTTTCAAAAATTTTGTCTCTGATTATTTTTTGTATATAAAAGAGAAGCTGGCATTTTTACTTCAAAATGATAACTGTCAAAATTGTTGGAAGATAGAATTATCAAACTGCCCTGCACCATTATTTAATCCGAAATTGTGGCTTCGTATCATAAGTCGTTTATTCTGACTTGCTCTCTATATTAAAAATTTTCAATTTTTTCTGGTTTCGTAATTAACCCTGAGGACTTCGATACAACTATTGCAAAGTTTGTCTTCTTTCCGGTCATGCTCTTCAAGACTGTGCGGATATGCTCTCGCGCAGGTCGGCGTTGTGCAGCGTTCTAATCCCAGAATCATACCCGTCGAGGACAACGACTGCACAACCGCTCTTTTCATAGTAACGTGATTAGGAGTGAAATCATCAAAGAAACGGGAGTAGCTCATGACTCCGGACCCTTCTCCTGCCCGGCCGAAAACAAAATTTATTCCATCCGCGTAAATATCATAGACCATCACACCCAGAACTCCGAGGACTTTATTTCCTCTTAACTCTTTACTGCACTGCCGTTCCAACTGTTCGATGAGCACATTCGAATTATACTGGTCTTCCATGCTTTTTTCTACTTCAGACCAATAATTCCTTCCGTCTTTATATTTTAATATAACCCACTTCAACAATTTCTCTTTTTCCACGTCGGTATTGGCTTCCAGACCGGCGAGACCAGCTTCTTTCAACATTTTTTTATATTCAGCGGGCACCATTTTGTCCTTAATTCCCCGAGTCATTTCGCCAAGTATCTTTGCGCGGTTGTGTTTGATTTCTGTTTTGTCAGGTTTTAAAACTCTGTCGATAACCTGCACTTTTATATTGAACTCCTGTCCGATTTTTGAAGCGATTGCCTTGACTATGGCGGGATCGACGCCATCGAATCTGACGATGTATAATTTATGGTCCAATAATTCAGGTCTCGGTTTGGTTTTACTTTCGATGTTTTTTAATTCAGTTTTAAAAAAAAGCTGCTCCGCTTTACTGCGGAGTGTTTCATCATCACAGGAATTTTTAACAAAATTAATCCTGTCCCGCGCAGATTGATATTGTTTTTTTTCGAGCTCCAATTCAGCCAGCATAATCTGGTGCCGGTAATCCCAGGACTTCAGCCGTAGTCCTTTATTAAGGGTCTCCATCGCTGCATCTTTCCGGTTTGCTTTCAAATACTTTTCGGCTAATTGAAAAAAGACATCGACGTATTCGCGTGCTTCCGGGCTGCTGACTTGTTCTAATTCGTAAGCTTTCACCGCCAGCTCTTCTATGGACATCTTTTTATATACATCTGCATTCGTATCGCCGGCAGCCGTACAATGATGCCGGAAAAATGAAACGCAAAACAGTATTATAAATAAAACTCTTCCGACCCGGCTTTTCAAAATATTTTTCATATCTGTTGCGGATTTAGAAAACAATCTGGCAAATTTACTTCAAAAGTAAAAAATCCAAAAATTCCTAAACTGAGTAAAAATATTACAAAAAATTTACTTTTTAAGAATTTCACGCCGATTAAAAATATAACAAACAACCAAAAATGTTGCAACAAGATAGGTTACTTGATAAATTGTCAACCAATAATCAATAAAGGATAAAGAACTCCCAAAACTCAACCGCCCGCCATATGGTGGTGTAATATAGTTAATAAACACTCCTAATTTTTTAATCACCCAGTGAAACGGTGATGCTCCTTCTTCTATTTCTTTTATCCAAAACATAAAAGTATTCGGATGAAAAATAAGAACCATGCTTCCGGCTATAAATGGAGAAATAATTTGACTAAGTAACAACGTCCAGCCAAATATATTAAGCAAATAAAGTAATTCCGTCAATAGATACCAAAACGGCTCTAAAACAAAGGGAACACCATGAACAAAAGACAAAAATTCAATCGTAACGACAAAAATCACATAAAGTAAAATAATTATCAAGCCGCCGCAAAAAAATTTACCGAGTAAGAACTCCCACTTGAAAATCGGTTTTGTCAAAACAACCTGAATAGTTCGTTTTTTCACTTCTGATTCAACAATTACTGTTCCCAAAAATATTGCTGCCAAAAAAGCAATAAATCTAAATCCTGAAATAAAACCTTTCAGAATATGACGAGTCATTTCTAAATCAGAAATATCTCTTAAAGGACGGGCAATCAAAAAGATATACAGAAGCCACAAAACAATAGCAAACCAAAACTTTTTATCTCTAAAAATTGACCGGGCCGTATTTTCTGCAACAGCAAAAACTTTTTCAATACTCATTCTTTTAAGACCTCTATGTAAAAATCTTCCAGTGTTTTAGAACCCTCAATCACCTCTTTGATTTTTGCACCGGAATTGGTAAGATATGCAATACAATTATTTAAGTTATCTTGGTCTACATATATGATTTTTTTATTGCTTTCTGACTGAATTAACGTTGCATTTCTTGGAATCTCTGCGGATAACGATTCATACATAATTCTATAACCTGCATTTTTATTAAGAAAACTTTCCAAAGAACCTTCAGTTACCAGTTTACCATTATTTAAGATTGCAACTTTGTGACACATTTTTTCAACATCAGTAAGAATATGAGAACTTAAAAGAATACTTACGCCGGAATTGGCGAGTTTTTCAAGCAGGGTTCTAACAACTTTTCTGCCTTCAGGGTCAAGTCCGCTGGTCGGCTCGTCCATTATTAAAAGTTTCGGCTCTGCCAAAAGTGCCTGGGCAATTCCGATTCTTTGCAACATTCCTCTTGAATAATGCTTCAGTCGGCGAGAAAGATAATTTGTCATGCCGAGCATTTCAGAAACATCTTGAATCCGGCTTTTTCGGTGGGCTTTGGGGATTCCATATAAAACTGCTTGTAATTCAAGAAACTCTTTGCCGGAAAGAAAATCATAAAATGTGAACTCTTCGGGCATATAACCAATTTTTCCAAAGATAAACGGTTGTAAATGCCGCTCGCCAAAAAGTTTAATTTCTCCAGATGTCGGTCTAATAAGATTAAGAATGCAAAGTAAGGTTGTGGTTTTTCCTGAACCGTTTGGACCTATTAAACCATAAATCTGTCCTTCTTCAATTTTGAAAGATATATCAGAAATTGCCATGACTGCTCTGTCTCGGGCAAAACCAGTTTTATATTTTTTAGTCAGATTGGAAATTTCAAGTATTGTCATTTTTTGGTTCTCTTTTTGCGGTATTTAAACTTTTTATTGTAAATTTCACGATCAAAATATCTTTCAGGAGAAGTAATTTTGCCGGTACGAATATCTTTGACATTGCCGGCGGGATCAACAATAATTGTTATGGGAATTGCATTAACTCTGTATAAATTTGCAACTTTTTTATCAATGTCCAATAAAATAGAAAATGTAATTTTATACTCGGCTACTAATTCTTGGACTTCATCTTTTGGTTCTCCCATATTTATTCCCAAAAATACAATGTCTTCATGTTCATTTGCGTACTTTACAAAGTCAGGCAGTTCTTCTCTGCATGGTGAACACCATGTAGCAAAAAAATTAAGCACCACATATTTTCCACGGTAATCGCTTAAAGTATGTTTCTGTCCGGTTAGGTCAACTAAACTAAAATCAATCGCTTGTTTACGCAAAAGTTCGTTGGATGTTTTAGTGTGTCGTTTTGGATTTTTAACTTTGTAGGCGATGAAAACTGTCCAAACAGCAAATACTACAATTAGTATTTTTTTTATCCAGTACATGGTTTTATTATTATTCATTTTTTAATTCTCAAAACTGCCTCTAATGGGAATGGGAAATGGTTACGCTTCACATTTTCCTTTTATCTATACTTTCAATTATTTTTCGAAAGACTTTCATTCAAACCTTTAAAAGAGAAACTGGCAAAATATTCAAAATATTTAAGTAATGATTTATAATCTATAGTGTTATATTACATCTTTTTTATATGATTTTCAACCAATAAAAAAAACCGTTGATTTATCGTCGGTAAAAATAGTTCAACGCTATCCGCATGTCCGCCAAAGCAGTAGTGGCGGAAATCTATTGCATAGAACAAATCTTCAAATAAACGCAGTTTAAAATGTTTATACGTGCACTTTACTTTACTCAGGTGTTATGGTATAATTAATTTGCAAAAAATTCTGTAATTTAAAAGAATAAAAAATAAGTTTCACACTCCATCATGATACATAACAAAATAAAAGCAAAATTTAAAGATTTTTCCTTACACATTCACCCGTCACCTTTCACACTGCACGGCTTCTGATTCACTGACTCATGTTGATGTCGTCAACAAACATCTTGGCGCCGGGGACGGTTGAGTAACCTTCTATCTTCAGTTTGAGTACTCCGTTTCTGTTGGGTGTTCCGGAAACCTGCAACTGTTCCCACGTATCCGCAGATGCACTCATCGTTGCATTGCTGTTCACTCCAAGATTATACAGTGTCAGTTTGGGTTTTGGTGCACTGCCGTAACTTGTGTTGTATCTCACGTATGCGGTTATTGTTACAAGTTGTCCTGATTTCGCAGCAACTTCCCACTCCCACAAACCGTCTCCGACAAATCCGAAACTGTTCGGTCCCGTGCGGGTTGTCGTCTTCTCCTGATATGTCCCCGGTTTTGTCCGCCAACTTACAGTCGCCGAATTGTTTGAACCCGCGGCGTTTATCGCCTGTACATATCTGCCGTATTGCTTGTTTCTTGCCAGCCCTGTTTCTTCATAAGATATCGTGTCTGCCGGTAATGTCGCGAGCAAGCCGCCGGTTGATGTATAAATCTTGAAATTATCTTCCTGCGACGCTCCGGATGAGTTGTCAGTCCAGTACCAGGTTATTTTCGTGAACGAGTTTGCCGTAACAGAACTTATGGTAGGTGCACTCGGAATGACGGCGGGCGAGAAAAGGTTATCAATATAAAAAGTATTGGCTGCATCGGCGTTGACTATAGTAACTATTATCCGGTCTATTGCATCTTTGTTTGCATTGGATACCGCTGATATATCCCAAGTTACTGTCTGATACGTATCCGCAGATGTGATGTTAGGCGTTATCTCAGTAGTAGTTCCGCCGGAGTCGTGGATACCTAACTTGATATTGCTTCCGGTCCTTGAAGAACGAATATCAAATTTGATTGTTGTCCTGTCTGAAAGATTTATCGTAGGTGAAACTGTACGAGTGAGGGTTTTGTTGAGTGATGTGGTTATTGTTGTAGTGGACTTTAGTGCGTAAGACCCCTGCGTTTTGATACTGGATTCGGAAGAATCAAATAGTGATGGAATAGGGTATCTTACTATCACGATGCCGGAGCCGCCGGCGCCACCACCGCCTTCCGGATCGCCCCCTCCCCCACCACCACCTGTGTTTGGGGTCGCAGCACTTCCGTAACCAACATTATCCCAAGTGCCGTTACCGCCTCCACCAAGACCGCCAATTCCTCCACCAGTTGCAGGAGTAGAATTTGTATTAGCACCGCCGCCACCACCGCCTGCATAGTAAACTGCTGACCCGGAAATGCTGTATTGCAATCCTACCCCGCCATTTCCCCCACGACCATGAACGCCGTCTTCGTTAGTAGCGTTTTCCCCTACACTGCCAGCACCACCACCGCCCCCAGAACCACCATAACCTGCTCTAATAGCAATTCCGCCTTGATTACCTTGACCTGATGTTCCACTTTTAGGAGAAAAAGCACTACCATCGGAGCCGCCACCACCCCCCGAACCACCTGTACTTGCATTATCAGTGGCGTGAGCACCACCGCCTCCACCGCCAATTGCTGTAAGAGAACTAAAAACTGAGTTCCCGCCATTGCCTCCGGCAGACCCACCTGTACCGCCAGAACCAGCGGTACCATTAGCACCGATAGTAACGGAATAACCTCCTGCAGTAACAGCAAGTGCAGGGTTGTAAAGCAATCCACCAGCACCGCCACCACCTTTTCCGCCGCCGCCACCGCCAGCAACAACAAGCACCTCAACATTCGTAGCGACATTTATTGTGAATGTTCCGTCACTTGTAAAGGTATGAATGCGGTAACCGCCGACCTCCGTTATCGTTCCGCCGGTGGCGGTAACGGAAGAATTACTCACGTAAGCCGCCTGTGCGTTAACGTCTGAATTATACTCCATATAATCAAGTTCCAGCGGAGCGGCTGCTACGGATGTCGGAGCAAAAGCAAGCATACTGAGAATAAAAATCAAATAACCAAGTTTTTTAATCATATTTCACCTCAAAATAGGAAATAAAAAACCAGCCCACATACTTGTGAACTGGTTTCTTTCTTTTTTACTTCTATTTACCTTTTCCCTTTTATCTTTGACATAGATAGATAGATAGATAGATAGATAAGGAACTTAAATAACGAAAATTATGCGTTTTAATGATATTTGTCTGCGTTTTCATACTATTATTATACATAATCTATTATAACTTTTGGGTAACTTATTTGTAACTTTTTTATGACTTTATTTGCCGGCGTTATTAAACATTGTTTCACTTACGGTAAAAGTATAACAAAAAACTTTATTCCTGTCAATAGTTTTATCTTTTCCCAAGTGTCCGTAATTTACATATTCTTTAAATATAATTTACCCTCAAAGTTTGAATTTCTTAGACAACAGGTAGAGAAAGTGAGAAGTAAAAGACAAATCGTAAGAAAAATGATTTATTTTATTACACATATTTTGTGCGTTTCAAGACCGCATTTATTCTGGATAAAAGTTCTTTCGGCACAAAGGGTTTGGCGACATAATCGTCGGCGCCGCCATTAAGACCTTTTATCTGGTCTTCATCCTCTTTCCTTACAGTAAGTATAATTACAGGAATGTTATTCAATTTTGTATCAGAATCCGCTCTGATTTTTTTCAGCACTTCCCAGCCGTTTAATTTCGGGAGATTGATATCCAGGATTATTATATCCGGGAGTTCCTTTCTGGCTTTTTCCAACCCTTCGGCTCCGTCGGCCGCATAGAAAGTTTCAAAACCGCTACCGGATAAAATCTGACCGATTAAATGCTGGTAGTCCTCTTCATCCTCAACAATAAGAATTTTTTTTGATTTCGTTTCACTCAACATTTTGTTTGCCTCGCTTTATTTTTTATTTTCAATCACGTTCATTACCTGTTTTCCGAGGTTGGAAAGATTTACCGGTTTCGTCAAATAATCAATCGCACCCAACAGATACGCTTTTTCTTTATCCTCTTTTTGAGAGCAGGTTGTGAACATTACCACCGGTATTTTTGCCGTCTCTTCTTTTTCTTTTAATTTCTGCAGGACCTGAAACCCATCTAAATCCGGCATCCTGATATCTAAAAGAATCAAGTCGGGTAAAAACTCAGAAACTTTTTTAATTCCGTCCGTACCGTTGAAAGCAACGTCAACGATAAAACCCGACAGTTCCAACTGTATTTTAGCCATATTGGTTAAGTCCTGTTCATCGTCAATAATTAAAATCTTTTTCATAAATACCACTGAACCGTGTTCACACCGGCAGTGTAAAGTAAAAGGTTGTCCCTTTGTTCAGTTCAGACTCAACCCAGATTTTTCCGCCGTGGAGTTCAACTATTCCTTTGGCTATTGAAAGTCCCAAACCGGTACCTTTGGGTCCTTTAATTTTTGCCCGGATGCCTTTCACCTGCTCAAACTTCTGGAAAATCCTGTCAACCGCATCCTTCGGTATTCCGATGCCCGTGTCAGAAACAGAAACCTGAATAAAGTTGGAAGTATTTAACGATTGAGGATTTTCCCCCATATTCCGTCTTCCATCTTCTATCTTTACCGTGATTTTTCCCCCATCAGGAGTAAATTTTAATGCGTTTGAAACAAGATTCGTTATCACCTGTTTTATGCGGTCTTCGTCAGCATTGACTTTCAGATTAGCTAAATCACATAAACAAACAAGTTCTATTTTCTTCTCGACCGCCTGCAATTTGAACAAGTCAATTATATCCTTTATCGCAGACGGTAAATCAAACGGAGACGGCGAAATCTCCATTTTTCCTTTTTCAATTTTTGCGGCATCAAGCAGGTCGTTTATAAAATTTCTAAGTCGCACAACATTTTTTTTAATCCTTGAGAAATTTTCTTTTTCGTAATCCGGATTCTTGTCCAAAAGCAGATTGACATATGTTTCAATAGCGCCGAGAGGCGAGCGGAGTTCGTGGGTAACCGACGATACAAAGTCCTTTTTCATTTCGTCCAGTTCTTTGAGTTTGTCCGTCATCATGTTGAAATGCCCGGCAAGCCGGCCCAGCTCGTCCCTCCGTTTTACGTCTACCTTATAATCAAGATTCCCCGTACCAATAATATTAGCGCCTTCAGATAATGCTTTTATCGGTTCCGTCATAAAATAAGAAAAAATCCATGCACCGAAAAAACCGATAATTAAAGAAGCAACACCTATCGTAAAAATACGACGCCGCGTATTTTGGAGTCCTTCCTCAAATATTTTCTTCAGCTCGCTTTTGGAAAAATTTATGATACATCTGGCAACTTCATCGGAACCGAAAAGAACGGGATTTTCCACTTTTTTGATTTTAGATGTATCTTCTGCTTTGCCGATATTATCAATCTGTTTTCTTAATAATTTAGTATTGGTATGGGTAATAATTGTTCCCTTTTTATCCACAACCATAACCTCTATTATGGAAGGGTTCGTTTTCTTCAGGAGATTGGCGTAATTGATAAGTATCAGGTCGTCCGCAACAAGGAGCGACTCTCTTACTATCTGCGCCAATCCTGCCGCCAGCGATTTCTGATGGGTTTCCATCTGCTCCGCCAGAAGTTTCCTCTCGGCATAATATAGAATAGAAGTCAGACCGATAATTATAACCAGGACAAGTATTGATATAAAAATGGTGAATTTTGATTTTATGCTCATAATAAATTAGAGATTAAGAGATTAAGATTAAAGTAGTCCAGTTTTTTACTCAATCTCTATTTTCCATTCTCTATTCCCTGCTCTTATATCATCTCTTCTGCAGTTGCAGTTCTTTTTTTGCTTTTTCTAAAGCACGTGATGCTTTCTCGTGCTCTGGATTCATACGCACCGCCACTTCCCACTTTTTTACAGCATCAAAAAGTTTGCCCTGGGCGTACAAAACAAGCCCTTCGCTGTATTTTTTCTCTGCACCGGCAGCGTCTATTTCAACCGCCTCCTCAGCTGGTTTTTCGGATATAACAGGTTTTGAAGGTTTCTCCGTAACCTTTGACAACTCTTCAACTGACTTTGTTATGTATTCCTGTGCCTTACCATGCCATTCAAGTGATTTCGGGAACGGTTCGTCTTTGCATATCTGCTGGACATTTTCCATCTTCTTTATACAACCAACCCAACTTTTTCTGTTGAAATTGTTCAACCCCTCATCAAATAACCGTTTTATTTTTTCTTCTATTTCCTTTTCTTTAGCAAGACGGCCGGCATCTTTTAATTTTTCTTTAACATTTTTGATATAATTCTCCAACTCTTCACGCTTCGGGTTTATCTGCAGTGTTTTCTCCCACTCGTTCAACGCATCGGGTAATTGTTGGTCATAATATGAAATATAACCTCTTGCATATGATAATTTTTCAAGGTCGGTTGTCCGCTGATCCACAGCCGTATCTTTCATATCCGCTATTATCTTTGCATAATAGTCCTTTGCTAATTGATATTCAGGATATTTTAGTAAAATTTCAGTAAAATTGTCGGTTGCTGAAAGATACCATTTCTTTTTGTAGTATTTTTTCGCTTTCTTAAAAAGCGGCTTTATCTTTTTTTCTTTTTTTACAGTTTGTTTTTGCTGTTCCTTTAACGCTTTTATCGCCTCTTTCATCAGTTGAACCCGCTCTTTTTCAATTGCTTCTCTCTCCGGCTCAAGTAATTTATCCGTTGATTTTTTAATATACTCTTTTGCTTTCTTATTCTGCGGGTCAGTTGAAAGCATTTGCAAAAAAGAATCTACCGCAGATTTATAATTACCGGACTTGTATTGTTTTATACCTTCTTTTAGATATGATTTTATTTTTGCATCAGAAGTTGACTCGGCAGGGAAAACACAAACTGTATTACAGGAAGCAAAATATAAAAAAGATATGATTAGCCATATTTTGAATTTCATATATCATAAATTATATTAAATTTTCCAAAAGAAAGCAATTTATTTTTTTATTTGGTCATTGGCTTTTTTCATATAATCAAGCGCATCTTTGTTAGTCGGGTCAAGTTCTAACACTTTATTAAACTCAAGAATTGATTCCGGATATCTTCCTTGGTTAAACAGTTCAACACCACGCTGATATATTTTATTAATGTCGGGAATAGTTGAAACCCCTGCGGCAAAAATCGTCGGGGTTTCAAAATTTACCGTCAAGCCGAACCTGTGAGAATTACCCAAATCGCCGAACCCGGAATATGCGTAATCAAAACTCATCCCGAGACCTTTTATGCCCACGCCGAATCTGATGCCACTGTCCGTATCACGCGAGCCCTTCGTTACATATCCGGCACGAAGCGCCAGAATATCCCTTATCCAGTACTCGCCGCCGCCGGAAAAATACATCCCGGCGTCATTCGGCATATTGACGTCAAAAAGGAGCAGCGGTCTGT
>JBBAAR010000019.1:0-23081 GCA_041658185.1 Elusimicrobiota bacterium
GGAGTGATACTACAGGAGTTGGAAGTTCAACCAGTCCGTATAATACAGTTTATAAAGCAGTTGACCAATGCGCATCCAGCGGAGACGCTGTATATATAAGAGCCAGCACCGCAACCTATGATGTGACATCTACATGGGCATCATCCCCACCTAATGATTACGGCAGGGGAGGACTTGATGATAAAGGTAAAAGTATAGATTTTATTGGAGAAGGATATAATACAGTGTGCGTTGCTGATGGCACTAAACACTCTTTTCGTGACCACCATTGTATTTCCACGCGAGGAACTAATACCAAAATTTATAATATAAAATTCAATTTCATAGGTTTTGGAAGTAGAAATTCAAACTATATGACGAGTTTCTTTGGATATGATGCTGCGGAAACACAGGCGAAGATATATAATTGCGTTTTTGCCCGGACAGATACAACAATACAACCGTCAATGATTTACGATAATTCCGCCGCCAGTAACATTTATTTATATAATTGCCTTTTTGAAACGGAATATGATTGGCAAGGTTCGTATAGTGGTTCTACCGGATTGAAGACAACTCAAAATGTCGGTTTTACAAAAGCAACTACAAGCATTGGAATAACTTTGACTACTTGTTTGTCAAGTGTTTCTGATGATGCGGAATATTATATTACGTCTGCCGGTTGGCAAAATGCCGGCACAGGAACAAACCCGAATGGTACAACGGCGCATATAGGAGTTTACGGTGGAACTTATGCATGGGGATATTGGAATAACGGAACTTACAAATCCAACGTAATGGATACAGGGTTAGATAATTCAAAAGTGTATTATTCGTCATGGACACCGGTAACCCAGCCCGGCGGGACAAACATAAATGTAGGAGTGAGGGCATCAAACACGAGTTTTGCGTCGGGAGATGGGACACCTTCTTGGACACCTGCAACGAACGGCGGTAACCCCGATGTAACGGGCAGGTACATTCAATATATGAGCACGTTCACAACTACAAGTTCAACTACTACACCGCGGATAGAGGACATAACAATAGCATACAAAGTAAAGCCGTGGCAGGAAAAGACAACAGTAAGAACCGGTAATAATGCCTTTGGTTTTGGCGGTGGAGAGAGTTTTGAGTGGGAGATACCCGCAAAGAGCGGGCAACTAATCACAGTAACAGCATACATAAGATACAACACAAGTTACGGTAGTGCGAGCAAACCGAAGATAACGCTTTACAATTTAGGTATAAGCAATATAGCAACGATGACACAAGGAGCGGATACTTGGGAGCAGTTAACAGTGAGCGGCACACCGAACAGGGACGGAGTACTCAAACTGAAGATAGAGGGCTATGCAACAGTCCCCGGCGCAAAGATGTTTGTTGACGACATCAGCATAAGTCAGTGATTAAAATCCGTAAAGCGTGAAATGTGAAGGGTGACTGAAATTTTATGATAATATAATAAACGTAAAAAACACTTGACAAACTGCCGGTTTTGTGTTATAGTTATATCGCGAATGAAAATCAGGGATGTCGTAAAATTAATAGAAGCGGACGGTTGGTATATCATTAGAACAAAAGGCAGTCATAGACAATATAAACATTCTCATAAATCGGGAAGAGTAACTATTGCAGGTCATCCGAAAGACGATTTGGCGGCCGGAACATTAAACAGCGTTCTCAAACAAGCACAACTTAAAAAATAGCGGAGGTATATTATGCATCGTTTTCTAATTATTATTGAAAAAGCAAAAAAAAATTATTCCGCGTATTCCCCGGATTTACCGGGATGTATTGCTACCGGAAAGACGAGAGAATCCGCAGAAAAAAATATGTATTCTGCGATTAAAATGCACGTTAGTGGTTTAGTAGAAGACAATAAGGCAATACCTACTTCACAATCCATAGCTGAATTTATTGCAGTGTAATGCCGGTAACGATATGAAAACGCAGACAAATATCATTAAAACGCATAAATTTCGTTATTTAAGTTCCTTATCTATCTATCTATCTATCTATCTATGTCAAAGATAAAAGGGAAAAGGTAAATAGAAGTAAAAAAGAAAGAAACCAGTTCACAAGTATGTGGGCTGGTTTTTTATTTCCTATTTTGAGGTGAAATATGATTAAAAAACTTGGTTATTTGATTTTTATCCTCAGTATGCTTGCTTTTGTGCCGACATCCGTAGCAGCCGCTCCGCTGGAACTTGATTATATGGAGTATAATTCAGACGTCAACGCGCAAGCCGCATACGTGAGCAATTCTTCCGTCACAGCGACGGGCGGAACGATAACGGAAGTCGGGGGTTACAGGATTCATACTTTTACCACCGTCGGAAATAACACTTTTACGATGGATGTCTCCACGAGTGTTGAAGTGCTTGTGGTTGGTGGTGGTGGTAGCGGCGGTGGTAATTTGGGAGGAGGTGGAGGAGGCGGTGGTGTAATATACAAATCTTCATATGCTGTTACCGCACAGGCATATACTATTACGGTTGGCGCCGGCGGTGCTGGTGTACTTGGCATACAATCTGGTGTTTCGGGTAACAATGGCGGCAATTCCGTAGCATTCGGATTAACAGCCATAGGGGGCGGGGGTGGAGGGGCCGGGGAGGGCATTACTACTCCAGGAAATGGTGGGTCTGGTGGCGGCGGCAGTGGGTATTCTGGTTCTGCTCCCGGTGGTTCAGGGACTGCAGGACAAGGAAATTCTGGTGGTTCTGGCGGAGGTGGTTCGCCCGCTTACGGCGGTGGGGGTGGCGGTGGGGCTGGTGCAGTAGGAAATAATGGAAATAGCAGCAACGCTGGCCATGGAGGTGTCGGTGTATCTAATCCCATTTTAGGCACTGTTTATTATTGGGGTGGTGGCGGTGGTGGTGGTGCATACACCTCAGGCTCTGCTGGCAATGGCGGCTTGGGCGGTGGTGGTGGTGGTAGTTCTGACATTGCGAATAATGGCACTGGTGGCGGAAGTGCTTTGAATAGTGGTTCCAATGGAGCCAAACAGGTTGATTACGCTGGCAGTGCAGGGGCAAGCACAGGTGGTGGTGGCGGTGGTTCTCATCACACTATTACAAGATGGTACTACTCAGGCAACGGCGGCTCCGGCATCGTAATAGTAAGATACCCAATTCCCTCACTATTTGATTCTTCCGAATCCACTATCAAAACGCAGGGCTCTTATGCACTAAAGTCCACTTCAACAATAACCACATCACTCAACAAAACCCTCACTCGTACGGTATCGCCTACGATAAATCTAACAGACAGGACAACAATCAAGTTTGATATTCGTTCTTCAAGAACGGGAAACAATATCAAAATAGGTATTCGCGACTCAGGCGGAACGACTACGGAAATAACGCCTAACATCACACCGGCGGATACCTATCAAACAGTAACCTGGGACATATCAGCGGTATCCAATGCCAACAAGGATGTAATAGACAAAATAATAATTACCATAGTTAACGCAGACGCAGCCAACACTTTTTATATTGATAATCTTTTCTCGCCCGTTATCACCCCAAGTGCGCCTGCGATAAGTTCTGTTACTGCAAACACGTTCACGAAGATAACCTGGTACTGGACTGACAATTCATCAGGAGCATCGCAGGAGGACAATTTTAAGATTTATACATCAACAGGAGGATTGATAGCGACATTAAGTGCAGATACAACGTATTATGAAGAAACCGGCTTGGCAAGAAACAAGCAATACAGCCGATATGTACAAGCAATAAACGCAGCAGGTTCAAACAATTCGGCGACTGTAAGTTGGCGGACAAAACCGGGGACGTATCAGGAGAAGACGACAACCCGCACAGGCCCGAACAGTTTTGGATTTGTCGGAGACGGTTTGTGGGAGTGGGAAGTTGCTGCGAAATCAGGACAACTTGTAACAATAACAGCATACATAAGATACAACACAAGTTACGGCAGTGCAACAAAGCCGGAATTGACACTGTACAATCTGGGAGTGAACAGCAATGCAACGATGAGTGCATCTGCGGACACGTGGGAACAATTGCAGGTTTCCGGCACACCCGACAGAAACGGAGTACTCAAACTGAAGATAGAGGGCTTCTCAACCGCCCCCGGAGCAAAGATGTATGTTGATGATATACAGATAAATCAGTGAATAGAGAATTAGTAAATTAAGGTTTTTCTAATCTCTAATTCTCTTTTGTATCAACTAATTCTCTGACTCAAAGCAAATGGTGTCAGGTTTGACATTTCACATTTGAAATGTACAACTGGGACGATTCTAGTCATAATAGTGTGAGTTTGATTTCTCCATATTTCAACATTTTTAACAGTTATTTTTTTGAAGTAAAAATGTAACACTTTCTTCTACATGGTGACAAATCTTATGACCAAACAAATCATATTCTAAGAAAATGGATACGGAGTAATTAAAAGGAAAAAAGGATGCTTTCAGACGGTGACAATATTCCGGATTGAATAATCTCAAACGAGATTGCCACGAGTCAACAAGTTGGCTCTCGCAATGACATAGTAAAAAAATATTTTATGACCGCATAAAAAATCATTTTTGATTGCGGTTAACTCCCGCCAAAACAAAAAATCTCTTGATTTATTCACTGACATTATATAACATTATACTGCTATGAACGGAAAAAAATTACTTTATATTATCGGGTTGTTGCTTATAACTGCCAACATTGAAACGGAACTTCATACCGCGGAACCTGTAATTTCAAAGGAAGATATTACCGGCAGACACGCGGTAAAAATAAAAAAAGCGATAGAAAAAGGCGCGGATGTAAATACAAAAAATTCATTCGGCGAAACACCGCTTATGATTGCGGCAACGACAAACGCTCTTGATATCGCAAGATTACTGATAGAAAAAGGGGCAGATGTTAATTCCGTAAATTCATTGGGTATGACAACTCTGGGAATTGCCGCGCTTCATAATTCAAAAGATGTCGCCGGACTGCTGATTGAAAAAGGCGTAAACGTCAACGCAAAAGATTTGTTTGATAAAACACCTTTGACGATAGCGGCAAATAATAATTCTATGGATGTCGCCGAATTACTGATTAAACGCGGGGCAGACATAACGATAAAAGACGGTTACGGCAATATGCTTTTAACGACGGTTGCAGGGCAAAATTACTCCGGTTTTGCGGAATTGCTTATTGAAAACGGAGCGGATGTTAACGGCAGAAATTCATTCGGCGAAACACCTTTAATGATGGCGGCCTCAAAAAATGCAACGGCTACGGTAAAACTACTGCTCAAAAAAAATGCGAAAATCAACGCAAAAGACAACTACGGATTAACACCGCTTATGTGGGCTGCCGGAAAAAATTCTTTTGATGCGGTAAAAATACTGATAGGGCATAGTGCAAATATCAACCAAGAAAACAAAGACGGCGATACGGCTCTTTTGATTGCGTTAAAAAATGAATATCCTGAAATTGCCGCCATGCTTATAGAAAACGGGGCGGACACCAACAAAAAAAATATTGAAGGAAAAACTGCTCTTATGATAACGGCAAAGAAAAATTATTACGAAACGGCAAAATTACTTATAGACAAAAAAGCAAATCTTAACGAAAAAAACAAAGACGGCGATACCCCGCTGCTGCTCGCTTTAAAAAACAATTCTTTGGATGCGGCAAAATTACTGATAGACAAAAAGACAGAACTTGATATAAAAAATAAAACAGGTGAAACGGCATTATTGGTTGCCATAAATAATGATTTTTCAAATATTTCAAAACTTATTATAAATGCGGGAACGGATGTCAACTTAAAATATATTTCCAAAAAATCTGCATTGATGTTTGCGGCGGCACAAAACTCAACCGAAACGGTGAAATTACTTCTTAAAAAAGGAGCAGATGTTAACTCAAAAGATATCTCCGGTTCAACTGCACTTATGTATGCCGCGGCAATAATATCCGCAGACACCGTAACATCCACCGTTACTGCAAAAATACTTATTGAAAACGGTGCGAATGTAAAGACAAAAGACAATTACAAAAGAACGGCATTAATAATAGCGGCGGCAAAAAAAAATTCATATCATATCGTAAAACTTCTTCTTGAAAACGGAGCGGATGCCGGCGTAAAAGACAATTCCGGCTACACGGCTCTGATATTATCGGCAGTTCACAATTCATCAAATACTGCAAAAATTCTTATTGAAAACGGAAGCCCGGTAAATGCAAAAACTATCTATGGCAAAACAGCATTAATGTATGCGGCGGCGGAAAACCTTCATGGTGCCCAAATAGTGAAAATGCTAATTTCCAAAGGCGCAGACATCAATATAAAAGATGACAATAATTCAACTGCTCTTATGGAATCCGCCGTCAGCAATTCTTCAGCCGCAGCAAAAATACTTCTTGAAAACGGGGCGGGAATAAATATCCAAAACAAAGACGGCAAAACTGCCCTTATGATGGCTGCTTCAAAACGCAATTCTTACGACCTTGTAAAATTACTCGTCGGCAACGGTACGGAGATAAAGATAAATATAAAAGATAATTACGGCACGACCGCATTGATGGAAGCGGCAGTTGTAAATTCCTCCGATACGCCCAAACTGCTTATTGAACGGGGGGCGGAAATAAACGCAATTAATAATTACAACAAAACGGCGATTTTGACGGCAACTGAAAATAATTCTTTTAATGTTGTAAAAATTCTCATAGAAAATAAAGCTGATTTAACGGTAAAATCACCGGCAAAATCAAGGGAAAAAGAAACAATTTTGTCTGTTGCACTGAAAAAAAACAGTATGGAATCCGCAAAAATACTTATTGATAACGGCGTAGACATAAACATAAAAACCAGGGACGGTAAAAATGCCCTGATTCTATCGGCTTCAAAAAATAATTCTTTTTATGTTGTAAAGTCCTTAATTGAAAAAGGGCTGGATGTAAATTCTAAAGATATTTACGGTTCAACCGCATTGATGGAAGCGACCGTGTCAAATTCTTCAACAACCGTCAAGTTTCTAATTGAAAAAGGCGCAGATGTCAACGCAAAAACCATCAGAGGAAAAACCGCTTTAATTCTTGCATCGGCAAAAAAAGATTCTCCGGGGATTGTAAAAATACTTCTTGAAAACGGAGCCGATACTAACGCTAAAGATAGCGACGGCTATACCGCCTTGAGTAAGGCAAAGGCATACAAAAATAAAGAAATCGTTACGCTGCTGGAAAAATACACACCTCCTGCAAAAAAACCTTGACCTTTAATCCCAAAAAGAAAAAGTTTTAATATCACACTTTTTACTTGACAAAATTTTCTTTTTTTGTATAATTGCTAAAAGATGGTAAAAGAAGATGTTAATTCGGTAAAAAAACACACTGAACGGACACGGAATGAAGGAAAACCCCGATAGACATCGGGGTAAACTCCACAGACACGGAAAGTTCCGCGACAATTCTGTGTATGCTTTCTGCGTCAGTTCCGTGTAAGGAGCAAAGCGACGATGCACTTAAAAACAATTGAATTAGGCGGGTTCAAATCATTTGCAGACAGAACTGTTCTCAGTTTCGGAGAAGGCATTACGGCAATTGTAGGCCCTAACGGATGCGGAAAAACAAACATTACGGACGCAATCAAATGGGTTCTCGGCGAACAGTCGGCGAAATCACTGCGCGGGACAAAAATGGAGGATGTTATTTTCAGCGGCACGGCTTCAAGAAAACAAACCTCCGTTTCAGAGATAACACTTACATTTGACAATTCAAAAAATGTGCTTCCTATTGATTACTCGGAAGTAAGCGTTACCCGCCGGCTTTTCAGGACCGGCGAGTCGGAATACCTTCTAAATAAAACGCCCGTCCGGCTGAGAGATATAAAAGACCTTTTTCTTGATACGGGAATCGGTACGGAATCGTATTCAATAATGGAGCAGGGAAAAATTGATTTTATTCTGCAATCAAAACCTGCGGAAAGAAGATATATTTTTGAAGAAGTTGCAGGGGTGTCAAAATATAAATCAAAACGAGAAGAAGCATTAAGAAAACTTGAAAAAGTCGGACAGGATATGCTGAGGTTGAATGACATCTTGTCGGAACTTGAAAGTCAAAAAAACAAACTTGACACTCAGGCAAGAAAGGCAAGGCAGTACCAGAAATATCTTGACGAACTTAAAAATTACGAGGTCAACTCGCTCGTAAAAAAATATCAACAAGTCAAAGAAACCAACTCGATAAAATTAAAAGAACTTACCGATCTGAACGAAAAACTTTCGCAGGTCTCAATTGAGATAGATAAAATAGACGCCAAATACTCGGAATTAAAAATTACACTGACATCAAAAGAGGATGAACTAATATCAAAACGCACCGAGACAAATAAAATTGACTCATCCATCGCGATATTAAATGAGCGGATACTCTCTGCGGAAACGACTAAAAAGGAAAATCTCGCGAGAAATCATGAGGCAGAGCAGGAAATCGGGCAGGGACAAACAGACCTGAAAAATTACACATCGGAATTAGCCGAAGCCAAAAAAGAACTTGAGGAAGCAGAGAAAATCGTTTTAACAGCATCGGAAATACTTGCCAAAAAAACTGAACAGAAAAATAAACTGAACTTGGAAATTGCAACTTCAAATTCAGATATTGAAAATTTGAGAAATGAGATTTTTAAGTGTGCAACTGAACTGTCGGAATTTCACAACAGAAAAACTTCTATTGATTCAGCCATAAAAGAAATAATTAACCGCATTGAAAAGCAAAAAACACAGGAACGGGAAACTTTAGCCAAAAAAGCCGAGCAGGAAAAAATTACTGGCGGGCTTAAAGAAAAAATCGCTGCTATAAATTTAACTTTGGAAGAAAAAAAGAAAAAAATTGAGAACCTTTCGGCTAAAATAAATCAACTGCGCGCGGATATAGAAAAAAACCGGAATGACCTTTTATCAAAAAAAGAATTAGGGGCACAATTTGCTGCACGGATGGAAGCGATTGTCCGCAACTCAAATTACGAATTAAATGCAAAAATAAAAGAAACTTTCAAGGGACGGGTCCACGGAACGGTAAGCGATATGATAACTGTCAGCGAGGAAAATGTTTCCGTTGTTCAGTCGGCACTCGGTGAAAAAAGCGATTACATTGTTGTAGATACCGAAAATACCGCAATTGAAGTAATTAACTGGCTGAAAAACGGAAATTACGGCTGGGCGGCATTTTTGATAATGTCGGAAATTGAAAGATTGCAAATTTCAACTTCAAATGCTTTTTCCGGCAAAAAGATTTCCGATCTGGTGAACTGCGAGCCGAAATTCAGAAAAATTATGGACTTTCTTTTAAGCGAGGCGACGCTAAAAAATGAAAATATTTACAGCAGGGGTGTAATTCGCGGCGGAACGGTCCTTCCGGAAAACCGGTTACGCGGTTCTCTGGAAACATCCGCGGAAATAAACCGCCTTAAAAACGAAACCGCAATGATAAACGGTGAAATCGGCAAACTAACCGAGTCAATAAAAAATTATCAGGGAGAAATTACTTCAACAGTCGCTGAACTAAATGATACTGCCGTTTCAGTGGAAACTGAAAAAAATGAATTGATGCAACTTATGACCGAATTAACCTCGGCGGAAGAGTCATTAAAAACCTCCGTTAATTATCTTGCAATTTTATCCGCCGAATATGAAAATCTTAACAACCAAAAAATTGAAAAAGAGTCGGAAGTCGTATCAATTACCGATAAGATTTCTAAATGTGCCTCGCAGGAAAATTCGGTAAAAACCGGATTTGCGGAACGAACTTCTCAGATAAAAAAACTTCAAACGGAACTTGAAAAGGAGAACCGTGACTTTACAGATATACAAATAGATTTTTCGGTTAAAAGTTCCCAGATGGAAAATATCAAAGAGAAAATTAAATCTGCCGATACAACCTTGCAACTTACGTCGGCAAAAATTGAAAAATCAAAAAAATGGCTGAATGACTCCGCGGAAAAAATCGCTGCAATGGAAAAAATAATATCTGACTCAACCGCTGAAATAAATAAAATCGTCGTCTTAAAAGATACCGCGGATGATATCCTAAAGGGTATTGAAAAAGAGCGGGATGAAATCAAAAACGCAATTACTGAACTTGAAAATAATTTAAGAAACCACAGGACGCAACAAAATATAATTCAGGATGAGACCAGGACGCTTGAAAGAGCCGTTTCAAGCACATCTTCGGAAATCAAACAGATTGAAAACCGTATAAAAGAGGAAAAGGGAATCACAATTGAAGATGCCGTCAATAATTATCAGGAAGTGGCAATGGAGCAGGATGAGGTTGAAAAACTGAAAAAGAAAATAGAAACCCTCGGGGCGGTGAACCTTGCGGCACCGGAAGAATACGAGCAACTTGAACAGCGGTATAATTTTTTAACCAAACAAAAAGATGACCTTGAAAAAGCGCGCGAGGACCTGCACAACGCAATAAATAAAATCAACATCACCACCCGTCAGAACTTCCAGAAAACATTTACCGTGGTCCGTGAAAATTTCAGGAATATATTCAACCAGTTATTTGAAGGAGGCGAGGCGGACCTGCTCCTTACCGACGAAGGAAATCTTCTTGAAACCGGTATTGATATCATAGCGCAACCGCCTGGAAAAAAACTTCAGCACATATCGCTTCTTTCCGGCGGAGAGAGAACACTTACCGCAATAGCGATTCTTTTTGCTATATATCTGGTAAAACCCGCGCCGTTTTGCATACTTGACGAAATTGACGGTCAACTTGACGAAGCGAATGTATTGAGATTTACGAGGATGCTTAAGGAGTTCGCCAAAACATCCCAGTTTTTCGTCATAACCCACAACAAACGCACGATGGAGTCGGCGAATGTTCTCTATGGTGTAACTATGGAAGAACTCGGCATTTCAAAAATCATCTCCGTGCATCTTGAAGGTGAAAAAGTGCCCGTTGCAGATTCAGCCTCGCGCGAACAATTGAACTAATCAAAATGCAGTCAATAAAAATATTGTCAACACGAATTGATAATATCTCACTTTTTGATGCGTTAACTCATGTGGGCAGTTATCTCACCGACAATAATCCGCACCAAATAATAACCGCAAATCCTTTAATGATTTTTGAAGCACACAAAAACGAAAAATTAAAAAATATTTTTGACACAGCTGCACTTGTTATTCCCGAAAGTGCGGGAGTTCACTGGGCCGCAAAATTTCTGAAAACTCCCCTGAAAGAAAAAATTCCCGGAATTGATTTTATGATTTCTTTGCTTAAATATGCACAACAAAAAAATCGTCCGGTGTTTTTTCTCGGCGCTAAAGAAGAAGTAATAAAAAAAGCAGTGGATGAAATCAAAAAAAAAATCCCGGAATTAAAAATCGCCGGATTCCATAACGGCTATTTTTCCGAAAACGAACAAGATGTCCTTTCACAAATAAAATCATCCGGTGCGGAAATACTTTTTGCAGGATTAAACACTCCTTTTCAGGAAATATGGATAAACGAAAATCTTGAAAAATTGGGCGTAAAAATTGCGATAGGTGTCGGCGGAAGTTTTGATGTTTTATCCGGTAATCTGAGACGGGCGCCAAAATGGATGATAGACAGGGATATAGAGTGGATTTTCCGGGTAGCACAGCAGCCGTGGAGAATTTTAAGAATTATAAAACTTTTTTCTTTCGCATTAAAAATTTTTAAAGAAAAAATACGGTTGATTTGTGGAAAATTTTATGTATAATTATTCTCGTGAAAATCGCCGTTTTTTCTGATATACACTCAAACATAGAGGCATTAAATTGTGTCCTTGAAAAAATTTCCGACGAAAACATTGATGAGATTATTTGCTGCGGTGATACGGTAGGGTACGGTCCTAATCCCAATGAATGTATAGAAAAAATTAAGTCAATAAAAAACATAAAAATTATTGCCGGCAATCATGACAGGGCAGCAGTTGGATTATTTGATATAGCGTGGTTTAATGATAATGCAAAAGCGGCAATTTTGTGGACAATATCCGTTCTGACTGAAGAAAATAAAAAAATTCTAAAGCAACTACCGGAAAAAATCCAAACTGAAAATTTTACCGTTGTTCACGGAAGCCCGAGAAAACTAACGAATGAATATCTCATAAAACCATCTGATATGCAAGAAAATATTCAGTTTTTTGAAACACAGATATGTTTTGTCGGGCATAGTCATTATCCGTTTGTTTATACCAGTGAAAAAAGCATAACAAAATTACAAGAAAATGAACCGATAGAAATATTTTCTAAATCAATAATAAATCCCGGCTCGGTAGGTCAGCCGCGTGATGGCGGCAATAGAGCATGCTTTTTAATTTTAGAAAATGACAAAATCACATTTCACCGTGTTGACTACGACATAAAAGCAGTTCAGAAAAAAATGAAAATTGAAAAACTTCCTGAGTATCTTGTTGAGCGTTTGAATTATGGAAGATAAAATTTATGATGTGATAATTATAGGCGGTGGACCTGCCGGATTAACTGCAGGTATTTATGTCTCGCGGGCACGACTGAAATCACTTTTGATTGATAACTACGCAATATTCGGGCAGGCGGTATCAGCCGATATTATTGAAAATTATCCGGGATTTCCAGACGGTATCAGCGGAGTTCAACTTGTTTTGAATTTCAGAAGTCAAGCGGAAAAATTCGGACTGAAAATTATTTCGGATGTGGTTGTCTTAATCAATTATACTGAAAAAAAAATAGAAGTTAAAACGGACGGCAAAATATATTCCGCTCTTTCCCTTATAATAGCAACGGGAGCAAAACCCAAACAATTAGGTATTCCCGGTGAAAAAGAATTCATGGGCAGAGGCGTTTCTTACTGTGCCACCTGCGATGCAGCACTTTATAAAAATAAAACGGTTGCAGTAATTGGCGGAGGGGATACTGCAATTGAAGAAGCGCTAATTCTGACAAAATTTGCAGATAATGTCTTGGTGGTTCATAGACGCAACAAACTGCGTGCAACAAAAATTTTGCAGGAAAGGGCGGTTGCAAATAAAAAAATAAATTTTATATGGAATTCACGGCTCGTGGAAATTAAAGGCGATAAAAAAGTTGAAAGCGTACTGGTAGAAAATATTTTAACTTCTGTAAAAACCAAAATGAATGTAGATGGTGTCTTTATGTTTGTCGGCTATCATCCTAATACCGAGTATCTTACAAATATCTTAAAACTTGATGAAAACGGCTATACAATCACCGACGATGAAATGAAAACCGACAGAGTAGGAATTTTTGCGGCGGGTGACTGCAGAAAAAAATTATTAAAACAGGTTATTACTGCTTGTTCCGACGGAGCAATCGCAGCATTTTCAGCGGAAAAATATATTGACAAATTGAAAGAAATGGAATACAATAGATAATATGCCTATACATTCTTTTATATGTAAAAAGTGCGGGACGAGTTTTGAACTTCTTATAAATGTAACAACCGAATCCTTCGGAGAAAAACCTAAGTGTGAACAGTGCGGGAGTTCCGATCTGACGAGAACTTTCTCTAATTTTGCGGTAAGCAGCTACGGGTCCGGAGGTTGTAAAAATGATTCTTGTGGTATTACTCATAATTCCCCGGGTTGTTGTCCCGGATGTAAAATTAAATAATTTTTGACGGAGGATTATTCATTTATGAAAAAGAATCTCTATGTTTTGTTTGTCTTGTTGTTGCTGTCATCAAAAACACTCGTCCTTGAGGCCCGTGAGGACGCATATGACAAAATGGCAAAAGAATTCGCCGAGTCGGCGGCATTATTACTGCAACCTAAGATAGCCATAATGCCTTTCATCTATCTTGACAAAAGAATTTCCGACGGTGGACCTATCGTTTCCGAACGCCTGACAACCCGCATAGTAAAATTAAAAAAATTCCAGATAATAGAAAGACAACTTCTTGAAAAAGTATTGAATGAACAAAATCTCGGCACAACCGGTATAATTGATGTTGAAAGCACAAAGAAACTCGGAAAGATATTAGGTGTCGGCGCAATCATAACCGGAACTCTTTTAGATGTAGAAAACGGAATGGTAGAAATAAATGCAAGATTGATAAATACGGAAACAGCAGAAGTTATTGCCACATCATCCGTTGAAATAAAAAAGATATGGTCGGATGTCCCGACATCGGATGTCCGACAGCCGCAACAACCGACAACAACTTCGCCTGCACAGCAGCAGCCGAGTGCCAGACAGCCGTCATACTATCAACCTGCATACACTCCCTCAAAAAGGGATACGTTCTTTGATATTTTCATGGGTGTAGGCGCTGGGACAATGAATATCAGTTTTGAAAACAATGCATCGCCAATTTATGAATATGAGTTATCTTTTGATATAAATGGTAACGGCATTTTCAATGATACCAGTCCAACCTATTCCAAAGTAAGCTTCACTGATCTTGAAACAGCGAGTGCCGGCACTCTTTGGGGTTTCAGAATCGGCGGATTCAGCGCAGGAAAATTATTGGGCGGTGATTTTGAAATATCTCATTATGCCCAGCAAATCACGGCACAAAAAACGATGATAACATTAAACGGCTACTCAACAAGTTCATTTAGTTTTTATGTTGATGATTATCTCAAAGTTAACACCTATCTGATGGCCGGCGATTTGTTGCTGCGTTTTTCAAGTAAGACATTGCAACCTTACATCGGTCTCGGCATAGGTATGACCCTGAACAATACGACATCACCTTATATTTACCAGTTTTACGGCACCACATTTAGAAAACCGCTGGACCAACTTAATGTAGGATTTTTATTCAGAATACCAATCGGTTTAAGGGTTAAATTAGGAGAATCAACATCCGCATTTTTGGAATATCGTTCAACCGGAAACTCATTTACATTTACGAGGGATATTGACGGTGAAACGGACACTTTAATTTTAACTACAAAACAGACGATATTCGGGATGGGATTCGGTTTTTAGATAATTTCAAAGGCGCAAAAAAAAACACTTGACAAATTTTGTTTTTTATGTTATATAAATAAAGGAAATTCAATAGATACGGTGGCGGGAGGAAGTAGTATGTTAAAGCGGTTTTTGGCGGGCGGATTAGCAGGACTGTTTTTTTGTTGTTTTACCGTCGGAATAGTTCAGGCAAAGGCGAAGTGGACTTACGCGGTTTATCTGGATGCCGACAATAATCTTGAAGATGCCGGTGTCGCTGATTTTTTGGAGATGGCGAAAGTGGGCAGCAACTCCGATATCAACATCGTTGTCCAGTTTGACAGGGCTTCCGGTTACGATACGACTTACGGCGATTGGAAAACATGTAAAAGATTTAAAGTGACAAAAGGTATGACACCGACGACAGCAAACGCACTTGAAGACCTCGGCGAGGCAAATATGGGTTCGCCGACAACACTTACAAATTTCATAACATGGGTATGGCTTAATTATCCCGCAGACAGATATGCACTTGTTTTGTGGAACCACGGCGGCGGATGGCGCGACCGCTCAATCTCTTTTTCACCGATGGACAGGGCTGTTTGCTGGGATGACGGAAACAACGGCGACTGCCTTTATATGAAAGAGGTCAGAACTGCTATAGAGAAAGCATCACATACATTTGATTTAATCGGATTTGACGCGTGTCTTATGGGACATTTAGAGATTGCATATGAATTAAGAAATGTCATCAGCGCCGACGGTGCGATGGTCGGCTCCGAAGAAACGGAACCGGGCGACGGCTGGTCCCACGACACGCTGCTCGCGTGGCTGGCTGCAAATCCGTCTGCCACACCCGTGCAATTTGGTTCAAAAATTGTTGATACTTATGCTTCTCATTATGGAGCATCGGATGCGTGCACACTTTCTTGCATTGAGATGACAAAAGTCAACGATGTGGTCGGAAAGCTAAACGCTTTTGCCGATTCAATGAACGACAATTCGCAACTTACTGCTATCAAGTCCGCCAGAACGAATTGCAAGGCATATTCGGAAACGGACGGTTATTACGGACTTGACATTTATCGCTTTGCCGACCAAGTTAATACGAGTGTTACAAACTCATCAATTAAAACTGCTGCTTCCGACTTAAAAACTTCCGTCGGGGCGGCCGTTGCAAAAAACTATGCCGGTTCTCCTAGGAATGATACCGCAAAATACGGTTCACATGGGCTATGCGTTTATTTCCCGAAAACAAAATCATATTATGACAGCTCCTATACATCCGCAATCCTATACGGTTCAGATACATCAAACAAGTGGGATGATTTCTTGAATAGATACTATGCAGGAAATCTTGGTACTGGCGGTGGAACAAGCAGTACTACCGGTGCTGACGGAAGCGGCTCGGCATCACTTTCCAAAAAAGGCGTTGCACCGAGCACATATTACACATCAATAACTTACACGCTTACCCCGACATCTGGGGGCTCTTTGGGCGGAGGCACAGTCACAGTTCAGATACCTGCCGGCTGGCAATCACCGCAGAATCAGTATTCAACCGGCAAAGGCTATGCCAAGGCGTATATTTACAAATATCGGACAACATCATATAAACTGACGACTTCCGTTTCGGGTCAAAAAGTTACGATAACAGGAATTCCGTCTGACCGCCTATCTTACGGAAGCGGAGATAAACTTAAACTTGCTTACTACAAATTTACAACACAACCGTCGGCAGGCACGGCAAAATTCATGACATTTACAGCAGGAAGCGGCGGAACGCTTACTTCAATTTCTAAACAACCTTCTGTAACGGTCGGCTCTTCATATGCTAAATCAAGGGGCGATATGGATGTGGATGATGAAATGGAAACGGAAGACGGCGGGATAAAACAGGCATCGCTCGGGCAAAACTATCCCAACCCGTTTAATCCGGCGACAACATTTAATTATTTTATATCCGAAGGCGGGCGGGTAACTATCAAACTTTACAATGTCGCGGGTCAGGAAGTTGATACCGTCGTTGACGAAGACCAGGTATCCGGCGAACACTCCGTAAAATACGATTCCGGCGACAAACTTTCCAGAGGCGTTTATTATTATCGTCTCACCGTCAACGGAAAAGAAATCGGAACAAAACGGGCAGTTGTATTAAAGTAAAAAAATGAAAGGAAAAATTCTTAAATATGGACAGGTATTGTGCCTGTCCATATTTTTTAGCACATTTTTATCCGCGACGGCGAAATGGACATTCATCGTCTATATCGCAGGTGATAATTCTCTGGATACATCACTGAAAGGCGACCAGTTGAAACGGGACATAAACAAAATGGAAGCCGCCGCAAATTCAACTGACATCAACATAATTGCTCTTGCGGATAAAAACGGTAATGAAAACACTTTTATCTACAAAATACAAAACGATACTGACACATTCGCGATAAACACGCCTACAATATCCGTTACGAATTTACTTCCGTCCGCAACAACAAACGAATTAAACACAGGCGACCCGGCAACGCTTGTCGTATTTTCAACATGGGCAATCGCGAATTATCCAGCCGGGAATTATTGTCTCGTTGTGTGGAATCACGGCGGCGGCTGGTGGCCCAAATCACCAAAACTAAAAAAAGGAATAGCGTGGGACGATACTACCGACGACAACGATTACCTGACAACGGCAGAATTAGGAAACGCCCTTTTGCAGATAAAAACCGCCATCGGAAAAAAAATTGACATCGTCGGGCTTGATGCATGTCTTATGTCGCAGATTGAAATCGCATACCAGATCAAGGACTGCGCCGATTATTTAGTCGCCTCCGAAGAAAACGAATACGGCTGGCCCTATGACGGAATTTTGACGGAACTTATTTCAAATACGGGATATAACTCCTTAACCTTTTCTCAAAAAATAGTGGAAATTTGGGACAAGGCATATTCCGACGAGACAGTTTCTTATTTTTCAACTTCGCTTGATAAAAGAACCGCAGCAGCAATTGATTTGTCAAAAATCGGCGAGTTGACGGCGGCAATAAATAATTTTTCCAATGAACTTATTACAACCAAAAAAACAATTCCTTTATATCTTGCAAGAAATTCCGTTGACTATTTTGGTGAATCAAACAATGATAAATACGGCGGAGTGGATATTTATGATTTAGCATATATCGTTGAACAAAATACAGATTTAGATTCTGCAGGTTTAAGAAATACTTCAAACTCGGTAATAAATTCACTTAATAATTGTGTGATTGCAAACAAGGTTGGAAGCACTCATAAAAATTCACACGGACTTTCTATAAACTTTCCGAAAACAAAAGATGATTGGGAAATTTGGAATAATCCCGACGATTATTATAAGGACTTAAGTTTCTGCCAGGCGACGAACTGGGATGAGTTTTTAACCGACTATTATTCAAAAGTAACTTACGGGCCGCAGTCATTAAATTATGTCGTATCCGCACCGAATCCTTATAACCCTTCAACCGGGAATCTATCAATCATAAATTTCCCGGATAACTCTGTAATAAACTTAACGATTTACAACTTGGAAGGAAATCTCGTCAAAGAAATTGACGGTGCCGGAACCTCTGTTATATGGGACGGCAAAAATGAAAATGATTCCATTGTTGCATCAGGAATATATTTTTATGTGGCAAAAACTCAAAACGATTCTACAAAAGGAAAAATTACCGTTATAAAAAAATGACAACTAAAAAAATCTTTCTAATTTTTAATTTTACATTTTTAATTTTTAATTTTGCCGAAAGCAACGACACCGGCACATCCGCAGGGCTATTATTGCGAATCAGTCCCGCGGCAAAAACGTCTGCGATGGCGGAGGCGGTTACGTCATTATCGGAAAATCTTGCATCGTTGGATTTCAATCCCGCTTCAATTTCAAACCTCCCCGACTATAATTTTTCTTTTTCACACATAGAATATTTTGAAGACGTCAATTTTGAGGATATGAAGTTCTCAACATACATCCATAAAATCAGAGGAAATATCGGCTTAATATTAAAATATCTGTCATCAAAAGACGTTGAAAGGGACGAACGCGGAATAGGACGGGATGAGTTCTTAAATAGCGACACGGTCGTCGGTATTTCCTACGCAAGAAAAATCTATCCTTTGGATACAGGCATAACAGTAAAATATCTGAACGAGAATCTGGCAGGGGAAAAAGCGCAGGCTTTTGCGGCTGATTTGGGATTATTATATTCCGGCTACAACCTGCCTTTTGATTTCGGTTTTTCGGCGAGAAATTTCGGCACAAAAATTTCATTCGGCGGAGATAAGGATACACTCCCTTCAGAATTGCGGATTGGAATAAGCAGAATTTTTGATAAACTGCTTTTGTCCTTTGACGGTGTTAGACAGAGAGAAAACATCTTTATCGGTAATTTGGGAATTGAACTTAACGCTATAAAAAATTTCAAACTGCGCACCGGCTATATGACACTGCAAAACTATTCTTTCGGGGGGGGATTTTCAGCAAAAATAATCTCCATTGATTACTCATTCACCTCACACGAAAAATTGACCGACATTCACAGATTTACACTGAATTGTAAATTCTAATGAAAACAATCATTCTAATTTTTAATTTTACATTTTTAATTTTTACTTGCCTCTGTGCTTCCATCCACACCGGCGCCGATTTCCTGAAACTGGCAGGCGGAGCAAGAATAATTTCTTTGGCCGAAACATCCGCTGCGGTAAAATTAGACGCATCATCTTTTTTTCATAATCCGGCCGGGATAGCGAATTCAGAAAGTGAAATAACTTTTTCTCATTCTGCGGCGCCGCAGGGCGATGCAGTTGTGCAATATCTCGGCGGAATTTATTCGCTAAAAAAACATGGTGCATTGGCAGTCGGCATATTAAGTTATAGAATTACTCCAATACCCGTTACCGACGAATTTAACTACGATATGGGCGAACTGATATGGAACGACTGGGCGTTTTCGGTCGCCTACGGAAGAAATCTTTTTTACAACTTATCAGCAGGAATAAATTTCAAATACATTTACAGATATGAAAAAAATCCCATCTTCGGAAAAACCATCGGAAACGCCCAAGCGATTGATTTCGGCATTTTATATAAAGTTGATTTTGTAAGAAATCTTAAACTCGGATTTTCCGGCGAAAATTTCGGAACAAAGGTTATTTATTCCAATGACCCCGTAAAAGATGAATTGCCAAGTTCCGTAAGATGCGGGTTGTCATATAACATATTAAATAATCGCGAAAACAATTTTGACATATCTTTTGATTTTTTAAGGGAACCGGACGACCTATTCCGTCCGAGATTCAGCGGCGAGTACTCTTATCTCAACTGGCTTTTTTTGAGAGGCGGATACATTAACAAAGCGGGGAAAATTAACGGAACAAATTTTGGACTCGGAATACTATGGAAGGATTTTGGATTTGATTTTGCAAGTGCCGTCAACAGCGTGTTTGACAGAACCACTTATATTTCTTTCTTCAAAAAATTTTATTGACCCCAAAAGAAAGTTCTTGACAAAACTCAAAAAATTATTTATATTAATGTTGAAATGAAAACCATACTTTCTCTTACTGATGTCATTCTGAGCCCCGCGAACAGCGGGATAAACTCCGCGAAGAATCCCTCTGTTAATAACCCGGAAATTTTCGGGGGGGGGGGGGGGGGGGAAAAAAAATTTAAAATTAAAATAAAAAAATTTAAAATTTGCAGGCACGAATTCATTCGTGCTTTTTTCTTATGTCTCAAAAAATTATTTGTAGCGGCAGAGTATAACTCTGCTTTTTTATTTCCAATTTTTAATTTTACATTTTTAATTTTTAATTGCTGTAAGAGGGGGTGAGAAAAAATGGCGTCATTAACAGAAGCACAGAAAAGATCGTTTGTGAGACAGGTTACAGAAATAATGTCTTCAAACAAAGAAGAACTGAAAAAGCAGGGGCTGGATGTTTCAGCGAAACTGAAAGAACTTCAGGAAAAAATCGCAACTGCAGAAAAATCAGAAGATGAGCAGTTGAAATCACAGGCGGTCGCGAAAGAGAAAACAGCCGCATCCGTGAAAGCGACAAAATTCGCATATGAACTGGCATCATCGCAGGTTGAAGCGATTGTCGGCTCTATCGGTAAAACGCATCCGCTATCAACAAAGATAAAGAACATCAGGGATGCGATGGCGAAGGAAGCGCTCCGCGGCAAGAAGCAACAGGCACAATAACGCTTGGCTTGGTAGGGGGGACTTAAGTCCCCTCCTACTACTTGTTCAGGGTTTAGCCATGCGGATGTAGTTGCCAACCTTGGTTGGCGAAGTTATCTTGTAGGTTGTAAAGGTTCTGTCATAGAATAGAAGGTTTATATCCAAGGTTGGCAAAGTTCTATACAAGTTTACAGGGTCTATATCCCGGTATATAAGGATTATATCCAAGTGTATAATGTCTGTATCCAAGGTTGTAAGGACTATATCCGCAAAATAACAAATGTAGCGTGATTTTCTTGTTGTATCGGATTTCAAGAGTAATGGGACTGTCCTCATAAAGTTAATGAGAATGGGTTGCGTTCCAGCGGGAATGGAGTTCATTCATTTGGGAATGCTCCTATTCCGACAGGAATGTGTTCCATTCTGTGGAAATGGATCTAATCCCTCCGGGAATGAGTCGCGTTCATACAGGAATATTACATTCTCAAAAGGTTATTGCAATATAGCATTATGAAAATTTATGAAAATTAAAAGTGTCTTGACTTTTTAGATTAGTAAAGTATAATAAAATTCCCGGAGGTTTTTTATGCGTAAAATTAGTTGGCGCTTAGTTATTAGCAGTTGGAAATTGGTCTTCCTTTTTTATCTTTTCACCTTTTCACTTTCTCACTTTCTTTTCTCTACCACACCGTCAGTGGTCAAATATCAGGGTGTGCTGAAAGAGAAAGGGGTATTGGTCAACGGGACGAAGACGATAAAATTCCGGATAACCGACAATACAGGTGATAAAGCGTATTGGTCAAAGGATCTATCTGTGGATTTCACACAAGGTGCGTTTTCTTGTGAACTTGAGCTGACAGGAATTGACTGGGGAACAGGCGATTATTATTTGGAAGTGGCAATCGGCGGGCAAATACTTTCACCGAAAGAAAAAATTGTTTCAGTTGTTTATGCGTTGCGAGCAAAAGATATAGATGACGGTGTAGTGACGACATCAAAGATAGCGGACGGTGCAGTTACCGAGGTCAAAATAAGTAGTATAAGTTGGACTAAACTGAATAACATCCCGGAGGGTTTTGCTGACGGAATAGACAATACAGGCGGTACACCCGGTCTTAATTCTATCGGCTCATATGAAATAATTGATTCAACAATTACTAATGCTGATATTTCACCTACTGCGGCAATTGCATATTCAAAACTTAATCTTGTCAACCAAATTTTAACAGGTGATATAAAGGATGGCGAAATAACCGCAAGCGACTTAAATCAGTCAAATGTAGCGACGGTTTTTCTTACAACATCTTCGGCGGTGAGTCCCGGTGCAATAAATACGGGAACAAATCCGTTGGAATGGACTAAACTTAAAAATGTTCCTTCTGATATTGTAAATGGTGCAAGTGTGGATAGTGCTTGTCGGGTTTCAACGGGCACGCTTGTTATGAAAGCAGGCGATACGATGACGGGTGATTTGAATTCTGCGTATAAAATTATCGGTTCAACAATCGGCAATACGAACAGCAAACTTTACGGCGACGGTTCGTCTTTAACAGGCACATCGGCAGTAGATACCGCTTGCCGGATTTCCACAGGGAATATACAGACCGAATTAGACAGCGTGGAATTGGACACCGGAACTTTAAGGACCGACTTAACAGCGGAAACGAATAATAGAATATCCGCCGATAACGAGATAAAAATATCAACAGGCGCTTTGCGGAACGAAGTGATAACATCTACCGCTTCATTGGTTCTGGTTGATAGGAACCTGGCGACTTCAACGGGCACGCTTGACACTAACAAACTTGACAAATCATCTGCGACGGTGACATATGTTTTCAAATCAGGCGATACGATGACGGGTGATTTGAATTCTAACTATAAAATTATCGGCTCAACAATAGGTGATTCTAATTCTAAACTTTACGGCAATGGCTCTGCTCTTACAGGGCTTGCTGGCGGCGGGGATATGAATAAGGGAGTTTATGACACAAATACAAACAGTA
>JBBAAR010000020.1:0-19566 GCA_041658185.1 Elusimicrobiota bacterium
TGCTTGCTATGCTTAAATCAGGTCAGCCGTATAACCCCGCAAGGGTCTTTGTTAATGCCTGACTTGTTTTTCAAAGAGCGTTATTTTTCTTTATTTTTTACTTGACTCCTTATAGGATGTCTTAAAACAAAGGGTATTAAACCCTTTGTTTTCATCGCTCGCTCGGGAAAACAAACAAGTTTGCTTTCTGCTCGCTCGCTTGAAAATAAAATGATTACAGCAATTTTTTGAGCGACCGAAGGGAGTCCCTTCAGGGGCAAAACTTTACGCTGTAATCTATTTTTAATAACCTGAAAGTTTTCTTAAAAACCACCAACCGAGGGCAAACAATATAACGGATATTATCAAAAAAGTATTCTGTTTTTTTTCAGTATCTTCCTTGTTTTCTTCCGGCGGCGAATTTATCGCATTTTTTTTATCAGTTATTTCATCCATAAAATTACGAATGGGCAGGGAAGGATTCGAACCTTCGTAGGGCACAGCCCGACAGATTTACAGTCTGTTGCTTTTGGCCGCTCAGCCACCTGCCCGACAAAAACCAATTAGAAAAATTCTGAAATCTTTCAATCTCTCAATTATCTTACCAAGCGGGAGATGGGATTCGAACCCACGACGTCCACCTTGGAAGGGTGGCATTCTTCCACTGAATTACTCCCGCAAAAGCCGGCGAGAGGGATCGAACCTCCGGCCAGCGGTTTACAAAACCGCTGCTCTACCGCTGAGCTACGCCGGCATATTATTTTAACTCGGCAGAAATATCGTAAGCGCCGGTTTTTGTAATTTTTATATCAAAGTTTGTATTCTGTTCAAGCCGTTTGGCAATATCGGTTGCAGTTCCCTTTTTTAAGTCCAAATCAAGTAAAGCAACACTGTTTGAATAATTTCTGACGAAACAGTCGCGAACCTCTGTTAATGCACGGACCGACTTTGTAAAATCGTTGAGTTTATTTATATTTTCCACGTTTGAAACTGTCAGACGGACGACAGAGCGTTCCCTTAAAAATTTAAGAACCGTCTGCGGCATATTTTCGCCTATTTTTTTTGCGCAGTTCATAATTGACGATTTTGCTGCTGCTGGTTTTGTTACATCCACACCGCCGAAAGTTTTCTCGTCGGTTGCAATCACATCGCTGGAACCGGTTTTCATTACTTTGACAGAAACCGTAGCACGATAGGAAATCATACCTCCGAGTCCCGCATCAGTATTGAAATTTGAATCGGCTTTTCCGTCAACAATAATATCTGAAATCGCTGAGTCCGAAACGGTAAAACCCGCCTCAATAAATTTATTTTTTAACTCCGACTCGGCGTATTTTGTTAACGACGCCTGACCGTCAATAAACTCGTCAATTTTCAATGCTACGACGGGATTGCCCAATTTCTTCGGTTCAAGTTCCAGTGCTTTCAGTTTCGCCGACAAATCCTCTTTTCTTACGAGTGCTTTTATTCTTGTCTTGTAAAAATCACCTTCCCGCCATTCTTTCAGGATGTCATATTTTTCAATGTATCCCTCCGTCTGGGATGTGATGTTGTCCTCAATAAGAATTGCTTTTGAAACAAGTGCCTCCTGCGAAACATAGACGCCTATAACAAGCCCGAGTGCATTTTTCATCGCTTCGTGCAAAGATGTTTTTTTTGCGCCGTTTATGTCGTTGTTGATAATAGGCGCCATTCCCTCCGCCTCAACAACTTCCGTGTTGGGAGCGGTCGCTTTTATTTTATGTTTAGTTGAAGCGCAACCGGAAAAGACAGTGAATAGTGAATAGTGAATAGTGAATAGTAACAGCAAAAAATATTTTTTCATGTAATACAACCCCTCTAACATTTGTTAGATATTACCGTCTTAAGTAATCAAGCCGCTGAAAATTATTCGCCGGCGACTTTTAAACCCATTTCTTTCAATGCTTTTTTGGAAAGTTGAAGTACAACAATGCATCCGTCATCAGACGTCCACTCGCTTCTTACGACCTGAGCGCCTTTAATCGCCGCATCAATTGTCGTAGCAAGCATTGAATCTGTTTCAATCGCTTTCTCAACGGTAATTCCGCCTTCCAGTTTAACGCCTTTTACTACGGAAAGCATATTATACTGGGCGTTAACAATTGCCGAATTCCTGGATGTCGCCATCTTTTGCGTCTTGTTTTCAAGTGTCTGGTCGGCAGCACCCATTCCTCTGGCAAAAACGAAATTTTTTGTTATGCCCTGTTCAACCCATTCTCTCTCAATTTCACCCTCTTTTGAAACGGTTCCCTTGTCGGGACTTGACGCACAACCGTAAAACAAAACCGCAACAAACAAAACAACAAACAACTTTTTCACAAAAACCTCCCGCAGAACACATTTAAGTTTCTGCCCGTTATCTATTTTTCATTGCCAGCGGTCGGAATCGAACCGACGACCCCCGCCTTATGAGAGCGGTGCTCTAACCGGCTGAGCTACACTGGCGGACATTCGCAAACAAATTTCTTCGCTTAATTGTATTAAAATTTTTCAGAAAAATCAATATCTGTTTTTTATATCGGTTATATCCTGAAAAATCATTCCCACGCCCTTTGTTTTGCCGGATGTATTTTTTATTATCTGCGTTGAATAACCGATAATTTTATGTTTATTGCCTATTGTCAGATGCATTTCTCTTCTTGTATGCGGCTCCGCTTTCGTCAGTACCAACTGAAAAAGTTCCACGATTTCAGAAAATCTGATGAAACCAGTGCTGTAATTTTCGCCCACAAGTTCTTTTGGGATGTTGAGTATTTCGGCGGCGCGCGGATTAACCGTCGTAATTTTTCCACGGCTGTCAACGGCTATAAACCCGCCGGGCATTGATTCTAAAATATCATTCATATATTCTTTAAGAGTGTAAATTTCCTCGTAAAGACGGGCGTTTTCAATAGCGACTGCCGACTGCGATGCAATTGATGAAATAATTTCCGTGTCCTTATCGGTAAAAGCACCGGATTTTTTATTTATAAGTTCAATCGCACCCAGCACCCGATCTTTTACTATAACCGGAACCGCTATAACTGATTTTGTCGTAAAACCGGTAAGCCAGTCAATATCTTTCTTAAATCTCTGGTCATCCTGAACATTATTTGCAACCACAACGCGACCGGTCTGAACAGCCACACCGACGATGCCGTCATTCATTTTAATTTTAACATTCAGATCCTTAAGGATTGCAGATTTTTCGCCTTTTACAACTCTGAAATCTAAAAAATTTTCGCTGTTTGTCAGAATAATTGAACCCGCTTCGCAACCTATCAGTTTTATTGATTCATCAAGTATTCTTTCAAGAACTTTGTCAAGATGAAGCGTTGACGAAATGCTCTGTGCTATTTCAAGTAGATTTTTTTCCATTAACTGCCTCCTAAAAAATTCTCATTTTATTTTTGTCAAATCCTGGAATGTTATGCCGCTGCCTAAAATATTCCCCTCTCTGTCTTTTATTATTATTGTTGAATATCCGAGAACAAGCGGGTCACCGGCACGGTTGAGCAGTTTTATATCCTGTCGGGTTACCGTTTTTTTCTTTTGATTAGTGTCCCATAAAATATCGGCGATATCTTTATGATGCGGGAACGCCTCGTATAAAAATTTTCCGGTTACCGCTATTCTTTCAACCTCAAGAATTCTTGCGGCGTTGGGATTTATCGTCGTAATAGTCCCGAATGAATCAATCGCTATAAATCCGCCCGGCATATTTTCAAGAATTGAGTCGGTAAAATTTTTCAGTTTAAGAATTTCGGTGTAGAGACGGGATGTTTCAACTACTATTGATATCTGGCTTGCCGTCAACATCACCAGTTCCAAATCATCCTCGGTAAATTTCCCTTTTTTGTTTAAGAGTTCAATAGCCCCTATAACCTTTCCCGTTGAAATCATCGGCACGCATAAAATGTTTGTCGTCTTAAAACCGGTTAATGTATCAACGGTGGGATTAAAAAGTTCGTCATCCTGCGGATTATGAACGATTTTTGACTCCTGTGTCTGGACAACCCTCCCGCATATACCGATACCGACTTTGAAAGGAATTGAATGTATCGCCGTATCAGCCGAACCTTTTGCGGCGACAAGTTTAAGTTCGTCGCGTTGAAAGTCAACCAAAAAAATAGAACCCGCCTCGCATTTTACCGTCTGACAGATTTTTTCAAGATATACATTAAGCAGGCGGTTGATATCGTAGATAAACCTGATGTCATTAACAATTTCGTAGATAATTTTTAACTGTTCTGATTGAAGCATTTTTTTATTTCTTCCATTGCGCCGTCTATACCGATTTCCTTTTGTTGTTGAACTTTCATATCCCGCAAAATTATTTTTTTATTTTTAATTTCTTCATCACCGATTATTATTACATATTTTGAGTTTAAAGCACCTGCAAGACGCATCTGTGATTTAAGCGATTTCTCAAAATACCCGCCGTCTGCAGATATACCGGAATTTCTGATTTCGCTCAAAATATGAAATGCCATTTTTTTACAGTCATCATTTTCAGTCGCAGAAACAAATACTGACGGAGATTGCAGATTGCGACCGAAGGAAGTCCCCGTTGGACAGATTGCAGATTGCAGATTGGACTTCTCTAAAACTTCAACAACACGGTCAACACCTATTGCAAATCCGACGGCTGGCGTTGAAGCACCGCCGAGGTCTTTTACAAGGTTATCATATCTTCCGCCGGCACAAACGGCACTTTGACTTCCCAAAACATCGGATGTAATTTCAAAAACCGTTTTCGTGTAATAATCAAGGCCTCTTACAAGTTTATTTGATACGTTAAAATCAATACCCGAACTTTTCAATCCGCTTTTTAATTTTTCAAACTCAGCACTGCACAAATTACATAATTCCGGCTTTATATTTTTGAATTTTTCACCGTCAACTTTACAATCTAAAACTCTCAACGGATTTTTATTAAAACGTATTTTGCAGTCACCGCATAAACTTTCAAACAGCTCGTCGGATGATAAAATTTCCCGGATCTTTTCTAAAAGTAAAGGTCGGCACTTTTGACAACCGAGATTATTAATATCAATTTTGACATTTTTTTCCGATGACCGGCATCCCGCTTTTTCTAAAATTTCCTTTGCCAATAAAATCATTTCAATATCGGCATAGACCGAAGGATTGCCGAAATACTCGCAACCGATTTGGCTGAATTCGCGGAACCTTCCCGACTGGGGCCGTTCCTGACGGAACATCTGCCCGATATAAAAAAACTTTTGTAACGGATATTTTTGCGAAAGATTGTTTTCAATATAAGCGCGGACAACCCCTGCCGTGCCCTCCGGACGCAGGGCAATTTTTCTTTTACCCTTATCCTCAAAAACATACATCTCTTTTTCAACGATATCCGTTGTTTCTCCGATTGTTCTTAGGAAAAGATCCGACAGTTCAACCGTGGGAATTCTTATCTCGTCAAAATTATATTTTTTAAAAATACTTCTTGCCGTTTTTTCAACGAACGAAAAAGTTTCGGCAGAAACACCTAAAATATCTCTGAAACCTTTTACGGATTGATATTTCATTTAATAAATCCAGCCCTTGATTTTTTTTATATCGGTGATTAGCATCTTTTTATCTTCAAACTTTATGCAATTCGCTTTTTTAAAAGTTGAAATTATTTTAGTAATAACCTCGCGGGCGGTACCGGCCATTTCTGCTAAATCCTGATGGGTTAGTTCAATATCAATCAGAATATCTTTATTCTTTTTCACACCATGCTTGGAAGCTAAATCGCATAAAATCATAGCAAGACGACCGAGTGAATTTTGGAATGTTAAGGCAGAAATTTCTCTATCTGCTGTGCGAAGCCGTGATGCCAACATAGAAATTATCATAAGACTTGTCTGCGGATACTCTGAAAGCAATTTCAGAAAATCGTTTCTACTGCAGGCAACAACTTCAACATCCGTTATGGCTTTTGCGGACGCGGAGCGTCCGGCATGGTCAAACAAAGCCATCTCGCCGAAAAATTCATTTTTTATCAGAATTGACAGTGTTTTTAATGCCATTCCCGTATTTGATGACCTGAATATTTTGACAAAACCCGAAACGATTATGTAGATATAATCGCCTTTAGAATTCTGGGAAAAAATTATTGAACCAGCAGAATAATTTTTGACCCTGAAAATTTTTTGAACCTTTTTCATTGCGTTTTTGGAAAATTGAGAAAACAATGCAATCTTTTTACAGCGATGTTTCATAAAAACCCCCGATTAAAATTTTTCCCAGTGTATAACTTCGTTTAATTTTCTTTTTTGAATATCCGGTTTTTTGTCTGAATAACCAACGGGTATTATGGAAATAAGTTTAAATCCCGGCGGAACAGTTAACTCTTTTGCTACATTTTCAGCATACTCTTTTTTATCGCCGGCGACCCAGCAGGCGGAAAGCCCGAAATTATTTATTGCAAGTAAAATGTTTTCCGTCGCGGCGCATCCGTCTTCAAGATAATATTTAACATCTTTGGCAAAAATTATTATGCAAAAAGCGGCATCTTTCAGAAACGGAGCGTTTTTACCGATTATCTCCGTAAGTTTGAGCAATTTAGTTCTATCGCTAACAACAACAAACTCACAGGGTTGAACATTGTTAGCAGTCGGTGCAAGACGCCCGCAGTCAATTATGTTCTCAATGATTTCCTTTTTTACATCGCCCAAACCCAGGTTTCTTTTACATCTTCTTGTTTTTATACATTCAATGGTATCCATAACTTTTTTATTATACTTAAAAACCATAAAAAATCAAGGCACTTGACAAAAAATTATTTTTTTTATATTATTAAAATATGGACGACATAGTTGTTTTCTTAAAAAATCATCCGTATTTTTCATATCTTACTGAAACTGAACAAAATGAGTTTGCATCAATTCTTTCCCTTGATTCATTCAAAAAAGACGAGGTAATTTTCAAAAAGGGCGACTTGGGAGACCGTCTATTTATCGTTAAAGAGGGTATGGTAAGAATTTTTATAGTTGATAGAGACAATGAGGAAACCATTGCTATTATGAAACAGGGCGATGTTTTCGGCGAACTTTCGCTATACGATACGCAACCCCGTTCCGCATATGCATCCGCACTTACACAGACAACGCTTTTGGCAATCACTCGTGAAAAATTCGACGAGCTGAAAAATAAAAATCCGCAAATCGCTTCCAAGATATTTCAGATAATGCTCAAAATCATTTCCAAACGGCTCCGTTTAACCACTATGAAACTTTTCGGACAGTTCTAATGCTCAAAAACAAAATCCGCAAATCGTTAAAAAATTCTTTTTTAGACGGTGCTTTTTTTTCCGTAATGTTCGGGGCAGGCGACGCATATCTCAATCCTTACGCCATCTGGATGCAACTCACACCTCAGCAAATAGGGCTTTTATCTTCGTTCCCGGGATTATTTTCATCTGTCGCACAATATAAATCACCGGCAATAGTCAATATTTTAGGACGAAAAAAAACTATTTTAATTTCCGTTTTTCTTCAGGCACTGGTGTGGGTTCCTATCATAGCGACAGCATTCATTACCGGCAATAAAGGATTATTTCTCATTTTTTCTGTAACACTTTACTCAACTTTCAACGCGTTGTCCGGTCCCGCTTGGGCTTCTTTAATGGGACAGTATATTCCGTCGGATAAAAGGGGTTTGTATTTTTCATGGAGAAATAAAATACTGGGCTTCATAACTCTGTTGAGCACATTTTTTGCGGGCATAATTTTATATTTTTTTAAACTAGGGTTTTTTATAATTTTTTCGGTTGCGGCGGGATGCAGGTTTATATCTTTCTTTTTCTTAACAAAATATTACGAACCGAAAACAGGCAACAAAATAGTGAACAGGGATAATTTCTTCTTATATTTTAAGAATTTCAGCAGCGATGATTTCGTTAAATTCTCGGTGTTTGCGGGGCTGATGAGTTTCGCCGTATATTTGTCGGTACCGTTTTTTGCCGTCTATATGCTGCGAGATTTAGGTTTCAGTTATCTGAAATATACTATCGTAACTACTTCTGCTTCCGTCACATTACTTCTTACGCTTTCAGCGTGGGGCAAGCACGCAGATTCAGTAGGAAATATTTCTGTAATAAAACTTTCTGCAATGATGATTTCCGTTTTGCCGGCGCTGTGGATTTTTTCATCATCTACTATTTATTTACTAACAGTTCAGATTTTTGCCGGATTTGCGTGGGGCGGATTCAATCTTGCCGTCATGAATTTTATTTACGATAAATCTGCGAAAGAAAAACGGATAAGCAATTTTTCATTTTTTAATCTTATCAACGGTCTTGGCATTTTTGCGGGAAGTATTACCGGGGGCTTCTTGATACCGAATTTACCCGCAATATCCGGCAATAAAATTCTGACGCTTTTTCTTATATCGGCAATAGTCCGTTTCATAGCAAGTGTTATGCTCTCAAACATAAAGGACTCAAAAAATGTACGGACGGTCGGAAGTTTTGAACTTTTTTTCAGCATAATAGGAATAAAACCGATTATAGGAGTTCAACAGGACACCGTGAGGATAGAATAAATTTTTCTACAGATTATTTTTTGCTTGACAGATTTATTATTTTTTGTTATACTATTTGCGCGGGGTAGAGCAGCCCGGTAGCTCGTCAGGCCCATAACCTGGAGGTCGTAGGTTCAAATCCTACCCCCGCAAAATTCACTCGCAAGCAAATTTTTCGCTCATTCACATAAAAAAATGCAAACATTAACAGAAACTTCAAAAACTATTAAATCCTCGCAGCCCATAAGAAGAATGGGATCCGACTGCATCTATTGCTCTCTTGAACAAGGTGTATCCTGCATGATATATTTTTGCAAAAAGAAATCTTTAACCGCATGCAAAAGAGAAATCTGTAACGACGGATTCCGCGGGACATGCCCCGATTATAAACCGTGATCATCAACATAATCCTTTCCATTTTTTTAGCCGCTTCTTCCTATACCGACATAAAATACCGCAAGGTCTATAATTTCGTAACATTTCCGACTGTAATTTTGGGACTCGGATTTAATTTTTTTTATTCGGGCTTGCCCGGACTAAAGGATTCGCTCGCCGGATTTGCGGCGGGTTTTTTGTTTTTGTTTATTTTTTATTTATTGGGAGGAATGGGCGCGGGCGATGTAAAATTTATGGCGGCAATAGGGACTCTTAAAGGTTTTGATTTTGTCGTTATGGGCGGATTTTACGGGGCGATTTTCGGCGGGGTGGCTGCAATTATCGTGCTGTTTGCCAAAAAAAATCTCCTGCCGACGCTCAAAAAATTATTTTTCGCGCTGTTTTCACTTATAACTTTTAGAACTCCCGAATCACTAAAATTTGATGAAACAAAATCGGTCTACCTACCGTACACCGTCTTTCTCTCTCTCGGAATGCTCCTTCACTGGTTAATAATAAAATAAAAAATGAAACCACAGATGGATACAGATAAGACAATAAAAAAATGATTTTATCTGCGTAAATCGGCGTCTGTCCCGCTTGCGGGATTTATCTGCGGTTAAATAGTTCAAACTATCATGATTAAAATCGGAAACAAAGAAATTCCGTCAAATATAATAATGGCGCCTATGTCGGGATGTACCGACCTTGCGTTTAGGACAACGGTGCGTAAATACGGCGCAAAACTCTGTTTTTTTGAAATGGTTGATGCGACATCGCTAATTATGAAAAGCGCAAAAACTTTCCGGATGCTGAAAACGAATTCAAAAGACAGACCGACAGCCGCCCAACTAATCGGCAGTGATCCAATACAGATGTTAGACGCCGCCCATATACTTTTGGACACCGTACCCGATATTATGTTTCTGGATATCAACAGCGCCTGCCCCGTCCGGAAAGTTCTGAAAAAGAAAGCGGGCGCTTATTTGATGAAATCTCCGAATACGCTGATTAAAATAGCCAAGACATTATCAAATAAACTTAAACTACCAATAACGGTAAAAATAAGAACCGGTTATGATAAAAATGATTTATCCGACCTTACAGATTTAGTAAGACGCCTTGAAGATGCAGGGTTATCGGCTATTTTCATACACGGAAGAACCTGCAAACAGATGTATTCCGGCAAAATAGATTACACGAGCATTCGGGAAGTAAAGAACACAGTATCCATACCGGTTTTCGGAAGCGGGAATATTTTCAGTCCTGAACTTGCAAAAAAAATGTTTGATGAAACCGGCTGCGACGGAATTACAGTCGCAAGAGGAGCACTCGGCGTACCGTGGATATTTAAAGATATTGAAAATTATTTAAAAACAGGGAAATTAACAAAACCAAAAAATATTACGAATAAAAAGAGGACAGCACTGAAGGAACATATAAGATATGTCAAAAAGTATAGGGAGCGTTCTTCCGAAGGAAATGTAGGGTTTATGAAAAAAATTACGATGTGGTACACAAAAGGTTTTCCGGATGCAAGAAATATCCGCAACAAAATCTGCAAAATAAAAAACTACGGTGAACTATCGGATTTCATAAAAAACCTATAACGGCATAGACGATGCTCCGAGTTTAATCATACAATCGTTGAATTAGAATATGATTTGTTTGGTCATAAGATTTGCCACCATATAAAAGATAAACTTGCAAAAGCACTTCGAGTTTTTTATGCAAGATTACTGTTGATTTATGGAGTAATCAGTTATTGCGATTTATCCACTTTGACAGCAATTTCATTTTACAAAAATTCCAAAAAAAAACACAATAAAAAAATGACCGTAACCAACTCAGCCATCTTAAATTTTATTGTACCTGTCCCCTTTTTTTAAGCATAATAGTGCTTACTGTATTGACAGAAGCAATTTGGTCTTATAAGATAAATTTATTTTGAGCTTGAGATTAAATTTTTTCTTGTTAAATATCATTTTTTTGACTTGGATAATAGAGATTTTGCTTCTGCGGATGCCTTTTCAGCAGTTGATTTAGATTTAACATAATCGCCGAAACCAAACATCGTATGGGCATCATCAAGCAATAACTCAGCAGTATATAATGATAAATTTTCTTTCTTTAATGAAGCAATGTCCTTCTCTGCCTGACTAATAGCATCTGCAGCCGGTTGTTTCATTTTATTATTGCAACTACAAATAACAAATCCTATTGATACAATAAACAGCAAAAATCTAATAATCCTCATAAGTCCTCTTAAGTTAAAAATATCTAATATATAGATATAAATTACAAATTGCTACAACAATTACCATCGCCGGAAAAGCATATTTACAATATCTTGCCCAGCCGACTTTATAGCCCTTCTTTTCAGCAATTGCAATTCCAACAACATTTGCAGATGCGCCAATCGGTGTGCCATTGCCACCAATATCTGTCCCTAATGCCAAAGACCAGCTTAATGTTTCCAGCGGGATTCCAGTTTTAGAGAGATTGAAAATTACAGGAACCATCGTAGCAGCAAACGGTATATTATCAACTATTGCCGATGCAAATGCAGATGTCCATAAAATTATTGAAATGATAACAAAAGCATTACCTTTTGAAATCCTACCTATCCAGTTAGCAATCAATTCCAATACGCCTGTGTATTCCAACCCACCGACACAGATAAAAAGTCCGATAAAAAATATCAACGTCTTCCAGTCAATTCGTTTTATGATTTTCTGATAGGATTTATATGCAAAAACCAAAGTGAGAAATGCAGCGATACAGCCGATAAATGCGACAGAAAGACCCGTCCAGCCGTGAGTAACAAGCAGCACAACTACAACAAGAAATACAATAATATAAACAATAAATAATTGGTAATGTGCAATCGCTTTTTTTGGTTCCGGATATTTATCAAGTTTAACTTCATGATTTGGCTTTAATAATTTTCTAAATGCAAAGTAGAAAAAAACTACCGTAAAAACCATTCCTATCCATGCTATCAGTCCCGTATTCTTCAAGAAATCAAAAAACGAAAACCCAAATGCTGTCCCAATAATAATATTCGGCGGGTCCCCGGACATTGTAGCACTGCCGCCCGTATTAGCAGCAAAGATTTCCGCTATAATTACAGGTATAGGGTCAAACTTCAAAAGTTTTGCCAGTTCTATCGTTACAGATGCAATAAAAAGTAAAACAGTAATACTGTCTATAAACATTGCAAGAAAACCTGAAAGCAACATAAATGCGATGAAAATAGGAATTACTCTGTATTTCATAAGTTTTGCTACATAAAGACATAACCACCTGAAAAAACCAACCCTTGTCAGTCCTTCTATCATTGTCATCATACCTGCAATGAAAATTATTGTTTGCCAGTTAACACCATGTGAAACCTCTTCTTTTATTCCTTTTGCTATCCAGAATGATGACTGAAAAATCTCTTTTAGATTAAGAACCCAAAAAATTGCATCAGGAGTTCTCAAAACAAAGACAATTGTCAATACTGCTCCTGCTAATGCAGAAATATATCTATGCCATTTTTCAGCCATTATTGATATAAACATTGCCAAAAAAATAATAATTGCAACAATTTGTATAACCATTTTATTACCTTTAAATAAGATTAAAGTGAAACTAGTGTCCTGTTAAACAATAAATGATATCACCGGAATAATAGAGTGACAGAAACATAAGAAAATAATCACGAAGGTGACGGGTTAAAAGAAAATTATTTTTTATATGTTCATGTCCGTTAAGACCGAGTTTTTTTACCTAAAATTATTTAATCTTATTTATAGAATTATGTACGACATTTTATTTTCTTACAATAACATATATTATATATGTAAGATACATAAACAAAAAGATTGCTCCTGCAGATTTATCCAGTACTCTTTCTTTTTTGAAAGATATAAATCCCATAAAAACTAAAGTAACGAAAATCATAACTAAACCATCTATAAAAAACCATTTGTAAATATCTAATGGTGATATAAGACCAGAAATACCTAAAACAAAAAAAATATTGAAAACATTACTTCCTAAAATATTTCCTAATGCAATCCCGCTATGTTTTTTCTTCCAAGCAACAATTGAAGCTACGAGTTCCGGCAGAGATGTTCCATTGGATATCACAACAATTGCAATAAGTGAAATTGGAATCTTAAGAGCTTTTGCAAAATTAACAGAATTTCTCACAGTCAACTCACCACCAACCCATAAAAGTAAAATTCCTATAAATATATGTAAAAACACTTTATATATTTGCTTTTTTTTAACTTTTCCAATTTTTTTGAACTCTTGATAATCGTCAACTACTGATTTTGCATGATAGTATATAAAACACGAAAAACAAACTAAAAAAATAATAGCATCTACACGGCTAATCTGTGTTGAAATCAAACCTGCTAATAAAAATATTACTGAAGCGAAAATTACAAATGGTGTATCTCTTGTGATAAATTTTTTATCTATAACAAGTGGATTTAAAAATGATGCAATACCAATAATTAAAGCGATATTGTGGATATTAGCACCAACAATATTTCCAAGATTTATTTCTGATTGTTTCTTAATAGCAGAAATAATATTTACTACTAATTCCGGAGTACTTGTTCCAAAAGCAACAACTGTAAGTCCAACAACAATCTTGGAAACACCGTATCGTTCTGATAATTCCACAGCACCTTCAACGAGTAAATTTGCACCAAATACTAAAATAGCAAGCCCTACTACAATCAGTACTATTGATAAAATCATCTAAAAATAATCCTCACGCTATAAATAAACAATATCACCAGAATGATAGAGCGATAAAAACATAAGAAAATATTCGCGAAGGTGTCGGGTCAAAAGAAAATTATTTTTTATATGTTCATGTCCATTAAGACCGAGTTTTTTTGCGTATTCTGGTGAGTTGAGGAGTTGTTTTATCCAGTATGCTGTCCCTTCAACGGTATGCGTTAAAATCCCGGAATATTTATGGGTAATCTGCAATGGTATTCCGCCGACAGCACCGGCAATAACCGGCTTTTTCTTCCAGAGTGCTTCCGAAACGGTAAGTCCGAAACCTTCTCTTATGGATTTCTGAATGATTATGTCTGATGCTCTCTGAAGTGCGTTTATTTCAATATCATTATTGGACGGCTCTATCACAAGTATATGAATATCGGGATCACTGTCCGCTTTCTCTTTCACCATGTTTAAAACCTTATCATGTTCCGGGTCGTCCGCAGCGGTGTTACCGGCAAGTACCAGTTGGCAGTCAATATGTTTTCTTACCAGTTTGAATGCTGCTATTACTCCTACAGGGTCTTTCAAAAAATCGTAACGGGAAATCTGGGTTATAACCGGCTTGCCTTTTTCTATACCGTGTTTATCCAACACGGCATTTATGATATCTTGCGGGAGTTCCTTATTTTTATCTGAAAGTGGGTCTATCGACGGTGAAATCAGATATTGTTTTATGGGCAAATTTTGCGAGAACACAGGCGCAGAAAATACGGATGCGTCATATTGACAGACAAATTGTCTTATAAAATTCCAAACCTTCGGGTCCGGACAGGAAACATCAATGTGACATCGCCATATCCATTTTTTATTGCCGCCGAAATCGGATTTTTTTTTAATAAGTGCAACCGGTTGCGGGTCATGAATCACAATCATGTCGCCGTAAAAATTTATTGCCTGTGCATTTTCATTTGCGACCTGAAGGAAAAAATCAAATTCCTCCTCACTTACTTCGACGGGCACACCGTGCAAAGCATTATGGAATTTTTTAGTAATGTTAAAAAATTTTTCGCCGCCTTTTATTAAATCCCATCGGGCATCAACACCGAGTTCATTCATCAAAGGAATCATTCTGTTTAATATTTCGGCAACCCCGCCGCCGACGGAAGTAGAATTTATATGCTGTATAATTTTGCCGCTTAACTTTTCGCCAAGAATTTTTAATTCCTCAATCGTATCTTCACCTATTATCGGACTATACTCATTTATTTTTGGCATTTATTCTCCGTTCCGTAAAAAAAATTATCTTTTGCCTTAACGAATCAAGTGTCTGTGTATATGGGTCTAATTTTGCAATTTTTTTGGAAAGCTCTGTCTCTGCCAATTCATTCTCCAGCCAGTTTGAAAAATCGTTTTCCCCCTTCTCAAGCCGTAGCCGTGCTTCAAACATATGAAAATATATTGAATATATGGAAATCTTTTTTATTGCTTCCGAAAATTCCGCCAGATTGTTTGCGACATATTTCGTCGGCATAATAAAAGTAACGGATTTCATAAAATGGAATTCTGCACCATCGGACGCTTCTTTCTGTAATGGTTTTTTCTTTAAGTATTGTTCAATTATTGAAATGAACTTCTCTCGCAAATCGTGAATTTTTTTAAACTGAATTATGTCAACCGATGCGAGTTGTTCGCCGATCTTTTCTTCCTGTAAAACGTTGCTAACCCAGTAAGCAAAATCGTTGGGCGGCTCAGGTGATAAAAAATGGTGTTGTTGAAGAAAACGGTGAGTATGGTAATAAATTGATGACCCAGAAACAGTTTTTATTCCTTCTAAAAGTTCTGTAAGATTTTTTGCCTTTATTCCTAAAAGTTCTGTAAGATTTAATCGCGTATAAAAATGAAACGGATTGCTCATATTTAGTTCAGAGTTTTTAGAAACTTTATTACTTCTGATTGACTTTTTAGGTAATATCTCGCATTTGATTTATTTGATTTTCCAACTCTTATCGTAATTCCATTTTTTGATATTTTGAAAGCGTCTTCGTCCGTCGTATCATCACCGATAAATACAGGGAATAGGGAGTAGGGAGTAGGAAATAGGGTAAGAATAAACCTTACTGCTTTACCTTTATCCCAATCAACATTTGGTCTTATTTCCCATACTTTTTTGCCCTTTGTTAAACGAATACGCATATTGTCCCGAATAATTTCACGAACTAACACAAATAATTTAGGTAAGTATTTTTTATCAACTAATCGCCAGTGAATGCTTATTACAATCCCCTTGTCCTCAAGAAAAGCACCTTTTATATTTTTTATCTTGGCGGAAATAACCTGTTTTATTTTTTGGATTTCCGGTACGATTTTCTGTACTTCAGGATGAATAAATTTTTGTCTGTCAAATTCTATTTCAAACCCATGATTGCCGGAATAAATAATATTTTTAAGTCCGACAAATTTTTTAACCTCCCATAACGGTCGGCCAGAAATGATTGCAATTTTAAATTTTCCCGAAAGTTTTTTTAGAAATTTCTGTACTTTCTTATCTAACTTTGCGAGTTCGGGCTTTCTAACGATAGGTGTAAGTGTTCCATCGTAATCAAAAAATAAGAACATATATTTACTATTTATACCCCTTTTAAGTTTATCCCAATGGTCAAATAAATATTTCATATTCTTTTATTTTTTCAAAGCAGTCAATTCGGTTATAATATTACCTGCCCATCTATATACATTATTCTCACTAACAACTTTACGCATATTTTCCATTCTTTTCTTCTTTTCATCAAGAGGCATTTCTATCGCTAATTTTATAGCATCAGCAAATTCTTCTATGGAATAAGGATTTATCTGTATAGCATCGGTAAGTTCCTTAGAGGCACCTGTAAAACAACTCAAAATCAAAGCTCCACTTAAATCTTTTTTAGAGGCAATATATTCTTTCGCTACCAGGTTCATTCCATCGTGAAGAGAACTTACGATACAGATATCCGAAAGTGCATAAAATGGTGCTATTTCTTCATGGGAAAAATGCCGTTTTAGGTATATTATCGGTTTCCAATTTTCATCTAAATGCGTCCAATTCGTTTTTTCTACCAGTTCATCAATTTCAGCCACTAAATCATGATAACGTTTTATATGTGTACGACTTGGAGCGCCTATTTGTACGAAAACAAACCTTTTTTTGTATTGTGGATTTTTTTCTAAGAATCTATCTATGGCCAGTATTCTTTCAACTATGCCTTTTGTATAATCAATTCTATCTACACCTACAGCAACTATTTTATCATTTAGTTCAAATTCTTTGCGTATACTATTTATTTCTTTTTCTATATCGGCAGGACTGCTGTTGAGATATCCGTTTATGCTTATAGGAAAAGGTTTTACAAATGTCTCTTTGCCAGATTGTATTACACTAAATTTTTCAGTATCCACACGGGCTTCAAGAAGTCGGTTTGCAGTATCAAGAAAATTATTGCAATGATTCTGCACATGAAAACCAATAAGGTCACAATATAACATCCCATCTAAAATTTCTTTTTGATAAGGGCATACTGAAAATATCTCGGGATTCGGCCAAGGTATGTGCCAGAATAATGCAATAGTTGTGTCCGGTCTTTTTTCTTTTATCATTTTGGCAAGAAGGGTAAAATGGTAATCTTGAATAAACACAAAAGAGGGATTATTTGCAGGTAATTCTTCTAAAACTGATTCGGCAAATTTCTGATTTGCTTTTTTATACATTTGCCAATCTGATTCTTTAAATACTGGGCGTGTATGAGTATTATGACTTAAAGGCCAAAGACCTTCATTAGCAAAACCGTAATAGTATCCTTCTTCTACCTCTTTTGAAAGCCATACTCTTTTAAGTATATAACGGTCGTCTTCCGGCGGAACACCCAATTTATTTTTGAAATTTACAAATTTTTTGTCAGCATTACCGCTTCCATGGGCAATCCACATTCCACCACAAGCCCGAAGTATAGGGTCTATGGCTGTAGTTACACCACCGGCAGGACGTATACATTTGGTGATACCGGTTGTTTCATCTATAACATGCATATACGGTTCTCTGTTTGATACCACAAAGAAAGCATTCTCTCCCAATTTTGCATGAACAATATCTCTAAGTTTTGATTCAGTCCATAAATCTTCTTTTTGTATACGTATTTGAGCTTTTTCAGAAATTGTTTTACGTGCTATTCTTAAACTTAAAGCGACTTGTTCAACTTCGCTGGCGAGTTTTCCAAGTTCTCCACTTTCTTTGAGCGGATGTTTTTCACTAATCTCACCTTTTTGATAATGTTGAAACCATTTTGTAAGACGTTCAACAGGCAAAATAAAAATCTGCCTTTGTATAAAAAATGATATGAGAAAAATCAACAATACTAATGTTATTAAGGTAATGCTTATACGTCTCCATAGTTCCGTTAATCTTGCAAATGCATATGAAGTATCGTAAATAACTTCAACTAAACCTAATACTTGACCATCATCATCTAAAATAGGAAGGATATAACTGTATACCGAATATTCCTTGAATTTTTCTATTTCACCACGAGTGATTTTATTATCCAACACGTCCTTGAGGTACGGCTTTTCTTTCTCTTTCCAATCGGCAAATCTTTTAGTGATTGCCATAACCTGACCGCTCTTGTTATAAATAACGCATCCCTGTAATCTTTCCCGGATTTCAAACTTATTAACAATATAATTGGCACCTTTTATGTCGTCTTTCAAAAGAATATTTTTTACGGATAATTCCATACTTTCTGCTACCTGATTAGCTTTTCTTTTCAAGTCATCAATTAGTTTTTCCTTTTCAAAACGCACCTGAAAAACACCGAAGATAGCAAATACAATTGAAATAACAATTAGAATCGGCAAAACGAACAAAATAATTCTTTTCATGTTATTTTTCCTCTTTTTCGCCAGTATTTTTCTTCAATATTTTAGTAAAACAAAATATAGCCATGCCTATTATCACTGTCCAAGAAATAATCATAAATATCCAACCACTTAATTTCATAGTGCCCACCTCATATAATTTGCAACATTCAATAATCGTTACTTTTTAATCCAGTAAGAATATATAATTCTTATAGCAAGAACTACCCACAATATAACGAAAATCCATAAATATTGTTTCACAAAAACACTGAGATATGCTCCCAAAATCATACCAAACAAAATACATGCCCATTTCAACAAACCTATATCAAGCGGAGACCAAATCTTAGTCTTAAACATACCCATAATACCCACCTCCATAAATAATTTTTTTAATGTTTTATAAAAACAAGATATAAAGATAATCCAATTGTTATTGCCGCGGAAATTATTATCAACATCCAACCTCTAAAACTCACCTGTAACCTCTTTGTCATTGTAAAACATAATTAGATGACAACGAAAAAATGGTGACAACTTTATAATTTACTTGCGGGAACCTTTATTCTGATTTTCTTTTTTCTCATTACGACGACCGGCAATAATAAGATACACTACGACCGAAAGAAACAATACTATAATAATGTACGCTGGCCAATCCTGTGCTGGATTAAACATTAGAATACCTCCCAAGGCGGCTGTAAATAAAAACCGCACACCTGTATTTATCTACAGATGGCGGCCCGGCCATCAGAATATTTAACCTCCGGAAATTAGTTGCAATTTCCAGACCCAATTGTTATTTATAAATTTGCTATAAAGAACTTACTTTGATTATAAAATATTTTTTTGATTTTGTCAACTATTTTTTTTACGTTTTAATATGATCACATTCCGGTGAAAGTTGGAGTAATCAGTCGAAAAAATAAATTCAACATTTATTGCACGTATAATGATATATGGACATAATATAACAAATCAAGTATAAATACAATTGAGGGAACCTGGGAAATTCTAATTTATTGCTGAACCTTTGAGTTCTACTTTTTGACTGTTTCC
>JBBAAR010000021.1:0-16585 GCA_041658185.1 Elusimicrobiota bacterium
AAATATGTCAAAGAACTTGTGTTTTTATCGTGTATATATTAATTTTTAGATGGTTTTTCGATTTCTGACTCATTTAAAAAAAATATTTTCTTTAAATTTTCCTCTTGACTATATATAGTAAGTCAATTAATAAGCATTTTGATTTTACAATTTTCTTATTGGATTTTTAATTTTCTGCGCAGTTAATAAATTCTTTTACTTCGCAAATTTTACTATTAACTTTCTGTCAAAAATATTCGCTATTTTTTCAAGTGTGCCGATAGTGACATTGTTGTCAGGATTTTCTATCTTGGATATGGTCTGTTGCGTGGTGTGCAATTTTTTTGCAAGTTCTTTCTGCGATAAGCGATGCCGCTCTCTCAATTCCGTAATCTGTAACGCAACTACCGCACTTACATGTTCCTTGTCATATGCGGATTTAATCCCGGGATGTTTTAATAATTCTTTTTTTACGCTGTCAAATGATACTGCACCTCTCATTTTTCTCCACCTCCGTTTCGTTTAATAAAATCATTCCTATAATTTATTGCTTTTTCTATTTCTGATTCTGGTATGCTTCTCTTCTTTTTCAAAAAACCGTTTGTTAATATAACGCTACTACCCCAGAAGAAATACAAGATGCGAATCTCCATCTTTCCAAAAGACAACCGTAATTCATAAATCTTGTCTCTCAATTTATCGGCATGCGGGCGTTTTAACGTTGGTCCATATTCCTGAAGCAGCGAAATCCACTTTACAATTTTACCTTGTACTACTTCCGGTAAATTTACAATAAAATCTTTTACAGGTATATCACCGCGTTGAGTTTGATAAAAATAATATTTATACATTTGCCGGTGCCAACACAATTATACACATTATAATGTGTATTGTCAAGTACTTTTTATAAATTTTTATTTTTTTATATGATTTTCAACCAATTTTTCCGATTATACGGACTATAAAAACAAATGCTGCAAAAAAATTAAGCGATGTTAACATCAAAAATTATTTGGGTTTTGTAGCCGGTTCTTGTTTTGGCTATTTTTACGACGTCGTTTGCCGCACCGTATTTTGCCGATTTTAGGTCATTAATAATATGGTGGCGGCGGCCCAGTTCCTCACCGGTAAGTTTTGCGTGAACTTTATTCTTTGTAAGCGACATAACATTGACACTGCATAATAATATTTTTCTTACCGAATAATAATGCATCAACTCTTTAAGATATGCCATAAGCAGGTCTTCCGTATTGTTTGCGGTTACCGTTATTTTTATCGGTTTCTTTTTCTTCTCGCTATCAGGTTTGGCAATAAGAGAATATATTTCAAAGGCAGCGTTTTCAAACAATTCCTTCAGGTTTTTTCCGAAAATGACTGTTTCTAAACAGGATGCATCATTCGTTGCTTTATGCTTATTTCTCATATTCATTTGGGGATTTTGCGGCAAGATACGCTGTTGAAAAAGCCGCCTGCAGGTTATATCCGCCGGTTTTTCCGTCTATGTCAATAACCTCGCCGCAGAAATACAAACCCTTCACAAGTTTTGATTCCATCGTGTATGGGTCTATTTCCTTAAGCGAAACGCCGCCTTTTGTAACCATCGCTTCTTCTATGGGTCTGGTCTTTTTTATTTTTATTCTGAAACCGGCAAGCATACCCGCAAGATTATCTCTCTGTGAGCGGCTTATCTGGTTGCATTTTATATCTGCCGAAATACCCGCACGCGCCAAAAACACCGGCACGAAGGATTTCGGAAGAAACTTGCTCAAGACATTATTCAGGAACTTGTTTTTATACATCTTAACTTCATCCAGAAGTTGACCGTCCAGTTCCTGACTGTTTTTCCCGGGCATAAGGTTAAGTGAAACTTCTACATTTTCATTTTTAGATAGGACAGATGAAATAATGCCGCTCATATTTAGAATAACGGGTCCTGAAATTCCGAAATGAGTGAACATTATATCCCCTTCCCCGTCGCATATTTTTTTTCCATTTGAATAAAAGGAAACTTTCACACCGTATAAGGCAACTCCCTGCAGGTCTTTTACAAAATCTTCTTCGGTTTCAAGCGGGACAAGAGCCGGATTTAGCGGCACAATAGTGTGCCCGAGTGATTTCGCCATTTCATATCCGTCCCCGCTTGAGCCTGTCTTTGGATAGGACAGTCCGCCGGTTGCGAGTATTATCTTTCTGCCTCTAATCGTCTCTCCGTCGCTAAATTTGACCCCTGCGGCACTTTTAATATCTCCAGCATGTTCAACCAAGATGGATTCAACCCTCGCGTTGAACCTTACTTTTAGGTAAAAATTGTTTTCTTCTATGTACTGCTGGAACGCATTCACAACGCTTTCCGACCTGCCGTCTGCGGGGAACACTTTTCCGCCGGCTTCGGTTATCACCTTTACGCCATATCTTTCCAGAAATAAAATTATATCACGGTTGGAAAACTCAGTCAGCGCCCTGTAAAGAAAACTGCCGTTTTTGCCGTAACTGTTTATGAATGACTCGCGGTCGCCGGAGTTCGTTATGTTGCACCTTCCGTTCCCCGTTATACCGAGTTTTACTCCTAATTTTGCGTTCTTTTCAAACAATATCACGTCGGCACCGTTTTCGGCAGACCGACCGGCTGCGAACATACCGGCAGCGCCGCCACCGACCACGATCACATCATATGACGGCTGATTTGGTTTTGTTGTCATATTGTTATCTATAATAAGATTATTGAAAAACTCAACGGTCTCTTAATAACAAATTGACTGTTAACAGGCAGGTAAAATAGAACAAATCTGATTACCCTCGGTGATTTCAACCACCTCTGTGTCCGCCGCCGCCTCGGCTTTTTCCGCCGCCACTGCGACTTCCTCCAGCACCGAAACTTCTTCCGCCACCGTGGCTTCCTCCACCACTGCGGCTTCCCCCTTCACCGAAACTTCTTCCACCGCCGAAGTTTCTTCCGCCTGCGAAGTTTCCTCCGCCGCCGAAGTTTCTTTTACCGGTGGCACTTTTTGGACGGGCTTCATTTACCGTGAGTGGCTTACCTTTCAATTCCTTACCGCTCATTCCGGCAATTGCCGCTTTGGTTGCATCAACGGATGCCATCTCAACAAAACCAAATCCTCTTGGCTGGCCGGTAAACTTATCCTTGATAATGTTTACGCTCGTTACTTCGCCAAATTCCTGAAAAACCCCTTTCAATTCCTCTTCTGTCATTTCGCTTGACAGATTCCCGACATAAATACTCACTTTTCCTCCTCGCTCCCTCTGACATTTCAGCAAACCATTACGGATTGCTTTTCACCGAATTATATTACCATTTTAAATATTTATTTCAACTGTTTTTTAATATGTATAATTATATGGGATTGACCGGTTTCCCATTAAAGATGTCAAAACCATTTTCGTTACCCGTTATATTGAGCAAAAAAATGCCGCTAGTGGGATTTGAACCCACGGTCTCCGCCTTGAGAGAGATAACCGGTGTTTTTCAGCGTGTTGTAAATTTACTCTCTCAAATCATTTTTTTGTTTACGCTACCGTCGGAAATCCCCTTGTTTTTCATTTTATGCTTCCCTATACCTGTCTGTACTGAACTATACTGATTTGTGACCCCCGTTGTCCTACTTTTGTCCTACTTTTTTTAACCAATATTCTGCCATAATTTTGCTAATCTTACTAAATCATTTTTCTTTTTTCAAGATTTTTTCAGATATCGCATTATCGCACTTGATTTTTTCTTTGTAATCGGTGCAGTAAAATCTGTATCCCTCGACCTGCTTAAATTTACATTTTTTATCTTTGTTGCAGCAGAGAAGATGAAATTTATATTTTTTCACAATGTTATTGTATCTTTTCAACGAACAAAAAGCAAGTTAATTTTTCTGCGGAAAACGGCGTCTTGCAAAACAAAAGAAATATTTGTAAAATTATGGATATTAGGATTTCGGATGTTTGCCAAAACAGGAACTAAATTATGGGCGAAATTATTGATGAGATAAAAGAACTGCTGAAAATCAAAAAGTTTAATTCTATTGAGGAAATGAACAAGTTTGTTCAGGAACACGCGGACCAGAAAAATTCTACACCGCTGGAGGACTTCGGCGGATTATCTCCTGCGCAAATGTCTAAACTGCTTTATATTCCTTTTGATTCAAATGATTCGCCAGTAGTATTCAATTGCAATTTATCCGAAGATGAACTAAAAAATGCTCTCTTTTACTGTGAAGCACGGAAATTCCTGAATCTTATAAAAGACAATTCTCCCATACCCGCTACAATATCCGGTAATCTCAACAGAAACTTTGTTTCTTCGGCGATGAATATAACAAAATATGAAACCTCATCAATTAGAGAATATTGCAAAGTTATAAACGAGCAGGATTTTTTCTGGTTACACATAACAAGGTTAATTTTCAAATTTGCCGATTTAATCAGGGTGTCCAACCAAGAAATTTACGATTACAAAAAAGGGAAAAGATATACTGAATGCGGCGCCAGGTGAATTTTACTATACTTTGTTTCACACATTTTTCCTTAAGTTCAATTTGGCTTACCTTGGCCGAGGCGATTTTGAAATACCGGAAATGCAACAATTTTTTAATTTCCCGGTATACATTGCCAAAACGCATTGCAAAGATTGGATGACCGTTAAGGAATTTTTGGAAATGGTTTTTGTGAAAGGATTGCAATTAAACAAAAAATACAAGGAATATCTTGAGCAACCGTATCATTCTGATAATCTGATTTGGGCGGGTGTGAGCAGAATCGTTAGACCGTTAATTGATTTCGGCTTATTGGGAATACAAGAATCTACAGAAAAAGACAAGAGTTCTTTCAACGATAAAATCCGCCGCACTCCATTACTTGAAAAATTCATCAATTTTGATTTTACCAAAGGAACGAATTGAATTGGCGGTTTGTGTTAGCATTCAGGCAAGAAATTTATTGGACCTGTCCCCTATTCCCTATTTCCCTTTTGCTTACAAAAAATTTTTGGCTTCGATTTGTCATAACCAAAGAAAGTCACTACTTTTTTGTTTTATGTTTTATATACTGACTTCTGTTCAAATATAAGAACTCATCTTGGATTTATTAAAGATAACAACTATTATTTATTAAGATACTTATTTATTGTAATTCTTTCCTTCTCTTCAAAATATGTTAATTTTTCTTCTTCATTCAACTTAAATAATTTTAGGACAGATTCCAGAGCAAGGTTTAATAATCCTATAACTGTAATAAGTGTTTCTGACAAATTATCTTCCATTGGTCCACAATTAAAGGATTTAACGTCTCTGTTTTCATCAACTACTGCATATTTTTCTATTGCTCTTGGCGTTGGATGTGAAATCCCTGATAAAATCCTATAAACACCATCATAATAATCACGCATCCCTGCTTTCACAGCTAAAGTTTCTAATTGAATTTCATCAATATTTTCCTTTGTAATTTTACTTTTTAGTTCTGTTATAATTTCTTCAGTTGCATATTGTCTTAAACTCTCAAATAGAGCACTTGGATTTCTATGTGCTATATTCATAAGTTTTAATCTTTTTTTTTCATCTGATTTAACATAATCCCGAACATATTCACGGTCGTCACAAATTCTCTTTAATACGAAAAGTGTTTCTAATGTTGAACGCACGATTACTACTGATTCTATAGTCAGCCCGTATTTTAATAATATAACTGCTCCTTGAAAGCCATTTAATATTCTTATGAATAACGAAGCAGCGATAACTTCCTGTCCGTCTTTGTTATGAATTATAAACTTAAATTTTATTTTTTGTGCGTATTCATTTAATTCGTATGCTAATTCAAAGATGTCTTTAAATTTATTTTCTATATTTTGTTTATATCCCTCGATTTCTTTTCCTAAAAAACCATGTTCATCAATTGACATTATTATCCTTGCCTACTAATTATTTACAAAGTAGTACAGGTTCATATAGTATATTATTTCTAAAGACAACTAAATATTTAAGTCAACAGTTCCTATCAATTTAGATAATGATTTATATTCTCCTGAAGGATACATGGCTGATAAAAATCTAATTTTATCGGATTTGATATTAAATCCTCCATAAAATATGAATGTAGTTATATTTTTATTTGGTAAATATGGTGATATTATCGGGCTACAATTGACTTTAATATTTCTTTTTCTATTTGGAGAGACAAATATAAGTTCATTCGGTTGTATTTTGTGAGGCAGTTTTATTGAATAAAAAGATAATTGAAATGTTTGTGGTATTTTATCAGCAAAATTGATTCTAAAAGCTTTTTTTGAATAATAGTCAAATTTTCTATCCTTTAATTTATTCACATTAAAATTAGAATACATACATGAGAAAAGATGTCTATCTACATTTACTAATGGATTTGTGTTTAATTTTATTTCTGTACGTATTTTAGCATCCATTGAAAAATGCACGTTCCCATCATCATGATATGTGAATTTAACAGTCTCTTTTGTAATTTTACCTGTTTTCAGTAAATTTATTTCTTGAATATCAGCAGTTGCTCTTGAACATACAGATTCTGTTAATATACCTGTTGTTTGTAATACTGGGAAAATATAACTTATACCATTATTTAGAAAAACAAACTTGCCAATTTTTTCATAACAATTGCCTACTATTATGAGTATATTTGATTCGTTAGAACATATCGCATTGATTACCATATTCTCCCGTAATCTGCTTTTGCTCGGCAGGTTTTTATGAGACATATCATTGTGAAATCATTTACCATTTTTAACATTACGGGGACGATGCCGATATTCGCATCCCAAAATTATTTTTTCATAGACAATCCCTATCCCGCTAGTCCGACTGGGAACTCTCTATAGGACGCCAATCAAACCTGTGCGGGAAACCAATACCGTTGGAGTCAACTGTGTATGTATGTTCCCTTTCTCCGATAGAGCAGATTCCCACAATAGGGTGATTATGCTTTTCGCGAGCTGGGGCGGAGACAATCCTCACATCACCATTGCAATTCGGATAGATACACGGCGCCACTTTCTCATAAACAACATATCTGTCATCATTACTTTTGCGGACAAACTTTCCCCACAAGTATCTATAAGTATCAGTATTCTTTGGCAGGAATAAAAGTTCTACATATCTTACATTGATTAGCACCACAATCAAGCAGATCGCTACTATGGGAATAGCAACCGGGAACTTCGCCAAACCAAAGTACGCGGCAACGGAAAGAATATTGGAAAAAACTGCTAAACCACCAACAACAACTGCAATAACAGCATGAAGAGTCTTCTTCCTAACGTCTTTCGCGGTATATTCTTTGAAACCTTTTGTCTCGAAAACCGTATGACGATGTTCCAATGCCTCATCCGCAAGGCGTTGCTGATTTATGTTGACGTCACTATTGGCACCTATAGAGTTAATCATTACATTGCTGCTTTGATCACCACTTTTCTGCTTCATAAATCCCCCTGATAAGTGGACCGTTGTCCATTTGGGAATTTTCAAAACTGCCAAATGCCAAGATACGGTACCGGTTACTCCGTTTTTTCCATAGACGATCTGGAACCTTTTTTTCACATACTACAACATTTCCTGCTGTTTTTCTGCTAATTGAAAACCAGTATTGGAAAAGTAAATTTTCATATTTTTCACAATTTTTGTATCTCTTACGGATAATTCTCCAAAAATTTTCATTGTGTTTCCGCTCAATCAAATGTGCCATCTCATGAAATACTACATATTTTATGAGAGACTGCGGCAGATATTTCATTAATGTGTTTATAGTCAAACACTTAGTCGAACTTAAACTACCCCATTTTGATTTCATTTTCTTAAAAGAAAGTTTATTAACGGAAACGCTCAGTTTTTTTGCGTTCCATTTTGCCAATCTTTTAACGTATTGTTTGAATTGTTCGTCTGTTCTTTTTTCCACAAATTTTATTTTCTTGGAATCTTTCAACGCTTTTTTTATAAACGCCTCTTTCTTGGAAATCCAGTTCTTGTGCTTCTCTACCAAATTTTTAACATCACTGTAATTATGCGGCAAAACCAAAAGCAAACTTCCGGTCCTAAATTCCAGACGCGGATATTTTATATCCCTGTAATCAATATTGTAACCCGTCATATAATTGCTTGTTCTATTCGCTTGCTTCATATTTAGAGATATTCCCTTTTACAACATCATACATCTCGTTTATCTTTTCATAATTCAATTTATATTTCACGACTTCCCTTCTTAAAAACGACCTTATTTCTCTCTCGATATTTTTTCTTATGGTCGACTGCAGGACCCATCCGTTGAACATCTCCTCTTTCAATATTTTACACAAATCTTTTACGTCTTTTTCCAGTTCCTGCCGTTTGCCGATTTCTTTTTCCAGAACAAGCAGTATTGAATATTCCAGATTATTTAGCCCGAGTTCTTTCTGCCTGGATTTTAACTTCTCTATTTCCCTTAAAACCGTTGCTCCTTCGTTATATATCGCCTCGTAATCCTTGTTTTTTTCTTTCCACTTTTTCAGTATTTGTTCCACCTTGTCGGCTATGGTCATAAAAACCGGATTTCTGTCTTTATCCACGAGAACAAACCTGTTTAAAGTAAAAACGATATTTGCGGCACGCTCTTCTCTGTTATTTATTTTCTTATTTAATTCAACAAAATATTTATCATCAAAAGCAATCTGCGGCAGATTTTTGTTCAATTCCTCTATCTCGGTAGTTTCGTAAACGTGTTTTATGGTTTTGTCAAAATACTTTTCAACAAAAGTATCAATATTGCCGTCCTTCGTCATAACTTCTTTTGAATAGTACACATAAATTGCCGTCAGCCATTTATATTCGTTAAAGTAGTCCAGTTTAATTTCGTCCGGACCAAGCAGTTCAAATATCCTGCGTAAACTCCGGTAATCTTCCACAAACTTTTTACAGATATTTTCATCCGAAGTGAGAATTTCCATCGCCTTTAACAGCACTTTTCTGTCGTAAACGTTCTTTTGAAGTTCCTTAAATATCTCCAGCAACCGGTTAATAAGTCCGGCGAAATCCTCTTTGAATTCCTCTATCCCGTGCAACACCCCTTTCACATCATCCTTGCTGTATATTTCAAATGCTTTTTTGAAATTATTCAGTATCCCGGCATAGTCTATTATCAGACCCGCTTCTTTCTCGCCTTTATAAGGTCTGTTGGTTCTCGCTATCGCCTGAAGCAACCTATGTTCTTTAAGCGGTTTATCTAAATACATCGTCTGCAATATCGGCGCATCAAAACCGGTTAAAAGCATATCGGTAACGATGAGTAACTTCGGCAATTCCTGCTCCTTATACTTTGTTATCGTTTCCTTTTTTATCTGCTCTATATCAAGCCCTTTGTTTCTTCCAAGAAGTTCCCGCAGGTAACCGGAAATTATTTCATCGTCATTTTGATTATATGTCATAACCACTTCTGAAAATTCCTTGGGCAAATATTTATCCAACTCCCTTTTATAAAGAACGCATGCTTTTCTGCTCACCGCGACAACCATTGCTTTGAATTTGCCGTCCACATTCCCGCTAAAATGCTCTTTGATATCTTTAGCGATTTTTTCAATTCTCTCGGGGTTTTCAAGATACGCCTTTATCTTGTTTATCTTTTTTCTGACTTCTTCTTTTGCGTCTTCTCTAAATTCCTCGGGGATTTCTTCGCCCTCCAAACTTATGAACGCTTCCAGCTCTTCTTTTTTCAGATGAACGTCTCTTTCCAATCTCGGCTGATATGCGATTTTTACCGTGAACCCGTCTTTAATGGAGTCCGTGATAAAATACTTGTCAAAATATGTTTCGGTAGGCGGATAACTAAACTCATTGTATGTATCTCTTCCCTCTTTGGATATTGGAGTGCCGGTAAAAGCAAAAAAGAAACCGCCTTTTAAAACGTTCTTCATCTGCGCCGCAAGCGTTCCGTATTGCGTCCTGTGTCCTTCGTCAATAAAGGTAATAACATTTTTTCTGGTCCTTATAGAACCCTTAACATCTTTTTTGTCAAGTTCTCTAACCAGTCCTTCAAGTTCGCCTGGTCTGAATTTATGTATAAGGGTAATAATTATATCTCTTCTGCCCCTATAATCGTCATGCTCTATCACGCTTTTTAAATCCTCTACCGAGTCAACAATATACGGCTCTATTCCCAGAGCAGAAAATTCTTCATTTAACTGCGTTTCTAAATCATCGCGGTCAACGACAAAAAACACGGTAGGCGATTCAAGTTTATCATTGTTTCTTAACTTATACGACGCAAAAATCATAGTCAGGGTTTTGCCGGAACCCTGCCAGTGCCAGATAAGACCTTTATTTTTTTCTTCCTTGCCGGCAATATTATTCAACACTCTGGCAACGATTTTATTTACAGCCCTGTATTGCATATACCGCGTAACAACCTTCGTGGCTTCGCCAGACTCTATCCTGTAAAATAAAAAGTTTTTTATAATGTCCAGAATTCTTGTCGGCTCAAGCATTTCCAACAGAGAATCAACAGAGTCCTTGTTTTCCTCTTTCCATTCGTAAATCTTTACATCTTCCTGCCACGGCACTATCGGGAAATAATATGCAGTTTTTTCTACCGCTATCCCGAGTTGAGCATACTTAAACAATTCCGGAATATCTTTTTCATACTTTTTAATCTGTTTGTAAGCATCGTACCAACTTGAAGAAAAACTTGCCGGGTTTTTGCATTCAATAATAATAAGCGGAATACCGTTAACATAAAGCATAATATCCGCTCTTATTGACCTGTCGGCGCTCTGGGAATTAACCTGTCGGGAAATAACAAATTCGTTGTTCCCTACATTATCATAGTCAAAAATTTGAACATATTTTACAACCCTTTCTTTTTCAAACTTGACGGGGATGCCATTTTTGTAAAACTCAAGAATCTGTTTTATTCCTTCCTGACCGGATGCCCTCAATTTCAGCTCATTGATTGCCTGTTTGAACTCATCACCGCCGAGTTCCAATCCCTCCGACTTGAACTTTTCGCCGTTTATTTTTTCTATCTGTCTCGTTAAATCGGAAATCAAAAGCGGCTCTTCAAATGTTTCTCTTGACAGTTCATCCGCAGGAACAAACCGCCAGCCCTTTTCTACAAGTTTATTTACAATATAATCTTCAACCAATGATTTTTCTGTAAAGTTAGCCATTTTTTTACAACCTCAATTTAACACTTTTATTATATTTATCATTTAATAAAATCACATTCGTTTGGTAATTTTTCTATTAATTCAAGAACTTTCATTTCTTTTATGATTTCTTCATTTTTTTTCTCAATCAAATGACGCAACTCATTGATTTTTTTGGCTTCAGAAGTTGACGGTAATTGCGTAATTTCATCACACAGGCTTTTTTGTTCTTCATATGTATAACTTTCTTCTTTTCTTACTGCATAATCGACCCCATTACCCGTAATTCTGTCTTTACCATTTATTTGCGGTTTATGTGGCTCATTCTCCCAATAGTGTATGTACCAATCTATTTCTTTATAAATTTTATATTCGGGGTATTTTTGCTGCAATGAATTTATTATCTGTTCAATTATTTGTTCTTTTTGATTTTGTAATTCCGAGATCTTTTCCATTTTCTTGTATAATTCAGGAAAATGATTTTTTAAATCGTGGACTAATATTTCATTAATCTGTTGATTTGATCTCTGAAAAATATCACCACGATTTAACCATGGATTAAAAACTTGTTCTTTAATTTTTTTAAAATGGTTATCACGTCTTTTATCTTTTTGCTGTTTAGAGTTTACCCATCTATTCGTAAAAAAACCTAAACCAAATGGGATAACTATTGGTCCAACTACTTTTATTATCTTTTCTATTATTTCCCATTTCATTAGTTTATTTTAACCCTCCTTTTGCCTGTTAAAAGATCGTCCATCAAGCCCCTTTTTACCTTTTCCAATTTTTCTTTCCGCTTTTTCTGTTGTTCAATTTTATTATCCACCGCGGAAAGTATCTCCGCAATCTTTTGTTGTTCGGGAAGAGACGGAACGTATATTTCTTGTCCATATACCATTTCTCTATTTAGTCCTGGAATTCCTGTTGCGGTATTCAGTTTCTTTAAATTAAGCACAACTAATTTGTAATACAACCATTTCAAATTTAAATCGTCTTTCTTTGGAACAACAAAATATGCTGTATCAATAGGCCAGAAATTTACATCTAACCACTTAACCGCTCCAATTGTTCCCTTTCTTCCTATTACGATTCCCGGACCTTTAACAAGAAATGTTGAGTTAGATCCAACTATGCCATTGGAACCAAGAACAGGATATTTTCCATCATTTCTTTCATTTTGAGTTAATCCTTTACCATATTCAAGAGAAAATATATTTACTATTTCTTCTTTCGTTTCACCTATCGGTTCATTTACTAATAGTTCATTCATCAATCCTTTTTTTACCCACTGGATCTTTTCAATAACCCTATCAACTATCTGTATCGCCTCATCCACCGTAGAAAACACCTCCGCAATTTTTTGTTGTTCGGGAAGTGGGGGAAGTAAAATGTCTATTTTTTTAATCTGTTCGGGACTTAAATTACCTTGCGCACTTTGACCAATATACTTTAATATATCTAAAGTAAATGTCTTTGTTTGTGAGTAATAATAAAAATATGTTTGTTTTATTTTTTTGTCGTCTAATATGTCAAACTTCCCAACTCGTTGATTAACTAATGCTTTTCCTAAATCCTTTTCAACTACAGCAATTTTTCCTGTTGTTGCACCAGATAAAGCAATTAAAACATCTCCTGAAAGCAACTGGAATTCAGGAAGTTTTGTATAAAGCCCTTCAATTACTTTATTGGTGTCTTCATAAATTCTAACAACTCCATCTTGCAAATTACCAATTTTAACAATACTAATTCCCTCTTCTTTGGTAGATAAGAAATCATCTGTTTTAAAAGGATACCCACTGAAAACATTTATATACTGTCCTAATTTTGCCACTTCCCAATCTTTCGGGATTTTATTTATATTTTTATCCATTTTATTTATCTTCGCATTTTTAAATACAATGCTTTTTGAGAAATATTAAATGATTTTAATAATCTTTATTTTCATATCTCTTGTTAATTCATATAAAATATCATCTATTTTACATCCTTTACCTGAAACTCCTAAAGGCAGCAACACTGGTAAAATAACACAAGAGCATTCTTTACCTTTCAATAAATTATACCAATCATTAAAATAAGGATTTTCGGGAATGATGATCGGATATCTATTTTCACTAACAAAAACAAATACTTTTTGGTCTTTGTATTCGAACGTTATATTATTTAACCATTTCTTATCATAATCAATATTTTCAAATACTTCTAATTGAATTATAAAAGCTACTGGTAATTTGCCATTAGCATATCCAAAAGCAATACATCCCCTATCTGCATAATTTTTTAAATTATCATAATATTCATTTCTTGATAACACCCACCATAATGCATTATTAATATGTATGATGTGATTTAATTTTAACATAATTTCTTCGAAGCTAATTTCATACCCGTTCACTAACGATTCAATAAACTTTCTTGATTCATTTATTTTATAGTCATTATGCCCACTCATATTCCTTAGCTTCACATTATATGTCTCTTTTAAAACAGAATTTATTTTAGTCCCAGCAAAGAATTGCGGGAATATTTCGTTAACAACACGCCCTTTTAATAACCTATTATTTTTGTCAAAACAAGTTTTATCAAAGGGATTGGGTGCAAACTTTTTCTTATTAATTAATTCATTTAATTGTGCAAGTCTATAGTATATTTGGTCAATTTCAAAATAGTCTTTATAATTGTCTATATAAAAAGGGATATTTTTACCCCTCTCTATTTTTTGCAATTCCTTCATTTTACGCCAATTATTACTTCTTTGGGTTATTCCATTTTCATCTATTTTTTGAAAAGATATATATTTTTCTAATTCATCAGGAGTTTGTTTTTTAATTTGATAAAATATATCCCAAATTGTATTGTAAATTAAACCATAACCGATAGAATTCATTGCTTTTAAAAACATTTCTTGTCTATAAATATTATATACTTCCGGAGTCTGATTTTTGAAAAGCAAATTATATTGTTTAGATAAGTTTGTTAATTCTGGACTCTCTTTACATCCACCATTAATCCAATTTTCCCAAGTATATATATCTATTATTGTTTTTGCTATGTCTTGTTCTGAAATTATTTCAGGGGTAAATATTTCTTCCAAATTCTTATATACTTTAATTTTTAGTCTTTTTGAAATTACATAGTTTTTAATTCTTTTTATAAAATTCATATTTTTTTTGAATTTGATTTATATATAAAATATTTAAATCAGTATTATGCTCGTGGTGGAATTTTAATCCACACGGACGTTTGTCACCAGTTTGATAAACCGGTGCGGATGCCATTTCACCACACGTTCCGTTACTGCTCTGAAAAAAATTTCACCTACTTGCCTTTTTAATTATTTTCCCACTTGAACCGATATATTGTCCTACTTTTGCTACTTCCCAATCTTTTGGGATTTTGTAAATCCGATTCATTTTTTTATTAGTACCAATTTAATTTGTTAAGTCGTTCTTTAAAACCAGTTATAACCTGATTCAATCTTTCTACAGAACCATTAAATAAACCTACTTTTAAGGGTGCCCATTCTTTGCCTTGTTTTTTAATTTCATCGTCTACTTCTACTAAAATATTATGACTAGAAATTCTAATCTTATATTTCCATCCAAAACGTCCTATCGGCCCCCAAAAATCTTTATCATTCACTATCTTTTCTCTTAAATCGGCGTATATCAGCGCCATTAGATATTCAAAACGATCAAATATCTCATCGTAGTTCTTATCATTGGGAATATACTCTTTGAGTGGTTGACGTAACAATGCATAAAGATGTTCGTTGAGCGGAACATATTTTCTGTCCTGATTAGGAAGTTTATTGGCTAATTCTTTCTCAATTACCTCATGTGTATACAGATGTAAAATAAGAGGTTCTTTTATCTCATGACGATTTGAATAAATTTTTGTGTTTGTTAGCAGTGTCGTGAAATTAAAATATCTTTTTGAAGCAATTGCAGCAATTCCGCCGGCATATAATAAAATTAGTGCAGGATGTAACCGTAGTTTCAAATAAGCAGTAATTCCACTTTGCGTTTCAAAGTAAGATAATCTCTCAAGAGATTTTTGCCAGATTTGACTATTATTTCCCTCATCCCAAAAACATCCAGCGATAAACATATCTCTTAAGACTTCAATTAAAGATTCATAGTCCTTAACTCGTTTATTAAATTCGGCTACATCAAATTGCGTTGGGTGAACAGAAAAAGATGGATTGTTTAATATCTCGGAATATACCTTTTCAGTTTCGTTCATTATTAAATCATGCAAACTGATTTTGTATTTGTCGTCGATGATATATTTTTTTACGGTTGCTACCGCTATTTTGGATGATAAAGGATGAGGTTTAGAAATTTCTTGTAAGACAAATATTTTTTCTGTCAAATCATGGAAAAATTCATCAGCGCTTTTCATATCAAGGATTGAAGCTCTTCTTAATTCAATAAGTTTCTTTGCTGGAACGGCTAAATCTCCATGTGCCGTCCAATAAGCAGAAAATCTATGATTTTTACATCTTTCTATAACCGACACCAACGCGGCATCCCATTCTGCTGACCAACCACAAACAATTAAACCGAATTCATCAAATATTTTATCTAACAACAAATTTGTTTTTTTGTCATATTGAAATAGTTCTTTTTGTGTATTCTTAATGCGAGTATCTAAATAATCACCTGAAACTTTCACTATAGTACATTTTGAGTGTATTATGGGAATAGCGCCTTCTACAGAATCTGGAGTGCTTATAACTGTGGGAATTATACCGATATCTTCTAACGCTTTTTCTAAAAGACGGTCAAAATTTGTAGTCACAATAATCTTGATATAACCATTAGCCACCAATTTTGCAATGCATTTATGGGCTTCTGTGGGAACTTTTAGACCTTTCGATTTTTCGTCGTCATTTGGCTCAAAATATGCTCGCAATAACTGATTGCGCTCAATGGGAGTTTTTACAATTTCTTCCAAAATCTCCGAATAATCCGGCTCTCTCTTATACTTTTCAACATACCACTTTTCGGGGCTTGGCATACAATCTTTTTTCTGTACAGCCGCTAATTTTTTTATTAAATCAATGACTATCTCCCAGCCCGTGGGGATACCGGCGGAACGTGAAACGCCGGAACCAAGTAACAAGGCATAAGTGCCAGGATTAGATTGGATTGTAAAACTTAATGATATCATGGGATCTATCACTGTTACCTCCATCGTATTTACTCAAAACTACACGCACCTCTGTTTTTTATTATCCTGTCCGTTTAACAGATCCTATTACTGTTCCTTCTATTGCTTTTATAATATTTTGCTTGGATTTCTTTCATGATTATTTCTCTATCTCATCCAAAAATCTGCTTTTTTTCTTATCCAACATTGTTCTTCCATGCATATGTATTTCTTGACCGGTACGCTGGCGAGCCCAAGAAAGAAATGCTCCAACTTTTGCTCTTGTTAATGAAACGTAAAATAATCTCCTTTTTT
>JBBAAR010000022.1:0-13865 GCA_041658185.1 Elusimicrobiota bacterium
TAACGAAGGGCTCGCGGGATACGGACAGCGGCATCAGATTCGGCGTGGGCATAAAAGGTCTCGGGATGAGTTTTGATTACGCATATTCCGGTTTCGGCGATTTGGGTAATTCTCACAGGTTCGGCTTAACGGTAAATTTTGAAACCCCGACGATTTTTGCCGCAGGGATTTCAACTATTCCCGACATTAATAAAATATACCAGCGGGGTGTTGAACTGTTTAACCAGAAAAGATATCCCGAATCAATTCTTGAGTTTCACAAAATAATAGAACTGGACCCGACAAATAAAGATGCGCTTGATTATATGAAAAAAGCCAATGAACTAATGAAATGAAAAAACACTCGCTTTATAGATTAGTTAATGTGTGGTGTTGTTTTGTCATTTTTTTTATTTGTATAGAGAACAGTTATAGTGTTGATAAATTACAAAAGACGGACATTTCACGGATAAAAGACCTTTGCAAACAGGGGGTGCAGCAATATAAGAAGGGAGAGTTTTATCCCGCAATGGATTCATTCCTGCAAGTTTTAATCCTTGAACCGAAAAATGTTAAAGCGAGCAGGTATCTTAAAAAAGCGGTTGAAAAAATGCTTGAGCCCGAACGATTAAGAATTCAAAAAGAAAGCGAAGAAATTTATAAACGGGCACAAAAGTCAATAGCAAAAAGAGAGAAAAAGCTTGATATTAAAAAGCAGTATCGTCTTGCAATTAAAAATTACAATAAAGGTTATTATCTATGGGCAAGCGAACAATTGAACGGAATAATTGAAATAAACCCCGACTATGAAAATGTAAAAAAATATGTTCAGGAAATAAAGGATAGAATGAATGAAACGGCGCAAAAAGATTCGCTCCCGGATGCCGAAAAACTTTATTATGCAAAAGGTTATGTTTTTTATCAGAATAAAAATTTAACTGATGCGATGAATTTCTGGGAGAGGATAATGGCAATTGACCCTTCACATAAAGAAGTAAAGGAATATTACGGTAATGTGAAGGATTATCTGCGTAATCTTGCGGAAACAGAGAGGGTTGAAAAACTTATTGCCGAATTGAAAGAAATTTATAAGAAAGGCGAGACAAAATATACACGCAAAGAATATGTGGATGCGATAAATAACTGGGAAGTCGTTGTAAATAAATCCAGGAATGAAAAAGATTCCCAGCTTGCGCAACTTAACCTGCAGGCAAGTAACGGTATAGGCAACGCTCTGGAAATGCTGAGGAAAATCTCTGCGGTTAAACCGCCTCCGCCGGATGTCCCTGCGGTGACTGTAGAAGAAACTGTCGTGGATAAGAAAAAAGCGGAGGAGTATTATAAACAGGGACTTATAAATTACGCTCAGGGCAGAATAGGTGATGCCTCAAGGAACTGGGAACTTGCTTTAAGATATGACCCTGAAAATAAAAAAATACAAAAAGCGATAGAGAAAGTAAAAATGGAAATAGATTTACAGAAAAAATGAGTCATTATGCCTATTAAATTAAAATTCACCATTCTTGTAAGTACGCTTATGCTCATTCTTATTTTTACCGTATCGGCATTTTTCTATTATACAGAAAAAAAATTCCTAATAAAAGAATTAAAAGAAAAAGAAATATCCGCTGTAAAGCAGTTTGCTGCCAGTTCAAGAGAATCGCTGCTTGTCCAGGACGAACTTTCTATATTTAATTATGCAAATATTATAAAAAAAGCAACTCCTGGTGTGGTATATGCTATGTTTGAAAATAAAAAAGGGTTTATAACTGCACATACCGACCCGAAACTTCTCTATAAAACTGATAAGACGGATATAGGAAAAAATGCGTTGTCTTCAAAAGATATTCTGATACAACAAAGCGAAAATATATTTGATTTCGCTTATCCGGTTTTTTTGAAAACGGAATTAAAAGGTGTCGTCAGGGTCGGTTACTCTAAAGATTTTATGGACAGGAATATTAACATTGTAATGAAATCAACCCGTTACCGGATTTTCGGCGTTGCATTATTAGGGTTAGTGTTAGGTTTCATAGGTTCCGTAATACTTGCACAAACATTTACGAGACCTATAGATATAATTGCGAAAGGTGCGCAACGGATAGGTGCGGGAAATTTAAGTACAAGGATAGTACTTAAACGAAAGGACGAACTCGGATTCCTGTCGGAAGAATTTAATAAGATGGCTGTAAAGTTAGCGGAACTGGATGAAATGAAAAGAGATTTCGTGGCAAGCGTTACACATGAATTGCGTTCGCCGCTTGCGGCAACACAGGTTTTTTTGGATATTATGCTGAAAAAGATTAAAACAAAAGACCCGGATTTTGACTGGGAGGATGCTATATTAAGCATAAAAAGCAATACTACGCGGTTGGGCAGATATATCAATGACCTGCTTGATGTCGCAAAAATAGAAGCCGGAAAATTTGATGTGAATCTGCAAAGAATGGATATAGTTCCGGCAATTCAGAACATTGTTAAATTATTCCAGCCTGTTGCCTCGGAGAAAAAAATAGAACTTACCTTTAATCACGATTTTCAGAGCGTTTATATAGACGGCGACGAGGACCGCCTGAAACAGGTGATTACAAATCTCATCGGGAACGCAATGAAATTTACTCCGGAAGGAGGAAGGATAACGGTAAAAGCAGAAATCGGAAACACTAAATCTTTTAACTTGCAACTCTCAACTCCCGGTTGTATTGTAGTTTCTATTTCCGATACCGGCGTAGGTATCCCAAAAGAATCACTGAATAAAATCTTCAACAAATTTGAACAGGTCAAAGGAACAAGGGACCAGATAAAAGGTCCGAAAGGAACGGGACTCGGGTTAGCCATTGCAAAAGCCATAGTGGAACTGCACGGCGGAAAAATCTGGGTGGAGTCCGAATTGAAAAAGGGAAGTATATTTTATTTTATTTTACCGGAGGTATGATATGCCGAAGATACTTGTTGTGGATGACGAGAACGACTATCACAAATTGCTGAAAATAATTCTCAAACCGGAGGGTTATTCCGTTATTTCCGCTTATGACGGACAAGAAGGTATTGAAAAAATTTACAAGGAAAAACCGGACCTGGTTATCCTTGACATAAATATGCCGAAAATGAGCGGTTGGGAAGTATGCAATGAGATAAGAAAAGACCAGAAATTGGCGTATATTCCTATACTGATGCTTACGGTTAGGAGTAAGCAGGAAGAACAAATCCGCGGATTGCAGATCGGTTCCGACGACTATATGACAAAACCGTTTAATCCCGACCGGCTGGTCACCCGTGTTAACGCCATTATTCGCCGTGTAAAAGCGATGAAAAAATAAAAAAAGTCAGTTGTTCGGTTGCGGAAATTTGGAACGCCAATCCTGCCTCAAATGATTTTTACAATTCAGTAAAAAATATTCCTTGATTTTTAACTTCCCGAAAGTATAATGATTCTTGATGAATACGGCAACCATTCATAGATTTATTTTTGTATTTTCAGCAGCGTCATTTTGCTTTTTGTCGGCATGCACAAAGACCGTTGGGAACTCCGAGCCGCCGGCAAAAATCATAACCAAAGATAAGGTTATACTTATCGGTAAGTTTGTCCCTCCAAAAAACCCCGCCAAGTTCACTTTTATACTTTTACACGGGCTTGCAAGTAATAAAGGCGAATGGTATGGTTTTGCCGACAAATTATCTCATCGCGGCTACGGTTATCTGGCGGTTGATATGCGCGGTCATGGGGAAAGCAATAAAACAATTGCCGGTGCGGATGTAGATATAAAATATTTCGGCCGTCCCGGGCCCGGTTCCGAATGGAATAAAATGGCAGATGATGTAGATGCTATGGTAAAATATTTAGTTGGAAAAAGAGGTGTAAGAAAAAACACGATTGCTTTGGCGGGCGCAAGTATCGGCGCAAATATCGCTTTAATATATTCCGCAAAAAATAAGTTTGTGCCGCTTGTTATTTTACTTTCACCCGGGTTGAATTATATTGAATTATTAACCGCATCGGCGATGAAGGAATACGGCAGACGACTGGTTGCCGTCGCCGCCTCGCCCGGCGATAAATACGCATATGAGAGTTCTAACTGGCTAATGGGTATCGCTAAAGGAATTGGTGCGAATGTTGTGTTTTTAGAAGGCAAGAAAAATCAACATGGAGTACAGATGTTTGACGGTAAATTTGAAAATAAAATCCTTGACTGGCTTGATTTAATCCATAACTGATGAAAAAAATGGGGGAAAGAAGATGAAGAAAAAATTGATGTTTGCTGTGGCTTTAACTTTAATGTTGTGCGTGTTGTTTTTGAATTCGGGATATGCGGCGAAGAATCCGGAGACACAAAAAGACAAAGTGAGTTATTCAATCGGCTGGGATATCGGGAATAATCTCAAAAGACAATCTATTGATATTGATACCGATATTATGTCGGCGGGAATTAAAGACGCCCTGTCGGGTTCTAAACCGTTATTGACGGATGATGAGAGAAATCAGGTTATGATGAGTTTTCAAAAGGACTTACAGGATAAACAAATGAAATCAAATAGTGAAACGGGTGAAAAAAACAAAAAAGCCGGCGAAGAATTCCTTGCAAAAAATAAGCAGAAAGAAGGCGTGAAAATTACTTCAAGCGGACTGCAATATAAAATAATCAAGCAAGGAACAGGCGACAAGCCAAAATCAAATGATACCGTTACCGTTAATTACTAGGGCAGGTTGATTGACGGAACCGTATTTGACAGTTCGTATAAACGCGGGCAACCGGCAACCTTTGCCGTCGGAGGTGTAATTGCAGGATGGACGGAAGCATTGCAGTTAATGAAAGTCGGTTCAAAATATGAATTATTCATTCCGTCTAATCTTGCATATGGTGAAAGAGGTGCCGGCGCCGATATAGGACCGGATGCCGCTTTGATATTCACAGTAGAACTTATTTCTATTAAGAAGCCCTGATTTTCACATGATTATGAATTAACAATATCGCGAAAGAATTCCCTATCCCGTTAAGGCATTAGTAATTTTTGTTTTTCTTTGTATTTTGCCGGTACGATAAAGAAAAATTTTCACATGGCAATGGGAAATAATGCACCCTTCGGGATTTTACGGGGATTTCATTTCGTCTTTACTTGCCGGACAATCCGTTGAGCCAATTCTTTAACCGCATTTTCTATCTCGCCTATAGATAACATCTCACTTTTATCAGTGTATTCTATTTTGCCGGTTTCAACATTTACAAGACGGATATCAACAATGTAAGCCGTTCCTGGTTTTGATACGGAACCAGTAATCACTTTTTTTGCGTTTAATGCCTTTCCAATCTGCATTGCATAAATTTGATCAGTGCAACCTTGCGGTAGACCAAGTTCACCCGTAATATGCTCAAGTTGACTGCGTTCTACGACAATGAACGTATCCGTATTGACGATTGCCGCTCTCAACAAATCGGCGGTTTTGCCCGCTTCAAATGCAGATACCCCTCCCGCTGAAAAATTCATCACGGCGATTGTTGTTTTTTCCATAATCGGTTTTTTTACAATCTGTGATGTTTCGGCAATTTTTGCTCCCGTGGATTTTTCTACTGAACCAAATTCTTCCTCTTCTTCCGGAGTGTCGGGTTCAAACGAATAAGATATAAGGAATTTATGCCGTGTCTCAAAATCGGTAAGTTGCAGCCCGTAATCAAATCTGATTTTTTTCAGTCCGAAACCCAGCCCGAAAGACGGTCCTTCTATTGAATAGCCCATTTCATATCCAGCCCGTATGCTGAAAGATGTCAAAGGTTTTGTCAGCCATTTGTCAAAAGCGGTCAGTTCTATCCCGAAATTGTGATGAATGTCTGCGCCTGTGATTTTTGAAATATCATAGCCAATGACAATTTCACCGGTGTCCTTTTTGGTTTTTTTGACCGACACGCCGCCGCGCAGTATTTGAGGAAGTTCGTTGTATTTTTCGTCATATTTTATTTTTTTACCTAAGTTTTGATAAGAAACACCGACGGAAATTTCGCCGATTTCCGGATGTTTTATTCCTCTTAAAAGAAGTCCTTCATCAAATACAACCGTTTGTGCCGCATATTCTTCAGCAAGTTCTGAGTGTAAAAATTTTACCCCGCCGCCTACATCTAAAAATCCGCCGATAGGAATCCCGAGTGCAAACATCGCTATGTAATCGCTTTCCGGTCTTATAGTGTATGCCGCCTGCGTTTGCGGGGTTATTTCTATTTTTTCCGTTTGAAGTGCGGAGACGGAAACGGCCGCCGTGAATTTTTCCAGCGGCAGGGCGAATGCCAGAAATCCATGGTTTGTTCCGGAAATATCCTTGGAAAAAAGTGCCGAGACCACGGGGTAATCAATTTCACAAATTCCCGCGGTATTGAACCAGAGGGCTTCTATATCGTTGGAAATTCCCGTGTATGTGTTACCCAGTCCGAAAGACCTCGCACCCAGCGGTTGTCTTAAGAAAATCCCGGATGTCGTGCCGGGACCCTTCGCAAGAAGAAAGTGAGAAAGTGAGAAAGTGAGAAAGTGAGAAAGTAAAATCAACTTCCAATTTTTTCTTTTCATTTTATTACCTAATCAAAATAGCTTTTTTCGTCGTTTCGGCATCCGCGGTTTTGATTTTCAGGATGTAAACGCCTGCCGCTACCGTGTCCTCGTCCCTGTTTTTTCCGTCCCACGCCCAGAAATATGTTCCGGAATTTGCGTCGTATCTTTCATACTGTTTGACCATTTCACCGTCAAGAGTAAAAATTTTTACATCCATTTTTCCCGCCTGTGAAATGTAATACTGAAACTCGGTCCATTCCTGTCGGTCGGGATGAAACAGGTTGTTAAAAAGTACTATATATGTTGAGTTTAATGTCTGGTCGGGCTGTCCCGGTTGTCCCGGCTGTTCCGGCTGGGTAATCAGAGTCTCATAATTCGTAGTGATTGTATATATTCCATCACCTGTTGTTGTAACCCGTATCGTTCCATCAGGCGAACCGTTAGGGTTATAGCCGGTATAAAAAATTCTTTTAACCCCTGCTGAGTTTAATCTTGATATGGTTTCTTGTGTCGGATGTCCATATGAGTTAGGTCCTACTCCAATCATTGCATATTCGGGTTCCACCTTATTTAAAAATGTTGTAGCGGAGGAATACCTGCTGCCGTGATGCCCCACTTTTAAAATATCAGACCTTAACTCATCACCATAATTTTGTACCATATTGTTTTCAGTATCATCAGTCTCTGCATCACCAGTGAACAAAAATGTGCTTGAGCTAAAAGTTATTTTAAGAACAATAGATGCATTATTCGGTTCAGATACGTCAGTGCGTGCATTTAAACATTTTATTACTACACTACTATCCCATTCATATATATCACCGGTTTTTGACTGAATATAGTTGCTTCCCTCTATTGCAACCGCACTTTTAAAAGCATCATAATAATTGCTGGATTTATTATATTTGGGATCGTAAACATTTTCGACTCTATATTTTTTTAATACCGCGGTAAGACCGTTTATATGGTCACCATCAGGATGTGTTGCTATCATATAATTTATATTTGTAACATTCCTACTTTCTAAAAACGCTATTACAGGATTAGTTGTATTTATAAAAGAATTCCGTCCGCCGTCGATAATTATATTTTTACCGTTGGGCAGTTCAATATATTGAGCATCTCCCTGCCCGACATTTACGTAATATACCGACATCTGTGCCGAAAAGGAAACCCGGCAGAATAAAATTTGGACAAGTAAAATTATTCCGGCAGATAATTTAATTTTTTTCATTCAGGTATTATTATACAACGAAAATTATAAAAGTAAAGGTTTTTGGACTTTACTTTTTGTGCGGATTATGTAGAACATTTAATATCAACCAACGCAAAAAAGAACTTTCAAAACTAATGCGATGGTATCGTATTAGACCGTCAATAGGAATTTGCTGAAAAGATTTGGAGTCGCAAAAAAATCTTGAAAAATTAAGAAAAAGTAGTATAATTTTAAAAAATGATAAAATTATATTACAACTGGTCGGGATTAGATTACAATTTACACACTGTTTAATAAAAGAGAGGGGGCATTTTTGGATTTAATAATAAGTAATTTGAGAATACCCGTTGAAAAAGACGGGATAGATGAATATCTCAAAGCTGCTTCACAAAAGTTAAACATCGGCGCAACAACTATACGGTTTGTTAAAATACTGAGCAAATCGCTTGATGCCCGCAGTAAAAAACAGTTCTACTACGAAATTTCAATAGTTGTGCGCGTTCCTGACAGTTTTGACAACAACGAAAACTTCCCCCGGTACATTGAAGAAATAAGCGTTGACAGGAAACCAAAAAACATCAAGTCGCGGCATATAATAATAGGTTTCGGTCCTGCCGGAATGTTCGCCGCCCTTGAACTTATTGAATATGGAATCAAGCCCGTAATATTTGAAAGAGGCAAAAAGATAGAGGAACGCTCCGTTGATGTCCAGCGGTTTATTAAAGAAAGAATTCTAAACCCCGAATCAAATATCCAATTTGGTGAAGGCGGAGCCGGTTCATACTCGGATGGAAAATTGTTTTCCAGAATAAAAAACACGAAATATATAAACAGGGTGCTGGAGACATTTATTAAATTCGGCGCACCTGAAGAAATAGGATATGTCGGCAGACCCCATCTGGGGACGGACGTTTTATGCGGAATTGTCAAAAATATAAGGAACTACATCCTTGAAAGAGGCGGCGAGATATATTATAATTCAAAAATGACGGATATGCTTATATCAGACGATAAAGTCATGGGTGTAGTAATAAATGGAGCGAATGAATATCGTTCTTCAATTGTCTATCTTGCGGTTGGACATTCTGCTCGCGATACATTTGAAATGCTCCACAAAAAAGGCGTTACTATTGAGCAGAAGCCGATTTCCGTCGGAGTGAGAATAGAACATCCCGTAGAAATTATTAATCTTATTAGATACGGTGAAAAATATAAAAATTTTCCCGGTATCGGCGCCGCTAATTATTCTTTTACCCACACCGATAGAAAAACAAGAAGGGGTGTGTACACATTCTGTATGTGCCCCGGTGGCGAGATAGTAAATGCTTCATCTGAAAAATGTATGCTGGTTATAAACGGTATGAGTTACTCTAAAAGGTCGTCGGAATTCTCAAATTCAGCCCTTGTTGTAACCTGTCATACCGATGATTATAAATCAACCAATCCGCTGGCCGGCATTGAGTTCCAAAAAAATATAGAGCGAAAGGCATTTAATGCAGGAGGAGGAAAATGGGAAGTCCCTGCGCAGAACTTGACCGATTTTTTATCCGGAAGAATTTCCAAAACATTAAATATTAATTCGTGTAAGACGGGGACAGCCGCCGCTGATATGAAAGAAATATTTCCAAAATTTGTGAGCGAGTCGCTGTTGGCGGCATTTAATAAATGGAAAGAGGATGAGCCGTTATTTGTTTCAGAACACGCGATATTATTAGGTGCAGAAACAAGAACTTCATCCCCAGTAAGAATTAAACGCGGCGAAAACTATGAGTCGGTAAATATGAAAAACCTGTACCCGCTCGGCGAAGGTTCAGGTTATACGGGCGGTATAACCAGTTCCGCCGCTGATGCGATAAAGGCCGTGGAGAGCAGCATGTCAATTTACTGACGGTTCCGAGTTATTAATAATTTTTTTGGATTCTTTCAGGCGGGTTTCGTACTCCTGGGTTGTTCTTGCCAGTTTATCAAAAAGCGATTTAATTTCCTTTTTGATATTAGAATTTTTTATTGCAACATCGGTAAGCCGCTTAACGTCGTTTTCCACAGAAGCTTTAACCAGAATATCGTAGTTCGCCTTCACTTGATTTTCCATTTCCGCAATCTTTTTTTCTATTTCATTTATTTCTTTGCTCAAAGGTTTAAGAATTTTATCGTGTTCTCTCTGAATTTTTTTATTATCAGCCGGCGTGGGCGGTTTTTTTAAAGACAATCTCGGTTTTTCTTCATCAGGATTTTTTTCGTCTTTCCACCCGACATTATTAAGAAAATCCTGATACCCGCCTTCATAAGTGCTGATTTTATCTTTGTCAAATATTATCAGTTTTTTTGCCAGCCGTTTTAGAAAATTTTCATCGTGCGTGACCACAATAACAGAGCCGTCAAATTCATCCACGGCATCCATCAGCGCTTCACAGGAATCCATGTCAAGATGATTGGTCGGTTCATCCAGCATCAGGAGATGACACGGCGTAACTACTATCTTTGCAAGCAATACCCTGTTTTTTTCTCCGCCGGAAATAACCGATATTTTTTTTAACGCATTATCTTCTTTGAACATCAACTTTCCGGCAATATTTCTGGCCGTCTGCGGAGAGCATGACGGTGAAGCAGAAGTAATTTCATCTAAGACGGTATTTTCAGGATTCAACCTTAACATGTTAGGTTGACCGAAATATCCTATTTTTAAGTTTGGATGTGTTTTTATACTGCCTGCAAGAGGTGTCAACTCGTCGGCTAAAATCTTTAAAAGAGTTGATTTCCCTTTGCCGTTTTTTCCGATAATGAATATTCTTTCCTTTTTCCCGATATTTAGTGAAAAATCCTTTATCAGGTAAGGTTCTTTCCCGTTGTATGAAAATGTAATTCCCGCCGCGTCTACCATCTGCGCTGCGGCAAAAGGAATGGACTTAAAGGAAAACTTAAGCGTTTCTATCTTTTCAAGCCGGTTTTTTTCTTCCATCTTTTCAAGAAGTTTTATTTTTGACTGCGCCTGGCTTGCCATCGTCGCCTTTGCCTTGAACCGTGCAATAAACACTTCAAGTTGTGCGCGTTTGATTTCTTCGTTCAGACGTGTCTTTTCATAGACCTCTTCTTCAACAGAGAGTTGATTATAAAGTTTTTCGGTAGGACCTTTTACTTTTCTGATTTTGGTTCTGTGTATGGCAATTGTATGAGTTGTAACACTGTCCATAAATCCTCTGTCGTGAGTGATAAGCATTAATTCACCCCGCCAGGATTTAAGAAAACTTATCAGCCACCTTGATGACACAATATCAAGATAGTTGTTCGGTTCGTCAAGAAGAAGCATATCGGGGTTGGAAACAAGAACCTTCGCAAGGTTCAATCTTATCTGGTATCCTCCTGAAAAAGCGGAACAGGGCTTATTCATATCGTCTTTTGAGAAACCCAGACCGGAAAGAATTTTTTCAACTTTCCATGTTTCATATTTATCGTCTTCGCTTAAGCCGAGGCACCCTTCGCTAAGAACAGTATCCTGCGTGAAATTAATATGTTGTTCAAGATAGCCGATTCTGTACCCTTTGGGAATTGAGATAGCGCCTGAATCAGGTCGGATATTTCCGAGAATCAGATGAAAGAGCGTGGTTTTACCGTGTCCGTTTCTTCCTACAAGCCCTATTTTTTCCCTGCTGTTGATATTGAAAGTTATATTATCATAGAGCACCTGCTCGCCGAAAGATTTTGTAATATCTAATATTTGTATCATAAGGTTTTAATTATACCAATTTTTGTAAGAAAGCCAAGCGTTTTTTTTATTTTCAAGCGAGCGTTGAAAACAAATGGTTAACTACCCTTTATTTGTTGAAAAAGATATGCTTTAAAAGAAAATAAAGTAAATGCAATGTTTAATACATTATCATATGAAAACACCATACCTTAAAAATAAAAATTTTTAAAAAGATAATAAAACTATTGACAGGATTAAAGTATTTTGTTATACTTTTACCGTAAGAGAAAAAGTGTTTGGTATATTTATTGTAGGCACGAACTTTGTTCGTGCTCCGTCTATGGCATATTAGCACGGTCATAGACCGTGCCTACAAAAACAAGGTTTTTCAACGGTCTCATAATAACGCCTGCAAATAAAGTCATAAAAAAGTTACAAATAAGTTACACAAAAGTTACAATAGATTATGTATAATGAAAGTGGAAAAAGTCGCTTTTGGAGGAATCTGTGAAAAAAGACAAAATATCTTATTATAATGATGCACTAATAATCCCGCCGCTTAAAGTCCCTATCTATCTATCTATCTATCTATCTATCTATCCTTATATGGATAAGTAATTTAGTAAATCAGAAAAAATACAGTATATTAACCCGGTCAATTAAATTGGCTGGGTTTTTTATTTTCTATTTGCTTCTCGCTTCTGAAGTTCCCGCCCGCGGTCTTGACATAAACGTGGATGTCATAAAACTCCGTGAAATTTCCTGCGGTGTAGAGACGGACGTCGGCAAGGCAATCGCCCGGAGGATTGTAATACGGAACACCAGTGAGACAGCCCGTAGGTATTTAATTTCGTTTCATAAGCCGTCTGCAATCGGATTTAATTACCGGAGTTTACACCCTTTGGGTGTCCCCATTATTTCTTGATGTTGGTTGGGATAGATTATAAAAATTGAATGTTATAATGTTGTTAAAAATTTTTCAGCAGTTTGGAGGTTGTATGAATTCTAAAAAATTAAAAAACCATCTCACAGAAAAAGTGCTTAACCACGAAGTCACGAAAGTTAGAAAGCACGAAAATTTCGTGTCTTGGTGTTTTTCGTGTTTTCGTGGTAATGTCTTTGAGGAAAATGTGAAGCGTCCCCATTTCCATTTCTCTTTGCTTTTAACTTTTGCAATTATTATTGCGAGCGTTAGCGTGGCAATCTCGCCTCTCTATTCCAACAATGTTCAGATTGGTTCACTTTCCTTCAGCGCCACGAGCACGAGTATGGACATATCCTTTACTGTCTCGCAGGAGAACACGATATCCACTTTCAGTGCGCTCGGGACGCCTGAAGAGGTGAAGGATTGCGTGTGGGTATTTGTGAAGTATAGCACAAATGGAGTAGGCGGTCCGTGGTTGCATTGTAAGGTGTCCACGGTAAGCGCGGGCGGTGCGACATCGGCGACGCTCCTTAACACATCAGACAAGTTGGGTGCATTTTTGTTCGCCAATAAGAATAGTTCGTATTGGAGCAGTGAAAATGTAAAGTTAAGGTGGACTGTAGCGGATAACGGGCTTTCCGTTGTCCCGAGCAGCGTAACTTTTCGTGTAATGGGGATAGAGTTCGCATATATCAGCACGGGTTCGTTTGTGTATAATGTAGCCAATCTCGGCGGAACTACTTTTAACAACTATCCCGGCAGCGCCGGTCCTGTAACGGTAAGTTCAATAGAGCACTATCCTGTGGGAGCGAGTAATACCTGGCCTAACGGTTTCAGAGCGTTTTATGTAGGGAAGTATGAATTAAGCCAGCGGCAGTATGCGGATTTTCTGAATACGGTTGACCCTGCCGGTTCAAGCGGTGCGACATACTACGATTCAACGCTGTATAATACTTGGGAGTATTACATACAGCGGGATGTATCGCGGCCTGTAGGGGACAGGTATTATGTTCAGTTGGGACGGGATACGCTTGGGTGTAATTATTTAAGTTGGGCGGATATGACGGCGTATATAAGTTGGGCGGGGTTAAGACCAATGACGGAGATGGAGTATGAGAGGGCAGCGAGAGGAAGGGGTGACAGCAGGATATATCCGTGGGGTGACACCGACCCGACGGGCGACACGGTAGAGACAAAGAGCGGGACAAGTTATGACTGTTACTTAAATTATGCAAACTGGTATGATACAGCCAATAACTTACAGAATCAGGATGGACCTACTCCAGTGGGACATTATTTAAGCGGATTAAATATCAGCGGAGGTGCCGTAAGCAGGACAAATGCGCAAACGGGAGCGAGTCAGTATGGGATATCAGATTTAAGCGGGTGTAATTGGGAACATATGATTAACTGTAATAGTACGACAACGCCGCTTAATGGGGATGGAACGCTCACACCGCCCGCGAGTTGGCCTGGTGCACTTGTTGATAAAAAAGGCCTCCGTGGCGGCGATTGGGCCCGACGCT
>JBBAAR010000023.1:0-7958 GCA_041658185.1 Elusimicrobiota bacterium
GGCCGCCTACCCCATTTGTGGAATACTTTACAAATACCCACACGCAATCCTTTACCTCTTCAGGCGTCCCAATAGCGCTGAACGTACTGAGCGTGTTCTCCTGTGAAACACTAAAGGATATGTCCATAATCGTGTTCGCGGAATTGGTGCTGAAGTAAAGCGAACCAATCTGAACATTGTTGGAATGTAGTTTTTGCGGGAGAGATATTAAAGTCAGGATAAACCACGAAAACACGAAAACACGAAAAAATGACAGATTGCTTTGTCGCTTCGCTCCTCGCAATGACAGATACCACAGAACAATAAAATTTTTCATAGATATAACCCTGAAAAAACCTTTTTTCTCAAATTATAAGTATCTCCGTGTTCGCAATGTGCTATCCAGCATCGGATTGAATTGAAAATTTCTGCCATCGCCACACCATCATGGGATTTTTGGTTTATCCTTCTTACGAAATTAACAATGTTTTTTCTTTTCAATCTCCGCGATACAATTATGTCATTGCGAAAGCCGATTTCTCGGCTTGTGGCAATCTCACAGGGTTGCTTCGGGACTTCGTCCCTCGCAATGACAACCTCCCCGGGCAAAAGCCGCCATCCCAAAAAACTTACGCCGCATTTAACAGGATATACCGTTGATTTCTTCGGATGTAATTCCAGTTTTAATTTTTCGGCAAGGAATTTATTTATACTTTCTCTTACCTCCCAGAGACGTTTTTTGTCATTCCCGAATATCAAAAAATCATCCATATATCGTAAGTAATATTTTTGCCGCAAGTTATGTTTAATATGGTGGTCCAATTCATTGAGATAAATGTTGGCAAAAAACTGACTGGTTAAGTTTCCTATCGGCAGTCCGGTTTGTTTGTTATCATTGGCATTTATTATCAACTTAATCAACTGCAAAATATTTTCATCTTCTATATGTTTCCGGCAGAGTTTATACATAATATCCCTGTCTATGGAAGGAAAAAATTTCTTTATATCACACTGTAGAATATATGCCGAAGCAAAATTTATCCGGCAGATTCTTTTCATAAACTTCTCGCACCTGTCAAGGGCTTTATGCGTGCCTTTATTTTTTCTGCAGGCATATGAATCATAGATGAATCTTCTATCAATTATCGGCTCAAGAACATTACATAGAATGTGGTGGACCACTCTGTCCCTGTAGAGTGATACCCCTATATCTCTGATTTTTGGTTCATAAATTGTAAAATGGTGATAACTTCCCGGTTTATATGTCCCTGACATAATTTCTTCTTTCAGTTTTAATAGTTCATTTTCAAGATAAAAATTAAACTTACATACAGAAAGATGTTCCCTTTTCCTTCTCTGTGCTAACTTGGCGGCAAGAAGAATGTTTTTAAACTCTGTGATTTTAGAAAACACCGAATTTTCCATATTTTTGTCACCACCATTTAGGTGTACTCGCAGGGCGAAAACCGACATTGTTGTTGCGATTAGCGTTAGACCACGAGGCGTTGTTGCGGTCGGACACACGCAGGTTCGTCGCATCGTTGTTCCAATCGCCGCCACGGATGCCTAAGATTTTTCTAACAACATCGCCCGACAGTCAGAATGTCAAGTTTGCCTTTTTATCCTGTTTTTAGCCTTTTTCGTGCTTTTAACCATGTTGCAGTTGCGTATTGGGAACAGATTGGACCCAATTCACAACTGCACGCCCGCCTCGGGCGGGCAACTACACTTATACTCCATGGGAACACACTCATTTTTGGTCCTGACCCTTTCTAATCAAAGGGGTTTGACACAGGCAAACTCAACTGGACACCCACCAATCACACTTTTTCAATCCGTAGATTGAAAAACTCCGGAATGAAGGACTCAGACATTTAAACTCTTCAACCAGCCGCCAAGCATTTTACCTATCTCATTTACTGAACTTGCAGAAAATTCATACGCTTTCAAATCTATATACCGAAGATCTTTTGAAATTCTTATCAGATAACGGATTTTTTCAAGTTTCAAATTTGCCAGACGAAGAATTGCAACCTTTTCTTTTGAATACTGCGCTTCAATCAACATATCTAAAATATCCAAAAGATAGTGTTCTATCCTATCGCCTAAAACAAATTTTTGGCTTCTTGGAAATTTATTGATTTTTTCTATTATCCATAAAATAAAATCATATGTCTTAGGAATTATCTGAACCGGCTTATTCATCTTTCCCCTTCTCCATTATTTCTATCTTCTCCACCAATTCTCCATTTTCAACAATCGCCACGTTCTCGCCGAGCCGGACAAGTTTGCCTATATATTTATCCATTCCGCTTTTGGGAAAACCGCAACTTAAATAAACTTTCGTCTCGCCTGACGGCTCCGTTACTTTTTTTTCCAGAAGTTTCAAACCAAGCGGCCCCGCAAGTCGCCTCGCTTCTTCGCCTTCAATCAGATAAAAAATTCCTTTTTTTCTCAAATTAATCATATTATTTTTCCAAAAAAGTGTAAAAGCGTAAAAGAGCAAAGAAATACATTCAGGGTGTCCTCGCAGGGCGAAAACCGACATTGCTGTAGCGAGAAGTGGAAGACCACGAGGCGAGGGTGCGGTCGGACACACGCAGGCCCGTCGCAGCGTCGTTCCAATCGCCGCCACGGATGCCTTTTTTATCAACAAGTGCACCAGGCCAACTCGCTGGCGGTGTGAGCGTTCCATCCCCATTAAGCGGCGTTGTCGTACTATTACAGTTAATCATATGTTCCCAATTACATCCGCTTAAATCTGATATCCCATACTGACTCGCTCCCGTCTGCGCATTTGTCCTTGCCTGAGTCCCTCCGCTGATATTTAATCCGCTTAAATAATGTCCCACAGGCGTCGGTCCATCCTGCCCCTGTATGTTATTGACTGTATCATACCAGTTCGCATAATATAAAAAACAATCATAACTTGTCCCGCTCTTCGTCTCTACTGTGCCCCCTGTCGGGTCGGTGTCGCCCCACGGATATACCCTGCTGTCACCCCTTCCCCTCGCCGCCCGCTCATACTCCATCTCCGTCATCGGTCTTAACCCAGCCCAACTTAGATACGCCGTCATATCCGCCCAACTTAAATAATTACACCCAAGCGTATCCCGTCCCAACTGAACATAATACCGGTCACCAACAGGCCGGGAAACGTCCCGCTGTATGTAATACTCCCACGTGTTATACAGCGTTGAATCATAGTATAACGCTGCGCTTGAACCGGCGGGGTCTACCGTATTCAGAAAATCCGCATACTGCTTCTGGCTTAATTCATACTTACCTACATAAAAAGCGCGGTATCCGTTGGGCCAGGTATTACTCGCTCCAACAGGAAAATGCTCTATTGAACTCACTGTGACAGGACCGGCACTGCCGGGATAGTTGTTAAAAGTAGTTCCGCCGAGGTTGGCTACATTATACACAAACGAACCCGTGCTGATATATGCGAACTCTATCCCCATTACACGAAAAGTTACGCTGCTCGGTATAACGGAAAGTCCGTTATCCGCTACAGTCCACCTTAACTTTACATTATCACTGCTCCAATATGAATTATTCTTATTGGCGTATAAAAAGACACCTAACTTGTCCGTGCTGCCAAGCATAGTCGCCGATGTCGCACCACCCGCGCTTACGGTGGACACCTTACAATGCAACCACGGGCCGCCTACCCCATTTGTGGAATACTTTACAAATACCCACACGCAATCCTTTACCTCTTCAGGCGTCCCAATAGCGCTGAACGTACTGAGCGTGTTCTCCTGTGAAACACTAAAGGATATGTCCATTGTTGTCGTAGTGGCAGATGCGGCGCCACCTGTGATTTTTAAGTTTGATGCGCGGCTATATGTTGGAAATGAAAAAAGAAAAATAAGTATCGGGACGCCGCCACCCATTTTCAATAGGCGGAGTAAAGTTCTGATTCTTTTCATATTAACGACATAGATTAAGAAAATAGAGATTAAGTGATTAAGTTTTTTCATATTCTTGATTTTACCTCTTTCTACTAAAAGTATAACACAAGGTTGCAAAGTTTCTGCAAAGTTTTTGCAAAATCTTTGCAAAATCTTTCGGACATCATAAGTATCGGGATGGTTCTGATTCTTTTCATATTAACGACAGAGATTAAGCAAATAGCGACTAATAAGTTAAGTTTTTTCATATCGTCTCAAGGCTATGCCAGTGCCGTATCAAGGCCTCTGACCAACAAACGGCCAAAAAGAAAGCACTTAACAAAACTTTTCTTTTTTGTTATAGTATTATTAGAGATGAAATCTATTGAATACATATTTTACCTTTCCCCTGGTTATGAAGATCGTTTGCGAGTTGTCGCTTATATAGGGTACCAAACCCTGTGTTATCAGCGCTCGCTCGGAAATGAAAACAAGTTTCCATTTCGCTCACTCGCTTGATAATAAAGAAAAAAACGAAATTTTAGAATTTGTTGTTCAATATGAAGCAAATATTTCCGGAAAATGACACCCGATAGTTCGTTACGACACACATCACGGGTTTGCACATCGGGATTTACTTCATCCTGACGGTTCATCCGAAAAAGAATTGTTAGCATGGGATTACAATCTGGCTTTGACATATACCACTGAGGAATTAAAACAGAACTGGAAAAAATATCGTCAAAAATTTGAGGAGGAATTGTATGACAAAAGATGAAATTGTAAAAAAGAATCTTGACCTGCACGCAGAATGGATGAAGTATCTTTTTGAGCATCCCAGTGTGATGGACGAATTTCCCAAAGGGGCACAAGTGGTAATTCTGCCTGACAATGATATTGAACTGGCGGCAGAAAATAGTAAGACAGTTGAACAACTTAAAAAAGAAGGACTGCCGGTTGTAATTGTTCGCCTTGAATTGCCTAAACCGCCTGTTCCAAAAATTGAAATGGTTCACGCTCATATCTAACTCCGCTTTTTCATTTTTTCGGTTTTTCCAACAGATTTTTTATTCCCTCTATCAATTTGTTCAACGGTTCTTGTATATCCTCGTAAATAGATTGCTGAAAGTTTGCCTGTCCTGACAGTTCCGGGTGGCGGTTGCCTTTGTAGACGACCAGTTCACCCGTGCCGTCTATTCGTGAGCCGTCTTTCGGGTTTAGAAGTGATATGTTCAACGCCAGCCGGTCTCTTATCATAAAATACTCGCCTTGAAGCACAACCGTCGGCACTTTGCCTTTGCTGATTTTATAGAGTTGTTTTGCGTCATCAAGTGAAGCAATTCCAATTATAATGTATTGCACGTAGGACAATCCTTCAGGGTTGTCCCTAAAGGGATTTCCTTCGGTCGCTTCTTTCGCAGGGCTAAAGCCCTGCCCTACATTTGTTGAACCCAATTCAGTGAAAAGTTTTTCGTGAACAATGTTTTTAACAAATTCCAGATGGGATTTTTTGTGCAGGTTTTCAAACGGGAGCACGGCAATAACTTTTGACTCGGAATACAAAGGCGAGATTGCCACGCTTACGCTCGCAATGACAAACACTGAAATTATAACAAAAAGTGAAATTTTATTCTTCATTTTTTTAACCACGAATTACACGAAATTAATTATAGGCACGAATTTACGGTGAAACAGTACTGCTTCGCGGTATCCGTGCGTCATCTATGGCATATTAGCACGGTCATAGACCGTGCCTACATCAGCTACCAAAAGTATAACACAAGGTTGCAAAGTTTCTGCACAATCTTTGCAAAATCTTTCGGACATCATAATTTTTTGAGAAGGACTCTTCTCGCCCTGTGCAGACGGGACATTACCGTGCCCTGCGAGATATTGAGGATTTTGCCGCACTCTTCATACGACAAACCTTCAAGTTCACGCAAAATGATTATTTCCCTGTGTTTTTTTGAGAGAGAATCAACCGCTGTCCGTACCTTCTCCGCCGCCTGCTTTTTTTCTATCTCTTCGGGTGGTTGAGGTCTATCATCCGCAATCTGAATTTTCACCTCGTTGTCTTCTGTCTCTATTTCTTTATCCAGAGGCACTTCGCGATTACTGATTCCCGCAGCACGTTTTTTATGATGCCAGCACAAATTGAGACAAATCCTCGTAAGCCATGTTGAAATTTCTGCACGACCATCAAACTTGTAAAAAAACTTGAACGCATTGATAAACGTTTCCTGGACGACATCTTCGGCATCCTCTTTGTTATGTAAATAACGGAAAGCCACTGAAAAAAGTTTCCCGTGGTGAGCCTGATAGATTTTTTCAAAAACGGATGAATCGCCTTTTTTGGCTTTTTGTATAAGTTCTGTATTATTCATCTATGAATTTATATCCAAAACTTGTTATTGTGACAATTCTTTCGCCGAAACATCCTAATTTTTTTCTAAGGACTATTATGTGATTGCCAATAGTCCGGGAGGTATCAAAATAGTCCTGCTGCCAGACAATCTGTGAAATTTGTTCTTTTGATAAAACCCGGTTCGGTTTTCTTAAAAACAGACACAGGAGGTCAAACTCCTTCGGGGTTAAATCAAGTATCTCGCAACCGCCATTTCTATCGGCATTTTTTTTCTGAAACAGTTTTACAGTCCTGTTATTTACGTCAACAACAATTTTTTTATCCGATGATGAAAGCATCTCCTGCTCGCTAACCGACACATTATTGCTCCGCCTTAAAATCGCTTTAATCCTGGCGAGCAGAACTGCGGGATTGAACGGTTTCGTAACATAGTCGTCAACCCCGTGCTGGAACCCGAAGACGGTATCGGTTGCGGTTTTATAGTGCCCTGTAATTATTATCACGGGGATGTTCTGATACTCTTTTTCCTTTTTAAGTATCTTGCAGACGTCCCAGCCGGAAACACCTGGCAGATTTAAGTCCATCAGAATCATATCCGGTAAATCGTTTTTGGAATCCTCAAGTTTTTTAAAACAATCATCGGCATCTTTCGCCAATACTGACGAAAACCCTTCTTTTTTGAGCATTTCCGCTATTAACTCACGAATCTCTTTGTCGTCATCAACAACTAAAATTTTTTTCATTTTGCGTTTACCAACATTTTTTTTGCCTTATCAATCATTTCTTTTGACTGCTGGTGGTTTGGGTCATTTTTTAAAACCTCATCCCATTCCTTTATTGCCTCATTATATTTTTGCTGCTGGAATAAAGCCGTTGCTTTGTTAAAGTGTTCCGACATCATTTTTCTTTTTTCATTATCACTAATTTGCGGAGATGCAATTATATTTTCCTGTTTGGGTTCCGGTTGTTTTGACTCGGCAATCAAAACCTGAGTTTTTTTTAACATTCTTTGCAGTTTTTCATCCTTGGGGTTGATTTTTAATGCCTTCTCAAAATAATAGGAAGCATCTTTATATTCATTTTTGGTAATACAAATTATGGCTGTTTCAACAAGTGCTTTTATAAAAAATTGTTCTATCTTTTTGTTTTTCTTATTGGTTTCAAACGCCTTTTCTAAAAGTGGTATCGCTTCCTGATATTCGCCTTCCAAATATTTACTGACGCCGCTGATAAAATACGGGTCTGTGTCGCTCTGCTGCGAAAAGCAAATACCCGCAGAAGTTAAAAGTAAAAAGTTAAAGGTTAAAAGAAAAATAAGTTCTTTCACAAATTATTTTTCACTGCATATACTGCCGCCTGGGTTCTGTTTTTTACTCCTAATTTGGAAAACAGAAAACGCATTTCAACTTTGATGGTATTTTCAGAGACGGATAAATCTTTCGCAATCTCCTTGTTGCCTTTGCCTTCAACAATTCTTACCAATATAAGTTTTTCTTTCTCACTTAGACTACGCATAAAGTATTACCTCCAATGAATAATAACTCAAAAAAATTACCTCTCAAACAAAAACAGCAGTATCAATAAAAAAGCCCCTGCCGTTTTGCTTCGCAAAAGCGAAGCAGCAGGAGCTATTACAAAAAAAATTTTACTCTGATTTTTTTCTACGCGGACGGAATTTACCGTCGGAGAAAATTTTAAATCTTGTTTACCGCACT
>JBBAAR010000024.1:0-7854 GCA_041658185.1 Elusimicrobiota bacterium
GATAATCTTTTCAATTCTTTCAGCGGTGTTTGCTGCGCTTGTGGCAATACTAGGAAAAATTGGGATTGCGAGTGTTGATACGACGCTTGCAACGGCAGTTCGTGCGGTGGTGATGGCTCTTTTTCTTATCTTTGTTTCACTTGCACTTGGAAAAGGAGGTCTTCTTTCCACCATAGGAAGTAAGCCGCTTCTCTTTATCATTCTCTCGGGTATTGCGGGGGCACTTTCATGGCTTTTTTACTTTTTTGCCTTAAAAATGGGACCTACATCCGCAGTTGCCGCACTTGATCGACTAAGTGTTGTGTTTGTTCTTATTTTTGCCCTTATCTTTTTGGGTGAACAACTCACATTGAAATCGGGTATTGGCGCACTTTTAGTGACTATTGGTGCAATACTTATGGTTTTAAAATAAGTTATTATTGCGAATTTTTTTTTGTATGATATATTCGGTACATACCGTGATGAGGTCGGACGGTATTTAAAAATGATTAACTATGGCAAAAGTGATTGTATATTCAACGCCGACATGCGTATTTTGTAAGATGGCGAAAGCATATTTTACTGAACATAATGTTCAATTTGAAGAGAAAAATGTGATGACTGATATTCCAGCACAAGAGGAAATGATAAAAAAGTCGGGTCAACTTGGAGTTCCTGTTATTGATATCGATGGAAAGATTATCATTGGTTTTGATAAATCAAAAATCATCTCTCTTTTAAATATAAAATAACTTTGTATTCCCCGACAATTTTTGGTCGGGGACTAGGAAGGGATACACCGCCAATGTAGCTCAGTTGGTAGAGCAACGCTTTCGTAAAGCGTGGGTCGTCGGTTCGAATCCGACCATTGGCTCCATAACAGGAACAAGGTCATTTTCAGAAATTTTTTCTTTGGCGATAGCCAAAGAAAGCCATTGATTTTGGGCAATTCCGCTCGCTTCGCGAGTTTGTAGAGTGAGGTTCGAGCCGAAGATTTTTTGGAGGGAGATTTTTTTAATCGCAGGATTATTTATATAACCAAACGGAGCTTTGCCGGGGAAATCTCCTTGCCGCGCTTTTTGTCTTAATCCTCGTGCGGTGTTCGCGCTTAGTTGGCGGATATATTCGTTCGCCATGCCTAACTCGACGGACATCATCAAAACATTGTCGTTTGGATAATGGCTTCGGTCGTGCGTTTGTATATGCTGGATCACGCCTTGTTGGAGAAGCCATTGAATCTGCCCGCCGTCCACCGGATTGCGAGCGAGGCGGTCAATCTTCCAACAAATAATGCCCTGTGCTTCGCCCGTCTGTATGCGTCGGAGCATATCGTTGAAGATCGGGCGACCGGGCATTTTTGCCGAACGCTTTTCGATAAACTCGTCGGCAATATTTAAATTCTCACGCTTAGCGACATCACGCAATTCGGCGAGTTGGCTTTCAATGGAGAGGACTTGCTTGTCCTCGACATCGGTTGATTTGCGGGCATAGAGGAAGTAGTTAATCATGGTTATATTATATCATAACGGATTAGTGTATAATATAATAGTGGGCTATAATGTAAGCAATGAAGAACGAAGCCCAGAAGCTAGGACAAAATTTGAAGCGTATCAGAACGGAAAAAGGCCTATCGCAAGGGGATATAATGAAAACATTAGGTATGCCCAAAAGCTTTATTAGTAATATTGAGAACGGCAAAACAAACCCGACACTTTCAACAATAACAAAATTGGCGAAAGCAATGGGAGTTTCCGTTGGAGATTTAATCAATTAAAGTTATGAGCCAAATAAAAACATTGCTCGCAAAAACCAAAATTGATCCATCTTGGTCTTTTTCCGATAAAACAAGGAAGGACACGTCGTATATTACGCACGGCTATCATCGCTACCCAGCAAAGTTTATTCCTCAAATAGTTTCTCGTTTAGCAGAAAAATATACACGGGAGGGCGATTTCATTGTTGATCCTTTTGGTGGTTGTGGAACAACACTCGTTGAATCAAAAGTAATGGGGCGACCATCAATTGCGGTTGATATAAACCCTGTTGCTGTTTTAATTACAAAGGCAAAAATCACAGCAATTGATCCTGTGAAAATTGAAAAGGAGTTCGCGAGTTTTCAAAAGGGATTAGAAACCTACAACGAAAAAACAAAAGTAAAAGCCCCAGAACATGAGAGGATTGATTACTGGTTTAAACCGGAAGAAAAAAGAAAACTTGCTTTTATCTTTGCCGAAATTTCAAAAATAAAAGATCGAGATATTCAAGATTTCTTTTTCTGTGGATTTTCAAACATTCTTAAGAATTGCTCAATATGGTTACAAAAAAGTAATAAGCCAACGAGAGATTTTGAGAAGAAGCCATCAGAACCAATTAAAACGTTTTTGAAACAAATAAAAAGAATGTTGCGAGGCAACACACAATTATTTGAAATACTTTCAGAAAAAGGTTATTTAAAAGTTCCAAGTAAAGTAATTTGCACGGACGCAAGGACAGTTCCAGCTAAAGACAACAGCGTTAGTTTGATCGTTACTTCGCCGCCATATGTTACTTCATACGAATATGCCGATTTACATCAGCTTACCGCTTTGTGGTTGGAATACACAAAAGATTTAAGTGATTTCCGAAAACGATTTATTGGTACCTCTTATCACAATAAAAAAGATTTGATTCTCAATAGTGCGCTCGCAGAAAATATTAGAAAAGAATTGTTAGAAAAGGACAAGAAAACCGCCGAGGAAGTTTCTACATATTTTAGCGAGATGAACCAAGTATTTATTGAAATGAAAAGAATGTTAAAAAAAGGTGGAAAAACTTGTATTGTTATCGGTAATACCAGCCTGAAAGGTGTTGAAATACTTAATGCCGAAGTATATGTTGAACAATTGCAAAACTTGGGATTAAAGATTGCCGATATTATCAAAAGAGAAATACCATCAAAAAATTTACCGTCTGTTAGAGATGAGAAGACAGGCAGGTTTGCCGGTATAAATGATAAAAATAAAATTTCTGCTTACCCAACAGAATATATTTTAGTAATGGAAAAATAATAATATGACAATACAAGACCTCATCAAAATATACGAAACGAAAAAGAAAAAACATGGTATGCAAGCATACAGGCATATTTCTAATGTCTTAATGGAAGCAAAGGAGCAACATAAAAAAGATTTTACTGGCGATGACCACGAGCAATCTTGGCGAGCGTTCAAAGGAAAAAACCTAGAAAAATTGATTGAATATATCATTACAGACGAAGTAAACGCTCTAGGGTTGCAAGTTGTAAATGGAAATAGTCTTGAACGAACCAATGGAGCAAATCTCCCGAAAGAATTGAGTTTAGTAAAAAGAAACCTAATCGTTGATTATGGCGAATTTGGCTCACATTTACCTGATGTTGATTTGATAATTTTTGATCCAAAAACGAGTAAGGTCGTTGCTGTTTTATCAAGCAAAGTTACTTTGCGTGAAAGAATTGCACAAACAGGATATTGGAAACTCAAACTTGCTTCTGATGAGGCGACAAAACATATTAAGGTTTATTTCGTAACGCCGGACGAGGACGGAACGCTGACAGTCAAAAAACCTACAAAGAAAGGTAGGGCGATTGTTGAAGTTGATACAGACGGTAGTTATGTTTTAAGCGAAACAAATATTGAGGAAAGTGATAAAGTAAAAATGTTTGATAAGTTCATTGATGATCTAAAAAAACTTTTGAAATAATATGGCTAAAGATTTAATTTTAGAATCTACTACATTATGGGATTATCCGACACAAAATTACGGAGATAAACCACATGGAAACAATAAATATAGTGGCGTAACGCCAGCTTTTGTTCTCTGGAATTTATTACATAGATATACAAAAGAAGGCGACTTGGTCGTTGATCCGATGTGTGGAAGTGGGACAACGATTGATGTGGCTAAAGAATTAAAGCGGGAAGTCATCGGTTACGATCTCAATGTAACGAGACCAGAAATAATTAAAAATGATTCTCGCCAAATTCCGCTTCAAGATAATTCAGTTGATTTTGTTTTTATTGATTCACCCTACTCTGACAATATAAATTATTCTGACAACAAAGAATGTATTGGAAAAATTTCATGTGAGAAAACAGAATTTTATGATGAATTAGAGAAAACAGCGAGTGAAATCTCAAGAATTTTGAAACCCGGCAAAGTGATGGGTTGGGTTATTGCAGATCAATGGATTAAAAAGAAATTTACGCCTGTCGGATTTTTACTTTGGCCAAGATTGGAAAAATATTTTGAGGCAATGGATATAATTTGTTTAACTCGCCATAATCAAACATCAAATACTGGAGTTTGGCACGATAGAGCTAGGAAATATAACTTCTACCTTAGAGGGTTTAAGTATTTGTTCATAATGAAAAAAATAATATGAAAACTAAACATATGTTACCAAAAAAAGATTTAGAGGCAGTTCATAGGCAGGACATAAAAACTCTTCTCGAAAACTGGGGCTTACTTGGTGATTTTGAGGCAGGCAAAATAAAATGTCGGTTTTGCAACGATGTTATATCGGAACGCAACTTCGGAGCTATTTTCCCAGAAGACAAGCAGGTCTTTTTCTCATGTTCAAAATTAGATTGTTTGGTAAAATTACCATCCAAAAAATAACATGACATTACTTTTTTCCATTACAACCTTTGGTCTCACGACGGGATTTTTTATTTGGCTCATCATTTATTTATTTGTTCTTCATCAAGAGAAAGGAGAAAAAGTTGTCGGGTGGTTAGCTGGTTTTATTGCTTGGACGAATAAGAAAGCGGAGCGAACAGCTACGGCAAGTAATATACAGGGCAAGATTGATAGTTTTATCGTTTCCGTTAACACCGAGGTGGAAGGATTGTTGCCTTTCGGTTTGAAAGTAAGGTGGATTTCTCCCGATTTGAGCAAGGAGGCGTTTATTGAGAATGATCGGGTCGTGGTAATGCTCAACTATCATAATAATCAGGATGAGAATTTAGCAAAAGCAACAATACTCTATATGAACAAAGCGGTTATTCCTGAAGCTCGTCCCCACATCCATCAAAAACTTGGACAGGCAATTGATTTGATGATGACCAAAAAGGCCCTCTTTAGTTTCATTGAAGCCAGAAGTTCAATGGGCCATTTCGTTAATACTGTTCTGAAACCGCAAACGGATAGAGATGCCGAATTAAAAGAAACTTGCGGAATTATAGACACGATTAATGAACGAGGACTTTTTACGCGAGTATTATTGAAAGAATTGATGGAGTTAGGTATTCGGCGTGCGGGTATAACAGAAACAGGAGATACCGTCTTTGAGACCAATGAATTCGTAAAGTTGCTTAAGAAGATCGCAGAAAGGGAGCGCGGTGTAGATGTTGATCCAACTTTCATTAAGAATAATATCAAAGTTGCTCTTATTATGGTGGCTCGACCAGAAAATGTAGACAACTCCGACGTGTATTTACGCGCAATTAGAAAAAGGATGAAAAAATCAGTACAAACGTTTTATCTTCTTGCGAGGGGTGCCAGAAATATTGAGTTTGCCAAAAAAGTAACTATGAGCGTCGCGGAAGAGTTAAAGGAACTCGCAAGAGGACATGAAGAAGAATTTCCAACTAAACTTCAAGATGGTACAGTAATGATTAGCTACTGTGCGATTTTTCACAATCGCAAGACAATATAACGCCCTCCACATTTCCATTTATGGATAAAAAAATAATCAGAGGGAAACTGGATTTAATCAGAGGAGAGGTTATTTCCTCCGCCACAAGAGTTGAGTTTGTTCTTGGTTATCGCTTAAGAAAATATTTCTTCCCCAAAAGCAATAATAAAGCGACAATTCTTTTTTGGAATGTCATAAATACTCCTTACCTTACTTTTGATAATAAAATTGGCATTTATGAATCAATACCTTATTTTAAGAAATTAAAAAGTCATACTAAGATTAGTAAATCTTTAAGGTTTATTCAAAAATTAAGGAATCAAATGGCTCATTGGCAATTAGATGAAAAAGAAAGTAAATTAGAAAAAATTATTATGTTTACATTAGTTGGGAAATATAGAAAAATAACAATCAACGATAATTTGGTTGAAAATTATAGAAAGGAAATTGCTTTTCTTATAAAAAAATTTGGCTATAGTAGATGAATCATTAGGGAGTTTTGCCGGTCTTCCAAGACGGCAAAAGTTTTTAACACGCGCACGGGTAGGGTGGGGTGAGAAGCGAATACTTGGAGCTTCGCAAGGCCGGAGTGCGACGGCACGAGGCGGGGTCGCAGAATTTTTCAGTAGAAAAATATCTGTGACAGTGTTTAATTTGTACGACCTCCCCTCCAAAAAAATCTCCCTCCAAAAAATCTTCGGCTTCGTATTTTCTGAACCTCACTCTACAAACTCGCGAAGCGAGCGGAATTGCCCAAAATCAATGGTTTTCTTTGGCGGTAGCCAAAGAAAAAATTGGAAAAATCTCTACTACTTTAATCTTGGAGTGTCTTTGTTTTATAACATTTTAAATTTAGTTTTATCTTTGTTGTATTTTTTATTATAATTAGGACATGGATTTTGAGAACCACCGCACCAAAACAAGTGTTAGTGTGGAGCGGATTGTTTGAATTTTAAGTATTTGGGTTTATTTATCTCACTATGTGGGAGATGTCCCAAAGGGACAGAATTTAGAAATTGTAAATTAGAATCTATTTATTATGGATCAAAATAAATACAATGGCGTTTACCTTTCAGTGCTTGCTGGCGCGGGTGGTAATGATGCAAAAGATTGGGCACAGATGCTTCTTCGGATGTATGAAAAGTGTGCAGACAAGAAAGGATGGAAGAAACAATTTGTGAATGACATCACAATTTCACTAAGAGGTGATGGGGTGTATGAATATTTGAAAGGGGAATCGGGGGTGCATCGTTTGGTGCGTATTTCTCCGTTCGATTCAAAAAAACTGAGACATACGTCATTCGCGCTTGTTGAAGTGCTGCCAATTTTGCCGCAAGTGGAGGTTTCAAAAATTCAGATTCCCGAGAAGGATATAAAAACAGATTTTTTCCGTTCATCGGGACCGGGGGGACAAAATGTGAACAAGGTAGAAACTGCGGTGCGAGTAAGCCATTTGCCGACGGGAATTGTTGTTTCCTCACAGTCAGAGCGTTCACAAAGTGCAAATAGGGATAAAGCAATGGAACTTTTGAAAATTAAACTCATTGCACTCATGCAGGAAAAACACGAAACCGCGATAGAAAATTTGAAAGTGAAGGTAAAACCGGAATGGGGGCACGAAATTCGATCATATGTGTTGCATCCATACAAACAAGTCAAAAATCATGCGACAGGAATTAAAATTTCACGTGTAGAAGAGGTGTTGAATGGGGATTTAGATTTGTTGGAGAGTATGAAATAGGGTATAATAAATTCAGATTCTCCTAAAAGGAGTTTTTCTATGATTATTTTTCAAAATGTAACAAAAACCTACAACCATGGGATGGTTGCTCTCGACAAAATAAATTTTAAAATACAACCGAATGAATTTGTCTCAATTGTGGGACGATCTGGTGCGGGAAAGTCGACTATTATTAAGCTTTTAATTGGTGAGGAGAAGCCCACAAAAGGACAGGTATTTTTTGGTTCGTATGAGGTGAATAAATTGAAATCTAAAGAGCTTCCTGAGTTTAGAAGACATATTGGTGTTATTTTTCAAGACTTTCGCCTTCTTTCAAAAAAGACTGCATTTGAAAACGTTGCATTTGCACTCGAGGTAAATGGACGACCACAAAAAGAGATTAACGAACTTGTTCCTCAGGTGATGGAGATGGTTGGAATCAAAGACAAGATGTTCAATTTTCCAGCAGAACTTTCCGGAGGAGAAAAACAGCGTGTTG
>JBBAAR010000025.1:0-3808 GCA_041658185.1 Elusimicrobiota bacterium
TCGATCTCCTTAATTTTATTTTTAGTTTTCTAAATACAAAATACCACCCTTTTGTAGTATTTGTCAATATTTGTAGAATTAGATGTTTTCATAGTGATGCACAATAAAATCATTCCCCACTTTTATGAGCGCAATCACATCAAGTCGAAATCCAGTTTTATCACTCCATAAATCTTTGTGCGAATTTGCATATGACAATGCCATTTTTTTAAACTTCAATATTTTCGATCTGGTCATTTGATCTTCCGGTTGCACTCCCCCAGGAAAATATCCACGCATTGTTTTCACCTCGATAAAAACAAGTATTCCGTCGGTATCCCGTGCGATAATATCCAACTCTCCAAACTTTTCAGAAATATTTCTTGAAAGAATTTTCCAATATTTTTTCTTTAAATATGCGTATGCAAAATCCTCTCCTTCGTCCCCAAGATTTCTTTTCTCTGTCTTTACCATATATCTATTATAAACTCATATGGCATTGATAAAATATAAAATAATTGACAGTATAAAAAATATGTATTAGAGTATGAATAGAAAATTAAAAACCAAATGAGGTAAAAATGAATATTACTTTATGCAGACAACTTCCCTTCTCTATTCTCGATTTTCCAAAAAAAGAACACCCTGAAATATCTGGATGTTGTAATGCGCCAATATCGATATCTATTGAGCGTAGTTTTTCTCAAGATAAATTTGGGAATATAAAATTGGAAGGCAAAAAGAAAACATTTTACTGCACAAAGTGTACGCAAGCATTTCCTGCTTATAATTTGGTGAAAAAAAATGTGGCGGAGAGATAATATGGAAAATCTTTTTTTGGTATATTTGACATTTCTAATATTTATCTTTTTCTCTGCGCGAGAGAAAAAATGGAAACTAAAAAGAACGATATTTCTCAATTTATTATTTTCTATTGCCATAGGGTTTCTATTTTACAAACTCGTCGGCGATAAACACTTTATTCTTCCCTTTTCCTTATTCTCTATTGGATCATATATTTTGGGATATTTTTTAAGACCAATAGGAGAATTCTTCAAAAAAAACATGGGGGTCTCTCATTCGGATGCTGATAATTCAGACGAAGAAGGGGGTAAAGACTATCGTTGGTAAACCCCGTTAGAGGCTCACACGGGGCATTAAACCCCGTGTTCGCCAAAGTTGATCGGCATTCATCCCATCAGAAGCCCTGCCCGCCGGCAGGCAGGCGCGATCGTTGATCGCGATCTGCCTGCCCGAAAGAATGAATTCTTTCATTCAGGCGGGCTTCTAACGGGGTAAAATGTTTAGCGCTAAACATTTTTTTGTTCAAAAACTTAAAAATGTAGGTTTCATCGCATTATCGGGTTTTGTAGAAAATGTTTAGTGCTAAACATTTTCGGACACCAAAAATTGAAAATGTAGGTTTCATCGCACTATCGGCTTCTCTAAAAAAGAAGCTGATTTTTTTGATTTAACGGGTTTACCAGTTTTATAACAAAAATCCCCAAATATAGGGGATTTATTTTATTTTCATTTTACGCATCGACAGTATGGTTACTGCGACGTGATGCACGAGACAAACAACTGGACTAACATAATCCATTGTTTGAGTTGTCGGTTGTATTACAAGAGCCACTATATTTAGGACGAACGCGATCGTCCACACAAACCACACTCTTGTTGGTTCGTTTCGTGGATTGTTCCATACATTTCGATAAGTGGGAATAAATGCAACACTGTATGCTATCTGATTAAATAGATTTCCATACGCAGCAGCATTATATATTACCCATAATAGAATGGCGGCCAAACTTATTGCTACCACTAACTTGTCTTTCCAATCAATATGAACCTTCCATCCAATGCGGATTAGAATAAAAATTGATGTGAAAAAACAGATGATAAAATCAGTGAAGAGCAGCATGATGTTAATCCACGTTGCTGTCCAACCAAGATAGGTCAAACAATTTACGAACGTAATTACACTGAATACTGCCCAAGCGGTGAATGCTGGGGTGTTCTTTCCAGCAAACATTCCCTTGTTATACATCACGAACCCAATAAAAAATATTGCGCTCGCTAATAACAATAATATCGTGCTCAATGGAAATCCTCCAATGCTGTTAAAAAATTGTTAATTAATTACTACTAACAAAATAGCACAATAAGTATTATTTGTCAATACCGCTAGGTAATGTGCACACATATATGGCGGTTTCCCCTAAAATGGGGAAATGGCTATATCTATGGCAAAAACAATTAAAGAGGAGAAGCTGAGGTGGGTGCTTCCCATAGCACATAAGGAAGGGCGATTAGTCGATGTAGTAAAGGTCTGTCCGTACAGCAAACGGAGTCTTGAACGATGGCTTAAGGCATGGCGAGAAGGAGGCGAGGAGGCCCTCGAGCCGAGATCAACAGAGCCGAAGCAATACCGAATCGAAACTCCGATCTGGCTCAAAGAAAAGGTTATTAGCGTGAGAAAGAGAACTAAGAAGTGTGCCCAGAAAATACATTGGCAGCTTGCCAAAGAAGGAATACAGATTGATGCCCGCACTATCGGTAAGATTCTAAAGAAAGAAGGACTGGTGAGAAAGTACCGGGTAAAGAGAATCAAATACAAATACCTCCGAGCGGAGCGGAAGCCCGGTGAGATGCTCGAGATTGATGTGAAATATGTGCCGGGAATGATTGAACACAAGCAATATTTCCAATATACGGCGGTTGATTGCGCTTCCCGATGGAGATACTTGAAAATTTTTGAATGTCAGGGGATGTGTGAATCTATCGAATTCCTGAATGAGGTAATCGAGAAATTTCCTCATCCAGTCGGAGCGGTCAAAACAGACAATCATGCAACGTTCACGAACTATTATATTGGTACAAACAAGAGAAGCTGATTTTTTTGGTTTAACAGGTTTTTCAATTTTTTTATTTTTATATAAGCAAAACCCCGACAATTGTCGGGGTTTATTAAAACTATCTCAAGTCTTTTTCTAGGCATAACCAGTTACGGTATGCCCATATTTTCTTTCCTTCATATTCGAGTGTTACTCCCTTAAACTCAGTTTCTTGAGCATCCTTGAGCATTTTATCTGGAGCTCCATCTAAAATCCAAGCAACAAGTTTACATCTTTTTATAATTCTTGGCTCCCCAAAAGCTACATCAATGATTGAACCAATTGGTGTACTTTTTAGGGGAATGTTTTTAGAGGAAAATGAACACTTCCCTTTATGTTTTTCAGAAAAATCTGGAAGAAGTCCTTCTGAGATAAGAACAGTACTAAGAGAAAATCCTCTTTCTTTGTTTCCATTACAATCATAATAGAAATATTTTTTCATCTTACTATCTCCTTTAATAAATGAAATGTTGTTTAGATACTAAAAACAACATACCACTGAATAGTGGCACATGTCAAATAAAACCGGGCGAAAAAACTAACTGAATAGTTCGATTTTTATTCCATCTTTTCCGAAGACTACAAATGAGGAGGGGGAGTCGGTCCATGATCCAATGTTTATGTATCGAATACCTTTTACTGTTTTATCCATATGTTGATGTGTGTGGCCACAGATAATAACTTGTGCTTTTCGATCAATCGCGTGTTTTACTGCGCCTTTTATGACACGGGGGGAGAGGCGTAACCAAAATTTATACTGTTTTTTTACAAATCGACTTGCGCGTCGTTTTCCTCCGTCAATTTTTTGTAACGCGCGATATGATGCGTTCATGGTTTTGCTTATCACTTTGTTTTTTATAAGAAATCTGTCGTATTGATGGCCGTGTATGACCACGCATTTTTTTCCATTAAATATGAACTGAAATTCACGA
>JBBAAR010000026.1:0-3304 GCA_041658185.1 Elusimicrobiota bacterium
TGTATCCGGGAATTCCGAAACTCCCGCTTCGGGCGAGTGCGGTGTGTAAATTATGTTCGTCCATTTCAAACGACGAAGTATTGGAAAAAGTAAGTCAAAAAAAGTATTCGATTGAAGAATTTTGGAAATTGAATGTTATCGCACATGGGGAAACGTATGTGGGGGTGAATGACGTGATTGTACACAACAAAGATCCCCGCCATGCAATTCGATATGACGTATCAGTAAATAATAAAAAAATATTAGAAGGAGTGATTGGTGATGGGGTAGTAGTAGCTACGCCGTTTGGTTCGACGGGATATTATAGGTCTATCACCGACAGCTATTTTGAGGTGGGGATGGGACTTGCATTTAATAACAGTACCGAGCAATCGGATCACATTGTGCTGAAAGAAAATTCAACAATACGAATCACAATTGCACGTGGTCCCGCGATTGTGTATGTTGATAATCGAAAAGAAAGTATTGAGTTAGGCGATGGTGATTTTGCGGAGATAAAAAAATCGGATCAGGTGGCAAAAATAATAAGAGTTATTTAATATAAAATGTAGTTTGGGCCTGTAGTAAAGCCCCGACGCCTCAATTTTACAATTGAGGGCACGGGGAGCCGACCGAAAGCGTCGGCTTGATATTATGCGGTCCCGCCCATACTTCATATCGCGGGATTGCGATTTGTAAATAAAAATCATAAGATTTTTATATACATCGGGAACATTCGCACCGTGCCCCGTTTATAAATTTGTGGATCTACGATGGGCCCATAGTAAAGTGGTATTACGTGGCATTCGCATTGCCAAGGCGCGAGTTCGATTCTCGCTGGGTCCACAAATTTATGTGCGGGGTTGCCGATCCGCCAACTGGCGGAGGAAGTTCGACTTGCCCGTCCGAAATCTTGATGAAGGAGGGTTCTCCCCAGGTCCACCAAGGTGTAGTTATTATTTAACGGGCAAAATATTTTCGGGAAAGTTTCGGGTTTCATTCTCTCGCTATTTATATTGCTCTTGCTCGTGATATCGGCATCAATCACAGGATTTTTGGTTTTTGGGAATCCGGTTCAGCTCTATTTAGGGGGTCATAAAAAAGAAGCATTTACATTTCTCTTTTCCACAATTTCTTGGCTCATTCTTTTCGCGGTTGGAGTGGTGATTGGGCTTTTGGCATAAAAATAAAAATGCGATTGACATACGCCACTAATTGATGGTATTCTATTTTTAGTATTTTATTAATTTTTCTATTAAAGAGAGGAAAAAAATGAAGTGTATTGAAAAAGGATGTACCGGAATAGTTGATATTACGGAAAATATTCCACTTCAAATAGGATGTTCGGTTAAGTGTTCGGTAAAAATATCTTGTTTCCCATGTGATACGTGCGGAGCATTATATTCACCCGCCGGAAATCGGATGTATCATAGTGGATTTCACACTAAACCTTATTTAAATCCGGCTTCAAAAGAGGTAGAGTTGAAGCCAATCACAGAAGAGGGGGTGATCGAATATTTTAAGAAAATCGCTTTCCGCATCTCAAATTACAAAACCAGAACAGGTTTATGTACGTGCATTTAGGAAAGGCAAAAAATTGTTATATAACAAAGTCAGTAATTAACAAATAAACATAGGTGTGTTATGACCGAAAATAAAGACAAGCCTCCAGAAGGAATTGATATCCTTCAAGTGATTCGTGGTGTCTACGAAAATCTGGTAGGTTTGCACGAATTGCATGGACTTCTATTTATTCCTCGAATAATCTCGGACATACTCGTCTCCACAAAAAATCCGGGAGTCGTTGGAACACTTGAATATGAAGAGGGAAGTATCCTCCGGCTAAAGAATTCTTTTTGGGCGTTACTTTATGGTGTGGAAGGTGGAAATTATCCCGGGAATTTTGTGGTAAATGATATTTCTCTAGTTTCGGTTACGGCTGATGATGCTGAATATGACCATGAAACAGTGTGCCAAAAAATTTCTCTTCTTATGAAACAGAGCGGAGATTATTTTGGACTTTCACTTCTTCACGGGGAGTACACGGGAAATATTCATTTATCTCCACGAAGTGACGATCCGTTTCGGAAAATATTTCTCGAAAAAATTAAGGGGCAGCTGAGACGTTTTGTTGTGCAGGAATTTAAGTATGACGGGAACCTGGTTGATATAAACATAGGCAAACGCAGAGTCGCTCAGACGATAACATGGAAGCCCGATATTATTGAGTTTCTTTCAGGTACCGTCGAAGAAGCGCTTCTCGAATTTTCCTAAAAATTTAGATTATATAAAAATCGCACCAATGTGCGATTTTTTTTTACCCCGTTAGAAGCAGAACGCCCCGCGGCTTGCCGCGAGTTTTGGCGAACACGGGGTTTAATGCCCCGTGTGAGCTTCTAACGGGGTTTACTTGCAGGCGTCACATGATTTCTCTATCCTTTATATAGAAACTAAAAAACGGAGGACGAAATGGAAAATCGTCTTAAAAAGGGGATGTATTTGTGGGGAAAGAGGAAGAAACCGAGTAAATTATTTGATATTACATATGGTATGGTAGTTCCGGAGGGTTATGTGTTTGTGAAAAACGCAGGATGGTATAACAAAAAAGGTGAAGAACTTGGGTTCGGCGATCTTGCTCTCTTTAATATAGAGAAGTTGAAAAATGAACTTTTTGAAGAAGAACTCTTTATTGTGCTTGGCCAAGAAGATTCTTGGGAGCAGACTATTAATGAAGCACATAAAAAGTATCCGAAAAAAGTTGGAAAAGGAAAAACTCCGGGGCCGCTTTATGTTGCGTCACGCGCATGGATTATCATTGCACCGAAAGTGATATATGAAGTAAAATCATCTGCAGTGTTTCCAGGGGGAATGGGAATGCGGAAAGGGATTCAGACAAAAATTATCTCCCAAGGAGAAGCGTGTAATCTTATTTTGAAAAATGAAAAACCGACATAATGCCGGTTTTTTTATTCTAACAAAAACATTCCCGACCTATTTATCTTTTTTACACATAGACACGGGCATCTCATTCCATCAACCTCTCCAATTATATCCTTGTCGTTCCATGTTTTTTGCGCGAGCGTGTTTACCACTTCCCCTCCTTTTTGAGCACACTCATCCCCGGATAATAACTGGGATTTTTTATTTGTTGTTATATATGCCCATATCGCAAAAACCGCAACAAGCGCAAGAAGTATCACCGCGACAATCGTTATTTTTTTTCTCATGTTTCTATTATAACGCATTTCCACTCTCAGTTAACTTAAAAAGTATATGGTACAATTAAGAATATGACAGGGGGGTTATTTGAACTTGCAATAGTTAT
>JBBAAR010000027.1:0-3188 GCA_041658185.1 Elusimicrobiota bacterium
TTACTTTTTCTCCAAATTTAAATGCTTTAATTTCCGTATTTTGTTTTAGATACTGTCCGCCGTTTCCCAACACATCATCGGGGAGTGTGAAACGATTTTTTGGATTACCAACTTCATGAAACCAATATCCATCTTTGTTGTGATAAATAAAATTTGCTAAAAGTGTTTCAATTTCAATTTCGTAAAAATCTTCGTTTTGATGAGCGGTATAATCCTGACTTTTTCCTGTAATCAGGTTTTTTATCTTTAATTGCACCACTGGCTTTCTCTGTTGCATGCGGATAAACGCATATTCCATTACTTTATACGGGCTTGGATCGTCGTTTTTGGTAAATACCACACCGACTCTGAGTTCAATATATTCAAGTTTGGACATGAAAATAACATGTAACTAGTAACTTGTCTCCCTGTGGGAGATGTCCAGAAGGGACATAATAAGTAACCAGTAATCAATTTTTACTGTTGTATTTTATTTGATTTTTTTTAAAAAGGCAAGAAAAAAGAAAAGGCGCCGATTTAATCGGCGCGCAATTTTTATTATTTAAGGATTTTCTTCCAAGATTTTACTATATTAAGGTATGAAAAAAATCCTGCAAGGATTAGAACAATTCCCATGATCCCACTCATACCAATCATTTTATAGAGGCCTCCACAGAATATAAACCACCAAAGGAATTGAATTCCTTCCCAAAAGAAAATAAGAAATTGACAGCAAGCAAATATAATCCAAACGAACAAACTTATACACAAAAGTATTGGCCAAAATATAAGTGATAAAATATGGTCATCGATTCCATATTCACCCTTTCTTGTAGCAAAAAAAACGTTCCATCCGCCACTTATTACGTTTTCAATAAACGTATCAGCGGAATGTTTTTGAACAATTCCTCTTGCTCTTTCTGAATATTCATATCCAATATTCAGATAAACTACGGCCAAAACAACAAAAAATGTTACTTTTAACCATTTCGGTAAGTTCATTTTATTTTCTCCCAATTGTTGATAATTATTTAGTTACTGCTATAATTGTAGCATATTGATATATAGATGTCAAGTGTCCCAAAAAAGCGAGCTCGTCCGTCCGAATCCGCCACCTGTTGCGAGACTGACGAGCCGTAAAACCAAATTTGAGAGCTTGCCTGCCCGTTCCGAAGCTTTAGCGAAGGCGGGGGACGATTTGCTTAACTTTCCGGAAATTAAGCAAATTAACTGGTATTCCGCGAACGGTACGCTTTTGTACTATTCGCAAAAAGCTGAAATTAGTTCACCCCGTTAGATAATTGACTATCTAACGGGGTGAATATGACCAATTTTCTTCCCTCTATTCACCAATTCTTGCCTTACCCCTATAATTCTTGCATTTTCTTGTTTTGTGCACTATACTAGGTGTAATGCACAAGCTTAGCTACTTTTGTGCATTAGATATAAAATAATAGCCTAAAAACATGCTAAAAGATATAGTTTTGAAGCAAAAACTAAAAAAAGAGGAGCTTTTGAAATCCCAGTATGTGGATAGAACCAAAGAACCATTTGCCAAAAAATGGCTAGATTCGAATTTGATAAAAGTCGTTCTTGGGCCCCGACGTGCAGGAAAATCGGTGTTTTCTCTCCTGCTTTTAAGAGATCGTGATTTTATGTACTTTGATTTTGATGACGAGGTGTTGGCCGCGGAAGGTAGTATTGGAACAGCCGAATTAATGAAAGAATTACATAGCGCTTATGGCAATATTAAAACAATTCTTTTTGATGAAATTCAAAATTTATCCGCTTGGGAACTGTTTGTAAACCGTTTGCATCGCGAAGGATATAATCTTGTACTCACCGGCTCAAATGCCAGGTTGCTTTCAATGGAGTTGGCAACCCACCTTACCGGCCGGCATATGCCGATAGAGTTACTCCCGTTCGATTTTAAGGAATTTTTGAAAGGTAAAAAGTTCGAAATAGACCCGGAGTACAAATCCTTGCCTGAAAAACATGGCCAGCTTTTGAATTTGCTCGATCAGTATTTATTAAAGGGCGGTTTTCCGGAAGTTGTGGTGAGTAATCTTGATTCGGCAGATTACCTGGAAGTTCTTTTTGATTCTTTGCTCTTTAAAGATGTTGTAAAAAGGCACCGTGTTAAATTTTCAACGCAGATAAGCACGCTCGGGTCACACTTAGTTAATAATTTTGCCTCGCTCTACACGCTCAACAAGCTGATGAAGACACTTAATCTAAAAAGCGTGCACACGGTAGCTAAATACACATCCTATTTGGAGGAGGCATATTTGATATTTTCACTCTCGCGATATTCTCCAAAATCAAGGCAACGGATAAATTCGCCGAAAAAAGTATATGTTGTAGACAATGGCTTTATAACCGCGAAGGCCATTCAGCATTCTCCCGACAAAGGCAAGTTAATGGAAAATCTTGTCTTTATTGAACTCGTTAAGCGCGGAGCCAAGCCGAATAGAGATCTGTTCTATTATAAAACCCGAAATGATCGCGAAGTAGACTTTGTCGTGAAAAAAGGAACGGAAATATCCGAGCTTGTACAAGTATGCTACGAGTCCGTAAATCCGGATGTCGAGCAAAGAGAAACTAAAGCTCTATCTGAGGCAAGCGGTGAGTTATCCGCCGGAGGCGGATCCGCCTCGGGCGGAAAATGTCCAAAATTAACAGTACTCACATGGGACGAAAAACGCACGGTGGAAAAAGATAACATAACCATACAGTTTAGACCGCTCTGGGAATGGTTGCTTGAAAATAATTTATGAAAATAAAAGATCTGCCAAAAATCGAACGACCGCGAGAAAAGCTCGAAAAATACGGACCCGAGCGGCTTTCGGATTCGGAACTTTTGGCCATTCTTTTACGAACCGGTAGCGAAGGCATCAATGTCGTAGAGCTATCCGGCAAGATTTTAAGGAAATTTAGCGGTGCTGGTCTGGCCAAGGCTTCGGCTAAAGAATTAAAAAACACTTTCGGTCTTGGAAGCGCTAAGGCGTGTGAAATCATTGCTTGCTACGAACTTGGTCGCCGGCATCTGCAAAACAAGCAATCGGTTCTGCTTTTATCACCCAAAGATGTTTGGGATGAGCTCAAAGATATCCGTGATCATAAAAAAGAACATTTCGTAATTTTCTTTTTGGATTCCAGAAATCAGGAAATCAAACGTGAAATTATTTCAGTCGGTTCACTTAATGCCA
>JBBAAR010000028.1:0-2953 GCA_041658185.1 Elusimicrobiota bacterium
TAACGGGATGAATGCCGATTAGTTTTGGCGAACACGGGGTTTAATGCCCCGTGTGAGCTTCTAACAGGGTTTACTTGAATAGTTTTTATAAAAAAATAAGCTATTATACAACGTTATTAAATTCCTTTTCCAATGTTTTTCCGGGTAGTGATCCGCCCGAGGCGGACTACTACCTGGTTTTATTCATATATAATAAGTGATATGCAAGAGTTTGTTACCGACGCATTTGTATTAGGGAGGCGTGTACGTGGAGAGTTGGATCTTACAGTAGATTTATATACAGAACATATGGGGAGAATTGAGGGGCGTGTAATTAGTGGGCAAAAAATTAGTTCAAGATTTTCCCAACATCTCAATGTACTCAATCTGGTTACGGTGCGTATGGTAGAAAAAAATACACTTACGGTTACTGACGCACTTACTGTTTCTGAGTTTCCGTGGGTCAAAAACGATATGTCTGTATTTGAGCGGGTATTACACATATTTTTTCTCCTCCGTATTTCAACTCCTCAGCATGTTCCAGACCAAATATTGTGGAAATATCTTATCGAATCAATGACGACGCACGCTATTGAAATGAGGGAAATTTTAAGAATTTTAGGGCACGATTTTTCTTCTGCTATATGCACCTACTGTAAAAAAACCTCTTTACACTATTTTGAATATGAAGATGGCGTATTTCTTTGTGAAATATGTGGTTCAAAACAGGCTCGCGATAAGGTAGTATTAATAGTGTAAATATTTACATGTCTTTAGAGGAATTAGAAAAACAATTATATAGTGCTCGAAGAAAACAAGAAGGAGGGGTTATAGAAGAGAAAAAAGAACAAATACCAAAAACAGAGGAAAAAACACAGACAGCACAAACGTCTCCGTCGTGGCGCGAAGAAGATGTGAAGGAATTTGGAATCGAGGGGCAGAAAAAAAATAAATTCAAGAAATTTTTCTTTCTTGTGGGCACTATTATTATTTTACTTAGCATTTTTGTTGGCGGAATATTTTTCTTTATGAAATATTTTTCTACACCAAAAGACGTAAGTATTGAAATTTATAGTCAAAACAATATTTCTCGCGGAGTTCCGTTTGAAGTGACCGTACAACTTACCAATGAAATAAATAATTTTCTTGAAGATGCGAAAGTCATACTCATACTTACCCCAGGAATTATAAGTCTCGAGGAAGGAAATGGGACAAATCGAAACATGCTCGTCGACACAGTTGGAAATATCGGGGGCGGGAGTCTTACAAAAAGAACATTTAAACTTCTTTCTGTTGGAGACATAAATTCGGTTCAGAAAATTACTGCAGAACTTTCATATCGCACTGGTGGCAAGGCATTATTCAGCGTGAAGACGTCGAAAGATATTTCTATTACTTCTCCCGCAATCGCACTTTCAATTAAAAAACCTGAACAAATAGTTGCGGGTTCAAAATTTGATCTTGAGGTAAATTACGAAAACACATCAAGTTTTGATTTTTCTAATATTATACTTGAAGCAACATACCCCGCATCGTTTATATTTGATTCAGCGAGTATTCCCCCGACCTCACTGAATAATTATTGGTGGCTTGGAGAGTTAAAATCTGGATCGAAGGGAAGTATTCAAATAAAAGGAGCACTGAATAGTTTAAATAAAGAAGTTTCGAATATTCCGTTTTCTCTATCGGCAAATTTTGGAGAAAAAAATTATTCAATTGATGAACAACTCGCATCACTTTCTATTTCCCCGGCGCCGATTTTTATACAGATAACTCCAAACGGAAACGATGATTATATCGCGAAAATAGGCGATGAGATAACCTATGTGGTGAATTATAGAAACGATAGTGGAATTGCACTTGCTGATGTGGTGTTGAAAACACAATTTGTTGGGGATTTATTTGATTTTACTACACTTCGTACCAACGGAGGCTTTAACTCTCTCACTGGAACAGTAACGTGGACCGCATCAAATGTTCCTGCGTTGCGTCTTTTAGAGCCGGGCGCCTTGGGGCAAGTTGAGACTCGTATAAAATTAAATCCGTACTATCAGATTAAGCGCCCAAGTGATAAGAATTTTGTGCTTCGTGTGAACACAGAAATTAATTCACCATCGGTCCCATATTATATTTCCGCAGAAAAAACATCGACGGTGGTAGCGAAAGAAACAAAAGTAATGGGAGTAACTTCAGTAGATGCACAAGCATTATATCGTGATCCTGGCGCAGGAATTGTGAATGCGGGGACATTTCCTCCAAAGGTAAATCGTCCAACTCAATTTTCAATTCATTGGATACTTAAAAATTATTTAACCGACGTGAAGAATGTTGAAGTGAAAGCTTCACTTGGCCGCGAGGTAAAATGGGTGAGTTCTGTAAGGAGTAATATTGAATCAAGTCCGACATATAACGAACGAACACAGGAGGTTATATGGAACATTGATAAAATTTCTGCATCGCGGGGAATTTTAAGCGATCCGATTGAAGCAATATTTAAAGTTGAAGTTACTCCAAATATTACTGAGGTTGGCCAATATGTGGATATTTTAGGGAAGACGACATTTACTGCGACCGATGATTTTACGGGAGTGGATACGGTAAGTTATGATAATCCTCTCACGACCAATCTTACCGATGACAAAACAGTTCAGTCGGAAAATGGAAGAGTGGTGCAATAATAAATATGGGCTAGTGGTTTCCGCCGAAGGCGCCCGCCTGCCGGACGGGCAGGGATCCTCCTTCGGAGGAAGGGTTTAGGATATAGGAATAAAAAATGATTTCCTCACGGGTCTTTTTTATTTATTCTTGTTATTTCCTATCCACGAGGCCCTATGATATTCTATTTCCATGGGCATATTTGAAAAAATAACCGCACTTGCGAAGCGAAGAGGATTTATATATCCGGGGTCCGAGATATATGGAGGACTTGCGGGAACATGGGATTACGGGCCACTTGGAGTTGAGTTAAAGCGCA
>JBBAAR010000029.1:0-2901 GCA_041658185.1 Elusimicrobiota bacterium
TTTTTTATAGTTTTCCCTTCTGTATATACTTTTACCTTTTCATTATTAAGTGCAAGATGTTCCGCCTCTTCTTTTGTGATGTTTTTTGATACCTCAATTTGTCCACGCACCTTTCCATTCACCTGTATCGCAATAACAAACAAATCCTTTTCGAGCTTCTTCGGATCATATATCGGCCATGACACGTGGTGAATTGAATGAAAATTCCCGTCCTCACCTGCAAAAAGTTCTTGCCAAAGTTCTTCAGTGAGAAACGGTGCGAACGGCGCAAGTAAAAGAAGAAATATTTTAAAATGATTTTGTTGTACCACTTCCTGTTTTTCGAACTCATTCAAAAGTATCATCATTGCACTAATCGCGGTGTTATACTGGAGTGATTCGACGTCTTCCGTCACTTTCTTTATCGCCTCATGAACCGCTATTTCCGAATTATCCGCTTCCTCTCTTTTATCGATAAATTTCGATTGCATTCCCATTTTCCATACTCGATCGAGAAAGCGCGTAATACCGAGCATTCCCTGATCACGGAAGTCACCGCCATATTCGAACGGGGCAAGAAACATAAGATACATTCGAAACGCATCCGCCCCGAAATTTTTTACATAATCGTCGGGATTGATAACATTCCCCTTTGATTTCGACATTTTCGCGCCATCCTTTATGAGAAGTCCATGTGCCCTGAATTTCGAAAATGGTTCTTCAAAATTAAGATACCCCGCGTCGTGAAGCGCCATGGCGACAAAACGAACGTACAAAAGGTGGAGTACCGAATGTTCCGCACCGCCGATATACATATCAACCGGTAACCATTTTTCGATTAGTTTTTTATCGGGGATAAACTCCTGATTTTTAAGATTCGATATTTGGTTTTTGAGCGTGAGATACCCGATGTAATACCATGCCGAATCAAGAAATGTATCCGACACATCGGTCTCGCGGCGCGCATCTCCACCGCATGAGGGGCATTTCGTTTTGTAAAATTTTTCTACGCCCGCAAGCGGCGATTGCCCAGTTCCCTCAGGACGAAAATCTTTCACTATAGGGAGAAGTACAGGAAGATCTTTTTCGGGCACCGCATACCACCCAGGCATATCATTCTGTTCCCCTTTCCCTTGTTTCGTGCACGCATCGCAATAAATCATTGGAATCGGCGGACCCCAATATCGTTGGCGCGAGATAAGCCAATCACGAAGACGATACTGAACTTGTTTTTTTCCTTTGGCAAATTCTGTAATCTCCCACTTCGCTTTTTCAGAATTCTTACCAGAGAAGTCTTTCGAATTTATTAATTCTCCCTCGCCTTCATAAATTTTCTCACCAGATAAAATCAAATCAAGTTCTGGACTTTTTTCTTTCCAAGATTTATTACCAGATTGAGAAAATTCAACAGAATATATGTAGGGTTTTATAACACACTTGATGGGCAAACTGAATTTCTTTGCAAATTCAAAATCACGTTCGTCATGTGCCGGCACCGCCATAATTGCCCCCGTGCCATATCCTGACAAAATATAATCGGCAACGAATATAGGAACTTCCTCATTATTTACCGGGTTTATTGCTTTTATCCCCTTAAGTTCTACCCCAGTTTTTTCTTTATTTTCAATTCTCTCTTCTTCTGATTTATTTTTTGTGGTAATTATATATTCCTCAACTTCCTTCAGATTTGAGATTTGAGATTTTAATTTTAAGATAATCTCATGTTCCGGCGCCACCACCATATATGTTGCACCAAATAACGTATCGGGTCTCGTCGTAAACACCTCAACAAATAATTCTGAGGTTTGATTTGTGAATTTCGAATTTGTTTGATATTTGTCATTTGTAATTTGGAATTTTATAAGCGCTCCTTCCGATTTTCCGATCCAGTTCCGTTGCGCAATTTTCACATTTTCCGACCAGTCGATTGTTTCGATATTTTGAAGAAGTTTATCCGCATATTTTGTGATACGAAAAAACCACTGTTCGAGATCTTTCTTTTCGACGATATTCTCACACCGTTCGCATTTTCCCTTTTCAGCCTGTTCATCTGAGAGCACTGTTTTACATGATGGACACCAATTTACCGCCTGTTTCTTGCGATATACAAGCCCCTGTCGCCACATTTCTGTGAATATCCATTGCGTCCATTTATAATATTCGGGTTTGTATGTTTCGAGTCGTTCATTCCATGCAAATCCATTTCCTATAATTTCAAGTTGTTTATAAAATCTTTTTTCCGAAATTTCCGCCTGCTTTGTTGGATGGGTTCCTATCTTCAGCGCATAGTTTTCAGAGTGGATACCAAATCCATCGAGGCCAATTGGTTCAAATACATCATACCCCTGCATGCGCTTAAATCGTCCATAGATATCGCTCCCCGTAAACGCATACATATTTCCAATATGAAGTCCTTCCGCGGAAGGATAGGGAAACATCATAAGGTTATAGAATTTTTTTCCTCTAGGATTTTCAAAATCGGGTTCATATACACCCTCTCTGCGCCATATTTCTGTCCATTTTCTCTCTATTTTCCCAGGATCGTACTTCTTCATATTGCTTTATCTTAATTCAAAAGATATATTATCTCAATGAATTCGCCAAATCTCACCGGAATAGTGTATAATAAAAGCAGAAGACTTTTATTAACATATTTTTTGGCGGCTCGCTAATATACAAAACATACCTTCCCCGTAAGGTAAAACCGATGTAACGGCCCCGCCACGGTTATATAAAAACCCTCATCTATTTCGAGGGTTTTTTACGTCAAAAAAACTTGAATTTAAAAATTAAACATTATCGACGTCGAACGTCGATAATGTTTATTGGAAATTTATCCCAAAAGCATTTTTGGTGTTTTCCAGAATCTGCTCGCGCATAATTTCGAGTGACACATTTTTTATTTCCGCGAGTTTTTTTACC